>NZ_CVRR01000101.1 GCF_001406815.1 Roseburia faecis | reverse complement strand
ATCGCCGCCTGAAGGATCAAAAACCTGTCATAGAGGCTTTTTTGTCATGGCTTGACCAGCTGCATCCGGAATCCGGAGACAGGCTGATCAAGGCAATCAACTATTCCAATGGTTGCCGTCCGTTTATGATGAACTATCTGAAAGATGGTGCATGCAGCCTGAGTAATAATCTCAGTGAGAACAGCATTCGACCATTGGTAGTTGGCCGTAAGAACTGGCTTTTCTGTGATACACCAGCCGGGGCAGATGCCAGTATGAAAATCTATTCTATGATAGAAACGGCAAAAGCCAATGAACTTGATCCACTTAAATATCTGAGCTTCCTTCTGGAGCATCGTCCTG
>NZ_CVRR01000100.1 GCF_001406815.1 Roseburia faecis | reverse complement strand
AGATGCTGTCTCTATAATATTTCCGTTTGCATCAATCATATAACTCTGATTTGTCACAGTGCCCAAACATCCATTAATCGTATCTTTTGTACAATCCGGAATGGCTGCTAAGTTTTCCTCCAAATACTTTGCTTTTTCCGGATCATTCATGCACTTTTGTAAAAATGCACTTGAAACAGATACCGTTGTCGGAATACCCTGCATTGAAGTCAGCCCTATATTCATATAATGGTATTTTCCTTGCAAGTATTTTGAATAATCATTTACATTACTATACCCTGTCTTAATCTGCTCTGTTTTTGTCACACCGGGACGTGATGTTTTTAATTCAACTGTACTTGTTGTCACGTTGCC
>NZ_CVRR01000099.1 GCF_001406815.1 Roseburia faecis | reverse complement strand
ACCTTGTTTGTAATCTTTTCTTTCTTCAAAATTATAGAAATTGATACTATGCATATGTATCAAAACCTACCTTATTTTTAGTTGTCGCTTCTATAGCAATCATATTTTCTGTTTTTTTATCTTCTTTTTCTTTATCCTCTTTCATTCTCTCCAGCCATTTGTCAATTTCTGAATCCGTACCAGTCTCTCCAAAAATGCCACAGGTTGTCATTTCGGTTCCATTATTCGTAAACTTAAACTCCACTGATATCAGTTTACTACCATGACTTATTGCCGCCTTCTGTGCATTTCGTATAACATCTGGCATAATTGCTAAATTTTCCTCAAGCCATTTCGCAGTTTTTTCATCTCCACATGCCTTT
>NZ_CVRR01000098.1 GCF_001406815.1 Roseburia faecis | reverse complement strand
TAGGTAATTGCGAAACTCGCGATGCTCGTTCGCAAACTTGAATCAAAATAGAAACAGAATTGAGCATAGCATGATTTTAATGACGAAAACGGATATTGAGCTGTTTTAGGCGCACTTAAATAAGCCGTAGACTTTATTGAGTTGGTAAGTCCTAAGCAATAAGAGGTTTTAAGCTGCGAATAAATTCGTGATGATTGATTTTATCCGAAAGTACAACTGTTATCAGTTGGGTAATTCCTGCAAGGACCAGATCGGCGTGAAGTGTTTTCTCATTCTGGGTTCTTCTTCCGGCCAGACAAAGATTATCCTTGATGTGGTTAATATCTCTTTCTACGGTGGTTCTGATTTTGTAAGTGTTAT
>NZ_CVRR01000097.1 GCF_001406815.1 Roseburia faecis | reverse complement strand
CGTCCGGTCTTGCAGCACATGTGATGTATTATAAATATGTCATGTCCATGCCCTTATACCGTCAGGAGAAGGACTTTGAACACCTTGGGGTAAAGATCAGCCGTACGACCATGGCCAGTTGGACCATCTACTGCGCAGAGAATTACTTTTTGCCAATGTATGAATATCTGCACCGGAAACTGTTGAAACGCAGATATCTGATGGCAGATGAGACTCCGATCCAGGTATTAAAGGAAGAAGGCCGCAGACCACAGAGTAAATCTTATGTCTGGCTGGTACGAACTGGTGACAATGGTGGGATTCCTAT
>NZ_CVRR01000096.1 GCF_001406815.1 Roseburia faecis | reverse complement strand
CCCTTATGAGATAATCGTAAGGGAAATAAGGGAAAGTTTTATTTAGTCATTGCCTGCCACTTTATCAAGTAACCTTGCAGATTCCCGCTTGGCTTTTCTTGTAGAGTGTGCATAGACATTCATGGTGGTACTGACATCTGAGTGCCCTAACAGTTCCTGCACATCCTTTGGTTCTGCTCCATTTGCCAGAAGGTTGCTTGTGTAGGTGTGTCGCAACTGGTGAAAATGAAATCCTTCAAATCCATCCAGTTTCTGAGCAATCTTCCTGCAAACAATTCCTAACGTGCTTGGCAGTTCCAAACTTCCATCCGGTCTTAAGCAGACAAAGGATATTTCCTTATAATCTTCTGGAACATTCTCTGTTCCGTCCAGATGATAGAACTCATAGTAA
>NZ_CVRR01000095.1 GCF_001406815.1 Roseburia faecis | reverse complement strand
CAAATGTAGCAAAAGAAGGCGTTTTCATGCCATCAAGAAGATACATGTAACGAATGTCATTACGGCAGAGCTTTTCTATTTCCCGTAAGGAGCAGATGCCATTTTCCATAAAGGCAAAAAGTATTACTTTAAGGAGTTTTTGAACATCACATCTTGGGCGACCTGTTTTATAGCCTTTCTCTACAAAATATCTGGATAGGTCAATGTGATCCATAACCTCACAAAAAGTGTATACCGGATCGGAAATATCGATCAATTTTTCGATTTCTAATGGTAATTTCAGCTGACGCATAGTATAATTACCATTGGTATTGTTATTTAGTAGCATAATTAATTATACCAAAAAATCGCTCAGACCTCACGGTCTGGGCGATTTTTCTGTCAGGGGAGTTTTTTTACAGCCCC
>NZ_CVRR01000094.1 GCF_001406815.1 Roseburia faecis | reverse complement strand
TGCAGAAAGGTGGCAAAAACATTAGAGGGATTTGAAGGCTTTCATTTCCACCAGTTACGTCACACCTATACAAGCAACCTTTTAGCAAATGGAGCAGCCCCAAAAGATGTGCAGGAATTGTTGGGACACTCAGATGTCAGTACCACAATGAACGTCTATGCTCACTCCACAAGAGATGCGAAACGAAAATCGGTTCGGCTTCTTGATAAAGTGGTGGGCAATGACTAAAAAATTTCCCTTATTTCCCTTGTGATTATCTCATAAGGGCAAAAATAAGGGAAACTACATATCATTTCACTAATGGACAGGCGGGAAAGCCTATAAAATGGGGAAAGTTAGAG
>NZ_CVRR01000093.1 GCF_001406815.1 Roseburia faecis | reverse complement strand
TATTAAAGGAAGAAGGCCGCAGACCACAGAGTAAATCTTATGTCTGGCTGGTACGAACTGGTGACAATGGTGGGATTCCTATACTGTAATAAGCTGTTTGAGTATGAACGATCTTATCGAGAAAAAGGATTATCGCTCAAACAGATTTATCATCGCCGCCTGAAGGATCAAAAACCTGGCATAGAGGCTTTTTTGTCATGGCTTGATCAGCTGCATCCGGAATCCGGAGACAGGCTGATCAAGGCAATCAACTATTCCAATGGTTGCCGTCCGTTTATGATGAACTATCTGAAAGATGGTGCATGCAGCCTGAGTAATAATCTCAGTGAGAACAGCATTCGACCATTGGTAGTTGGCCGTAAGAACTGGCTTTTCTGTGATGCACCAGCCGGAGCGGATGCTAGTATGAAAATCTATTCTATGATAGAAACGGCAAAAGCCAATGAACTTGACCCACTTAAATATCTGAGCTTCCTTCTGGAGCATCGTCCTGGTGCTGAAATGTCAGAGGAGGAATTGGAACAATTTGCCCCGTGGAGTGAATTGACTCAGAAAACTTGTAAATAAAATGTAGTGAAATACTCGCATGTCTGGCATCCTAGCGCGGGGTGTCAGATTTCATTTATAGGGTACGCCCTAAAACTATGCGCTTACGACACAGGAACAAATAACACCGAATAATAAGTATTCTATGGATGGCAACACGATATGGGTGCGGACATTGGATTTGAACCTTCCGTTTCCGCAGATTGCAGAGCAGTTAGAGAAAATAGCAGGTGATTATTTTGGAAGCGGAAAATTTGATAGAACTGGTATCGGAACAGACAGAAGATGCAAAGAAATCATCGAATACGGCATTTAGCTATCATATGAGAGCTGTTTTATTAACATGGAATATTAGAATAAGGGGAAAAAAGATGATTTGTGGAATGACATATTACCAGATATGCTGGTATTTTTTGATCTATTCATTTGGAGGCTGGGCACTTGAAGTTGTCTATCATGCGGTAGCCTGTGGAAAAGTAATTAACAGAGGATTCCTAAATGGACCCGTGTGTCCGGTATACGGATTTGGAGTGCTTTCGGTATTTGCGATGATGAATACGTTTCAGGGCAGCGGATACCAGCTGAATGACGGTATGATTTTCCTGTTTGGTGTGATTTTGGCAACTGCGGTTGAACTGATCGCCGGATGGCTCCTCGACGTTTGCTTTCATGCAAGATGGTGGGATTATTCCAACAAGCCATTGAATTTTCATGGATATATCTGTCTGGAGTTCTCATTGATCTGGGGAGTGGCGATTCTGCTTGTTGTGAAAGTATTTCAGTCTTTTGTGGAACATCACACTTCTGCGCACGCGCCATCCATTGTGGGCTGGATGGTCGTTGCCATACTTTATGCATTGTATCTGGCGGATCTTATAGTGACCGTTGCGGTTATTCAGGGACTGAACAGGAAACTTACGAGGCTGGATACAATTCGTGCCAACATGCGGGTGATCAGTGATAAGATTAGTGATTCTCTGGCAACAACGACGATTGATACCGTACAGAAAGTTGGCGAAGGTAAGGTGCAGGCGGCTTTGGCCAGGGCAGAGTTTAAGGAAGCAACGGAAGAGAAAGTAAATAAATCCATTGAGACGCTTCGCAAAAATAAGGCAGATCTACAGAAGGAATTTGATGAGTTATCCAGCTCAATCGTAGAGCATACGTTTGTGGGACAGGGACGACTGATCAAGGCTTTTCCGGATATGAAACACAGAGATTATCTGGAAGTGGTTCAGGAATTAAAGAATAAGATGAGAGATAGAAAATAGAAAATAGAAAATAGAAAATAGAATATATCCCTTTTGAGTTTGTCAAGTAAAGTGTGTAAATTTTTTGATTTTTTTGTGGTGGTCGATAAATCGCCCACCATTTTTACGAGCTTCAATCAAACGGAAGAGCCGTCTTTTTAAATTTCATATATTTTGTAAATATAATTTTTGACAGGATCGGAGTAACACAGCCAATTTTTGTTGGTGCAAGTGACGGAGGTATGGTTGCACAGATCTATACACAGAAGTATCCGAAAGAAGTTGGCGGAATCATTCTGATTTCAAACGGTGGGATGGATGCGGCTACGCTTAAAAGCCTTAAGAAGAAATATTTTCTTGCACCGCTTATGCTGTTTTATATGAAATATTGCAATTATGAAAAATTAAAACCGAAACTGATCAGGGCAGGAATGGGACATATCCGCAATGAAAGTAAAGAAGAAATTGCGTATGCACAGGAGATGTTTGAAACTATTTTTAAGGATTATACGAAGGAAAAAGCTGTGCATATTTCCGGGCTGCTGGCTGATCTGATGAATCAGACACCTGTCACAGAGTCGGATTTTAAGGAACTGGAAGGCAAAATATTACTGATACTTCCGGATTAGGATTTCTTTTCCGGTAAAATGCAGAAAGATCTCATTCGGCTGATGCATAATCCAACCATTAAATATGTTTCGGGTGGGCACCTTTCGACAGTCCTGAAAGTAGAGGATTATGTGCAGACAATTCGTGGATTTCTGCTGAAAAATTTCTGAATATTGCATATATGCCGGATCAACACATTCGATGTATAAAGTTTTTGAAAGATGTGACGATACTTGTATTAGTAGCAGTGCAGATGCAGGGGCTGGCACAATGATGTTGATCTTGTGATAGGAGGAAGGGTTATGGCAGTTAATACAAACACAATAGTTTCAAATGTATATGCTCAAAATTATACACCGGGCAGTAAGGAAAAAACGAAAGTAGCCAGGAATACGGAAACCGGGGAAGTAAAGAAAGAAGAGAAGGTAACGGAATCCAAAGATTTGGGAAAGACGATTGGTGATCCAAAACTTTCGAAAGAAGCGCAAAAGTATTATGAAAAATTAAAAAAGAAATACGGAAATTATGATTTTATTCTGGTAAGCAAAGATCAGAAAGCAAATGCTCAGGCAAATGCCGCAAAATATGCAAATAATATTAAGACAGTCGTTCTTATTGATGAAGAGAAAATTGAACGAATGGCTATGGATGAGAGTTATCGTAAGAAATACGAGGGAATTCTCAGTGGAGCAACAGCACAGCTGCAACAGTTAAAATCCAGCGTGGAAAAATCCGGTGCTGATGTAAAGGAGTATGGCATGCAGGTGAATGATGGTGGAACCACTTCGTTTTTTGCAGTGCTCAGAAAATCATCGTCGGATCAGAAATCCAGAATTCAAAAGTCTGCGGAGAAAAAGAAGGCGGAAAAGAAAGCAGCGGAGAAAAAGGCAGAGAAAAAGCAGGAGAAGGAACGCCTGGAGAAATCCAAAGAATCCAGGACTGAGAGTGAGGATGATACACAGACCATTACATTAACTGCCAATTCTGTAGAAGAGCTTATGGATAAAATAGGTGAATATACATTTGTAGAGAGGAGTAATGAAGTCCGGACGGATCGCGAGAAGCTCATGGGACAACATGTGGATTATAAGCTGTAAAAGAAAAAATTGAAATAAAGGAAATTGCAACATTGGCACAGACATATACCGTAAGAATAAAAAATGGAACAAAAAGCGTAAAGCGCTGCCGCATTTTTCTGTGGTGGAAGAAATATACCTGTATCAGGCGGGAAAATAGCAGAGTATATTATGAAAAAAAGGAATGTTCCAGATGGGAAAAAAATCATATGCAGCGTTATTGCAGAAGAAGGAATCTTACATTTGAAGCAGTGCCAACGCAGTATACGCGAAGCAGCAATTACCGTAGCCTTTTTTTTGCAAAGTATCCATCACCTACCGGAAAATACCGGTGTGCATACTGTGGGAAAAAGAAGTCAAAAGATAAAATAACGATTGACCATATTTTTCCGGTTCATTGCATGGAGGAGTATCCGGCAGTGCGTAGAAGAGCCGCATTGTTTGGAATTCACGGTTCGAATGATATGAAAAACTTATGTACTGCCTGTATGCGGTGCAATCAGAAAAAAGAAGCGAAAATGGGAATCTGGATTCTGAAAGGCTTTATTGGAAAACAGCCTTGGTACTGGCCGCTTCGGAGAATACTTACGGTGATACTGGTGTTTTTTGTGCTATATCTCGGGCGAAAAATATATATGCCTGTGGTATGGAACTGGATAAATACATTACAAAAATAAAAGCTGGGAAAAATGTATAAATACATGCAAACCCGGGAATTATTTTCCAGAGGTGAAAAGCATGAAAAACAGGATGTAACTTACGGAGGATAAAAAGAATATGGCAATTGGAGCATTACAGACAGGATACACTACATTATACGGAAAAATAGCAGGACTGGGTACACAAAACGGACAAACGCGCGGAAGCAGTTTTCGGGAGCATATAGACGGAACCGAAAAGAAAGCGCCGTATCAGCATCTGGCACAAAACGGTACAATCACGTACAAAGGGGTTACGTTTGTATGTGATACGGACAGAAATCGGATTACACTCGGGGATGTCACCGACCGTAGCAAGTGTCTGAACATCAGCTTAAAAGGTGGCGGGTGTCTGATGGTCAACCGGGATAATCTCAGTGACCTGTCACAGGCAATTACGATGTTCTGTCCGGAGGATATCAACCGTATCATGACAGCAATCGCGGAGGATAAGCGGGCGCAGCAGATGCTTCTGGAAAAGGACGAAATGGAAAGCAGTGTTGGGGAAATCATCACGGAATAAAAGAATGTACTATGATTTAACAAAAGGAAAAATATCAAAAAATCTTATCTTATTTGCACTGCCGATGATGGCGGGCAATCTGATGCAACAGTTTTACAATATTGCGGATACACTGATTGTCGGGCGCGTGGTTGGAAAGAATGCACTCGCGGCGGTGGGGTCCGCCTATACACTTATGACCTTTTTGACCTCGATTTTTCTGGGACTTTCCATGGGGGCAGGAGTCTTATTTTCCATTTATAAAGGGAAAAACGATAAGCATGCGCGCGGGTAGCTGTGGCGCATGCTTTTGTGCTCATCATGGCAGTGATGGTCTTCGTTAACGTGCTGGTGTATGTGTGTATGCATCCTATTCTGTGGTTTCTACGTGTGCCACAGGAAGTCATGGAGGGGATGCGGCAGTATCTGGTTATTATTTATGCGGGGCTGCTTGCCTCTTCACTGTATAACTTTTTTGCCTGTCTGCTCCGGGCACTCGGAAATTCTACGGTTCCGCTTGTATTTCTGGCGGTATCTTCCGTTTTAAATATCGGACTGGATCTGTTGTTTGTTGTAGGCTTTCACTGGGGCATCCGTGGGGCGGCGGCAGCAACTGTGGTTTCCCAGTATATAGCGGGAATCGGCATTTTGCTGTATGTTGTTGTGTCACAATCAGGGCGTGCGGCTGGCGCAACGATGAAACCGCAGAAATCACAGCAGAAAGGGATGCTGCGTGAGGGATTTGATCCGGTTATCATGAAAGAAATTATAACGTTGTCTTCACTGACCTGTCTGCAGCAGTCGGTCATGAATTTTGGAATTCTGATGGTGCAGGGGCTTGTAAACAGTTTCGGGGCAACAACGATGGCGGCATTTGCGGCAGCGGTCAAAATTGACACATTTGCATATCTTCCGGTACAGGATTTCGGCAATGCGTATTCCACGTTTGTCGCACAGAATTATGGGGTGAAAGATTACGGACGGATCCAAAAAGGAACGAAGGAAGCCTTTGCGATCAGTATTGTATTCAGTATCATTATTTCCATTCTGGTGTGCACGTTTGCAGCATCTCTGATGGAGATTTTTGTGAAGGCACAGGAGACGGCGGTCATCGCGTGTGGTGTGCAGTATCTGCGTATCGAGGGCTCGTTTTACTGTGGAATCGGGTGTCTGTTTCTGCTGTACGGATATTACCGGGCAATCAACAAAGCACAGATGTCAGTGGTACTTACGGTGATCTCTCTGGGGCTGCGTGTTGTGCTGGCCTATATCCTTTCGGTGCCGTTGAAAGCCCCGGGAATCTGGGTGGCAATTGTGAATCACAAAAATTTAAAAGAAATTTAATAAGAAGACAAAAGATTCCGTGCTATAATGAGCCTGTCAGAATGTAAAACGATGGGAGGAAATGAGCATGAGAACGTATGGACGTTTATTGAAAAATATAGCAGCAATAGCACTTCTTCTGGCATTACTTTCCATGCTATTGCCGTTTTGTAAGTTTTCGGCAGGCGGGCAGGAGATGACGCTGTCCGGTCTGGATGTGGTGAAAGCAGGAGGAAGGGCAGGTTATACGTATCTGACAGAAGGCAGAGTGGCAGATACTTTCGTTTTAAAAGCTCCGATCACGGTTGGTACGGTAAAAAGCAGTCTTTCTTATGTACAGGGAGTGGGACAGATGCGGCTTCTGGCAGTTTGTGCCATTGCAGCACTGCTCCCGGTACTGCTTTGTTTTTTGTCTGTGGGAATGTTGTTTCTGGCGGAAGGAAAAAAGACGATGCTGCTGCCAACGCTGTTTACCAGTCTGGTGCTGGCAGAACTGCTGATTGTTTTGGCTGTGTTTCCGGCACTGTATCCGTTTCTGTTGTCAGGGATATATTTCTTTACCCTGCTGCATGGAGTCGCATGGATACTCATACTGACAGGATGGATTACAGGAGGGTACCGGCCACCCGAAAAACAGGGAAATGAGCAGATAAAAAGGGAAAAGAATCCGAAGCGGTCTGGACACGGCTGGCGGCGCAAAAAAGCTCACCGGCGGAGAAAGTCGAAAAAGAAACGCAGCCGGAAAGAGGATTCTTCCACAAAAAAGAAGAATACAGCAGGAAACAAAACATTCGAGTGGAAACATTGTCAGATTTCCTATGACCCTTCGAAACAGACATACCGGATGATCAGTGATTCTCCGGAGAAGATTTTACTGCTGAAAGAAGACAACGTGATAGGAACGTTAGAACAGGGAGAATGCGTACATGTGGAACGCCCGGTGACGCTGCAGATTCAGGGAAAGGAAGAAAGTCTGCATTTAAAATAAATGACAGGAAAAGAAAAACTCCGCAGAACCGGAACCCTCAGGGATTTGATTCTGCGGAGTCTTTTATTTTTTCCTGCGGATATGTACCTCAGGGATAGCTACATTGTCATAGTGCACCGGGGCATCTTCACCCGGAGTTTCTTCGTGATCTTCCGGTTTGTGGGTGTGCACTTCCGGAATCGCTACATTGTCGTAGGTCAGGTCGTAATTATGCTTTTCCGTTGCCTTTTTCTTTAATTTTTTCCAAAACATTTTCGTTGTCCTCCCAATTACAAAATATTGATAAAAAAGGTAATTACAAGGCTGTTGATAAAATCTGCAAATAAACTTCCGATCAGAGGAATCAGGAGATACGCTTTTACGGAAGGCACGTAGCGGTCACAGATGGCCTGCATGTTTGCCATGGCATTTGGAGTAGCACCCATACCAAAACCACAGGTTCCGGCAACCAGTACAGCGGCATCGTAATCCCGTCCCATAATATTAAACTCGATGAAGTAAGTAAATACACAGATCAGTACGACCTGTGCCGTCAGCAGGATCACAAGCGGAAGCGCTAAAGAAGCAAGTTCCCAGAGCTTTAAGGTGATCATCGCCATACCCAAAAAGAGGGAGAGACTGATACCTCCAAGGTCGTTGATTTCACCCATGTGGATCGTTGCTTTGCCGGAGTATTCGGCAATGTTGCGGATCAGTGCGGCTGCAAGCATGGCACCGATGTAAACCGGAAAGGTAAGTCCGGTTTTGGTCAGAAAATAAGAAAAAATAGTTCCCAGACCGATCGCAAGGATTAACTGAAATACGGCAGATGCATACATGTTCGTATGGCGCTCATGTTTCTTTTCGTCCTCAACCAGCAGACTGTCATCTTCCGTGACTGCCGTGGACAGCAGGTTCTGTTTTTCAATCAGGCGTCTGCCGAGCGGACCGCCGACCAGACTGCCGGAAATCAGACCAAAGGTGGCAGCTGCAGTACAGATCGTGGTGGCTCCCTGAATATTAAAATCTTCTAATACAGGACCGAATGCTCCGGCTGTACCATGACCGCCGACCATTGGGATGGAGCCGGTACACATACCAATCAGCGGATTTAAGTGCAGGACATGGGACAATCCCACGGCAAGAAGGTTCTGACATATAATCAGTGCAACGACAAGACCGAGGAAAACTGCCATAGCTGTGCCCCCGCTTTTTAACACTTTTAAGTTGGCCTGAAAACCGACCGAGGTAAAGAAAAATACCATGCATACTTCCCGGAGTGTGTCGTCAAAAGAGAATTCCGCAATTCCGGTAACATAACAAAGACAGGTCAAAATTGCAAACAAAAGACCGCCAATGACAGGTGCCGGAATACAGAATTTTTCCAGAAACCCGATGCGGTGTCTTAAAAAGCTGCCAAACAAGAGTACCAGTACAGCAACTGCCAGTGTCTGGTACATATTCAAATGTATTTCCATAGTTGTCCTTCTTTCATATGTTATTTTGTATTGACGCTGATTCCCTGCCCGGCATAATAAGCAGCAGCACCCGGATGGAAGGGAATGGTTACACCGGAGGATGCATCTGTCTCGTCAAAAGCAGCGTCTAAAGATGTGGCATAGGCCAGATCCTGTGCGTGGGAAAACAGAATTTCTGTAAGTTTTTCCACGGTTTTTTCGGAAAGGGCATCGGAGGCAAGCAGTACAGCTTTGACTCCAATGGTTGTCACGTCTTCGTCCTGTCCACTGTAAGTGTTTGCAGGAATGACATATTTGCTGTATTCCTTTGTGGTTGCAAGCAGTTTTTCCAGACAGGTATCGTCGATGGAAAGGAGCCGCAGATCACATTCCTTTGCCAGTTCTTCAATGACTGCGGTGCGGATGCCGGCGGTGCAGAATAAGGCATCAATTTCACCGGAGGCAAGTTTTCCGGCGGCATCTGCATAATCCAGATTCACCATGTGCACCAGTTTCGAAGTCAGACCACTCAGTTTTAAAATTTCGGTAGCGTTTTGTTCGGTTCCGGATTCGCTGGCACCGATGCTGACGGTTTTTCCCTGCAGATCATTTAATGTCCGGATATCAGAATCTGCCCGGACGACGATCTGGCAGGCTTCGGTATAAAGTCCTGCAATGGCACGGTATCCCTGTTGTCTGTTATCAGAAAAACTGCCGGTTCCTTCATGGGCTGCCCGGACCAGATCCGCCTGTGCGATCCCAAGATCAATGTAATTTCCGGACAAAAGCCGTAGATTTGCCGCAGATCCGGCGGTGTTTTTAACTTCAAATTTCAGGTCGGAGGATTCTTTGGATGCCAGACCGGCATAAGCATTTGCAACGGTATAATACATCCCACCGATGTCGGCTGCACCGAAACGGATGGTCTTTGTCTGGTAGCTGCATCCGGTAAGGAGCAGGGCAAGACAAAGAAACAGTCCTATTTTTTGTTTCATAGCTATAAGTCCTTTCTTAAGTTGTTATGCAATAAACATTGCCGTAAAATGTATTTTACACGAAAAGAGTGAAAAAGAAAATATAAAATTCCGCAAGGTGATTGTATCCTAAAATGAAATTTTCCTGAAAGTTAAAATTTTGGTTGACAGACACACTGTAGTGTATTAAACTGTTAATAAATTAAAGAGAAATAAAATCATTGAGCGAAGGTAAGTACAGCAGATGATTCCTTTCAGAGAGCCGGCGGCAGGTGTGAGCCGGCAGGATAGTTTGTCATGGAATGGATTCGTTAGATGCAAGGTGAAAGCGTAAGGCGAGTAGTTGAGCCGTTTCCCCACGTTACAGGGGCATGGATATCGAGACAAAGAGATTTTGTTTTCTGTATCACAAGAGGTTGCGTAATTGGTGGCAGTTATTTCCGGTTCGGGGATGGCTGCCTTTGTTAGTTTTCAGTTACGGAGCGAAGAAGGGTGGCACCACGAGGATAATCGTCCCTGATCCGGCAGCAGTCGGATCAGGGACGTTTTTTATTTGGAAAAAAGGAGCAGTAATATGAAGCGGAGATTACGGGTATACAAAAAGACAGTCAGCATTGTAAATGAAACAGCGATCGGCATGTATGAGAGTCTGGTAGGAAACAAAAAAGGATTTCTTCTGGAAAGTTATGATAAAAATTATGACAGATATACGTTTTTTGGAAAAGAACCGGAAGAGATCATTACTTCCCGCGGGGATGCACTCGTGATCCGGCGGAACAACGGGACGGAAGAAATCCGGCAGGGAAATCCGCTCGAACGTCTGAAAGAATATTACAGCGAGTTTGATATCGTAAAAGAAAACGAAGAGCTGTCTTTTTCCGGAGGACTGGTCGGAAATCTGGGATATGATTTTGTCCGCTATGCGGAAGTACTGCCGGATAACAATCCAGACGAGATTGGAATCGAGACCATCCAGATGATGCTCATGACAAAATTTATCCTGGTGGATCATGTGGCAGAGACACTGACCGCAGTGATTCTTGGAGAAGATTCGGAAGACGGAAAAAAGAAAGCATTAGCAGAAGCAGCAGAACTGATTGAGGAGGCAAGAAAAAATGCCGGACAGATACCGGACAGAAATTTTACACATGACGGTGTGATTGTCAACCAGTCCGATACCTTAGAACAGTATTGCGAAAAAGTCGAAAAAATCAAACAGTATATCCGGGAAGGACATATTTTCCAGACCGTGCTTTCCCAGAGATGGACGATTGAGACAAAACAGACCGGATTTGAGCTGTATAAAGAGCTCCGGGAACTGAATCCATCCCCGTATCTGTATTATTTCAATTATGGAGAGTTTGAAGTGATCGGAAGTTCCCCGGAAATGATTGTAAAGCAGCAGGGAAGCAGGGTGTATACCTGTCCGATCGCCGGAACCCGGCGCAGGGGTGTGGATGCCGAGGAGGATGCATTGCTTCGGGATGAATTGCTCCGGGATGAAAAGGAACGCGCCGAACATGTCATGCTGGTGGATCTTGCGAGAAATGACATGGGACGGATCTCAGAATTCGGAACCGTCAAGGTGACACAGTTTATGGAAGTACAGAATTATTCCCATGTAATGCACATCGTATCTATGGTGGAAGGAAAGAAAAAAGGAGAATTTCATCCGCTGGATCTGGTTTCTTCGTTCCTTCCGGCAGGAACGCTTTCTGGAGCACCGAAGATCCGCGCGATGGAGATTATCGATGAACTTGAGAGTGTGCGCAGAGGACTCTACGGAGGCGCAACCGGATACATTGATTTCTCCGGTGATATGGATTTCTGTATTACGATCCGGACAATGATCAAAAAGAAAAACCGTGTATATTTGCAGGCTGGAGCGGGAATAGTTGCAGATTCCGTTCCGGAAAATGAGTACCAGGAGTGCTGCAATAAAGTAATGGCACTGGCAAAGACACTGATTGAGGAGGAAAATTTATGATTTTACTGATTGATAACTATGATTCTTTTACTTATAACCTGTATCAGTATATCGGGATTTTTAACTCCGATATCAAAGTTGTCCGTAATGACAAGATTACCATTGATGAAATTACTGCGATGGACCCGGAACGGATCGTGCTTTCTCCAGGACCGAAAAATCCAAAAGAGGCTGGCATCTGCATGGATGTTGTCCGGGAATTTACCGGAAAGAAGCCGATTCTTGGTATCTGTCTGGGACACCAGTGTATTGGTGAGGCATTAGGGGGAACCGTTTCTTATGCAAAAGCACTGTTTCATGGCAAACAGTCACTGATTGAGCATGATGGAAGCAGCGTATTTACGGGAATCAATTCTCCGATCCGTGTGGCAAGGTATCATTCGCTTGCGGTACAGGAAAAAGATCTGCCAGATTGTCTGCGGGTGCTGGCACGGACAGACGATGGCGAGATCATGGCTATGCGTCATAAGGAATATCCGGTTGTCGGATTACAGTTCCATCCGGAATCCATTTATACCGAACACGGCAAACGCATCATAGAAAACTTCGTAAATGATATGTGTTAGATTTCCTTGGAAATCTAACATGCAGCGTCGGTCCTTTGCCAAAGGAAAACTTTATATGGACCGATGTCCCCGAAAAGTGTTAGGAGATACGATATGATTTTAGAAGAAATTGTAGCAGACAAAAAAAGACGGCTTCCAGAACATATGGCCCGCATTTCAGAAAGTCAGATGCGCCGTATGGCAGAGGAGACAAAGACGAGGGAAGCCAATTGCTTTTACAATCATTTAAAGAAACCGGGACTTTCTATTATCGGAGAATTTAAGAAAGCATCCCCAAGTCTTGGAACAATTACAAGCAAGATTGATCTGATGGAGCGGATCGCGGAATACAATGCATCTGTGGATGCCATTTCGTGTCTGACAGAAGAAGATCATTTTCACGGAAATGTAGAATATTTAAAGGAAATCCGGGCGAAATCACAGCTTCCGATTTTACGGAAAGATTTTATGATCTGTGAGTATCAGTTTTATGAGGCAAAAGTGATTGGAGCGGATGCGGTACTTTTGATTACGGCAATTTTGGATGATGCACAGATGCATGATTTTTATCAGCTGGCAAGAGAACTTGAACTCGATGTGCTGGTAGAAACGCATGATGAGGCAGAGGTAGAGCGGGCAATGAAAATCAATCCGCGCATTATTGGAGTCAATAATCGAAATCTGAAAGATTTTACGATTTCTCTAGAACATACCAGACGGCTTCGCCCTTATGTGCCAGAGGATAAGGTGTTTGTGGCAGAAAGTGGAATTACAGGGGATGAAGATGTACGTTTTCTGCGCGATTGCGGAGTAGATGCCTTTTTGATCGGGCGGGCATTTATGGAATCGGAAAATCCAAAAGCGCTTGCACAAAAGTGGAAGGAGCTGTATCAGGCATGAGACCAAAAGTAAAGATCTGCGGACTTCAAAAGCCAGTGGATGCACAATATGTAAATGATGCAGGTGCCGATTATACAGGATTTGTGTTTTATGAAAAAAGCAAACGCAATGTAAGCTGTCAAAAAGCAAAAAAAATTATGGAAAAAATCCGTCCGGATATAAAGAAAGTTGCCGTGACTGTTTCTCCGGATGCAGCACAGATTCAAATACTGCAACAGATGAAATTTGATATCATCCAGATGCATGGAACGCTGTCAGCCGAGGCACTTTCGGCAGTGGAACTTCCCGTCTGGTATGCCATAAACCTGTCAGATCCCAAAGAGTTTGCAGAAAAGACAAAAGATTTTTTGGATTTGCCGGAAAAGTTACAGCAGAAAATTACAGCACTTGTGGTGGATGGAGCAAATTACGGAGGCGGACAGACGTTTGACTGGCAAAAGACGCAGACGTTTCACCAGACAGAGGGAATTTTTGCCGGGAGAAAATTCGTTTTAGCAGGAGGCTTACATGCCGGAAATGTGAACAAAGGAATCCAGCTGTTTCATCCGGATGTTGTGGATGTCAGTTCCGGGGTGGAAAATGAAAATGGCAAAGATGAAGCATTGATCAAACAATTTGTAGCATGTGTCAAAGAGGAAGCAAAAGAAAGGAAAGAAAGATGAATAAGAAAGCATATTATGGACAGTTTGGCGGACAGTATGTGGCAGAGTCGCTGATGAATACATTACAGGAACTGGATCAGGCATATGAGGAGGCCATTCATGATCCGGAGTTTATGAAGCAGTATCATTATTATCTGAAACAGTATGTCGGCAGAGAGACACCGCTTTACTATGCAGAGCGTCTGTCTGCAAAATACGGTACAAAAATTTACTTAAAGCGTGAAGATTTAAACCATACCGGTGCCCACAAGATCAACAATGTGATCGGTCAGATCCTTCTGGCAAAGCGTATGGGAAAGACAAAGGTAATCGCGGAGACCGGTGCAGGACAGCATGGTGTAGCTACTGCAACGGGAGCAGCACTGTTTGATATGGAATGTACGGTGTACATGGGAAAAGAAGATATCCAGAGACAGAAACTGAATGTGATGCGTATGGAGATGCTTGGTGCAAAAGTGGTATCCGTGGAATCCGGAAGCAATACCTTAAAAGACGCGACAAACGAAGCCATCCGTACCTGGGCTAAAACAGCGGAGGATACGTTCTATATTATCGGATCTGCGGTAGGACCGTATCCGTATCCGAAGATGGTGAAAGAGTTTCAGAGTGTGATCAGCCGGGAGGCAAAGCGTCAGCACATGGAAGCAGAAGGAAAGAATCCGGATGTGGTTATGGCATGTGTGGGCGGCGGTTCCAATTCCATCGGAATGTTTGCCGATTTTATTGATGAGCCGGAGGTGGAACTGATCGGTGTAGAAGCAGCGGGCCTTGGAATTGAGACCGGAAAACATGCCAGCGCCATGGCTTTGGGAGAGCCTGGAGTATTGCATGGCATGCGTTCGTATCTGTTGCAGGATACCGATGGAAATATCCAGCTGGCACACTCCATTTCCGCCGGACTGGATTATCCGGGAGTCGGACCGGAGCATGCATATCTGCGGGATACCGGACGTGCAAAATATGTGGCAATTACGGATGTGGAGGCAATGGATGCGCTGATGGAACTGTGTAAGTTAGAGGGAATTATTCCGGCAATTGAGAGTGCACATGCCGTTGCCTATGCATTTAAAAAGGCAAAAGAAATGACCATGGACCAGAGCATGATTATCTGTCTGTCCGGTCGTGGAGATAAAGATGTAAACACCATTGCGGATTATCTTGACGGAAAAGGATATCTGAATTAAGGAGGGCATAACAGGGATGAATCGAATTGAGACAGCGCTTCAGGCGTTACAGGAAAAGAAAGAAAAGGCATTTATTACTTATATCACAGCAGGTCTGCCGGATTATGATAAGACAAAGGCGATCATCAAAGCACAGGAAGCGGCGGGAACGGACATTATTGAACTTGGAATTCCGTTTTCCGATCCGGTAGCGGACGGTCCGGTCATTCAGGCGGCTTCCTATGAGGCAATTCTCGGCGGGGCAAATCTGGAGAAGACATTTACCTGTATGAAAGAGATGCGTGACGATGGTGTGCAGATCCCGATTGTATTTATGATGTATTACAACACGGTACTGCATTATGGAGTGGAAAAATTTGTAAAAGAGTGCAATGCCTGCGGGGTGGATGGACTGATCATTCCGGATCTGCCGCTGGAAGAGCAGGAAGAACTCCAGACACAGTTACAGAAAGAGGATGGAACCATTCTGATCCAGCTGGTTTCCCCGGTATCCAAAGACCGTGTGCCAAAAATCCTTAAAAATGCAAGGGGATTCGTCTACTGTGTGTCTTCCATGGGAGTTACCGGACAGGAAGCAACCTTCCACCGTCAGATTTTAGAATATCTGACAGCGGTAAAGAAAGAGGCAAAAATTCCGGTTATGATGGGATTTGGTATCCGCACGGCAGAGGATGTACGTCCGATGAAAGAGATTATTGACGGAGCCATTGTAGGCTCTCATTTTATCACACTGATGCGGGAACACGGTTTTGATCCGCAGGCTGCAGCAGACTATTGCAGCACATTCAAAAAAGAGTTAAATGAAATGTAACGGAAAAGCGAATAAAACAGGAGGATATCATAGATGAAAGAGATTCTGGCCAAACTGGTAGAGGGAAAAGATCTGACAAAAGAGGAAGCGATGAAAGCACAGGAGCTGATTCTGACCGGACAGGCAACAGAGGCGCAGATTGCATGTTTTCTGACAGCACTCCGCATGAAAGGGGAAACGCTGGATGAGATTACGGGACTGGCAGCTGTATTGCGCAACAAGGCAAATACGATCAGTCCGAAAGTGGCAGATTATGTGGATTTTGTCGGTACCGGCGGAGACTGTACCTATTCGTTTAATATTTCCACAACATCAGCGTTCGTTGTGGCAGCAGCCGGGCTTCCGGTGGCAAAACATGGCAATCGTTCCATTTCTTCTAAAAGTGGTGCCGGAGATGTGTTAGAAGCACTTGGCGTAAATATTTCCGCAGATCCGGCTGTGGTAGAAAAGTGTGTGGAGACGGTCGGGATCGGATTTATGTTTGCACCGCATTTTAATCCTGCCATGAAGTATGTGGGACCGGTCCGGAAACAGCTGGGCATCCGCACCGTGTTTAATATTTTAGGACCACTTTCTAATCCATCCCGTGCCAGGGCAATGCTTGTAGGGGTGTATTCCCCGGCACTTACGGAAGTGATTGCGGGAACCATGATGAACCTCGGGGTAGAACGGGGAATGGTTGTCAGCGGAGAGGATAACATGGATGAGATCACACTGACCGGTGAGACCACGGTATCTGAAATTAAGGACGGAAAAGTAACCACCTATACAATCACACCGGAACAGTTTGGATTAAAGCGGTGTGAAATCGCAAAACTGCAGGGTGGGGATGGAGCCGTAAACGCACAGATCACCAGAGATATTCTTTCTGGAAAGGAACAGGGACCAAAGAGGGAGATTGTGCTTTTGAATGCAGGAGCCGCTTTGTATATTGGGAAAAAGGCAGACAGTATTGCAGATGGCATTGCACTTGCAGCAAAGACGATCGATTCTGGAGCAGCAGTCAGAACCCTTGAGGCAATGGTACAGGCAACAAACGCATAAGGGTTTGCCTGATACGGAAAACAAAAAAAGAGGCATTTCATGGCATAAAACATGGAATGCCTCTTTTCTTCGTCTTATTTCACAAAATATTGAAAAAAACTTAGTGATTTTTCCAATTTACAGATACATAAAATTAAAATATAATGAATTACGAAAAAATGCGAAAATAATATATTTCAGGGAGGAGAGAGGGAATGCAGCAAAGGATTCCATATGATGGAAATGATCTGGGTGCTGTGTACACAAAGAAATATACAGCGTTCCGGCTCTGGGCTCCGACTGCGGATGCAGTAACACTGTGTCTGTATCGGGAAGGAGACGGGGACTGCCTGTCGGATACACTTCCGATGAAACGGGATGTACAGGGAACCTGGACGATTCGGGTAGACGGAGATTTGCGGCATGTTTATTATACATACCGTCTGGAGAGAAGCGGCAAGACCGTGGAGTCACAGGATCCATATTCGGTAGCTGTCGGTGTGAACGGGCAGCGGAGTATGGTGCTGGACCTAAAAGAAACTGATCCGGAGAATTTTAAGGAGGATCATGGACCGGTTTTTTCAAACCGTACGGATCTGGTGATCTGTGAGATTTCTGTTCTGGACAGTACCGCGGATGGCTCTTCCAGGGTAAAATATCCGGGAAAGTATCTGGGACTGGCAGAAAAGGGAACCAAAAACAAAGAGGGAGAAGCTACCGGGCTGGATTATCTGAAATCGCTCGGTATTACGCATGTGCAGATCATGCCAATGTATGATTTTGCAAGTATTGATGAGGCGGCACCAAAGAAGCGGGAGTATAACTGGGGATACGATCCGCTGAATTATAACGTACCGGAGGGATCTTTTTCAACAGATCCGTTCCATGGGGAGGTGCGTATCCGGGAAATGAAAGAAATGATTGCGGCTTTTCACAGGGAGGGTATCGGAGTGATCATGGATGTGGTGTACAATCACACCTATGATCTGGACAGCTGTCTGCAGAAATGTGAGCCGGATTATTATTACCGGATGAACGGAACCAGATATTCCAATGCATCTGCCTGTGGCAATGAAATTGCTTCGGAGCAGCCGATGATGCGCAAATACATCGTAGAATCTGTCTGTTACTGGGCAAGGGAATATCATGTGGATGGGTTCCGGTTTGATCTGATGGGTGTTCTTGATATTGATACCATGAATGAGATCAGCCGCAGGTTAAAAGAAATCAATCCATATATCATTCTGTATGGAGAGGGCTGGACAGGCGGTACTTCAACCATGCCGGAATTTAGGCGTGCCATGAAGAGAAACGCGCGTATGCTGGACGGCATCGGAATGTTTTCGGATGATATCCGGGACATGGTGCGCGGACATGTGTTTTATAACAAAGACTGCGGCTATGTCAGCGGAAAGGAAAAAATGAAAGTTGCGGTGCGTTACTGTGCAACAGGAGGTGTGTGGCATCCACAGGTAGATTATGCAGCTTATACCTATGCAGCCGGCGGCACATGGACGGATACACCGGAGAAAGTGATCAATTATGTTTCCTGTCACGACAATCTGACCTTGTGGGATAAACTGCAGATTTCCAGACCGGATTGTGATGCAGGCGAACGCCTTGCAATGAACCGTCTGGCGGCTGCGATGGTATTTACCGCACAGGGAGTTCCGTTTTTCCTGGGGGGAGAAGAGTTTGCACGAACCAAACCAGCCGGAAAAAATGGTGAGATATCCGAGAACAGTTATAATCTGCCGTATGAAACAAATGTACTGCGCTATGACTGGAGCGATGGACAAAAAGGGCTGCAGCAGTATTACAGGGGACTGATTGCTTTCCGGAAAGCACATAAAGGATTGCGTATGACAGACGCAGAGGAGATCCGCCAGAATATTTTGTTTATGGAAATGACATCCGAACAGACCATCGCGTTTACAATCCGCCAGCCGGAAGAAACACTTCTGGTGGCATACAATGCATCCGGCAGAAAAGAAACACTCCTGCTGCCGGATGACAGGACATGGACGTTATATATTGATGACCTGCATGCAGGAACCCGGCCAATCGGTTCGGTTCATTCGAACATGGAATTGCCGGCGACTGGCTGTGTGGTTCTTGGGATTAATGAGTTGTCTTGTTGATGTAACTGGTTTTGTATTTGGAGTACACAATCTTCTGGCTCCGGTACAGACCAAAGTATCCGGAGAGCATATAGCTGAAAGCGACAGCCAGAAGAAAATACGGCATGCCGTCATAACCGAACAATTCAAAACTGATTAACAGTGAAGTGATCGGACAGTTTGTGACACCACAGAATACGGCAGTCATGCCGACAGCCGTACAAAGTGTCGGGGATATGCCGGTCAGCGTTCCAAACAGGCAGCCAAAGGCCGCGCCGGTGAAAAAGGAAGGAACAATTTCTCCGCCTTTGTAACCGGCACCAAGAGTCAGTGCGGTAAAGATCATCTTTAACAGGAAGGCTTCCGGACGGACCGTTCCATCAATGCACATCTGGATGATGCCGATACCGGTACCATTGTAATTCTGGTTGCCGACAAGCATCGTCAGAATGACAACAATACATCCACCGGCAAAGATGCGGATGTAGGGATTCTGGAACAGTTTGCGGTAAATTTCTTCACTTTTGTGCAGAAGAATACAAAAAACAATACTTACCAGTGCGCAGAGCACGGCAAGGATGGAAATCTGCACGGCAGGAAGAATGCCAAAGTCCGGGATGTGCTCGATGGAAAACCATTGGTTGGAAACACCAAACAGGTAAGCAACTCCGTGTGCGACAAGAGAACTGATCACACATGGAACAAGGGCGGTATAGTACATGACGCCGACACTTACAATTTCCATTGGAAGGATGGCAGCAGCCATCGGGGTACCAAAGAGAGCGGAAAACGCAGCACTCATGCCGCACATGATCATGACATGTTTATCTTTATCGTCAAAACGGAAGAATTTTCCGATTGCGTTTCCGATACTTCCGCCCATCTGCAGGGCAGCACCTTCACGGCCGGCAGATCCGCCGAACAGGTGCGTGATCAGTGTGGAAATAAAGATCAAAGGAGCCATGCGCAGGGGCAGCTCGTCATCCGAGTGGATGGCAGAGATGACCAGATTGGTTCCGGTATCTTTTTCATCGTGCAGCAGGTGATAAGCACCGACAATGATCAGTCCCCCGACAGGGAGCAGATACAACAGCCAGGGGTCCTGCCCGCGCAGCACGGTGACAAATGTCAGACAAAAATAAAATGCGGTGCCGCACAGTCCGACGATACCGCCGACAAGAATTGCAAAAATTACCCATTTGATCGACACCAGTGTACGGTGTGCATTGTGTTTGATTTTATGTTTTATGACATCGTTCATAATTCTTCACCTCATAATCCCTTTTCTTCATACTAGCATTGAAAAATGTTTTTTACAAGGGGACAAAAAGGTGGTATGATATAATTATAGATTATAGATTGGATCTTAGGAGGAATCACTTATGAGAACAAGTGGCGTACTTATGCCGATATCTTCTCTGCCATCACCGTATGGCATTGGAACTATGGGAAAATCAGCCAGAAAATTTGTAGACTTTCTGGTAAAAGGAGGTCAGACTTACTGGCAGATTCTGCCGATCTGTCCGACCAGTTACGGGGATTCGCCGTATCAGTCGTTTTCCAGTTTTGCGGGAAATCCTTATTTTATTGATCTGGACATTCTCTGCAAGGAAAATTTATTAAAGAAAAAGGAATGTGAGTCATTTGACTGGGGCACAAGCGAGGAATACATTGATTATGGAACCATGTATGTATCACGCTATGCATTGCTGCATAAAGCATATGCCCGTTTTGTAAAAAATATGCCGGAAGATTTTTCGGCATTTTGTGAGGCGGAAAAGGACTGGCTGGAAGATTATACACTGTTTATGGCATTAAAAGATGCCAATGACGGAAAAGCATGGGCCGAGTGGGATGAGAAACTTCGTGTGCGTGACGCAGCGGCATTGGATGAGGCAAGAAAAAAGTACGCAGAAGATATTGAGTTTTATAAGATGCTTCAGTATCTGTTCTTTAAACAGTGGAGAGAGTTAAAGGCATATGCCAATGAAAACGGAATCGAGATTATCGGAGATGTGCCGATCTATGTGGCCGGAGACAGTGCGGATGTATGGGCAAATCCGAAACAGTTTTATCTGGATGAAGATTTAAATCCGATTGAAGTGGCAGGATGTCCTCCGGACGGATTTTCGGCAGATGGACAGCTCTGGGGCAATCCGCTGTTCCGCTGGGATGAAATGAAAAAAGATAACTATGCATGGTGGACCAAACGAATCAAAGCGATGAGCGAGCTGTATGATATTATCCGCATCGATCATTTCCGCGGATTTGATTCTTATTATGCAATCCCGGCAAAAGATAAAACTGCAAAGAACGGAAAATGGAAGCAGGGTCCGGGTATGGATCTGTTTAACCAGTTGGAGAAGAAACTTGGCAAACTTCCGATTATCGTGGAAGATCTGGGATTTTTGACAGATTCTGTCCGCAAACTGTTAAAGGATTCCGGATTCCCAGGCATGAAAGTCATCCAGTTTGCGTTTGACAGCCGTGAGGGAAGTGATTATCTGCCGCACACCTATACCAGTCACTGTGTTGTATATACAGGAACACATGACAATGATACCGTGATGGGATGGATGAAGACCGCACCGAAAGCATCTGTCAAGTTTGCAATCGAATACCTGAACCTGACGGAGGAGGAAGGTTATAACTGGGGTATGATGCGTGCCGCATGGTCTTCCGTTGCAGATATGGCAATTGTTCCGATGCAGGATCTGATCGGACTTGGCTCCGAAGCCCGCATCAACATTCCGTCCACACTTGGAGAAAACTGGAAGTGGCGTGCCCTGGAGGGACAGATTACCAAGGATCTGGCAAAGAAACTCTATAAATACATGCAGATGTATGGACGCATCAGTGAAAAAGTGCTTGCTGAGCAGGCAAAGAAAGCAGCAGAGAAAGAAGCTGCAAAGAAGAAGACTTCCGACAAAAAGAAGTCATCTGAGAAATAAATATACAACAGAGTATTTCTGTGAATAAGAATTCTCCCCTTTGCATATAGATTAGATAGATTAATCGAATATGCAAAGAAGGGAGATTTTTTTATGGAGTTTGATTTATATAAAGATATCCAGAAAAGAACGAACGGCGAAATCTACATTGGTATTGTAGGACCGGTCCGCACCGGAAAGTCAACGTTCATTAAGCGGTTTATGGATCTGTTTGTACTTCCGTACATCGAAGATGAGGAAGAAAAAAAACGGACGCTCGATGAACTGCCTCAGTCAGCCGCCGGGAAAACGATCATGACGACAGAACCGAAATTTATTCCGCAGGAGGCAGCAGAGATCACACTTGCAGATGAGAGCAGTGTCAGTGTGCGTCTGATTGACTGTGTCGGTTTTATGGTGGAGGGAGCAAATGGTCATCTGGAGGGGGACGGATATCGCATGGTACATACGCCGTGGTTCGAGGAGGAAATTCCTTTTTCGGATGCAGCGAGAATTGGAACAGAAAAAGTAATCAAAGACCATGCAACCATTGGTATTGTGGTGACAACGGATGGCAGTATCGGGGAACTTCCGCGGGAAAATTATGTGGAGGCAGAACAAACCGCGGTGGAAAAGCTTAAAGAGATTGGAAAACCGTATGTGATTGTTTTAAATTCCGTGCGCCCATACAGCAGTGAGACACTTGCACTGAAAGAAAGTTTAGAGCAGGAATATCAGGCGGTAGTGGTTCCGGTCAACTGTCAGCAGATGCACCGGGAGGATCTGGTTACGGTTATGAAGGCGATTCTGTTTGAATTTCCGGTTACCCGTGTGGACTTTGCAATTCCAAAGTGGACGGAAATGCTTCCAATGGAACATAAATTAAAGGCAGCCATGATTCAGACGGCATCCAGACTGATGGATGGAATCGGCCGCGTGCGGGATGCAGCGGCTGTGCTTGCCGGGCAGGAATGGGTAAAAAGTGCAAATGAGCAGATGGCAGAGGAGGTCTTTCGTGACATCCAGCTACAGACGGCAGATCTTTCCAACGGAACCGTGACGATCCGTATGGAGACAACGGAACAGTGCTATTTCTCCTACATCAGTGAGATGACGGGAATGCAGATCGAAGGGGAATATCAGATGATTTCCATGCTGCGTTCCCTCTCCCGGATGAAAAAAGAATACGAGCGTGTGGAAGATGCCATGGCAGCTGTGGAACAGAAGGGGTATGGAGTGGTCATGCCGGGGCTTTCGGATATCCGGATGGAAGATCCGGTGCTGATCCAGCATGCCGGAAAATATGGCGTGAAAATGCGGGCAATTTCCCCGTCCATTCATATGATCAAGGCAGACATTGAAACCGAAATAGCACCGATTGTCGGCAGTGAGGAACAGGCAAATGATCTGATTGCATATATCCGCGAGGGGGAGGAGAGCAAGGAAGGAATCTGGACCACAAATATTTTCGGAAAATCGGTCGGGGAACTGATGGAAGACGGCATCCGCAGCAAGATCCTGCAGATGGATGATGAGTGCCAGCTGAAACTGCAGGATACTATGCAGAAAATTGTCAATGACAGCAATGGGGGAATGATCTGCATCATTATTTAAGAGAAATAAAAAAAGTATGAATTTCAGTTGCTCTTGTTTTATTTTATTTTTGATTCTGTTATACTATTAGTTAATGAAATTCTGTATGTAATTGCAAAAAATAAGGAGAACAAATGAGCAACGAATATGAAACTCTCATGCGCTGTGTGCGCAGCGTGAGGACGAAAACAGATTTTGTGCCGAAAGTGGCACTGGTACTAGGGTCCGGTCTGGGTGATTATGCGTCGCAGCTTCGCGTGGAGGCCACGGTGGATTATCATGAGATCGAGGGATTTCCGGTATCTACGGTGCCGGGCCATACTGGGCGCTTTGTGTTTGGTTATGTCGGGGATGTGCCGGTTGTGTGCATGCAGGGACGTGTGCATTATTATGAAGGATATTCCATGACGGAAGTGGTACGGCCGATCCGGCTGATGAAACTTCTGGGGGCAGAAGTTCTGTTTTTGACAAATGCAGCGGGCGGAATCCAGCTGGGCATGAAGGCGGGGGATCTGATGCTTCTTACCGGGCAGATTGCAAGTTTTGTTCCGTCGCCGCTCATTGGAGAAAATATAGAGGAACTGGGACCGCGGTTTCCGGATATGAGCCGGATTTATGATTATGATTTACAGAAAATCGCAAAAAAATGTGCGGCAGAGACCGGGGCGGATTTAAAAGAGGGAACGTATCTGCAGTTTACCGGGCCGGCCTATGAATCTCCACAGGAGGTGGCAATGGCGCGTACACTCGGAGCGGATGCCGTAGGAATGAGTACGGCATGTGAGGCTGTGGCGGCGAATCATATGGGGATGCGGATTGTGGGAATTTCCTGTATCTCGAATCTGGCATGCGGCATTTCGCCACAGCCATTGTCCCATAAGGAGGTGCAGGAAGCAGCCGATGCGGTGGCTCCGGTATTTCAAAAGCTTGTAACACAGATGATAAAGGAGATTGGAATAACATGCAGGTAATTTTTATACATCACAGCTGTTTTCTGGTGGAAGTGGATGATCTGGTATTGATTTTTGATTATTTTGGCGGGGACCGGGTGAATGGTTTCCACTTTACGGGAAAGATTCCAGATTACGCACCGGATACAAAAATCTATATGTTTGCCAGCCACAAACATCAGGATCATTTTGACATGGATATTCTGCGCTGGAGTGAAAAATATACCAATGTACATTATATTTTATCCAAGGATATCCGCATCAGTCCGCATTTTCTGCAAAAGCATGGAATTGACCCGGGGGTGCGGAAAAAAGTGACGTTTGTCTCCGCAAACAACCATTATGAAGTGGATGATCTAAAGATCCAGACCCTTTTGTCTACCGATGCAGGAGTGGCATTTTATGTGAATGTGCGTGGGGTGAGTATCTTCCATGCAGGAGATTTAAACGACTGGAAGATGGAACATGTGGGAGAACTTATAAACGGCAAACAGGAACGCACTTTCCGGCACGAGATCCGTAAGCTTGCGGACAAGCCGGTCAATTTTGCGTTTGTCCCGATGGATCCGCGGCTGGGACCGTATCAGACACTCGGGATTGATTTTGTGCTGAAAAACACCGATGCAGAATTTGTTTTCCCGATGCATATGTGGCAGGATTATTCTGCAATCAGGGAATACAAAAAACACATTACAAATCTTGGAATGGCAGACCGCGTAATTGAAATTGAAAGGGAGAATCAGGTATTTCCGTTCGGGGAACTCTAACTCTTGAATTTACAGAAAAATTCATATATAATAATTAAGTTAATGGGGTAACAACAGAGAGGAGAAAACTATATGACAGATTTTCTTTTATGTATTGGCAGATATGTGGTCGAGATGGCTGCTTTGGCTTTGATCGGCGGATTAGGGGCATTTATTGGTATCAGACTCCGCAGGCACAAGGATGCGAAGGCTGACACGACGAAAGAATGATTTTGGAGGAACTGGTAATGAAAAAGAGTTATGGCGTAAATGAGCTGCGCCGGATGTATCTTGACTTCTTCGAGAGCAAGGGACATCTTGTCATGAAGAGCTTTTCATTAGTACCACACAATGACAACAGCTTATTACTCATCAATGCGGGAATGGCACCGCTCAAGCCGTATTTTACAGGACAGGAGATTCCGCCACGCAGACGTGTGACTACATGTCAGAAGTGTGTGCGTACCGGAGATATTGAAAATGTAGGAAAGACTGCGCGTCACCTTACATTCTTTGAGATGCTTGGAAACTTCTCTTTTGGGGATTATTTTAAGCATGAAGCGATTGCCTGGTCATGGGAATTCCTGACAAAGGTACTTGGGCTTGAGGAGGATCGTCTGTATCCGTCCATTTATGGAGAAGATGAGGAAGCGTATGAGATCTGGACCAGGGAAGTAGGAGTTCCGGGAGAGAAGATCACACGTTTTTACCGTGATCCTGAGACCGGAGAATGTGACAACTTCTGGGAGCATGGTGCCGGTCCATGTGGTCCGTGTTCTGAAATTTACTATGATAGAGGCGAAAAATACGGATGCGGAAGTCCGGATTGTAAAGTAGGCTGTGATTGTGACCGTTTCATGGAAGTATGGAACAACGTGTTTACACAGTTTGAAGGGGACGGCAAGGGCGGTTATACCGAGCTTTCCCAGAAAAATATTGATACCGGTATGGGACTTGAGCGTCTGGCAGTTGTTATGCAGGATGTGGATTCCGTATTTGATATTGATACCATGAAAGCGATCCGCGACAAGATTTGTGAGATGTCCGGAAAGAAGTATGAAGTAGATGCCATGGATGACGTATCCATCCGTCTGATTACGGATCATATCCGTTCTTCCACATTTCTTGTATCCGATGGTGTTATGCCAAGCAATGAAGGAAGAGGCTACGTTCTGCGCCGTCTGATCCGTCGTGCGGCACGTCACGGAAAGATGCTTGGAATTGACGGACTGTTTCTTGCAAAATTATCAGAGACGGTCATCAATGAGAGCAAGGATGGATATCCGGAACTGGAAGAGAAGAAAGAATTTATCTTTAAGGTTCTGACACAGGAAGAAGAGAAATTCAATAAGACCATCGATCAGGGACTTGCCATTTTGTCTGACCTGATGGAGGAGATGAAGAAAAACGGCAAAAAGGAACTTTCCGGTGCCGATACATTCAAACTTTACGATACTTATGGATTCCCGGTAGATCTGACCGAAGAAATCCTTGAAGAAAAGGGCTTTTCCTATAATGAGGACGAGTTTAAGGCCTGTATGGAAGAACAGAGACAGAAAGCCAGAAGTGCCCGTAAAGTGACAAACTACATGGGTGCAGATGCAACGGTTTACGAGCAGATTGATCCTTCCATCACAACAGAATTTGTCGGATACGAGAATCTGACATATGCTTCTAAAGTTACGGTTATGACGACCGAGACCGAGATCGTGGAAGCACTTTCCGATGGGGATGCAGGAACCATTATCGTAGAGAAGACTCCGTTTTATGCCACGATGGGCGGTCAGCAGGGCGATAAGGGACAGATCCGTACGGCGGACGGTGTATTCCAGGTTGAGGATACGGTTAAGCTTCTGGGCGGTAAATACGGACATATCGGACATATGGTATCCGGCATGATCCATACCGGCGAGGAAGTGGAACTGGTTGTAGACGCAAAACTTCGCGCAAAGACCTGTGCAAACCATTCGGCAACCCATTTACTGCAGAAAGCACTCCGTGAAGTGCTGGGTACACATGTCGAGCAGGCGGGGTCTTATCAGGACAGTGAACGTACCAGATTCGATTTCACCCACTTTGCAGCCATGACTCCGGAAGAGTTGCAGAAAGTGGAAGAAATGGTCAATGAAAAGATCAACGAGGGCATGGAAGTCCGTACCGATATCATGACCGTTGATGAGGCAAAGAAGACCGGGGCAATGGCTCTGTTTGGCGAAAAGTATGGGGAAAAAGTCCGTGTCGTTTCCATGGGAGAGTTCTCCAGGGAGTTCTGTGGCGGTACACATGTAAAGAATACTGCAGAGATCAAGACATTTAAGATTCTTTCTGAGAGCGGTGTTGCAGCCGGTGTGCGCCGTATCGAAGCACTGACCGGTGACAATGTGATTGCATACTACAAAAAGATGGAAGAAGAGTTTCAGGAAGCAGCGAAGGTTGTAAAGTCTACACCTGCAAACCTTAAGGAACGTCTGGAGCATCTGACCGCAGAGATGAAAGATCTGCAGAGCGAGAACGAGGCGTTAAAGAGCAGGGCAGCCAAGGATGCACTTGGGGATGTGATGAATCAGATCGAGGATGTCAAAGGTGTGAAGCTTCTGGCAACCAGCGTATCTGGTGTGGATATGAATGGTCTGCGTGATCTCGGTGACCAGCTGAAGGACAAGATCGGTGAGGGCGTCGTAGTGATCGCATCCGATTGTGACGGAAAGGTAAACCTGATTGCCATGGCAACCGATGCAGCGATGAAGCAGGGGGCACATGCCGGTAATCTGATCAAGGCGATCGCCGGAAACGTCGGCGGTGGCGGCGGTGGACGTCCGAATATGGCACAGGCCGGTGGAAAGAATCCGGCTGGTATTCCGGATGCCATTGCACAGGCGAAGACGGCACTGGAAAACATGTTGAAATAATCTATCACTGATAACGTATAAAAGAATATAATAAAAACGCAAAAAACAGGTAAAAATGCGCAATAAAAATGCAATTTTACCTGTTTTTTGCAAATATTTATAGTATAATAACAGTAAATCCACTGTGAAATTTGTGTATATACAACAAAAGGTGGAAACGACATGAAGAAAGGGAGAGACTTTATGAAGAGAAAGAGGTTATTGTCAGCCATGCTGGCAGGAATCTTTGCTGTGTCCATGCTGGGCGGCTGCGCATCGGCGGTACCTCAGGGTGCAACGGAGACCACGCAGGGCAGTGCACAGGAGACGGACAGGACGAGCGGAACGGTAAAACTGAGAGTGTGGGCAGAGGAATCAACGTATGATGCGTTGAATAAGATGATCGACAGTTTCAAAGAAGAGTATAAGGGGCAGGCAACTTTTGATATCACTCTGGAACAGAATGCGGATTCCGATACGCGTGACAATGTGCTTGGAGATGTGCATAACGCAGCTGATGTGTTTATCCTTGCAGATGACCAGGTGGCTTCTATGGCGGCCGGTGGTGCATTGTATCCGGTTCCGAATGCAGACGAAGTGAAAAAAGCAAATGTGGAGGGCGCAATAGACGCTGCCACAGTCGATGATACGCTTTATGCATATCCCATGACTGCAGACAATGGGTATTTTTTGTATTATAACAAAAAGTACCTGAGTGATTCGGATGTCAAAACCCTTGACGGCATTTTAAAAGTAGCAGAAAAAAATCATAAGAAGTTTATGATGGACTGGTCTTCCGGCTGGTATCTGTATTCGTTTTTCGGAAATACAGGACTGGATTTCGGTATCAATGATGACAATGTGACAAACCACTGTGAATGGAATTCCACCGAAGGGGATATCAAAGGCGTGGATATTGCGCAGGCGATGCTTGATATCAGTTCCAGCAGTGGATTTGAAAATGCGGTGAATGAAGATTTTATTAAAGGTGCAAAAAAAGGCAGTGTAATTGCAGGGGTAAGCGGTGTATGGAGTGAGACCGAACTGAAAAAGATCTGGGGAGATGATATTGGCGCAGCCAAGCTTCCGACCTATACCGTGGCAGGAAAACAGGTACAGATGGCTTCCTTTACCGGCTATAAGCTGATGGGAGTCAGTGCTTATTCGGCAAATCCACAGTGGGCAGCAAAACTGGCAGACTGGTTGACCAATGAGCAGAACCAGACTGTCCGGTTTGAGATGAACGGACAGGGACCTTCCAATACAAAGGCAGCGGATTCGGATGCGGTTAAGGCTTCTCCATCCATTCAGGCAGTGATTGCACAGTCGGAATTCGGAAAACTGCAGCGTGTCGGAAACAGTTACTGGGATGCAAGCATGGAATTCGGGAATACGATGGCAGCAGGAAATCCAAACCACATAAAGTTACAGAAACTGATGGATAATCTGGTCGATGGTATTACAAAATCAGTAGCAGGCTAAGAGGTGGGAGCATATGAATCAGAAAAAGAAATTAAGTACCAAACTTATCATTTTAATTCCGGTATTTATACTTGGAATATTCAGTATCATCTCGAATGTGATGTCTGTTTCCAATATCAGGAACGTTAACCGGAGTGCCGTACAGATTTCGGAAGTATCTTTAAAGAATGTTTCGGGTCTGGCAGAAATCCAGAAACAGACGCAGGACATCCATAATCTGGGACTGTCCCATATCATAGCGGTGGATCTGGATTCCATGATCAAGCTGGTGGAAAAAATCCGCAGTCAGGAAGATGCATTGGAGAAAGATCTGGAAAGTTACAAGACATACGTGACACCGGATACCAAAAAAGAATACAATGACATCCAAAAAAATTACGAAGAATTAAAGTATGAATGTGCCAATGTTATGGCATTTTCCGCAGCAGGGAAAAATGAAGATGCCTATGAACTTGCGAATGGAAAAATCAGCAAGTGTGCAGATGCCATTGAGTCGGATATCGAAAGTATCAAGAAAATTGTAAATCAGGATGCAGATGCACAGAGACAGAAACTGACATCTGCATACCATAGTTCAATCGGAACAAGCGTAGTGACGATTCTGATTAGTATTGCAGCACTTTTTTCAGCAATGGTGGCAGTGCTTCGGTGGGTAATCTATCCGCTTACAAATACGAACAGGGAAATAAATGAGATTATTTCTGGAATTGATAACCGGCAGGGTGACCTGACCCGCAGGGTTACCATTACCAACAACAAAGAAGTGGCATCTGTCGGTGGAGGCATCAATGCTTTTATGGCAAAGCTGCAGGAAATTTTCCGGATGATCAGCAGCAATTCCAGGGATCTTGAGGGTGTTGTAAATGAAGTGCGTGAGAGTGTGCAGACTTCCAACGGAAGTGTATCCGATCTGTCCGCACTGACGGAAGAACTTTCTGCAACGATGCAGGATATTTCCGACAATGCTTCACGGATTAATGAAAATACCGAATCGGTTGCCGGTGAAGTCAAGTCAATTGCAGAGAAAACGATTGAAATCAATCAGTATACAAAAGAAATGAAAGAGCATGCAGAGGCAATGGAACATGCTGCACGTGAAAATATGGATACAACGGGTGCGAAAGTAAATGACATTGTTTCCGTGCTGAGTCAGGCAATTGAGGACAGCAACAGTGTCAATCAGGTAGACAATCTGACAAACGACATCTTAAATATTGCAAGCCAGACAAACCTGCTTGCATTAAACGCATCCATTGAGGCTGCCCGTGCCGGGGATGCAGGAAAAGGATTTGCAGTGGTTGCTTCCGAAATCAGTCAGCTGGCAGCCGCCAGTCAGGAAGCGGCTAACAATATCCAGAGCATCAATGCCATTGTTATAACTGCAGTACATAATCTTGCAGACAATGCAAACGGACTGGTAGAGTACATGAATGAAAAAATCCTGCCGGAATTCCAGAAGTTTGTGGAATCCGGTGGGGCATATCATGACAAGGCAACATTTATCGAAAGTGTCATGGCAGATTTTGAGGCAAAGACGGATTCTTTACAGAATTCCATGGATGAGATTGCAAATTCCGTAAATACGATTTCCCATGCGATCGAGGAAGGCGTCAGTGGAGTCGTTTCGGCAGCGGACAGCACACAGGTTCTTGTATCCGATATGGATAAAATTTCCAAGAAGATGGATGAGAACTTTGCGATTGCAGAGGGATTGAAGAAAGAAACTTCCGTGTTTACAAAGCTTTAAGCATGTGGAAGAAAAAAACTATGCAAATTTCGGAAAAACTATTGACAAATCAGGATATTTTGTTAAAATAATCGATAGTGCAATTAAGATTACCTTACAGTTGATGCACAATATCGCAACTGGAGGGAGGTTAGGAAAGAATGTCTAGTGTAATCGTAAAAGAGAATGAGACTTTAGATAGCGCATTACGTCGTTTCAAGAGAAACTGTGCGAAGGCTGGTATCCAGCAGGAGATTCGTAAGAGAGAGCATTACGAGAAGCCAAGCGTAAAGCGTAAGAAGAAATCTGAAGCTGCTAGAAAAAGAAAATACAACTAATGTATTTAACCCCGCGGGATAACTCGCGGGGTGCTTTTTTGTAAAAATGATCAGGATGAGGTGAACCATGAATCAAAATCTGAAAAAAATGATAAGCTATTACAAACCCTACCGGGCAGTTTTTGCGGCAGACATGTTATTTGCGACACTTTCTGCGGCAGTGGCACTGACCATTCCACTGGTTGTGCGGTATGTGACATCGACTCTGATTTATCAGCAGCCCCAGATGATGTTGCGGAAACTTTTTTTGATTGGCATCGGATTGTTTGTGCTTCTGGCATTGGACTGTTACAGCCGGTTTTTTATCGGAAATTATGGACATGTGATGGGGGCAAAAATGGAATATGACATGCGGGCCGAATTGTTTGGGCATCTGCAGAAGCTGTCTTTTTCTTTTTATGATGATGCAAAAGTCGGACAGCTGATGAGCCGTGTGACGGCAGATTTATTTGATATTACAGAACTGCTGCACCATGGCCCGGAGAATATTATCCTGTCGGTATTAAAGATAGTGGGAGCGTTTGTGATCCTGCTCAACATTAATGGATGGCTTGCGCTTGCCGCGTTTGCGGTGCTTCCGGTTATGTTTGTATTTGCATTTGTGTTAAATAAGCGGATGCGCCGGGCTTTTCAGCAGAACCGTATTAAAATTGCCGAGATTAATGAACAGATCGAGGATAATCTGTCAGGCATCCGTGTGGTGAAATCGTTTGCCAATGAGGCGATTGAAAACGAAAAATTTCGTCATGGAAATGACGGATTTCTTGCGGCAAAGAAGAACAGTTATCATTACATGGGCAGTTTTCAGGCCGGGGTTGGCGTTTTTACAACACTGATTCAGGTAAATGTCATCCTTGCCGGAGGGGTTCTCATTGCAAAGGGAATGGTCACGGTCAATGATCTGGTTACGTTTTTGCTGTATATTGGGGTATTTACGGATCCAATCCGGACACTGGTGGACTTTACCGAGCAGTTTCAGAATGGCTATACGGGATTTGAACGGTTTCAGGAAATTATGAATATTGAACCGGAAATCCAGGATGCAAACGATGCTGTAGCACTGACCGATGTGAAAGGAACCATTGATTTTGAAAATGTTTCTTTTCAGTACAAAGACAATCAGGAGAAGGTGCTTAACCGGATCAATCTGCATGTGCCTGCAGGGGCATATATGGCACTGGTGGGATCATCCGGTGCCGGAAAGACAACGCTTTGTTCCCTGATTCCGAGATTCTATGATGTGACCGGAGGATGTATCCGCGTGGATGGGAAAGATGTCCGTAAGGTGACGTTAAAGAGCCTGCGTGACCATATCGGAATGGTGCAGCAGGATGTATACCTGTTTGCGGGAACGATTTTTGAAAATATACGGTATGGAAAGCCGGATGCGACAAGGGAAGAAGTGATTGCTGCTGCAAAAAATGCCAATGCCCACGAATTTATCATGGCATTTCCCGATGGATATGATACAGATATCGGACAGCGTGGAATCAAGCTCTCCGGAGGGCAGAAGCAGCGGCTTTCCATAGCCCGTGTTTTTTTGAAAAATCCACCGGTTCTGATCTTTGATGAGGCAACTTCCGCACTGGATAACGAGAGCGAGAGGGTCGTACAGGAATCATTGGAGAAACTGGCAAAGAACCGTACGACATTTGTGATCGCCCACCGTCTGACAACGATCCAGAATGCACAAAAAATTCTGGTTCTGACAGAAGATGGGATTGCGGAATCCGGTTCCCATGAAGAACTGCTGGCACGGGGCGGTGTGTATGAAAAACTTTATCATATGCATTATTAGACCGGCTGTGTCACAACTTGCATTATTATAAAAAAACGAGTAAAATAGAATAGATTTTGAAAAAACAAAAAGGAGTGGATTATCATGACCAAAATAGATATTATCTCCGGATTCTTAGGAGCCGGAAAAACAACTTTTATCAAAAAGATGATTGATGAGGCATTTACCGGGGAAAAGATTGTCCTTATCGAGAATGAATTTGGCGAGGTCGGCATTGACGGTGGTTTTTTAAAGGATGCTGGAATCCAGATTACAGAGATGAATTCCGGATGCATCTGCTGTTCTTTAGTTGGTGATTTCGGAAAGAACTTAAATGAAGTCATCACCAAGTATCATCCGGATCGTATTTTGATTGAGCCATCCGGAGTCGGTAAGCTTTCCGATGTTATGAAGTCCGTGATTGATATTGAAAAAGAGCAGGATGTAAAATTAAACGCACTGGTAACGGTTGTAAACGCGCTTAAGGCGAGCAAGCAGATGAAGGCGTTCGGTGAGTTTTTCAACAACCAGATCGAGTATGCGACAACTGTCATTTTAAGCCGCAGCCAGAATGCAACACCGGAACAGCTGGAGTTTTGTGTCAATAAAATTCAGGAATTGAATCCAAAGGCTGCCATTATTACAACAGACTGGGCAAAATTATCCGGAGAACAGATCCTTAAGGTAATGGAAGGACAGGATAATCTGGAGATGAAGGCTCTTGCCGAGGCACATCATGCAAAGGAAGAGGCAGAACATGAGCATGAGCACCATCATCATGACCATGACCACGAAGACCATGAGCATCACCATGACCACGAAGACCATGACCATGAGCATGATGAAAACTGTACCTGTGGCTGCCATGATCATGAGGAGCATGAGCATCACCATGAGCATGATGAAAACTGTACCTGTGGCTGCCATGACCATGAGCACCATCACCATCATCATGCAGATGATGTATTTACCAGCTGGGGCAAGGAGACACCGCACAAATTCGAGCGTGCAAAACTTGAGGAAGTACTTAAGAAGTTTGTCGATTCTGACAATATCCTCCGCTCCAAAGGTATGGTGGAGAGTACCGATGGTACCTGGCTGTACTTTGATATGGTTCCGGGCGAGTATGAGATCCGTGAGGGTGAGCCGGATTACACCGGACGTATCGTGGTAATCGGAACGGAGATTCATGAGGATGAATTACTGAAGACATTTGGTCTTTAAAATGCTGTAAACCCCAATAAAAATGTAAGGAGAGCAATTATGGCACAGGATATTCCGGTATATTTATTTACAGGATTTATGGACAGCGGAAAAACAACTCTCGTAGAAGAAACGCTGTTTGAGAATAACTTCGGTGATGGTTCGAAAGGAATTATCATCATGTGCGAAGACGGCGAGAAAGAATATGACGAAGCAAAACTGGCAACCATCAACTTCAAGCTGGTAACGGTCGAAGAGGAAGAGGATTTTACGCCTGCAAAACTGCAGGAAATCCAGGACACCTATCAGCCGGAACAAATTTTTATCGAGTACAACGGCACCTGGGGGATGGACAAGCTGCTTGAGGCAAAAATGCCGGAGGGCTGGGTGATTGTACAGTCACTGGCAACCGTAGATTCTACGACGTATGATCTGTATATGAATAATATGCGTGCAATGATGCAGGAACAGGTTTTTTCCAGTGATGTGGTTATTTTTAACCGTACAGATGATGATACCGATCGCGGACATCTGCGCCGTACCATTAAGAACATCAACCGGAAAGCACAGATTGTCTATGAGCGCAAGGACGGAACGATTGATGAGCGTCCGGAGGAATTACCGTTTGATATCAATCAGGATGTGATTGAGCTGACCGATGCGGATTATGCTATCTGGTACATGGATGCCATGGAAAATTACAAGAAATACGATCGCAAGAAAGTAAAATTCCTGGCTCTGGTATATAATCCGGATAAACTCAAGAAAGGCGTGTTTGTTCCGGGACGGTTTGCGATGACCTGCTGCATTGAGGATGTGACATTTATCGGTTTCAAATGTAAATATGACAGGGAAGAGGAACTTCCGCACAAGTCATGGATTACAATTACGGCAGAGATTCGTGTCGAATTTGCACGGGAATATAAGGGAAAAGGACCGGTTCTTTACCCGATTTCCATCGAAAAAGCCCAGAAACCGGAAGATGAGCTTGTATATTTTTCGTAAAAAAGTCGTTGCGAAAAGTGAAGAAGTCATATACAATAAAGAGGTGTGCTATACACCTCTTTTTGTATTCAGCAGAAAAAGAGAACAGGGATTAGATTAAATTTATTACATACAGGAGGCAGTTTATGTACCCGATTGTTCGAAAAGAAACATTGGCAGATAACATTATCCTGATGGACATCAAGGCACCGCGTGTGGCCAATGAGTGTCTGCCGGGACAGTTTATCATTGCAAAGACAGATGAAGTAGGAGAGCGTATTCCGCTTACGATCTGTGACTATGACAGAGAGAAGGAGACTGTCACCATCGTGGTACAGACGATTGGCGCAGGAACCGAGCGTATGATGGCCTTAAATGAGGGCGATGCTCTCGAAGATTTCGTTGGACCTTTGGGATGTCCGTCCGAACTCTGTGAGGAGGAGAACCTTGAGGAGACCAGGAAAAAGAAAATTGTATTTATCGCAGGAGGTCTGGGAACCGCACCGGTATACCCACAGGTAAAATGGCTGCATGAGCACGGAATTGATGCAGACGTGATCATGGGTTCCCGTACCAAGGATCTGCTTTTTTATATGGATGAGATGAAGGCAGTAGCCGGAAATGTATACGTATGTACGGATGACGGTACTTACGGATTTCACGGAAATGGCTGTCAGCAGTTACAGGCATTGATCGATGAGGGAAAACATTATGATGTATGTGTCGCAATCGGACCGATGATCATGATGAAATTCGTTACAATCCTTACCAAGAAGCTTGAGATTCCTACCGTTGTATCCATGAACCCGATCATGGTAGACGGAACCGGTATGTGTGGAGCATGCCGTCTGATGGTTGGCGGAGAAGTAAAATTCGCATGTGTTGACGGACCGGAGTTCGACGGACATCTCGTTGACTTTGATCAGGCAATGAAGCGTCAGCAGCAGTATAAGACAGAAGAAGGCAGAGCAAAGCTCGCATATGAAGAGGGCGCTACCCATCACGGTGGATGCGGCCATTGCGGAGGTGACAAGTAATGGAAGGATTAGTCAGAGTACCGGTTCGTGAGCAGGAACCAAAGGTTCGCGCTACGAATTTTGAGGAAGTATGTTATGGATACAACGAGGAAGAGGCAGTTGCAGAGGCTTCCCGTTGCTTAAATTGTAAAAACGCACAGTGTATGAAGGGATGTCCGGTTTCTATCAATATTCCGGCATTTATCGCACAGGTCAAGGAGCGCAATTTTGAGGAGGCTTATCATATTATCTCCGAGTCTTCCGCACTTCCGGCTGTCTGTGGACGTGTCTGCCCACAGGAGAGCCAGTGTGAAGGTAAATGTATCCGCGGTTTCAAGGGTGATCCGGTTGCCATCGGTAAATTAGAGCGTTTCGTTGCAGACTGGGCACGCGAGCACGGTATCAAGCCAAAGAAAGCAGAGAAGTTAAACGGACACAAAGTAGCAGTGATCGGTTCCGGCCCTGCAGGTCTGACCTGTGCCGGAGATCTGGCAAAGCTTGGCTACGATGTGACCATTTTTGAAGCACTGCATCGTGCCGGTGGTGTGTTAAGCTACGGTATTCCGGAGTTCCGTCTTCCAAAGGACAAGGTTGTAGCAGCCGAGGTAGAAAACGTAAAAGCACTCGGTGTGGATATCGAGACCAACGTTGTCATCGGTAAATCCGTAAAGATCGATGAGCTGATGGAAAAGGAAGGCTTTGAGGCTGTATTTATCGGTTCCGGAGCAGGACTTCCACGTTTCATGGGAATCCCTGGCGAGCAGGCAAACGGAGTATTCTCTGCAAACGAATTCCTGACAAGAAACAACCTCATGAAAGCATTTGAGGAAGGATATGAAACCCCGATTTCCCATGGAAAGAAAGTTGTCGTTGTCGGTGGTGGTAATGTAGCCATGGATGCTGCAAGAACCGCACTCCGTCTCGGCGCAGAGGTACATATTGTATACCGTCGTGGTGAGGAAGAACTTCCGGCACGTAAGGAAGAAGTACATCACGCAAAAGAAGAGGGAATCATTTTTGATCTGTTGCAGAATCCGACGGAAATTCTTGTCGATGAGAATGGCTGGGTAAAGGGTGTGCGCATCATCAAGATGGAACTCGGTGAGCCGGATGCGTCCGGAAGAAGAAGTCCGGTGGAGATTCCTGGTTCTGAGTATGAGATGGATTGTGATACCGTGATCATGTCACTCGGTACCTCTCCAAACCCACTCATTTCTTCCACAACCAAGGGGCTTGAGACAAACCGCCGCAAGTGTATCGTTGCAACCGAAGATACCGGTGCAACAAGCAAAGACGGTGTTTATGCAGGTGGAGATGCCGTAACAGGTGCCGCTACCGTTATCCTTGCAATGGGAGCAGGTAAGGCAGCTGCAAAGGGTATTGATGAGTACCTTTCCGGAAAGAACAATTAGACAATAACGGATAGAACTGATAAAAGTGGAGACGGCTGCCGCGTAATGTGGCAGCCGTTTTTGTATGAAGAAAAATGTCAGATACGAAGAAGCGTTTGACTTTTTCTTCTATGATGTATACAATAATCTGTAGTAAAAAAAGAGGAGAACCCTAGGATGAAGACATTAATAGATCTGATCACCGAGCAGGTGACAAATGCATTTACCGGTCAGGGATATGATGCAAAATACGGGAAAGTTACACTTTCCAATCGTCCGGACCTGTGTGAATACCAGTGTAACGGAGCAATGGCTGCAGCAAAGGAGTACAAGTGTGCACCATTCATGATTTCGGATAAGATTGCGCAGGCGCTGGCAGAAAACGAACTGTTTGAGAGCGTAGAGTCTGTAAAACCGGGATTTATCAATATGAAAGTAAGTCCTGCCTATCTGGCGAAATATGTCAGCGATATGAAAGCAGATGAGGGAAGATTTGGCTGTGACAAAGCGGCACATCCGAAGACCATTATTGTAGATTACGGCGGGGCCAATGTTGCCAAGCCATTGCATGTCGGACATCTGCGCTCTGCTGTCATTGGAGAGAGTATCAAGCGGATCGGCAAATTTATGGGACATAACATGATCGGTGATGTGCATCTGGGAGACTGGGGTCTGCAGATGGGACTGATCATTGTAGAATTAAAAGAGCGTAAGCCGGATCTGGTATATTATGATGAAAGCTATACCGGAGAATATCCGAAAGAGGCGCCGTTTACCATTTCCGAACTGGAGGATATCTATCCGACTGCCAGCAAAAAGAGTAAGGAAGACGAAGCGTTCCGTGAGGCTGCCATGGAGGCAACCAGCCAGCTGCAGGCCGGCAGACGGGGATACCGTGCACTTCTTGCACACATTCTGGATGTTTCCGTGACAGATTTAAAGAAGAACTATGATAATCTGAATGTCTCCTTTGAGCTCTGGAAGGGAGAGTCGGATGCACAGCCGTATATTCCGGATATGGTACAGATGATGAAGGACAAGGGCTTTGCCTACATGAGCGAAGGGGCTCTGGTTGTGGATGTCAAAGAGGATACGGATACAAAAGAGATTCCGCCATGTATCATCTTAAAGTCAGACGGAGCTTCGTTATACAGTACGACAGATCTTGCTACGATTGTGATGCGTATGCAGGATTACAACCCGGATGCCATTATTTACCTGACGGATCAGCGTCAGAGCATGCATTTCGTACAGGTATTCCGCTGTGCAAGAAAGACCGGACTCGTCGGACCGGATGTGGAACTGACCCATATCGGATTCGGTACCATGAACGGAAAAGACGGCAAACCGTTTAAGACAAGAGATGGCGGCGTTATGCGTCTGGAATATCTGCTTGATGAGATCAATGAGGAGATGCTCAAAAAGATTACAGAGAACCAGAAAGAAAAGGAAAACCTCGATATTTCCGAGGAAGAGGCAAAGCAGACTGCAAAAACGGTTGCTCTGGCAGCAGTCAAATACGGAGATCTGTCCAATCAGGCAAGCAAGGACTACTGTTTTGATATTGAGCGTTTTACTTCTTTTGAAGGGAATACAGGACCGTATATTTTATATACGATTGTGCGTATTAAATCCATTTTAAAGAAATACACTGCAAAAAATACGCTGCCGGATGCACCGATTCTTGGGGCACATTCTGCAAGTGAGAAGAACCTGATGCTTGTATTGTCACGTTTCAATGCCATGATGGAAAATGCATATGAGGAGAAAGCACCGCACAAGATCTGTGCATATATTTATGAACTGGCCAATGCATTCAACGGATTTTATCATGAGACAAAGATTCTTTCCGAGGAAGATCTTAAGGTACAGGCTTCTTATATCGGTCTTTTGGTACTGACCAAAAATATTCTTGAGACCTGTATCGATGTGCTTGGTTTTTCCGCACCGGACCGTATGTAAATCGGATGTTCTAAAATCACATATAAAACATATAAATGAGTCATAGGGATTTGTCCTTATGGCTCATTTTTTATGGAAAGAAACATGGAGGAAGTGACAGAATGGAGATTACAGAATATCTTCCGGTAGATTTTCGAACGCAGATGGAAGCAGAAACGTTGTGCGGGGCAGAAGAAATCCGGCTTCGGGTCGGACAACCGCTGGAAATTTTATATGGGGATGAGAAAGAAAAAGAGATTGGGCTGCTCACGGAAGCACATATGCGGGAGGTACTGAATTATCTGAGTGGATATTCCGTGTATGCACTGGAAGAAGAACTGCGACAGGGGTATTTTACGCTGGAAGGCGGGCACAGGATCGGGGTTTCTGGGCGGGCAAGCTATGAGAAACACGGAACCTCAAGCTGTATGAAGCTGTTAAGCTGTATCAGCGGTTTAAATATCCGTCTGGCTCACGAAAAAAAGGGGTGTGCATCGGTACTGATTCCATGGCTGTATTGCGGAGAGAATGTATATCATACGTTTTTCTTTGCACCGCCGGGGGTCGGAAAAACAACCTATTTAAGGGATTGTATCCGGCTGCTTTCGAAAGGAAATCACCTGCGTGCCGGGAAAAAGGTCGGGGTAGTCGATGAACGGTCGGAAATTGCCGCGTGTTACCGGGGAATTCCGCAAAACGATCTGGGCCCCCGCACGGATGTGCTGGACAATTGTCCGAAGGAACATGGAATCCATATGCTGCTTCGTTCCATGTCCCCGCAGATCATTGCAGTGGACGAACTGGGACTTCCGGAGGACTTTGCTGCGGTGGCAGACTGTGCCCGGTGCGGGGTATCGATCCTTGGAACCATACATGCCGGCAGTGTCTTAGAGGTTTTGCACCGCCTGCAGATGGGAGGACTGGATCTGATCCGCTCACAGATGCGGCTCATCGGTCTGCAGAGAGAACCGGACGGGCGCCGGATTCTCACCGTATATGAGGGAGGAGGAAATCCATTGTGGCAAGGATTTTCGGAACCGTCCTGATACTGGCAGGGTGTGCCGGATTTTTGTACAAATGGGCAGAGGGGGAAAAAGCCAGACAGCGGATGGCGGGGGAATGGATACGCCTGTTTGTGCGCTGGGGATATGCACTGGAACAGGAACATGTGCGGTTGTACGATTTTTTGTCTTTTTATGAAACGGCAGATGCATCCATGCAGGCATTTCTGGATGAGGTCTGTGTATGTATGCGCAACCATCAGAATCCAAGCGGACAGAAAATATGGCAGGATTGTCTGCAGAAGCACAAAAGAGAACTGCAGATCGGGCAGGAGGGCTGGGAAATCCTTACGTCTGCCGCGGGAGCATTTTATGGCGAAAGCAGTGCAGAGAATCTGCGATGCAATGAAATCTGCAGAAAACGGATGGAAAAATTTCTGGCAGAGTCACGATTGGAATTTTTAAAAAAACAGCGGGTGTATCTGCCTGTTGGAATGCTGACCGGCGTGGTTATGATCATTCTTCTGGTGTAAAGGCGTAGGAAGGGAACCTTGAGTGTATGAGTGTAACAATTATTTTTAAAATTGCAGCGCTTGGAATTGTTGTGGCAGTACTCAGCCAGATTCTCAAGCATAGTGGAAGGGAGGAACAGGCATTTCTGCTGAGCCTGGCAGGTCTGATAATAGTGTTGTTCTGGATCGTGCCTTGTATCAGTGAACTGTTTACAACGATGGAAACCCTGTTTCGTATGTGATGTCTATGATAAAGATAGGAATGATCGGAATTGCTGCGGTTTTTCTGGCTCTTTTACTGAAAAAAGAAAAGGGAGAGCTGGCGTTGCTTGTGGGAATTGCAGCATCGGTTTTGATTTTCGGATACACACTGTCAAGAATTTCGTTTATCCTGGATTTTTTACGGGAACTGATGGACACGCTTCCGGTAGATCCGGCACTTTTGAAAGCACTGTTAAAGATGCTTGGAATTACATATGTTGCCGATTTTTCCGCATCGGTCTGCCGGGAAGCGGGATATGGATCTGTCGCAGGACAGATTGAACTGTTTGCAAAATTATCGATCGTTGCTTTGTCCATTCCGGAATTGTGGGTTTTGTTGCGGCTGATCGAACAGATGACCGGGGGGTAGAAATGAAAAAAATTGCTAAAATTTTGTTCTGGTCTGTTTTGTTCGTATGGATGATTTTTTTACAGCCGCAAAATGTGATGGCGGCCGAGGCGGATGAGATCATAAAAGAACTTGATTTTACGGATATCAATGCACAGACGCAGGATCTGCCGGAAAAGATGGATTTTGAAAAAATGGTGAATAAACTGGTGACGGAAGGAACAGGCGGACTGGATGCGGGAATGATCTGTGAATATATTGCAGATTTATTTTTTTATGAAATCACGGCTGCAAAGCCCATGTTTTTGCAGATGTTTGCCATAGGACTTTTATTTGCGCTGTACGGAAAAGTGATGATGACGCGACAGGGGTATGTTTCGCAGATGAGCTTTTTTATTGTTTATCTTGGGGTGGTTCTGTTATTGCTGCAATCATTTGCCCTGATCTCAGAGGTGGTAGATCAGGGGATTGACCGTCTGGTGGCATTTATGACCGCATTTGTGCCTTTGTATGCGGCAACGCTGTTTTGCTCCGGCAATGCGGCATCTGCGGGTTCCTTTTATCAGCTGGCATTTGGACTGATGTATCTGCTGGAACTGGGAATGAAATTTATTTTTCTGCCGGGGGTTCATGTGTTTGTGCTGCTTCTTCTGATGGATAACCTGTTTGAGGAAACAAAACTTGGAAAGATGGCGCAGCTGTTCGAAGACGGAATACGACTGGTCTTAAAAGGCGGGCTGACTGCCGTTATGGGAATCGGTGTTGTACAGTCTCTGATTGTACCTGCAAGAGACAGGCTTTCCACAAACAGTATTTTTAACAGTATATCCGCGGTTCCCGGAGTAGGAAATACCTTCGGTTCCGCAGCAGAGATCCTGCTCGGAAGCGGAATCCTCATAAAAAACAGCATTGGCGCGGCTGCCCTTATCCTTCTTCTTGTAATCGGGATGACACCGCTGCTGAAATCTTTCTGTTTTTCTGTGATGTACCGCCTGACCGCTGCATTTTTGGCACCGGTCGCAGACAGCCGGATTGCGCAGTGTGTGCAGGCCGCTGCCAGGGGATGCGCGCTTTTTTGTACCATACAGCTGGATGCGCTGCTTTTATTTTTTATTACCACATCCATAATCAGTGTTTCCACCAGTTTCATCTATTGAGGAGGGAGGAGAACATGGAAGTTGTACTTACATTTGTGAAAAATTATTTCGTGCTGATGCTGATTTTTTATCTGTTGTCATATCTGACACCAAAGGAAACCTATCAGAAATATTTTCATTTTTTTGTCAGCGTGCTCGTGATCACCGTGCTGGCACAGCCGCTTTTGGTCTATGTGGGAGGAATGAAAAAAGAAGAGGCAAGGCAGCAGCTGCATGAGATTGTCGAGCAGATGGAAAGCATAGAATATCAGGAGAAGGGAGAGAATATTTTTGAACAGTATCTTGGGAAAGTGGATCAAAAAGAGGAATAAATCGGATTTCGTTGTACTGATTCTGCTTGGGGTGATGGTAATGATCGTTGCGATGCCGACGGGGGCAAAACAAAGCCAGAAAGAAACACAGACGCAGGAACAAAAGGAGCAGCAGCTGCAGACGGAAGATTCCTATAAAGAGCAGCTGCAGCAGCAGCTGAAGGAGCTGCTTGAACACATGGACGGGGTGGGAAAAACCCGTGTAATGCTGACATTTTCCGATGAGGGAACCGACCAGCTGGATAAAAATGTGACAAAAGATGGAAACAAAAAGGAAGAGACAACGGTGGTGTACGATACCGGTGATACCAGACAGCCCTATGTGATCTGCAGGCAGATGCCGAAAATTGAAGGGGTTGTGGTTGTGGCACAGGGTGGAGGAAATGCAAAGACCGTTACAGAAATTTCCAACGCGGTAATGTCATTATTTCCGGTGGAAGCGCATAAGGTAGTAGTAGTTAAAATGTCGGTACAGGAGGAATAGACGTGAAAAAAAGAGTGCATAAAAATCAGATTGTTATTACAACGCTGGCGGTGCTGATTGCGGTGGCCGGTTATGTTACTTATGACAAAAAGGGCGCTGATATCAAAGATGCCGAGACGGTAGCTAATATGAATCAGGGTGCCGTAAGTGACCAGGCGGATAAAGATTATGAAACCGGGGAGGATCTGGATATCACAAGCAGCAAGGAAGATCTGGCGAATGCATCGACGGAAGATGTGGAAAATCCGGGAGAGACGGTACTTACCTCTGTGACAAGCGGGGATTCCGACTATGCGGCAAAAGTGAAACTTAACCGGGAACAGGTGCGTTCCAAAAATAAAGAAACCCTGCAGGCAATCATTGACAATGATTCTTTGGATGAGTCCAAAAAGAAAGATGCGGTCAATGAAATGATTACACTGACGGATATTGCGGAGAAAGAGTCCAATGCAGAAATGATGCTGGAGGCAAAAGGGTTTACGGATGTGGTTGTCAGTATGAATGATGACGGCTGTGATGTGGTTCTTAATATGGGGGAGGCAACCGATGCCAAGCGGGCGCAGGTCGAAGATATTGTAAAGCGTAAGACCGGAGTATCCGCAGATAAGATTGTGATCACTCCCATCCAGTAGCACTTGCAAATACATAGTTTTTAGTATAAAATGAGGTACAGTGTGCAATTGGTTTGGAGGATATACTGTGAGTGACTTAAGAAAAGAAATAGAAAAACGGCGTACATTCGCTATCATTTCCCATCCGGATGCAGGTAAGACGACTCTGACGGAGAAGTTCCTGCTTTACGGAGGAGCCATCAATCTTGCCGGTTCCGTAAAAGGAAAGGCAACAGCAAGACATGCGGTGTCTGACTGGATGGAGATCGAGAAGCAGAGAGGTATTTCGGTCACCTCGTCGGTGCTGCAGTTTAACTATGACGGATACTGTATCAATATTCTGGATACCCCGGGACATCAGGATTTCTCGGAGGATACTTACCGTACACTTATGGCGGCGGATTCCGCAGTCATGGTGATTGATGCAAGCAAAGGAGTAGAGGCGCAGACACGTAAGCTGTTTAAGGTATGCGTAATGCGCCATATTCCGATTTTTACATTTATCAATAAGATGGACCGCGATGCAAATGATACGTTTGAGCTTCTTGATGATATTGAAAATGAACTGGGAATCGCAACGTATCCGGTCAACTGGCCGATCGGTTCCGGAAAAGAATTCAAAGGTGTATATGACCGTCATACCAGAAAAGTTATGACATTTGCCGATACATTAAAGGGAACAAAAGAAGGTTCCGAAAAGATTATTGATATCGATGATCCGGCACTGATCGACGAGATTGGTGAGGAGAAAAAATCAATTTTGGATGACGAAATCGAACTTCTTGACGGTGCCAGTGCGGAATTTGATATGGAACTTGTGACAAAGGGAGAACTTTCCCCGGTATTTTTCGGTTCTGCCCTGACCAATTTTGGTGTGGAAACTTTTCTGCAGCATTTCCTGAAGATGACTTATGCGCCAATGGCCCGGAAATCAGACATCGGAATGATTGATCCGTTTCAGGAAGATTTTTCTGCGTTTGTCTTTAAGATTCAGGCAAATATGAATAAAAATCACCGGGACCGTATTGCGTTTATGCGTATCTGTTCCGGTAAGTTTACGGCGGGCATGGAAGTATTCCATGTGCAGGGAAACAAACAGATCAAGCTTTCCCAGCCGCAGCAGATGATGGCAGACGAGCGTAAAATGGTAGAAGAAGCATATGCGGGAGATATTATTGGTATCTTTGATCCCGGCATTTTCTCTATCGGGGACACCCTCACGACGGCAAAGGACAAGTTTCAGTTTGAGGGAATCCCGACATTTGCGCCGGAACATTTTGCACGTGTACGTCTGATCGACTCCATGAAGCGCAAGCAGTTTGTAAAAGGAGTAACACAGATTGCACAGGAAGGTGCCATCCAGATTTTCCAGGAATACAAAGGCGGTATGGAGGAAATCATAGTAGGAGTAGTTGGTGTGCTGCAGTTTGATGTACTCCGGTTCCGTCTGGAAAACGAGTATAATGTGGAGATCCGTCTGGAGAATCTTCCATATGAACATATCCGCTGGATCGAGAACAAGGAGGAAGTGGATGTGGACGCGCTGACTGGTACTTCAGATATGAAGAAAGTGATTGATATGAAGGGAAATCCGCTTCTTTTATTTGTCAATGCATGGAGTGTCGGCATGACACTTGACCGAAACGAAGGACTCGTATTATCCGAGTTCAGTAAGAATTAATCAAAGGAGGAAAGATCATGGGAGTTGTAACAATTACAAAAGAAAACTTTGAAGCAGAAGTTGTCGGCGCAAAGGTGCCGGTCGTGATTGATTTCTGGGCATCCTGGTGTGGCCCTTGTCAGATGCAGTCACCGGTTGTGGATGCAGTTGCAGAATCAATGGGAGATCAGGTGAAAGTATGCAAAGTAAATGTGGACGAGCAGCCACAGCTTGCATTAAATTACCAGATTGTGAGTATTCCTACGCTGGTATTCATGAAAGATGGAATGTTTCAAAAGAAGATGGTAGGATTACAGACGCAGGATGCGATTGAGGATTACCTGAAAACACTTCTTGACGCGTAGTAGGATACAACGTATAATAAAAGGCAGTTGCAGAGCGACTGTCTTTTTTTATTTCCCCATTTAAAATTTTGCATTGACAATACAAACAAAATATACTACTATTAGAACATAGATACGAACATAGGTTCGATAAGAAGGAGAATATTATGGCAAAGGACGATAAATTAAAAGCACTGGATGCGGCAATCGCACAGATCGAGAGACAGTATGGCAAAGGATCTGTGATGAAGCTGGGGGACAATTCCGCAAATATGAACGTAGAAACGGTTCCTACAGGATCCCTCAGTCTGGATATTGCATTGGGACTCGGAGGACTTCCGAAAGGACGTATCATTGAGATTTACGGACCGGAGTCCAGTGGTAAGACTACCGTTGCACTGCACTGTGTGGCAGAGGTGCAGAAGCAGGGCGGAATTGCCGGATTCATTGATGCAGAGCATGCGCTTGATCCTGTCTATGCAAAGAACATCGGTGTTGATATTGACAATCTCTATATTTCCCAGCCGGACTGCGGAGAGCAGGCGCTCGAGATCACCGAGACCATGGTGCGTTCCGGAGCCGTCGATATTGTAATTGTCGATTCGGTAGCAGCTCTTGTGCCAAAGGCGGAAATTGACGGAGATATGGGAGATTCCCATGTGGGCCTGCAGGCACGTCTGATGAGTCAGGCGCTTCGTAAGCTGACCGGTGTGATCAGCAAGTCAAACTGTATTGTAATCTTTATCAACCAGCTCCGTGAAAAAGTTGGTGTTATGTTTGGAAATCCGGAGACAACGACCGGTGGCCGTGCACTTAAGTTTTATTCTTCTGTTCGTCTGGACGTGCGCCGTGTAGAACAGCTCAAGCAGGCAGGAGAAGTCATTGGTAACCATACCCGTGTCAAAGTCGTAAAAAACAAAGTAGCACCTCCATTCCGTGAAGCAGAGTTTGATATCATGTTCGGAAAGGGTATTTCCAAAGAGGGAGATATTCTGGATCTGGCAGCAAATGTCGGAATTATCAGCAAATCCGGTGCATGGTATGCTTATGAAGGAGACAAGATCGGACAGGGACGTGAAAATGCAAAGACGTATCTGCGTGAAAATCCGGAATTCTGTAAGATGATTGAAGAAATGGTGCGTGAACATTATTTTGCACAGGAGGATGAGACCCCGGAAGGCGAAGAAGAGACTCCGGTATCTGCAGATGCGGAAAGCAAGAATGAATAAGATATGGTTACAGTGACAGAGTGTACGACTCTGGGAAAGGGCAGGCTTCGTTTCCATCTGGATAATGGAACGGAGCTTGTTCTTTACCGGGGAGAGGCAAAACAGTTTCGGATGCGGGAAGGAAGCACACTTTCGGATGAAGAGGAGCATCAGCTGATTTATGAAGTGGTGGGAAAGCGTGCAAAGAGAAGAACCATGCATCTGCTGGAACAGATGGACCGTACAGAGCAGCAGCTGCGGGAGAAACTGAAACAGGGCGGATATCCGCAGGCGTGTATTGATCTTGCACTTGAATATGTGAAATCTTTTCATTATGTCGATGATTACCGCTATGCATGTACCTATATCAATTATCGTCAGGATCGTATGAGCCGCTATCAGCTGAAAGTAAAACTGTATGGAAAAGGAGTTCCTGGAGAAGTGATTGATCGTGCCCTTGAGGAATGTTATGAGGGGGACGAACAGGAGCAGATCATACATCTGCTGGAAAAGAAAAAGTTTGACGCGCAAAATTCTGACCAAAAAGAATTTACACGTGTTTACCAGTATCTGATGCGCAGGGGCTTTCGGAGCAATGATGTGCTGCATGCTATGAAAAGTAAACAATGAAAGCACGTATTGCTTGACATATTTAAGCAAAAAGGATAAAATTATAATGTTGTAGAAGTATGACATGGAAGACTAATATTTCTTTTTGTTATATGTACAATGAAAACTTAATAAAGGAGGTGCTCCTGTGCCACAAGTAATTATTGCTGTTGTTATCACACTTATAATTACTGCGGTTGCTGTATGGTTTATCTCGACTGAATATCACAAGAAGGTAGCAAATACCAAGATTGGAAATGCAGAAGAGCAGGCCAGAGGCATCATCGACGAGGCTGTGAAAAATGCCGAAGACAAGAAGCGCGAAGCTATGCTTGAGATCAAAGAAGAAACCATTCGTTCCAAGAATGAGATTGACAAGGAGATCAAAGAGCGTAGAAATGAAATTCAGCGTAACGAGCGTCGTATTGTGCAGAAGGAAGAAAATCTGGACAAGAAACTCGAATCGATTGAAAAGCGTGAGGCAAGTTTCCGTGCCAAAGAAGAAGATTTAAAGAAGCAGAAAGTTGAGATAGCAAAGCTCAACGAACAGCGCGTACAGGAACTGGAAAGAATTTCAGGATTAACCTCTGAACAGGCAAAAGAATACCTCTTAAAGACCGTGGAAGAAGATGTGAAGATTGACACTGCGAAGATGATCAAGGAAATGGAAGCGCAGGCGAAGGAAGAAGTCAACAAGAAGGCAAAGGACTATGTAGTTACTGCAATTCAGAAATGTGCTGCGGATCACGTTGCTGAAACCACAATCTCTGTTGTACAGCTTCCGAATGATGAGATGAAAGGCCGTATCATCGGTAGGGAAGGACGAAATATTCGTACACTTGAAACGATGACAGGAGTAGATCTGATCATTGATGATACGCCGGAAGCAGTTATCCTTTCCAGCTTTGATCCGATTCGAAGAGAAGTTGCAAGAATTGCACTTGAAAAGTTGATCGTGGATGGACGGATTCATCCGGCTCGTATCGAGGAAATGGTTGAAAAAGCGCAAAAAGAAGTAGAGACAATGATTCGTGAAGAAGGCGAGGCTGCTGTATTAGAAGTCGGCATCCACGGCATTCATCCGGAGCTTGTCCGGCTTTTGGGCAAAATGAAGTATCGTACCAGTTATGGACAGAATGCATTGAAACATTCGATTGAGGTCGCACAATTGACAGGTTTACTCGCCGCAGAAATCGGTGAGGATGTCCGTATGGCAAAACGTGCGGGATTATTACATGATATTGGTAAGGCTGTAGATCATGATATGGAAGGTTCCCATATCCAGCTGGGTGTGGAACTGTGTAGAAAGTACAAGGAATCACCTCTTGTCATCAATGCAGTGGAAGCACATCACGGTGATGTGGAGCCGGAGAGTCTGATTGCATGTCTGGTGCAGGCAGCCGATACCATCAGCGCTGCACGTCCGGGTGCGAGAAAAGAAACTTTGGAAACATACTCAAACCGCTTACAGCAGCTTGAGGATATTACAAATAGCTATAAGGGTGTAGAAAAATCTTTTGCAGTTCAGGCAGGTAGAGAGGTTCGTATCTTAGTTGTTCCTGAGCAGATCAGCGATGCGGATATGGTTCTTTTAGCCAGAGATATTTCAAAACAGATTGAGACTGAGTTGGAATATCCGGGTCAGATCAAGGTAAATGTGATCAGGGAATCGCGTGTTGTTGACTATGCGAAGTAATTGTGAAAATGAACTTAAAAAGGCTTAAGACCGCGGAAAGCGGGATTAAGCCTTTTTTATATCATAATGTGTTGTAAAATAAATACATTGGGATTTCATGGGACGTATAGAATAAAAAGGAGGGACCAGTACAGCACGGCTGCACTGGCCAGATTATGAAAAAAAATGATCGAAAGGTTTTGGTTCCTTTTGATGATTTCACTATACCGGAAAAGTGTGAAATGGATATGTTACAAATTTGAAGAAACTGTGAACGATGAAAAATATCCGGGGATGATGTTCGGACAGGAAAGAGAGGTTTGAAATATGGTAGAGCATGTAAAACGATTGAAGAGAGAACTGGTATACAAGGGAGCAATTCTGGATATCTACAAAGATACGATGGAACTTCCGGATGGAAACAAAGCAGAGTGGGATTTTGTATCCCATCGTATGGGCGCAGCCGCCATTCTTCCGGTTATGAAGGATGGAAGAATTGTGATGGTGCGTCAGTACCGCAATGCGCTGGAGAGAGAAACACTTGAAATTCCGGCCGGCTGTCGGGACAGTAAGACGGAAGATACGGCGTATTGTGCGGCACGGGAGATGGAAGAGGAAACGGGATACCGCAGCACGAATGTGAAACATTTATTATCCCTGCGTACGACGGTGGCATTTTGTGATGAGGCGGTTGATATTTTTGTAGCTACCGATCTGGAAGTGGGAACCCGGCATCTGGATGAAGCGGAATCCATTGATGTGGAAATTTACACACTGGAAGAGTTGTGCGATATGATCTATGAAGGGAAAATTCAGGATGGAAAAACCATTGCTGCAATTATGGCATATGCGGCAGCAAAAAAAGGCGGAATGGGAAAACATCTGGATTTATAAAAATGGAATAAAGAAAACGGACAGGGCATAGGCTGAAAAGAAAAGAGTTTTAGGAATTTTTATGAAAAAGGAACTGGCGATTGGAATCTGTTTTGGCCTGGCGGGAATTTTATGTACCTGTCTGTTTGGATATGAATATTTTACGACTTATGGATTTTTAAATGCGTATCATATGAAAGCATTTGCGGCATCGGATACCGGGTATTTGCCGCTTCTGGCAAATATTTTATGGGAAAGGGGAAAAGTGTTTGTGATTATTGCAATCCTTTCCCTTACTGCTTTAAAAGCAATTCTGCCATTATTATTGCGCTGCCTGATTTATTTTACCGGCGGGGTATTTTTTGCTGCCTGTGTGATGAATATGGGGATTCTTGGAATTGTTTTTTTTCTGGTATCGTGGCTGCCACATGGAATTTTGTATCTTGCAGCGCTTGCGCTTTTACTGCTGGTAGAACCGCACAGGTTTTATAACCGGAAAAATCCATGGCTGCTGCGGCTGGCATGGGGGATGGGAGTTGCGGTACTGGTACTTCTTGGATGTGTATTGGAGGCATCTGTTGGAATCCGGCTGTTACGTTTTGTTGTAGAAAAATTATAAAAAAATTATAAAAAGATGGAGTGCAAAAGGAACACTTTTTACACTCCATTTTTGTTTTCAGACAAAAACTGTTTATTTTGCGTTCATCTCCGCAATGTCATAGATCAGCTGTTTGGAATCTTCCCATCCGAGACAAGGATCGGTAATGGATTTTCCGTAAATATGATCTCCGATAGACTGATTTCCCTCTTCGATGTAACTTTCAATCATCAGACCCTTTACCAGAGAACGGATATCGGAAGAAAGCTGGCGGTTATGCATCACTTCTTTTGCGATACGGATCTGTTCCTTAAACTTCTTTCCGGAGTTGGAATGGTTGGTATCAATGATGGCTGCCGGATGGATGACATCCATTTTTTCGTACATCTCATGAAGACGGATCAGATCTTCATAGTGATAATTCTGGGTGGTATTGCCGTGCTTGCTGACTGCACCGCGAAGAACCACGTGAGTCAGAGGATTTCCGGTTGTCTCCACCTCGTATCCGCGATAAACGAAATGATGCGGATGCTGTGCCGCGTATACAGAATTGAGCATAACAGAAAAATCACCACTGGTAGGATTTTTCATTCCGGAAGCGACATCAAAACCACTGACCGTCAGACGATGCTGCTGATCTTCTACCGAACGTGCTCCGATGGCAACGTAGGAGAGAAGATCCTCGACATATCCCCAGTTTTCCGGGTAAAGCATTTCATCGGCACAGGTAAGACCGCTTTCTTCGATTGCACGGATGTGCATTTTACGCATGGCGATCAGACCCTCGATCATATCCGGAGCTTTTTCCGGATCTGGCTGGGAAGCAATCCCTTTGTAGCCTTCGCCGGTTGTACGTGGTTTGTTGGTGTAAATACGCGGAACTAAGATGACCTGATCCTTGACATCTTCCTGGATTTTGGTCAGACGGCTCACATAATCACATACAGAATCTTCGTTATCTGCAGAACACGGTCCGATGATTACGAGGACACGTGAATCTTTACCTGTAATTACATCAGAGATCATGAGGTCTCTGTGTTTTTTTAATTCACGAAGCTCCGGGGAAAGCGGATAATCGCGCTTAATGTCTGCCGGAGTCGGTAATTGGTTTAAAAATTCAAAACTCATTTTTTTCTCCTATCTCTTAAGTTCGGATATCACATACCGTGACTATCTTAATGGAAAACGGGAAAAATGTCAAATAACAGGAATCGGTTGTTTCTTTCGGGCTTTTAGAATATAATAACAGAGAATTACAACACAGCAGGAGGTGCAGAGATGGAAAATCTGCTTTGTATAAAAGGAAAGATTATAGGAAAAGGGAAACCGCTCGTGTGTGTGCCGGTCATGGAGTCTTCGAAAGAAGAAATTTTAAGAGAAACCAGAAGGCTGGAAGAAGCACACACGGAAATGATTGAGTGGCGTGTGGATGCGTTTGAAAACGTGGAAAGTCCGAATGCGATCCGCGAAATATTAAACGAAATGAAACATATCATAAAGGAAAGTATTCTGGTGTATACCTTCCGTTCTAAAAATCAGGGAGGGTGCAAAGCACTTTCCGCGGCGGATATTTATGATATTCATCAGGTGGCGGCAGAATCAGATGTCGTGGATTTTATTGATGTGGAATATTTTGAAGCAAAAAATCCGCAGAAAGAAATAGCGAGGTTGCAGGAGATGGGAGTATATGTGATTGCTTCCCATCATGATTTTGAACAGACGCCGGACCCGGAGGTGATCCGCATGCTGTTGGAACAGATCCGTGAGAGTGGCGCAGATGTCGTGAAACTGGCAGTTATGCCGCAGAATATGTGGGATGTATTGCATTTGCTGGAGGAGACCAACCGCTTTCATGAAAACCATCCGGATCATCCGCTGATTACCATGTCCATGGGTGTAAAAGGGGGGATTTCCCGCGTGGCCGGAGAGTTTTTCGGATCGTGTGTGACATTTGGCGCAGGCGGGCAGGCGAGCGCACCGGGGCAGCTTCCGGTAAAGCAGCTGGAAGAAATACTTCATATTTTACATCAAAGTGTGGATTGACTCTAAATTTGAAGTGTGATATAGTAAAAAGGCACTTGTGAAATAAGAGTGCTATGCAGCCGTAGTATAATGGATAGAACGCAGGACTCCGACTCCTGAGATGCGGGTTCGATTCCCGCCGGGTGCAGTTTATGCTATGTGGCAAGGAAACAACTTACCCATGGAACGACAGGAAAAGCGGTGCGTCATGCACCGCTTTTTTACTGGACGAATAGTATGAGGTGTGGTATCATAAATGGAAAGATGCATTTTTATGGAGGGTTCATATGCAGAATGAAAAATTAAAAAAGTTTACAGACTTTTTTGTGAAATATAGACGATATTTTTGCGCAGCTGTTTTATTTGTGATTCTTGTTGTGATTCTGGTAAAGTGTACCGGTCCGCAGAAAGATCAGAAAGAGACACAAAACGGTACACAGGGAGTGACACAGACTACAGAATATCAGGAAATTGGTAAGCTGCAGAAGGATGCAGATGCGGAACTTGTGACACTGATGGAAAATTATTATGCGGCATATGCCGGTGGAGATACGGATTCGCTGGAGATGATTGCACAGCCGCTCAGTGACAATGAAAAGAGTTATATCACGACGTTTTCTGAGTATTATGAGGATTATCAGAACATCACCTGTTATTCCACAAAGGGGGCAACCGATGATTCTTATCTGGTATCTGTATGCTATGATCTGAAATTCAAAGGTGTGGATACTCCGGCACCGGGAATGGATTTCTTCTATGTGGAGAGAGACGGAAAGGGAAATCTGATCATCAATAACATATACTCTGCATACAATTTCAATTTCCTGGATCAGGATCTGGATGCAAATCTGTATTCCCTGATTCTGGCATATGAGAAGAGTGATGAAGTGGTTGCTCTGCAGAAAGAGGTGCAGACAAGCTATAATGAAGCTGTAAAGAGTGATGAAAAACTTGCCAATATGGTGGGTGGAACACTTCGAAATGCCATGGCAAAATGGAGAGAAACGATTGTAAGCAATACCGAAACCCAGACGACAGAGACGGAAAGCCAGACGCAGGAAACCCAGACCACAGAGACAAAGAAACAGGAAGAAACTCAAAAGAAAGAAGAAACTCAAAAGACCGAGGAAACCCAGACAACGGAGTCTACGGAAAAGAAGGAAGATACCCAAAAGAGCGATTCCAAGAAATCTACCGGTACGGTCAAGACAAAAGATATCTGTAATGTCAGAAAGAGCCCGAGTACGGATGGTGAGCTCCTCGGAAAAGTGGATATTGGTGTGGAACTGAAGAAACTTGGAACGGAAGGTGACTGGACCAAGGTAAAATTCCAGGGAGAAACCGGATATGTAAAGAGCGAATTTGTAAAGGAAGTATCTTCCAAGTCAGGTTCCGGCAAGGGAACCGTAAAAACGAAGGATATCTGCAATGTGCGTAAAACCGCCAGTACAGATGGAGAACTTCTTGGAAAAGTAGATGCGGGCGTAAAATTAAAGAAACTTGGCACCAAGGGAGAATGGACGAAGGTGAAGTTCCAGGGAAAAACCGGATACATCAAGAGCGATTTAATAAAAACGGTAAAATAATAAAGACATCATAAAGAAGCGGAGGCTGTGAGGTCTCCGCGATTTTTGTCAGACAGGGAAGAAACGTGGAAGTCAGAATTAATAAATTTTTAAGTGAAGCAGGGGTATGCTCCAGAAGAGAAGCAGATCGCCAGATTGAAGCAGGAAATGTAACCATCGGCGGAAAAACCGCGCGGATGGGGGATCATGTATCGGATGGACAGGAGGTCTGTTTCTGTGGAAGACCGGTACAAAAAGAAAAAGAAATGATACTGATCGCGCTTAACAAGCCGGCGGGTATTGTCTGCACGGCGGAAAAAAGGGAAAAAAATAATGTGATTGATTTCCTGCATTATCCGAAACGGATCTATCCGGTCGGGCGTCTGGATAAAGAGTCGGAAGGACTGTTGCTGTTGACGAATAACGGTGAGATTGTCAACAAAATTATGCGGTCGGGAAATATGCATGAAAAAGAATATCTTGTTACCGTGAACCGTCCGGTGACGGATGCATTTCTGCATGGTATGGCAAACGGTGTTCCGCTTGTGGAACTTGGCACGACAACGCGCAAATGCAGGGTAGAACGGACAGGAAAAAAACAGTTCCGGATCATTCTGACACAGGGATTAAACCGACAGATCCGACGCATGTGTGAATATTTTGGGTACCGTGTACAGAAACTGGTACGTGTACGGATCATGAATATTGAACTGGGAGATCTCGAATCAGGAAAGTACCGGGATGTTACACCGGAGGAATTTAAAAAGTTAAAACAGTTGATCGCACATTCGAGCAATCAGCCCGTGCGACCAATGGAAAAACCACAAAAATCAAAACGAAAACCACGCAATTCTGCCATACATGGCACGTATACGGTGGTAAATCATCATATAGATAGAGAGAACAAAAATGGAAACAGAAAAGCAACGGATTGAAGAACTGGTAAAACAGTTGAATGCAGCATCAGCTGCGTATTATAACGGACAGGATGAAATCATGCCAAATTATGAGTGGGATGCTTTGTTTGATGAGCTTACCACGCTGGAAGAAAAAACCGGATATATTATAAAGGACAGCCCGACGCAGAATGCCGGATATGAAGAATCCGGAAGCGGACAAAAAGAACCGCATGAGTATCCGGCACTTTCTCTGGCGAAGACCAAACAGGTGGAAGAACTGCAGCAATGGGCGGGAGCTTATCCGATCTGGCTGTCATGGAAACTGGACGGACTTACGCTGGTTCTGACGTATGATAACGGAAATCTTGTAAAAATTCTTACCAGAGGAAATGGAAACCTGGGTACCAACATTACATTTTTAAAGGGTGCGATCGGAGGATTCCCGCAAAAGATTTCGTATCAGGGGCATCTGGTTGTGCGAGGAGAAGCTGCCATATCCTATACAGATTTTGCACAGATCAACGACATGATTGAGGATGACGATGAAAAATATGCAAATCCGCGAAATCTGGCATCCGGAACGCTGAATCTGGAAGATCCGGCAGAAGTGAAGGCACGCCATGTCAGGTTTCATGCATTTACACTGGTGCATCTGGATGAGCCGATGGTATCGTGGGGAGAGCGGATGCACTTTCTGGAAAAACTGGGATTTGATGTGGTAGACAGGGAAGCGACAACCGCCCAAAAACTTCCGGAAGCCATTGACCGATGGACGAAACTTGTAGAGAGCGGAAAAATGGATATTCCGGTAGATGGTCTGGTGATCTGTTATGATGATACGGATTATGCGGCATCGGGAAGCGTGACCGGGCATCATGCGACACGTGCCGGTTTTGCGTTCAAATGGCAGGATGAGGCTGTAGATACAAAACTAAAGTATATCGAATGGTCGTGTGCGGTATCAACAATTTCCCCAGTTGCCGTGTTTGAACCGGTACAGATTGAGGGAACGACAGTATCCAGGGCATCGCTATGTAATATCAGTGAGATCGAGCGTCTGGGGATTGGAAAAGAGTGCACACTTTCTGTGATCAAAGCTAATAAGATCATTCCGAAATGTATTGCGGTAAAAGATGCTGTAGGTGCTCCGGAGATTCCATCCCAGTGTCCGGTGTGCCATGCACCGACAAAAGTTCATGTGAGTGAAAACAGTGGCACAAAGACCCTGCATTGTACCAATCCGGACTGTACAGCCAAAAATGTCAAGAAATTTACCCGTTTTGTCAGCAAGTGGGGGATGGATATTGACGGTCTTTCCATTCAGACGATGCTCCGTTTTATGAATGCGGGATTTATCCATGAATTTGCGGATATTTTCCGTTTGAAAGAGCATTTCGGGGAGATCAGCCAGATGGAGGGCTTTGGTGAAAAATCTGTGGCAAATATGGAACAGTCCATTGAAAAAAGCCGGCAGGTACATCCGGTGAACTTTATATTTGCCCTGTGCATACCGCTGATCGGTGTGGATGCCGGGAAAAAAATTGTTGCCGCCATTGGTTTTGAAGGCTTTTTGCAACGTCTGCATCAGGGGGACGGGTTTGAGGATATTGAGGGGATCGGAGCGGAACGTTCCCGATCAATTGTAACCTGGTATCAGAATGAAAAAAACCACAGTGGGTTTGAGGATCTGCTTCATGAACTTTCGATAGAACATGTAGAAGTGCAGGATACTTCTTCCGGAAGCTGTGCGGGACTGAGTTTTGTGATCACCGGAGATGTGCATCACTATAAAAACAGGGATGAATTTAAGGCCTATGTAGAAAGCCAGGGCGGAAAAGTGACAGGAAGTGTCTCAAAAAAGACGGCATATCTTGTCAACAATGACGTGGAATCCGCATCATCTAAGAATCGTAAGGCAAAAGAACTGGGAATTCCGATTATTTCCGAAGATACATTTATAGAACAATTTGGTGGGAGGTAGAAAAAGTTATGCCAATCAGAACACAAAGTGATCTGCCTGCAAAGGAGATCCTCGAACAGGAAAATATTTTCGTAATGGATGAGTCCCGTGCGATGCATCAGGATATTCGTCCGATCAATATCGTGATTCTGAACCTGATGCCACTGAAAGAAGAGACGGAATTGCAGATTTTCCGGTCATTGTCAAACACCCCGTTACAGGTAGACGTATCGCTGCTTGCACCGGCATCCCATGCATCCACCCATACTTCAAAGAGCCACCTGAACAAGTTTTATCAGACGTTTCAGGAAATTAAGAACCAGTATTTTGACGGGCTGATCATTACCGGTGCACCGGTGGAACAGATGAAATATGAAGAAGTCGATTACTGGGATGAAGTGTGTGAGATTATGGAGTGGTCCAAAAAGCATGTGACATCCACCCTGCATTTGTGCTGGGGGGCGCAGGCTGCACTTTATTATCATTACGGAATCCAAAAATATGATCTAAAGCAGAAAATGTTCGGGGTATTCCGGCACCATGTAATGAATCGCAAGATTCCGATGGTACGCGGATTTGATGATTATTTTTATGCTCCACATTCCCGGCATACCGAGATCCGGGAGGAAGATATTTTAAAGCATGAAGAACTGACCATTCTGGCAAAATCAAAAGAGGCGGGGGTTTTTCTGGTAATCAATCAGGATGGCAGCCAGATTTTTGTGATGGGACACCCGGAATATGACCGGATGACATTAGACAGTGAATATAAGCGTGACAGGGAGAAGGGACTTGCGATCACGCTTCCGTGTAATTATTATCCGGATGATGATCCAACGCAGCGGCCGATGCTGCAGTGGCGGTCACATGGAAATATCCTTTATGCAAACTGGCTGAATTATTACGTTTACCAGCAGACACCGTATGAGTTTATCAATACCGATGAAATCATTGGGAAATAGGTGTTTGAGTTATAATAGGACCAAGTTAGATGAAACCCAGTAAAATCAAGGGGTTATGCCTAATTTAGTCCTTATTTTTATACCATTTTAGCGGTAAAGATAGGGCAGCGCTGCAATATTAAACCGAAAATCCAAGTCAGTATCACAGATGTCCGCAATCAGTCTGAGAGTGAATCTGTGTGCTTAGATTAGGTACAATTTTATATCAAAAACATTTAGTGAGGACTAAATTAGCACTTGAGATGGAATACTCCATCAGCTGGTTTGGTCCTCTTTTTATTTGAGAGGAGTGGTCGAATGGGCAAGGTGTTAATTTGGTTCGTAATCATTATTAGTACAGTGGTTCTCTACTGTCTTATGAAAGTTAAGGCAGAGAGTGATGAACTGTATGAGGAATTAATGAGAAAGCATTTTTATGGCAGGTCAGATGATATTCCTGCATCTGACAAAACCGAGCACTTGAAAGGGTGTGGGTAATTATATGAAATTTTGCAAAACAATAATGCAGACAATACAGAAAAGGAGTGAAAGGAACATGAATAACAAGTTAGAAGTAATCGGCATTGATCATGGCTGGTCAATGATGAAAACAATCTCTCAGGTATTTGTCACAGGTGTTAAGGAGATTACAACAACTCCGGCGCTTTTCGGCGATGTACTTGAGTATGAAGGAAAGTTCTATAAGGTTGGAACTGTGAGGCAGGAAGTAAAGGATACAAAGGTCGAAGATGACAGCTTTTATCTTCTCACTCTTGCAGCAGTTGCTAAGGAACTTAAAAGAAGAGGTCTTGCAGAGGCAAAGGTATTCCTTGCCGTAGGACTACCACTTACAAGGTTTGGAGCAGAGAAGAATGATTTTATCAAGTACCTGACAAAGAATAAGCGTGTAAGCTTCAAATATGAGAATGAGCCGTATTATATTGAAATGGATGATGTGGCAGTATTCCCTCAGTGTTATGCAGCAGTAGTGGACAAGATTCCTACAATGGCAAAGAAAACGCTGATAGTAGATATCGGTAGCTGGACAATCGACATTATGCCCGTAATCAACAAGTCACCGGATGAATCAAAGTGTGTGACGATACCAAAAGGTCTTATTACCTGTATGCGTTCTATCAATGAACAGTGTGTAAGACAGCTTAACGGAGAGGTAGACGAGTCAGAGATACAGAACATCATGCGATATGGCAGGTCAGATATTGATGATGAATACTTTGCCATTATCAAGGCAGAGATAGAGGATTTTGTTGATAAGGTATATAACTCAATCCGTGAGTTTGGGTATAACTTAAAGACTACACCGATTGTATTTGTCGGTGGCGGGGCAGTTGTGATGAAGAATTTTGGTAGTCATGATGCTAAGAACATTTCCTATAACCTTGATGTAAAGGCAAATGCAAGAGGATATGAGCAGCTTGCCACAATGGGACTTAAAAGCACTAAGCGATTATCATAAGGAGGCAGATGATGGGAAGAAGACTTGAATATGAAGTAAAAACTTCTGTCCGCCTTAACATGAGCAATCCTCAGCATGTGAAAATCAATGATGTGATTCAGAACCTTGATCCGAAGATTTTCAAATCTAAGAATCAGTTCATCATAGATGCGATTCAGTTCTACATTGATAATTATGGAAAAGAAACTTTTGTTATCAAGAAGAAAGAAAAAGAGAGGGCTGAATATATCCGGTCAGAAGATATTGATGACATTAAGGAAGAAGTCATTGAAGCAGCAACCAATGAGGCTAGGAAAGAGGTCATAAGGCTGTTAGGCGGAGTGATATCCGGGATGAATGTTGGTCAGCCGGTAATAATGCAGGCAGCCAATAGTGAAGCACTAGAACCTACAGAAGATGTTATGGACGATGCAGATGTTGCAGGACTTGCAATGGGATGGATGTCGAAAGGAGACTGATTATTATGAGAAGAGTTATGGGAGCCGTAGGAACAGTAATTTTAGAGATACTCAAGTGGATATTAAGGATAATTCTTGGAGCTTTGAAGCTGGTCTTAGGACTTGCCAGAATAATTCTTCTTCTATTCGCTATGGTGGCAAGGGTATTTCTTTCATTCGTAAGAATGGGCACATTTTGAGAGGAGGTGAGCATATATGCAGGCAAAGGGTTTATTCTTGAATTATAAGAAAAACAGACGACTTATGCAGTATTTCTTTAAAATAAGAGAGCTGGTATAATGAAAGGAGTTTAAGATGCACAGAATACGGGACAGTCCTATGTGTCCCGTGCATTACAGATAAATAGTTCACCGCAAGGGTGGATGGCACGGAACACAAAGCCCGTCCCTCTTGCGGAGAAGGGATGGGTGATTACTATGAAGAAGATAAGTATTATCTTATTATCCGCAGTACTGGTCTTTTCAATGGCTGCCTGTAATGGTGGTAAGGAAAAGGCTGATAATCAGACAGAGAAACAGACGGAAAGCGTAAAGCCAACTGAAGAAGTAGAAATGGCAACGAAAGCTGTCACAGAGGTCACAACCGAAGTTGGAAGTGAAGAGACAGAGAAAGATATTGCCGAGGTTAAAGATTCAGAAGAGAAGATTGATAAAGAAGATAACCGGTCCGCTGATAATGAAACTGATTCAAAGCAGGAAGAAAAGTCAGAGCAGAATGACGAGCCGGAACAGAAAGCTCCTGTAAATGATAATGAGGAAGCTGGTGGAAATCAGAGTAATGCAGGTAATGGTGGTCAGACTACAGACAGTCCGAAAGACAATGTGAGCAATCCACAGCCTGCATCTGTGGCGTACAGTCCACAGAATGTTGTGTCACTTGCAACAGCAAAGTGTCAGGCAGGAGGGATGATTACCACACAGCAGAATTTACAGAATCATTTGAATGACGGCAGTATCACGCAGGAAGAGTACAATGAGTATTATCCTTACGATGGTATGGAAGGCTCTTATTATAGTGTGTTTGTAGAGACAGACCTCAACAAAGCAAGTACAATTGATGGACAGCGGTTATCATCTGAGGATGCAATCGCAGAATATATTGCAAGTATGTTACTTTTGGAAACAGATCCGGTATTCTACATCAGTTATGATGGAGTTTACACGACAGGCGGCACAGACTATTACGAGTTTCGATGTCACAGATAAATAAAAACGAATAGAAGCAGAAGGAAGAAAGATGTAAGCCATAAACTTATGTCTTTCTTTTTTTGTACCCGTTCAGAGCCAAGCAAAATTTCATAAATCGGTTGTGAAATGCTTGCATTTCTAAGACTGATTTTGAAATTTTATTTGGCGGATACGCCACATGAGCAAAAATTGCAGTAGGCAATTTTGCGAATAGGCTCTGAACTAATTGAGATTTAAGGAGGAAAGAGCACATGAAACAGAAACTAAAGCGTTTTATGGCAGGATTTATGGCTATGCTCACACTGGTTGGAACACTCTTTACGAATGGTACAACAGCATTTGCAGCCAGTCCGCAGGCAAATATTGCGTTCTGGAATGCGTCAGTCAAAAATTCCGGAGAAGTAAGTGAGCTGAAGCCCGGATATAATCATGGCAAGATTCTGTATTCAATTCTTGACGGAAATTCTGCATATTGTATGAATTTCGGATTAAGAGCAGATGGCGGTCAGCTTATGAACAGCTACGATGATGCGAGCACATCAATGTCAGAACAGCAGAGAAAGCTTTTAAGTTACTGCCTTTATTATGGGTTTAACAGTACACAAAAGGCGGCTCCAAGCAACAGCCAGTGCGATGAGTATATCGCAACTCAGGCAATGGTATGGGTAATTGTAGCAGATATCTTTGGAACTGGAAGTGGTGATTCGGCAGCGAGAAAGCTCTGCAACACAGCACCAAGTCCTGATTCTTCATACAGCTATTATGAGAGACTCAGGGACAATATCAGCAGCTCCTACAATGCAACACTTCCAAGTTTTGCATCACGCAGAACCAGTGAGGCACCAACTTATGAATTAAAGTGGAATGAGGGAAGTCAGAGATTTGAAACAACATTATCTGACAGCAATGGTGTCTTATCAGACTTTGATTTTGGCATCAGTGGATATTCTGTTGATAAGAATGGCAACAGTATTACAATCTCTTCAACGAGCGTGAATACTACAGCTACAACAGGAACATTCGCATCCAATGCTGGCAAGGTAGAGACAACATCAAGCTGTGTATTCTGGCTTACCGGAAAGAGCGGATATCAGGAGTTTATTTCTGAAAGACCGACAGCAGATCCTGTCAAAGCCTATATCAAGGTCAAGACAGAGAACATCGGATATGGTGAGCTTACAAAGACAGATGAGTCAAGCGGAGTGAAGCTTTCCGGTGCAGTCTATGGAATCTATTCTGACAGCGGATGCACTAACAGAGTACAGACCATGACAACAGATGGAAATGGATATGCAAAGTCAGCTGCACTTGTTGCAGGCACTTATTATGTGAAAGAGATTACAGCCCCAAAGGGATATGTCCTTTCAGGTAAGGTTCATACACTTACTGTAAAAGCGGGACAGACAACGGGAATCTCTGCAACAGATAAAGAGCAGCTTGGAGCAATCACAATCTACAAAGAGGGTGAGGTGCTTAGCTCATGGAATGGAAGCAATTTCACTTATGAGAAAAAGAAGCTTTCCGGAGCAACCTTTAAGGTAACTGCAGGAGCAGATATCTACAAGGCAGATGGTACAAAGGTGTATAGTGCTGGCGATGTTGTGGCAGAAAGCCTTACCACAGGAAATGACGGACAGGTGGTATTATCTGACCTTCATCTTGGAACTTATGTGGTAACAGAGATTAAGAGCATTGACGGATATACCATCAATACAACTCCACAGACTGTAATGATTGAGTACAAGGACCAGACTGTAACAGTACAGTATGAGTCTACTACTGTCGAGAATACCAGACAGAAAGCGGATGTATCTGTAGTAAAGAAAGATTCTGATACAGAAAATCCTCTTGATGGCGGTAAGTACACACTTTATGCCGGAAACGACATCAAGAACTATGCCGGACAGGTGATTGTGACAAAGGGTACAGCCCTTGAGACAGTAACCACAGGTGAGGATGGAAGTGCAAGCTACAGCGTGGATCTGCCTATTTCAAACGGATATTATATCTCAGAGACACAGGCACCATATGCGTATATTAGAAACAGTAAAGATGTTTACAGCTTCAATTTCAATGTATTACCTGAAACACAGGCAAAGGCATCATTCAGCCACACATTTGTAAATGACAGAACTACAGCAAAGATTCATATCTACAAGGTAGACAAGGAATCAGGCAAGGCAGTTGCCCAGGGAGATGCAAGCCTTGAAGGTGCAGTTTATGGTCTTTATGCAAGAAACGATATCGTGCATCCGGACGGAGCAACAGGTGTTGTATTTAAAGCAGGGGACTTAGTTGCAACTCTTACAACAGATAAGAATGGCGAGGCAGAGGTCAATAACCTTTACCTTGGAAACTATTATGTGAAAGAAATCATTCCATCAGAGGGGTATCTCTTAGACGAAGAGGAGCACGATGTAGTATGTGACTATGAGGGAGACCTTGTAGCAGAGGTATCAAGAAGCACAACCTCAGCAGAGCAGGTTATCAAGCAGCCATTCCAGCTTATCAAGGTATCTGACAATGGCGATGATACTGAAGCAGGACTGCTTGCAGGTGCAGAGTTCACAGCATACTTAAAATCTTCTTTATCCGTAAAGGCAGATGGAAGTTATGACTTTGATAAGGCTACTCCTGTGGTAATCGGGGAAAACGGAGCAACAACAATCACATCCGATGATAAGGGACATGCAGTTTCCATTGCAATTCCTTATGGAACTTATGTGGTAGTTGAATCAAAGACTCCGCATAACATGAAGACAATCAAGCCATTTGAGGTAAAGATAAAGGAGAATCATCCAACAGAGCCTCAGACATGGAGAGTTTTCTTGGACAGAGAGTTTACAGCAAAGCTTCGTGTAATCAAGAAGGATTCCGATACAAAGCAGACAGTACTTGTACCAAACGCAGAGTTTAAGATCTTTAATATTGATAAGAACGAATATGTAACCCAGTACACAACTTATCCGTCAAAGGTAGAGCATACTTCATTCTTTACTGATGAGGACGGAGATTTAATCTTACCGGAAGCACTTAAAATCGGTAACTACCGCATTGAGGAAGTGTCTGCACCATTTGGATATGTTGTAAATGATAAGTATGTCAACATTTCTGTTGATACTGACACAGCATTTGAGACAGATGGTGATACAAATGATGCAATCATTACCGTGGAATATTCCGATGCCCCTGCAGTCGGAGAGCTGACTGTAGAAAAGAAGGGCGAGGTACTTGACGGATTCAGGGGTGGACTTCTTGCAAGCTCATATGAGAAAGAGTTTGTTTATAAGGAAGGCTCACTTGCCGGAGCAAAATTCAAAGTATATGCTGCCGAGGATATTTACACAGCAGACAACCAGAAGGATGCAGCCGGAAACCGCATTAAGTATTACAGCAAGGGAGACCTTGTGACAACTCTTACAACTGGCAAGGATGGAAAGGCAACAGCTAAGAATCTTCCTCTTGGACAGTACAGAGTTGTGGAAGTGGAAGCTCCATACGGATATGTATTAAATCCGAATGAGCAGAAAGTGACATTCACATATGTGGATGATAAGACACCTGTTATCAAGGAAAGCCTTACTTTCTCAGATGACAGACAGAAGCTTGATATGTCAGTGACTAAGCTTGATGCAGAAGATAATACACCGATTGCAGGTGCAGTATTTGGTCTTTATGCAGACGAGGATATCAAGAATGTTGACGGAAAGGTCATCATCGAAAAGGGTACACTTCTTGAGAAAGCAACATCTGATGAGAATGGAAAGATAGCTTTTGTTAAGGATTATCCATTTGCAAAATATGTTGCAAGGGAGCTTGTAAAGCCTGCCGGATATGTGACAAATGAGGAAGCAGTAAACTTTGATACAAAATATCAGGGACAGGATGTGAAGACTGCCGTATATAACAGCGAGTATAAAAACACTCCTACAACCTTTGAGTTTACAAAGACAGATATCACAAGCGGTGCAGAGCTTACAGGTGCAACACTTACTGTACTTGATAAGGATGGAAATGTGGTAGACACATGGACATCTGACGCTAAGGAAGCACATGTAATTAAGAAGCTTGTAGTTGGCGAGACTTACACACTTCGTGAGGAGTTTGCTCCATACGGATACCTGAAAGCAACCGATATTCAGTTTACAGTAGAGGATACAGGCGATGTGCAGCATGTCGAGATGAAGGACGAGGTTCCGACAGGTTCTATCGTAATCAACAAGGATGGTGAGTTTGTAACAGATACCACTCTTATGAAGGGACACTGGTATGATTTCATTTTCAATTACTTCAAGGATAGTCTCGCAGGAGTAACCTTTGATGTATATGCAAAAGAGGATATTGTGAGTGCAGACGGACTTGGAACTGTATACCACAAAGCTGGTGACAAGGTAGCAACCATTGTTACGAACGATAAGGGCATTGCAAGAATTGATGACCTTCCACTTGGCAAGTATTATCTTGTAGAGACAAAGACATTAGATGGATTTGTGCTGGATGATACACCGATTGATGCAGATCTTTCTTATATCGACCAGAATACAAAGGTTGTATTTGCGGGAATGGATGTAACCAATGAGAGACAGAAGGTGCAGATTACTGTCACAAAGACTGATTCAGAGACGAAGAATGCTCTTGAAGGTGCAGTATTCGGCTTATTTGCGAAAGAGGATATCGTAAATAAAGATGGAAAAGTCATTGTCAAAGCAGATACACAGATTGAGAGAGGTGTTACTGGAAAGGATGGCAAAGTAACATTTACCTCTGACCTTCCACTTGGACAGTATTATGTCAAAGAGATTGAGGCACCAAAGGGCTATGTGAAGTCTGATAAGATTTTTGATGTGGATGCTTCATATCAGGGAGATAAGGTAAAGGTTATCGAGTTTAAGGCAGCATTTGAAAATGCACCGATCAAGGTAGAAATTTCAAAGACTGATATCACAGGCAAGAAAGAATTACCTGGAGCAAAGCTTTCGGTTATTGATGCTGATGGAAAGCTTGTTGAGAGCTGGACATCAGAGGCAGGAAAGACTCATATGATTGAGAGACTTCCTGTCGGAAAGTACACACTCAGAGAGGAATCTGCACCATATGGATATAAGGTGGCAAGTGATGTAACCTTTGAAGTAAAGGAGACAGCAGAAATCCAGAAGGTATCCATGAAAGATGAACAGGCAGTCGGTAAGATTGTCATTGAGAAAACTGACAAAGTAACCGGAAAGCCGATCGAGGGTGTTGTATTTGAAGTAAGGGATAAGGACGGAAAGGTGCTTGATACACTCACTACTGACAAGAATGGTCATGCAGAGAGCAAGGAGCTTCCTATCTGTACTTACAATGAGGATGGTTCATTTAAGGAAGATATCCATTATACAGTAGTTGAGACAAAAGCAGCTGACGGATATATCCTTGATGAAACAGCTCACGATGTAACTCTTCGATATGATGACAATGCACCGGAAGTTGTTGTAACAACACTTAAGCTTGTCAATGTACCGACAGAGCCTAAGCTTCCACAGACAGGCGACAATGCAAATCCGCTTCTTTATCTTGGAATCGGTGCACTTGCACTTATTACTGGTGTCGGAGTAGGACTTCGTGGAAGAAAGAAAAAGAATAAACAGTAACAATTAACCTTGCGGGGAATGTAAGCCAGTGACTTATGTTCCCTGCTTTTTTAGATTAAGGAGGAACCGTAATATGATGAATTACGAGATTTTTAAGGAAGTAGTAAAAGAAAAGTTTATGGATTATATGCCTGAGAAGTTCAAAGGAGTGGAACTTGTGGCAGAGCCAGTGGAAAAGGTGAATGTGACTCTTGATGGCATCATCTTAAGAGAAGAAGGCAGGAACATTTCGCCTACGATTTATATCAATGACATGTATAAGAAGTATCAGGACTGTGGTGATCTTGAGGAAACACTTATGGCTGCATGTGACTTCATGGAAAGGGCATATGAGCAGGCTCCGGATGTTGATGTGGACAGCATTATGAGGGATGCTAACGAGAAGATTGTATTCCAGCTCATCAATACAGAGCAGAATAAGACATTTTTGGAGCAGGTGCCGCACAGAGAGTTCCAGGATCTTTCTATTGTGTATAAGGTAATAATCAGTGCAGATAAGGATGCGGTGCAGAGTTCAAAAATTACAAATGAATTTGCAAAAAGACTTGGAATGAGTGAGGAACAGCTCTTTAAGTGTGCAGCGGAAAACACAAGAAGACTCTTCCCACCTGTAGTACGAAGCATGAATGACATTATGAGAGAAATGTTCGCAAGGGATGGGATGCCACAGGAGATTGCAGATATGATGATAGCCGAGATTCCACCGGAGCAGACGATGTGGGTGATTTCCAATGAAAAGGGTATCAATGGTGCAGCATCCATGCTTTATGAGAATGAGCTTCATGAGCTGGCAGAGAGTTTAGAGAGTGACCTTTATATTCTCCCTTCGAGTGTGCATGAGGTTATTGCAGTATCTTCAGATATGGGAAGCCCTGAGATGCTTGCACAGATGGTAGTCGAGGTAAACATGCAGGAGGTGTCTTTGGACGAGAGACTTTCCAATCAGGTATATCACTATGATAAGGATTTAAGAAAACTCACCCTTGCAACTGATACACCAAACAAGAGACTTGATGGTATCGTTGCAGAACCTCCCCTTGTATATGATGAGAAGGAAAAGTCCAGATAGGAGGCAGTTATGCAGGAACTTACAATGGAAGAACTCATTGCTCTCATAAACAGCCAGAAAGGTGACTTTGTTATCCGTGTCGAGTTTGGAGAGGAGGCGGTGTCTGATGCCAAAGAAGAATGACTTCAAGCTTGATGTGGTTTCGGTAAGACTTGTAAAGGATGCTCCGATTTATTCGGAGCACACCTTTAACAATCCGGCGGATATAGCTGCTGTCATGGGAGACTGTATGTGCCAGTTTGACAGGGAAGTAGTGTGTGTGGTCAATCTAAGGTCAGATTTAAAACCTATCAATGTGCATTTTGCAAGTGTGGGTTCTTTAAATGAGGCAATGGCACATCCGAGAGAGCTGTTTAAATCAAGTATCCTAAGCAATGCGGCAAGCATGATGTTAATCCATTGTCATCCATCCGGGAATGTATTCCCAAGCAAGGCAGACACGATGATGACAGACCGCATGAACAAGCTGTGTGAACTGATGGGAATACCGCTCATTGACCATATCATAGTCGGTGGAGACAATCGTGAATTTTTCAGTTTCAGGGAAAAAGGCATGATTGATAATCCTAAGATTACACTAAGCACAGATTACCGGACACTTGATATCAAGTCACCGCTTGTAGCAGAGCAGGGAAAGGCAAGGTGAAAGCATGGATGGAAGATTTACGGATGAAGAGCTTGCCATAGCAAAGAGTGTTGACCTGTGTGCAGTAGCAGAAAGCCTTGGGTATACAGTAAAGAGGATTGGCAAATACCACACTTTAAAGGAGATGGATTCCATCCGTATCTATAACAGAAGCCATTGGTACAGATGGTCAAGGCAGTTTGACAAAGGCAACAATGGCGGCTCACAGATAGATTTCTTACGGGTATTTTGTGGAATGAGTGTAAAAGAGGCTGTGTTCTGGCTTTTAGATTTCGCAGGATACAGAAGAATTGAGAAGCCTGTAAAGCAGCCTCTTGTTCATCAGGTATCGCAGAAGCAGGCAGAGGAGAGAAAGCCATTTGTCCTACCGGAACTGGCAGGAGATAATTCCTATCTTATTTCATATCTGAATCAGGAGAGAGGAATCAGCAGGACTGTCATAGATCTGTTTTTAAAAGATGGACTGATTTATGAGAGCAGGCATTACCACAATGTTGTTTTCAAAGGAAATGATAAAAATGGAGTGACAAGATTTGCAAGTATGCGGGGAGTGTTTGATAAGCAGGGCAAGCCATTCAAGTGTGATGTCACAGGAAATGATAAAAACTATGGATTTAATGTGGTAAATGTTAACAGTACAGAGCTTGTAGTATTTGAGGCTGCAATCGACCTTATGAGTTATGTCGATATCTTCGCAGATTATGAATCGAATAAGCTGGCACTTGGGATGCTTGCAGATGCACCACTTGAGACTTTTCTTCGGGAACATCCGCAGATTACTTCCATCCGGTTCTGCCTTGATGGAGATGAGCCGGGGAGAAAAGCAGCAGCTGAACTTATGAGAAAGTATTATGAGCTTGGATATGAGGTAGAAGACTGTCCGCCACCTGCCGGATATAAGGATTACAACGAGTGGCTTGTAGCGGCAAAGCTTAATCTGAACAGGATGAATAAGCGAGCAGATGAACCAGTCAGGGCATGAGAAAACGGATTTTGATGTGTGGGGGCAGAAAGCGCCCCCAAAACAGCAAAGTGGGGGCAGAAAGCGCCCCCAAAATGTCAAAGTGGGGGCAAAAAGTGCCCCCACAATTTGGACACGACAAAATCCGGACGAAAGCAAAAATAAAAGTGGGGGCAGAAAGCGCCCCCAAAATAACAAAATGGGGGCAGAAAGCGCCCCCAAAGTAGCAAAGTGGGGGCAAAAAGCGCCCCCACTTTCATAAACAGAGGGTTTTAGGGAGATTTTCTCCCTAACTAGATGGCATTAGGACAGAGATGTCTCTAATGCGTATCTAGCCGTAAACCTAAGAGATTCAGACAGGCGTGTGGGTGGAAGAGATATACAAAACACGGATAAGGGAGGTGCAGGAAAGCAATGGATAAAGAACTTACAATAATCGCAGAACCAGAGGAACTTATTGCCTGGGCAGACACATTTGATATCTTACTAAACCCTTCGATAGAAGATGCTGCAATTCTGCTTAACTATATGGAAGGACATGATTATGCCATTGGCATAGATTCAGATGGGAAGATGTACAGGCAGGATGTAGCTGAGGAGAATGGTGAAATTGAACCATACCCGATAGATGATGTTATAGATATTGTCTGTGAATGGAACTATGAACTGATACTTGATGCGGAAGCACACAGGAGTGATCCAAAGGATTTTAACGACTATAACGAGTATCAGAGCAAGTATGAAAGTCTGAAAGCAGATGAAAAGAGACTGGACAGATTGTTTGATAAAACCAGTTATGGTAAGGAACTTATAGAAGTTGCCACAGAGCTTGCAGACAGGGTTATTGCCCAGCTGGGTAATAAAGAACTGGAAAAAGTTGCTGTAACAGTAGCAGAAGGAGTAAGAGAATACAGTACGGGTAAGAGAGGAAGGTGATTCTATGGCGGATAAAGTTCATTGTATAAGGAAAACACTAAGACTTATGCCACAGGAAGCGAAGGTACTTTCTGATAAGGCAAAGGCAAATGGAATGAATGAAGCCGAATATATCAGGCTTCTAATCAGTCAGAAACCAAATGATTATCCGGAAGTAAGGAAACTTCTTAAAGAGCTTATCAATGAGATAAACCGAATCGGCATTAACATCAATCAGATTGTATTTAACAGCAATGCACAGCTGTATTCCAAGAAAGATAAGGAACGGCTTGTGACATATATGAAAAAGCTGAATCAGTCTGTCAGCGAGGCGGTGGTAAAGATTGGCAATCAGTAAGATACTTCACATGAAGGACAGCGGGAATTCTTTTCATGCAAGGCATTTGAAACGGGCACTGGATTATGTGATGAATCCTGAGAAAACTCAGAGAGGAAGACTTGTGGGAGCTGTTAACTGTCAGGCAGATATGGCTTTTGAACAGATGATGGATACAAAGAAGCAGTTTGGAAAAACAGACAAGCGACAGGGGTATCACATCATTCTTTCCTTCAAAGAGGATGAGGTGGAACCGGACAGGGCTTTTGAGATAACACAGAAGTTTGTAGCAGAATATCTTGGCGATGCCTATGAAGCGGTATTTGTGGTTCATGATAATACAGACCATGTTCATTCACACATTGTATTTAACAGTGTAAGCTTTGTGGATGGGAAAAAGTATCGCTACGAGAAAGGTGACTGGGCAAAGTATATCCAGCCGATTACCAATAAGCTGTGTCAGGAGTATGGTCTTTCCATTATAGATGTGGAGGATGGCAGCAAAGAGAAACAGCACGAGAATTATAAGGATTGGAGCGAATATCGTGAAGGCAGCTTTGTGTGGGCAGATATGATAAAAAGAGATTTGGATGCCTGCATTTTACAGGCAAATGATTTCAGAGGATTTCTGGAACTGCTGTCGGAAAAAGGATATGAGGTCAAGCAGGGAAAGTATCTGGCAGTCAGACCACAGGGGATGACAAGATTCAGAAGATGTAAGACTCTTGGCGAGAATTATTCACAGGAAGCTATTGTGGAGCGTATTGCTAAGGAAGATTTATCTTTTTACCAGTCACAGAATGAGGAAAAACAGGCAGCGATAGTAAAGTGCTATGTCAAAAGATACCGCAGGGCGAAGATGTCAGGCTTGCAGAAAAGATATTATGCAAAGCTTTACCGGATTGGAAAGCTGAAAAAGAAGCCATACAGTCAGGTATGGAAGTATAGGGATGATATCCGAAAGATGCATAAGCTGCAGGAGCAGTATCTATTTCTGGTAAGGCATAAGATTGAGAGTGCGGAAGAACTTGTTTCGGTACTTGATAATCTGACGGATAAGAAGAAAGAAGCATCAAAGGAAAAGAGTAAGACCTATAAGGCTAAGGAAAGATTCAAAGATATTTTTGACAAGGCTGAACAGATCCGGGAGCTTAATGATGCGGAATCGTGTTATCAGAGTGGGGATACCTTCTTTGAAGATGAGCACAATGCATGGGAAAGGCTTAACACTGAACTTTTAGCACAGGGATACAGTGTGGAAGAGGTCGAGAGTCTTAGAAAGAAATATGAGAGCAAGTATGCACAGGACTGTAAGGCAGAACGGGCGGTATCAAAGGAACTTAGCCTTGGAAGATCAATATGGAAGGAACTTACTGTATCAGCTTCGGCAGAAGAGAAGCAGTATGACAAAGAAACAATAAGAGACAGAAAAGAACAGCCGATACGTTAGGCTGTTTTTTTAGTGGTTAGGAGGCATATATGGAAGAAAAAAGAGAGCCATTAAGTGAAATGGCGATTGAGAGAAAGATACAGATTCTTCGTAATAAGCATATGGACAGTGAGGTTATTGCTCTTGTCAAAAGCGATTATGAATATGGACTGACTGATGATGAAATCGGTCTGTATCTTAACAAAAGTTATGACATTGAGCAGATGAAGGTGTTATCAAAATGTCTGCATAAGGGTGTATCAGAAGCGTTGTTAACGCTGCTGAAAGATAGCAGGATGGCAGCACCTAAGATGCAGACAGCATTGGATTACTATGAAAAAGGTGTGCCGATTGATGCAATCAGAGAGGTAGTCCAAAAAGATGATACAGCAGTAAACATGCGCAGGATGTTTGATGTGGTATTAGATAAGCTTAATAAAGCCAAAGAGCAGATGCCACAGGATTTAGAGTATGTGAAAAGTCTTGTAGCTCAGATGGATGAAGTGGTTGCAAAGATCAATCATCAGAATGAAAGGTATGATGCCCTGAATAAGAAGCTTTCTGAAATAGAAACTTCCAAAGATGACGAGGAAGTCAGGGAGCGTCTAGTCAAGGAGAACCAGGATAAGGATGCTCTTATCAACAGTCAGCAGAATGAACTGAATAAGGCAAGCAGTACGATTGCAAGACTCAGGGATGATATTGAGAAAAAGGATAAGGAGATGAAGCGTATGGGAGACAGAATAGAGTCATTGGAAGATAAGATCATAAGTGTTGCCACAGAGAATAAAAAAGAAGCAGAAAGTAAGGCAGAGCCGCAGGAAAGCCAGTCCGTATCACAGGCAGATAAAAAGATGGTTGATACAGTTGCAGTTCCTCAGAATATGCAGGCTGTGGCAAACGGGATTCCGGTCTATTATCAGATTCCGGTAGTTGATGGTACTGGAAATGTGGTGCAGAGACTTCCGATTGAGAGAAGTGTGAGAAAGAGCAGCAACAGCGGAGTGGTGAGCCTTTTTGCAAGACTGTCATTTAAGAAAAAGTCAAGGGCAGACATTGTAAAGCTGGTTGCATCGGGAGACCTTGTTCCGGCGCAGCTTGTGCAGATTAAGAGTGCAATAGAAAAGGGACTTACTGAGTCACAGCTTGTAGAGCTTATAAACAACAACATTTCAGCGGAAAAGATGAAGGAGATCATTGAGATTGCTGTGCTTGAAAACAGCATGGCAGATTAGGAGGAACTTATGAATTTAGCAGTAGTAAATGAAGCAGTAACAGAGATGAATGGTGTGGAGCATCAATTTACAGAGGAAGAGAAAAACTTTGTTGTCCAGTTCGCATTCAGAAGCGGCAGCAAGGAAGACACGATTTCTCTTATTGAAGCTTTGGCACATTCAGCGGATAAGGCTGAGTCGGACGAGATTATGGTCACATACAGGGCTAAATATGATATGAAGCCTGCATGGGTGGAACAGGTGGAAAACCTGCTTGTGGCACTTGAAATGTATCGTGTCGAGGAGGAGAAAGCAATCAATCATCTGGCAGATATTTTGACTGCTTATGGTATTGATGTATCAGCCGAGGAAATCCGTACTACAGAGACAGAAACGCTTAAAACAACAGTCAGAGAGAAAGTGGAGGTGCGATAATGGCAGAAGAGATTCAGGAAGCGGTGCAGATCATCCGTGTAGCTTATGATGGCATTGAGATTGCCATGAAGGTAGGAAGCGGCGGCATTGCTGCCATGCAGAAGGCAATAGATTTCTTAAAAGGGATGCTTGATTATGAAAAGTCACTTGGCAAGACATCCATGAGAAAGCTGATCTTAAAAGGTGGCGATTTACAGGTGTTACAGTTTAATACCGAAGATATGAAAAAGGTTGAAAAGATGGCAAAGAAGTATGGAATACTCTATTCAGTACTTCCGGACTGCAACAGGAAAGACGGACTGAGTGAGGTAATCTTTCATACAGAGGCAGTTCCACGTGTGAATATGATGATACAGAAACTCAAGTTTGGCAAGATTGCCACATTTGACGATTATCTGAAGAATGGAGATGAAAAATCCCTTGGCAAGCTGATGGATTTTTTGAAGAAACAGCAGGGAAACGAGAAAAGCCACACGATAGAAGGGGATAAGGTAAATTCTGCCATTGACGGACTGATCGAAAAGGTCGGAATGTTTGCAATGGAAAAGAAAGCTATCAGTGTGGATCAGGTCAAGGAGAATTTCAGTATCAATGGTGAGCAGGCTGAAAGTGTTATCAGACAGCTTGAGACAATCGGTGTGCTTGGCAGTAAGAATGAGGATGGCACCCATACAGTCATGATGGACAAGGATGCATTTATCAACCGTGTCAGAGGCTATCAGGACCTTGCTGAGAGAATGAGGGCGGTTGCGGCATCAAAGAATGCGAACCTGTCAGATGTGACTATCAGCAAGAAGCTGATTATAGAAGAGAATGACCATGCTGTTAAGACCAGAGTTCCCGGCACATGGGGAGAAGAGGCAAAATATGTATGGCTCCGTAAGGAAAACATCATGGAGATTCATGGTGGAAAGACAATGCTTACCTTCCTTGATTCAACCAAGGATTATAAGCTCTACGATGAGCAGAATCGTGTGGTGACAACTCAGAAAGGAACCGAGCTTTATACTCACTATGACAAGGTGGAGTCATCTGTCAGGGAGCGTTACGAGAAAGTACAGAAGCAGCAGAAAAAGACAGCACAGAAGAAAACTGTTACCACGAAGAAAGCGAGGTAGCAGCCCATGCAGACAACAAAGAAAAAGCCTTCACTGATATTCATTCTTGTGGGTGCAGTGTTAGCCGGGTATCTTGGTTATCTGATAAATGGTGCGTGGACGGAAGGGATTGCCTTTAATGAATTTATGGACAGATTCAATGAGGTATGTGCTGTTCCCTTTGCCAACTATTACAATTCCAATACAGTAAAAGCAGTAGCCATTGCATTAGGTATCTATGCGATGGCTATTGTCATGTATTATACCAGTCAGAGAAACTATATGCCCGGTAAGGAATTTGGTACGGCAAGATTTGAAAATCCGAAGCAGGTCAACAAGATACTTGCAGATAAGGATGAGAATTTCAACCGGATACTCAGCCAAAATGTGAAGATGTCGCTGGATTTTAGGAGACTCAAGCTCAATGGAAATATACTTATCTGTGGTGGTTCCGGAGCAGGAAAAACATTTTATGAAGTAAAGCCGAATCTTATGCAGATGCCGCATAACTGTTCCTTTATCTGTACCGATCCAAAGGGAGAAATCCTTAGAAGCTGCGGTCAGATGCTAAAGAATAACGGATATAATGTGAAAGTCATAAATCTGTTAGAGATGGATAAATCAGACTGTTACAATCCATTTTCCTATATCAGAGAGGAAACAGATGTGGTCAAGCTGATTACAAACCTTATCAGCAATACGACACCAAAGGGAGCGACACCAAGTGATCCGTTCTGGGAAAAGGCGGAAGGATTGTTCTTACAGGCTATCTTTTATTATGTGTGGCTGGAGGTACAGCCGGCAAAGAGAAACTTTGAGACAGTACTTAAACTTCTTGGAGAAGCAGAGGTTACAGAACAGGGAAAAGCATCAAAGCTGGATGTGCGTATGAAGTTTTTAGAGGAAAGTTCTCCGCTTGGAGCTAATCATCCGGCAGTAAAGCAGTACAACAAATGTATGAGAGGTGCAGGAGATACCGTCCGTTCCATTATCATCAGTGCCAACTCAAGACTTGCATTTCTTGAGAATAAGCAGGTTTTACGATTACTCTCCAAGGATGAACTGAATCTTTCTGATATCGGCATTGGAGTCAATGGAGATGGTGAGACAAAGACAGCACTGTTTTGTGTAATCCCTGATAGTGACAAATCTTATAACTTTATTATCGGTATGCTCTACACGCAGATATTTCAGGAATTGTACTATCAGGCGGACTTTAACTGCGGAGGCAGACTGCCAATCCATGTGACATTTATGTTAGATGAATTTGCGAATGTCGCATTGCCCGATGACTTCTGTTCGCTGTTATCGACAATGCGAAGCCGTGAGATTTCAAGTATTATCATCATTCAGAACTTTGCCCAGCTAAAGGCACTTTTTAAAGATACCTGGGAGACAATTCCCGGCAACTGCGATACTTTCATCTATCTTGGTGGAAATGAGCAGAGTACACACAAATACGTGTCAGAGCTGCTTGGAAAAGGTACGATTGATAAGAAGTCAAGTGGAGAGACAAAGGGCAGACAGGGAAGCTTTTCAAGAAACTATGATGTATTAGGAAGAGAACTGTTCACACCCGATGAAGTCAGAAAGCTGGATAACAAAAAGTGTATTATCTTTATCCGTGGTTTTGATCCTATCATGGACAATAAGTTCATACCATTCAATCATCCGATGTTTAACCAGACAGCAGATGGCAAGGGAGAGCCTTATGTTCATCAGATAAGGGGAGCAGATAATCTTATCGGTCCGCCATTTGAGATTCTTTCAGACAAGGCAGTTAAGTATTATGAAAAGCTGAAGGATAAGGGAGAGAATGTGTATATAGATTCTCTTACCTATGAGCAGTTTATGATGCTTGGCGATGCGGAATTAAGCAGAAGATTCTCCATGCAGGATGAAGCAGAGCAGAAAGCAAAGATTGACAGGGAACAGGCAAATGAGCTTGAGTATGTCGATGAATCGCAGAAGTCGGAAGCAACAGAAAGTGCCAATGCTTCTAGTGGAAGTGCTGGTGCTAAACCTGTAAGGAATCCTGAGAGGGAAAAGCCTAAATGGGAGGATACCATCACAAATCGAATGCTGCACTGGTCGTATACACCGGAGCAAAAGGAAGAAGTGAAGAAAGCACTTGCCGCAGGAGTTCCGAAAGCAACGATTCTTACTTACTTCTATCCTGAGGTTACTGTGGAGAAGATGAGTTCATATCGGAAGAAGCATTAAATGATATCGCATAGGCACAGGAAATGTGGTATACTGTGCCTATGTAAAAAGAATGTGTTTTACAAATCGGAATTGACCGAATAAGTTAATCGTGCCATATGGCTTGATTATAAATACAAAGATAAAAACGCAATGTACATTAAAAATGTACTAGAGCTGGTAGGTAGCCCAGCCGTCCTATGCAAATAGGGTAAGTAACCTGCCCCTCCGGGTTGTCCATTCTTTGTTCAATTCATTTTAGGAGGGATTCTTATGGACAAAGCAAGTGGAAAACTGACGGTATATTTTGAAGAACCATTTTGGGTAGGTGTATTTGAACGTATTGAAGATGGTAAACTATCTGTGGCGAAGGTAACATTTGGTGCAGAACCAAAGGATTACGAAGTGCAGGAATATATTCAAAAATACTATTTCAGTTTGAAATTCAGTCCGGCTGTTGAAACTGTTGTAAAGGATATAAAAAGAAATCCGAAACGGATGCAGCGAGAAGCGAAAAAGCAGACGATGGAAACAGGCATCGGCACAAAATCACAGCAGGCATTGAAATTACAGCAGGAACAGAACAAACAGGTGCGTAAAGAGAGAAGCCGCAAGAAAAAAGAGGCGGAAGAACAGCGAATGTTTGAGTTGAAACAGCAAAAGAAAAGAGAAAAGCATAAGGGGCATTAAAGTCCCTTGGGCTTTTGCACAATTCGATATTTAACGGAGGAATCATTATGTGTGGAATGACAACTGATTTATAAATAAAAATAAATCGGAGGTTTATATGAATTATTCAATAAGAGAATTAAAACGAGATGAAAATAAGATATTAGATACTTTTTTATACGAGGCAATTTTTATTCCTGAAGGTGTTCCAGCACCGTCCAAAGACATCATTAACAAACCAGATTTGCAGGTATATGTAAAGGACTTTGGTGAGAACAAGGGAGACTTATGTTTGGTTGCTCAAGTTGCGGATGAAATTGTTGGTGCTGTATGGGTTCGGATTATGAATGATTACGGTCATATAGATAATGAAACACCGTCTTTTGCAATTTCACTTCTTAAAGAGTATAGAAACTATGGTATCGGAACAGAATTAATGAAACAGATGCTAGTGAAATTAAAACTAGAAGGATATAAACAAGCATCATTAGCTGTTCAAAAGATGAATTATGCTGTCCGTATGTATTGGAAGGTAGGATTTGAAATCATTGATGAAAATGATGAAGAATATATTATGATTTGTAAATTATAGGAACTTTCAACTCCCAGTTTGTCTGACTCACAACAATTTAATATTAAACTAATACAAGCACTTTAGCCAATAAAGGTTAAGGTGCTTTTTTTGCGCCTTGAAAGGAGGTGGTTGAAGCACACCACATCGGGGAAAGCCCGATTTAATCATTACAACAGGAATTGCCTGATCATATAGAGTTACTTTTAACAGCCAGTTAGGGATTATCCCTGCTGGCTTATTTTTTTATCGAAAAGGAGACAAACAACATGAGAAAAGAACAGATTATTACAACCAACAACAATCAGATGGAGGAGAAAGGTATGAAGAGTAGATTCATTCACTTTAAGAAGAGATTCGTTCCGGCATTATCCGGAGCACTTATGGGAGTAATGCTTATGAGCACTACTTGTTTTGCAGCAGGTACAGGTACTTCCGCAGTAACACAGCCGCTTGAGAATTTAAAGACACTTATCATTGCAGTCATTGGTGCGGTTGGTGTCATTATTCTTGCAAAGAATGTTATGGAGTTCGCACAAGCCTACCAGCAGCAGGATTCATCTACCATGAACTCTGCACTGAAAGGAATTGTAGCAGGTGTCATGATGGCTGGTATTTCAACAGTACTGACATTCTTAGGATTCTAAGATGGGGGAAAAAGTTCCCCTTTTAGTAAAAGGAAAGAGGTGAATAACAAGTATGGATATTTTTAAGCTTGGAGACAAGATCCTTGCACTTCTTGAGGCGGTGTTTGGGTTTTGGAACAATCAGATATCCCTGGTCTTTGCAATGCTTGGACAGTCACCGGTCAGTTTCAAGGGCGGAGGTCCTTGGGCAGTTATTGAGGGTATTGAGCCGGTCTTTGTAGCGGTCGGTTCATCCCTCGTTGTGCTGTTCTTTGTTATCGGTTTCTGCTCGGAAAGCATAGATGTAAAAGATGAGATGAGGTTTGAATCAATCCTGCGTATGCTTATCCGACTGGGACTTGCAGAATGGTTTGTTGCAAATAATGTCACGATTATGAAAGCATTTTTTACTTCCATAGGAAATCTGGTAGGACTTATATCTGCAGGGACAACGACGCAGCTTGCCATTGACAGTACACAGGCAGATATCATTAAAGGACTCGGATTTGGTGAAAGTCTGGTAATGCTGATACTTACAGCTTTGCTTGCAATCATCATTATTATCTGTGGATTCTTTATCATCTACACCGTGTATTTCAGGTTCTTAAAGATTCTGATTATTGTGCCGCTTGGTGCGATTGCCTGCTCCACGATGGCAGGAAACAGAATGGTCAGTCATACAATGGCTACCTACTGTAAATATTTCTTGTCATGTGTGTTTGAGGCAGTAACGATGGCACTTGCGATTGTGGTATGTAATGCATTTATCAATGCAGGACTTCCGGCATTTACAGGAAGTTATGCTGACTGGGCACAGACACTTATATATCTGTGTGAAATGACATTTACGATAGCAATGACTGTTGGAAGCGTGAAGGGTGCACAGACACTTACAAGCAAGGCATTTGGATTATAGAAGGAGGCAGAAATGGATAATGAAAAGAAACAGGTTACTTATAATTCAAGTATAACCGGAGAAACGCAGGTGACATTTGATATCCAGCAGTATATGAATAGCAGGGCAATGTTTATCGGTCTTATGTGTAATGAAGATGGATATGAGGAGCCTTTTGGGGATGTGACTGTGAATTTGCCGGTTGCAGCACCAAATTACTGCGGATATCTGAATGTGAATGACATGCCGGATATTGAAAAGTTTATTACAGACAATGACATTGGAGAGTTTACAGGATTCACGCAAAGGAGCGGTTTCTGCGAATATCCGCTTTATCTGTTCAATGTAGATAAGCTTAGGGAACTGTGTCCGGATGGAATGGATAAGTATGAGGCGAATACTGGAATGACAAGAAAGCCGGAAACAAAGGATTTATCAAGATAGGAGACATGGACAATGGTAATCGAAGTAAACAAGGATATAGACCGCTATCAGGAATCGGTTGCGATGGGACTTACTGCAAGGCAGCTTATATTTTCCATTGCAAGCGTAGTGGTCGGTGGCGGTATCGTCCTTCTTCTTTACAAGTATATTGGTCTTACGGGTTCTGCTTATGTGGCAATCCCGTGTGTGGCACCGATTGCTCTTGGTGGTTTCTATTCCTTTAATGGGATGAATTTCTACGAGTATATGGGAAAGAAGCTGCATTTTATGTTTGGCAACAAGGCACTTACCTATGTATCAACAGAGGGAGAGCATGCAATAAAGCAGTTAGAAGCAGAACAGAATGAACAGATAAAGAAGAAAGGCAGAAAGGCTGAACCGGAGACTGTAACAGCTGATTCGGCTGTAAAGAAGCAGGAGGAGTTTGAAGCGATGAAGAAAAAGACGAGAAACATGCTGCTTGGTCTTGTTGCAGTAATTGTTGTAGCAGCAGCAGGCATTGCAGCATATAAGGCAATGCATTAGAAACGAATAGTATCTGACCACAAGGTCGGGAACACAGCCCGCAGGGTGAAGTTCCCGGCGGGCTTTCATTATAAGAAAGCGAGGTTAGAGACATGGGTTTATTTACAGACGGATTTAAGTTATTAAAGAAGGCGAGTGAGCCTTTGTATAAGACACCTAAATCCATTCAGGAAACCATAGAGATTATGGCGGTGGCTGAAAACGGCATTTTTGAAGTAAGCAAAAATAAGTATTCCAAATGCTACCGCTTTCAGGACATCAATTACACGACAGCAACCGAGGATGAGCAGATCGGCATTTTCGAGAGATACTGCAAGTTCTTAAATTCGCTGGACTGTAATTATAAGATTACGATCAACAATAAGAACAAAAACATGGATGATTTGCGAGATAAGGTTCTGATTGCTGAGAAAAACGATGGCTTCAATAATTACCGCAGAATCTACAATGACATCATTGAGGAGAAGATTATTGAGGGCAGACAGGGGATTGAGCAGGAGAGATACCTGACGATCACGATAGAGAGAAAGAACTTTGAGGAGGCGAAGGCACAGTTTGCAACCCTTGAGGCAACGATACACAAGGCTTTCATTGAGCTTGGGGCAGAGATCGTGCCACTTAATGGCAATGAGAGACTGAAAGTGCTCTATGACTATTATCATCTTGGAGATGAGGGCAGTTTTGATTTTGATATCAAAAAGGCAAAGAAGGTCGGGGCAGATTTTAGAAATGATCTGTGCAATGGCATGGTGAAATATTTCCCGGACCATTTTGAGGATGAGAGTAAATTCTGCAAGGCACTTTTCATCAAAAAGTATCCGAGCAGTTTATCAGACAGATTCATCAATGAGATTACTTCACTTCCGGTTCATTCCATCACGAGCATTGATGTGGTGCCTGTGCCAAAGGATCTGACAACAAAGGTGCTTCAGAAGAAATACCTTGGTATTGAGTCGGATATCATTAAGCAGCAGAGAGTCCGTAATAAGAATAACGATTTTTCTACGGAAATTTCATATGCCAAGAGAACGGAGAAAAAGGAGATTGAGGAAATCATGGATGATGTCCGTGAGAATGACCAGTGCCTTTTCTTTGTGGGAGTAACTATTATTCTTATGGCAGAAAGCAAGAAGGAGCTTGAGAGTGTATGTGAGACAGTAGAGACTATCGGAAAGCGTAACAGTTGCACGATTGATATACACTACTTAAAGCAGAGGGAAGCACTCAATACAGCACTTCCGATTGGAGTAAGACAGGTGGAGACAATGCGTACACTTCTTACCCAGTCACTTGCGGTGCTTATGCCATTCAATGTGCAGGAGCTTAATGACAGCACCGGCAACTATTATGGCATCAACCAGATCAGCAAGAATGTGAATATCGGCAACAGAAAGAAGCTTATTAACGGAAATGGATTCGTTTTCGGAGTGCCGGGTTCCGGTAAATCTTTTTTCTGCAAGATGGAGATGGGCAGCGTATTCTTGTCGGGTGATGATGAGATAATCGTCATAGATCCAATGAACGAATACTTTGATATTGCTGAGACTTATGGCGGAACTGTAGTAAATATGTCTACTTACACGGATAACTATGTGAATCCGCTGGAGATGGATGTGTGGAGCCTTGACCCGAATGATTCAAAGGGAATGGTAAGAGAAAAAGGCGAGTTTATGCTTGGACTTTGTGAGCAGTGTATCGGAGACAGTTTAAATTCAAGACAGAAGTCAATCATTGACCGCTGTGTGAGAAAGCTGTATATCGACATTGCAAGGAGCAAAGAGAAGTATATCCCTGTAATGAGTGACTTTTACGATATCCTTATGGCACAGCCGGAGGACGAGGCAAAGGACATTGCATTGTCATTGGAGCTTTTTGTAAATGGTTCACTTAACATCTTCAACCATCAGACAAATGTGGATGTGGATAACAGATTCACAGTATATGGCATCAGGGACTTAGGTACAGAGCTTAGTCCTATCACAATGCTTGTCATGATGGAGTCCATTCAGAACAGGATTGTTGAGAATGGTAAGAGAGGCAAGGCAACATGGCTCTATATTGATGAGTTCCATGTCTTACTTAATTCCGAGTATTCTGCAAAATATCTGCAGCAGCTCTGGAAGAAAGTGAGAAAACAGGGAGGTCTTTGTACCGGTATCACGCAAAATGTAGTCGATCTGTTGCAGAATTACACAGCAACCACAATGCTTGCAAACTCTGAGTTTGTGGCACTTTTAAAGCAGGCGAATACAGACAGTTCCAAGATGGCGGAGGTTATCGGAGTATCAGAGGCACAGCTTAGATTTGTAACCAATACTGCATCTGGAATGGGACTTATCAAGTGTGGTTCTGTGGTGATTCCGTTTGATAATCAGATAAGTAAGGATACGGATTTGTATAAGCTGTACAATACCAACATTCACGAGATAATTGAGATGAAAAAGCATGCAAATGAAAAATGTTAATTCTTTATGAAGTCATGAATTTTGGATTGACATATTTTCATATGACAGGTAATATAATATTAAAGACAGGCAACTTGAGTGTCTGCCAAGCGGCAAAGTAAGGTGTTGTGCCAGAGAGCAGTGCCTTATGAGCTTTATAAGGGTTTGACATTTACCACAATCTGGCTAGAGGTTAATCCTCGAAAGAAAATGTTAGAAGGGCTCTGCTTATGCAGAGCCTTTCTTAATCTAAGGATGTAGTGGAGAACTGTAATGAGGAATGTTTTAGATTGCATAAATGCATTTATTCCGCTATTATCAACCGAATATGAGCTTGTACTAGGGAGAAAAGGTGTTTCAGTTACATTAAGAATTTCATTTGATAAAAAAGATTGTTTTCATCTTATGGGATTACAATATCTGGTAGACAGACCTGAATTGAGCCGAGACAGAGGCAGAGTATTTGATGAGATAGCAGATGGAACAATTACAATTGAAAAAATAGAGTCATCAGATTTTTATAATAAGATAGAGCAAAGAGTTCATTTCCTGCCATTGCTTGAACAAATGATTGATAGTAATGATACTGTGTTTAAGTATAATAAGAAAGCAAATATGTATTCAATGATTGAGGCTGATTATCTTATGGAAAACAACGTGGAGAGCAGGAATCTATTTTTGTTTTTATCTAATGATGAAGGAGATAATTATTTCTGTCGTTCATTTTTTCCAGAGGAAAAGATGGATTATTCAAAAAATCAAGCATCGTGGACACTTCTTTATAAGAAAAAGATTGATTTATCAACCAGAATAGAGACAGTTCTTTACAATAGAATCAAATAGATTTTTACATAAGCCATTTGGACTAATCATCCAGATGGCTATTTTTTTACCCATTTTTGGGTAATGGATGTAGAAAGAAGGTGAGAACAATGAAGATAAAGAAAGTGGATGACAAACCAATGGTCATTCACACCAAGGAGAAAGCCAAGATTCATGCCCACGAGCCAAAGGGTGCCAAGATTAAAGGCAGCAACATCTATACAGTAGAGAGAGGTCCGAAAGTGCATGATGCTAAAGCCAATGAAATGGATAAAAAAGCATCTGCAAAATTAATGCTTCAGAAAAGTGCTGGTGGAAAGCGTACTTATAGAAAGAGTACCATTCATCAATCGGAGGCTAAGGATAAAGGTCTTTCTAGGTTTAAGCGTAACATCAGAGAGTCAGGAACTTCCATCAAGACCAAGAACACCAATCTTCACATTGCAGGAAGAACAGGAGCACTTGCAGCTGGGGCAGTAACGGAGCAGGTGGAGGGCGGGCAGGAGATATCGCAGGCAGCATATCTTGCATATGAATCAAGCCGACCTGTTACCGGAACTGCTTCCAAGGGTGCAGCACTTTTCAGGAAAAAGGCGGCAGCCGAGGCAAGAAAGCGTATCAAGAAGGTAGAGGCAGGAAAGAAGCTGGCAAAAAGGACAGCAAAGAAAGCTGCCAAAGATACTGCCAAGACTGTAGCTAAAGAGACGGCAAAAGAAACAGCAAAGACTACTGCTAAGGTTGCAACAAAAACTGCGACAAAGGCAGCTGCTACGGCGGCAGGAACAGCGGTTGCACCGGGAGTTGGCACGGCAATCGGCATGGCAGCCGGATATGCTGCAGGTGTGTCCATAGAGGTCAAGGATGAAAAGATGACCAACCGGAGCAGGAAGATAAAGTTCTTTCTGGATAAGATGAGAGCACAGGAGAATCAGACGGACAGCGTGGCAAAGCTGGTAAAGGATCTGATTGTGCGAAAAGCGATTACCTGGGTAAAGGCAGCTGCACCGATTATCGGATTGGTGCTTTTATTACTTGTTCTTGTAGTTGCCATGATTGCGGTTCCGGTTATAGCGGTGATAGCAATCCTTTACAATTCTCCATTTGCTTTATTCCTGCCACCACTTGAATCAGGAGATACCGTGCAGACAGTAACGAGTGCTTATGTGCAGGAGTTTAACGGGGATGTGAATACGAAAGTGAATGAGCATACCGGATATGACCTTGGAGAGCTTGTATATGTGGATTATGAAGGTATGGAAGAAAACCCAAGCAATTACTATGACATCATGGCAGTCTATATGGTCAAGCATGGTGTCGGAGATACTGCAACAGTCATGAATGATACTTCAAAAGGCTGGCTGCAGGCAGTTGTAAATGATATGTGTTCATACACTACAAGTACAGGAACGAAAGATGTGGAAGAAACAGATGCAGATGGCAATGTAACTACTTCCACGAAGTCAGTTTTGTATGTGAATGTCACGCTGAAATCTTATCGGGATATGATTTCGGTCTATGGATTTAATTCTGATCAGGTGGAAATGCTTGAGCAGATCATGAGTCCGGAGTTTATGGGACAGCTTGGATATGCTGGAAGCGGAAGTGGCGGCGGAGGCGGAAGTCCGGGAGTAAGCTCCATGACTGAGGATGAAATCAATGCCATCCTAAACGAAATTACAGACAGCAAGCAGAAAACAGTCTGCTCCTATGCACTTCACAGAGTTGGCTTTCCTTATAGTCAGGATTTAAGAGACAGCGGTAACTATTATGACTGTAGTTCCTTAGCCTATTATTCATGGAAAGATGCAGGCGTGGATATTAGTTACGGCGGTGCAACCACAGCGGCAGCGGAGGCACAGGGACTGGATGAAGCCGGAAAGACAGTCGCCTTTGATGAGTTACAGCCGGGAGACCTTATTTTCTACAGTTTTACAAGCAACGGAAGATATAAGAACATCAGCCATGTGGCAGTATATGTCGGTAATGGCAAAGTGGTAGAAGCACTTAATGAAAATCTTGGTGTGGTTTACCGGGATGTGGCAAGCACAGGAAAGATTGTTGTGATAGGAAGACCATAACAGGAAATTTACAGAGAGGGCATAGTCCCTCTCTGAGACTGGAGGTAAGAATGGATTTAAAAGATATGCTACTGGTAACAGAAAACGACAGGGGAACAGAGACAAATATGCTGATGACTCTGGATGATTATAAGAGTTTTATAACAGTTGATGACATGTCAGAGCTTGCAGACAATTTGTTGCAGCTTGGAAGGACACTTGGTGAAGCAGGTAACTTCGCAGAGTATTACAGGGCAGCAAATGTAACTGTATCTGCGAGATTCTGTCTGGATGATATTCAGCTGGGACATTTTCTTCAGGGGTTTTATAACGATTCCAAAGAATTTCGGTTTGATAAAGAAGCCAGTTCTTCTGAATGTGTTGCAAAACTTAAGGAGATTGGAATGACCGATAAGGGCTGGGTGGATGATTTTAACCTGCATTATGAAATGGAGAACCGCTCATTTGAAAGGGGACAGACATTTCATAACTTCAATGACCATGATTATATGGTGCTTGAAGCATTATCACCAAGAAATCTTGTGGTGATGGATATGAAGTCAGGTTCCCTTACAATTGCCCTTGGTGCGACAGAGTATAAGCGTTATCCGAAGGATGAGAAGCCTACAAAGGACAATACCACAATCGGGGTATCGTGGGAGCATGGCATTTATCTAGGTTCCACACTCTCAACTACGAATTTCAAGGCATACAAGAGGGAGTATGGCACACCGGAAAAGATAGAGGATATCTATGATTACAGGGCAAAGCTAAAGCAGAAGTTCTATTTTTATCAGGATATGTCAAAGGATGATGATGTGCCAAAGAAGCTGCAGAATGATTTCCTTCACCAGATGTATGAGGATTTCGGAACGATTGAAGAAGACTGTTTTTACGACAGGCTGGAAGATGGAAAGTACGATGAGGGCTTTAAGGAAAGACAGGTAAAGGAAGAAAAGAGCCGGTGATGAGATTTTTACGGGAGGCGATATCATATGGAACAGGAATTTGATGTTGAGATAAAGGAAGTGCTTTCACGAGTACAGAAAGTAAAGGCAGAGTCGCTTGACGATGCCATCAATAAGGCAATGGATATGTATTATGCAGAGCAGATAGTCCTTGGAGCAGAGGACATGAAGGGAGTTGATTTTGCGCCTATAGGCGAAGGTCAGCTCCCTTCTTCATTAAAAGAAAACGGAGGAAGAGCAAGATGAAAAGTGATTCAACAACAGTAATTAAGAACATGGAGTTTTTAGTAAAGGAACTTCATAAGGAGTGGGACAGATCGGGTGCTTCTAAGGCATCCGTTATTATTTCCCTTGAGGAAGTAGATGGTATCAATGATAAGTTAAAAGAGATTATCTATCAGACACAGAAGTCAGTCGATGAGGACGAGCTGACCTTTAAACAGAGCATTGCAAAATCAAAAGAGTGCTATGTGCTTCTTCGTGTGGTGCGTAAGATTGCAAAGAAAAAGGATAAATGCGAAAAACAGGTAATCGACAATGAATTTGCAATCGAGCTGGATAAGGATGAGTTAAAGCTATTTAAGGGATTGTTTGCAGAGATGTTTAAGTAGAGGAGGACAAAGGTATGGGCGTTGATATGAAGGTCAAAGCGATATACGATTCTGAGATTGGTAACATCACCAGATCAGAAAAGAGCTGGAAGGATGTGTTAAAGGTTGCAGGTCAGTTATACCGCTATGAATTTGACAATATCGTTATGGTAACAGCTCAGAGACCTCCGGAAAAAAGCACACTCATGGCAGATTATGATACCTGGAAAAAGGTGGGAAGATATGTAAAGCGTGGTGCGAAAGGCTGCGCCATCTTCCCGTCAAGGGCACTGAATCCACGCATGAGGTATATCTTTGATATCAGTGACACCGGAGGGAAGAATGTTAAGCTGACATGGGACCTTGAGGGAGAAAATCTTAAGGATTATGTGGATTTTCTTGTATCAGAAGGTCAGATTGAGCAGTACGATAACAGCGACAGGGAGTCTCTAAAAAATATATTAAAACAGTTTACAAGAACAGATGTTTGGCTTATAATAAAAGAAGAGTTCGGAGACCGGATGACCGAGCTTATGCAGCTATCAGGTAGTGTGATAAAGGAAGAAAGTAAGAAACGCAATGGCTTACAGCAGGAAATGGACATGGAGCAGCTTGTATATGCAAGTGTCATGTATGCTGTAGGGACGAGATGCGGATTTGACTTATCTGTGCAAGAACAGGATTTTAGTCAGATCGTAAATATCAAAGACGAAGAGATCATTTACCGTCTTGGTTCCATTGTATGCGATGTCTCCTGTAGTGTTCTTAGAGAATTTAGTCGTAACTTAAAGGCAATCGAGAGCGAAAGGAGAATTGGATATGTTAGAAGAAATGACTTACAAGGAAGTGGACGGACTGCTTTATCCGCAGATAGAGATGCCGGACGAGACGGAGGATCTCACGAAGCTGGGCAAATACGGAAGGATGGCGATGAACTATCTCAAGGAGAACGAGCCGGCAAGATACAAGACGCTGATGAGATTCGGGAAGATGTACGAGAAGATGTCAGCGGTAGAGGAGGAAGCGAATCAGCTGTACGACCAGCTGGAGATGCAGTATCTGGCGAAGCACAAGCCACAGAATCCGTCATCGACAATGGAGATGTGGAAGATAAGAGAGCAGGCGAAGATGCAGGCAGAGGAAGTGGTACTGAATCAGATAGTGATGCGATTCCACTAGAATCAGATGATACAGAACTGAATAGGGAACTTGATGAAATCAATTCATTGGGCGTCAGTAAGGAAGCCGAATATACACAGGCTTCCTTTTTTTTCGACCAGAACGGGCAGGCAAGCATTGGCACCATTCATACTGAGGACGAAAACAATAATCAGTTTATGCGTCAGTTCGAGCAGGACAGAAAAGCTGCATTAGCAGGTAAATACAATTACCTGAATCCCAAAAAGTCTGCAACAGTACCAGGTGAGTATATCAAACAGGTGCTTATGAGAGGTACAGGCTTTATCGGTGGCAAGGGCAGGGTATGTAAGATTTTTGAAACGGAGATTGATGCAGGAACCAGGGCAAAGCGTATCAAAGCAGAGTATGGTCAGGGAGGTGCAGGCTGGCCGGTTGACGGACTGGGACTGCACGGATATGACACATTTCATGGGAACGGACTGCGTTTTCAGTGGCGAGATGAGGATGGAGAGGTTGAAGGATATGTTTCGTGGAAAGATATCGAAAAAGAGCTTGGTGTCCTTATTCTTACAGGGGAATACCAGCCTGAGACACCTCGTATTGATGAGCTTGCGATGGACGGACTCCGTGAGGATGATGAGGTCATTGATGCCGAATACCGGGAAGTGGAACTGGAAGAGGCAGAATCAGAGATTGATGATTATGCAATACCGGATGAGCCGGAGAGCTATGCTTCTAACAGAGATTATGTATCTGCATATGGCATGACACCACAGGAAGCTTCCGATGAAGACCGAATGGTAACACAGGCAGAATATGGTGCTGAGATAGAAGCTGAAACAACTGAAAAAGATCCATCAGAGCTTCAGTATATTACACCGATTGATTATGCAAGGCGTATTGCAGAGCTTGATGAAGACCTGCGTGATGCGGCGGAGATTCTTGTAACAGATTGCAGCTGCTACACTCCGTTTAGGGCATTCCTTATGGATGTGGTGCAGTCTGATTTTGCATTTATGCCCAATAAACTTGACCTTATCAGGGATATTGCATTAGGGACAGATAATGCAGAAAGAAAAGCATATTCCAACAATAAGTATGGTCTTGTGGAGTACTCAATCAGAAGCGGGTATGTGAAGATCAGCTATAAGAACAGGAATGGTGTGCGTAAGGAAGGTGCACTCGACTGGCGTGAGTTATACGAGATTTTATCCTATATGGTAAAACAGCCATTTTACTGTGGAGAAGACCAGAAGAAGTATTATCAGGAGACAAAGCAGAAGGCTGACAGGGATAAGATGAATCCGGTCTATAAGAGATTCTTTGATATCGAGGATAGTGTAAAAGCCAATCGTCTTGAAACCAGGAAAAGAGCAATAGCGAATGGCTGGGATACAAAGATTGATGAGAATGGACATGTAGTTTCAGATGATGCGGCGCAGAAAAAGCACAACTTCCACTATAACCTCTGGGAAATGGAAAAAGGCGGAGCCAAGACCAGATACCAGTGGAATATGGATGCAATCCGTACTTTAAAGCAGATTGAATCAGAAAACAGGATTGCCACACCGGAGGAGCAGAAAGTTCTGTCGAAGTTTGTCGGATGGGGCGGACTGTCACAGGCATTTGACGAGGAAAACGCAGGCTGGAGCAAAGAGTACAAAGAACTCAAAGAGATGTTATCGGATGAAGAGTATGCTGCAGCTAGGGCAACAGTAAACAATGCCTTTTACACTTCACCGGAGATTGCCATGTGCATAAATTCGGCACTTGTCCAGTTTGGTTTCAGAGGCGGCAATGTATTAGAGCCATCCATGGGTATCGGTAACTTTTTTGGAAGTATGCCGGAAACAGTGCATGAAGCAAAGCTGTATGGAGTGGAGCTTGACAGCATTTCGGGAAGAATCGCAAAGCAGCTTTATCAGAATGCCAATATCAGTATCACAGGATTTGAGAATACCACATATCCCGATAACTTCTTTGATGTGGTTGTCGGAAATGTGCCATTTGGAGATTATAAGGTATTTGATCCGAAGTACAACAAGTATAACTTCCGTATCCACGATTATTTCCTTGCAAAAGCACTTGACCAGGTAAGACCGGGAGGCATGGTTGCAGTGATCACCACAAAGGGAACACTTGATAAGGCAAATCCTACTATCCGAAAGTATCTGGCTGAAAGGGCAGAGCTTGTGGGAGCAGTAAGACTTCCGAATACTGCATTTAAAGACAATGCAGGAACCGAAGTGACGGCAGATATCCTGTTTTTGCAGAAGAGGGAGAGAAAGATTGACATTGAGCCGGACTGGGTGCACCTTGGTGTAACTGGGAATGGCATTGCAGTCAACTCTTATTTTGCAGAGCATCCGGAAATGATGCTTGGGGCTATGGAGTATGACACAAGGATTTACGGACAGGACAGCAGATATACAGTCTGTGTGAATGATGATGAGAACTTCAATATGTATGAAGCATTAAACAAAGCTATCGGTAATATCAAAGCACAGATGACAGATTTTGAGAGAGTGGCAGATGAGGCGGAGCAGACTAAGGAAGTTATCCCGGCTGATCCGGATGTGAGAAACTACACTTACACATTTTTTGAAGGAAAGCTCTATTACAGGGAAAATTCCGAGATGGTAAGAAAAGAAGTATCACAGACTGCCGAGGAGCGAATCCGAAGCCTTGATGAAATCAGACAGATAACAAGAGAGCTGATTGATATCCAGATGGATGGCTGCAGCGAGGAGGAGCTTTCTGATAAACAGAGACTTCTTAATGTAAAATATGATGCTTTTGTAAAGCAGTATGGAGCCATTACTTCAAAAGCAAACAGAACAGCTTTCAGGGATGACAGCGATTACCCGCTTCTTTGCAGTCTTGAGGAAGTAAATGAAGACGGGGAGGTGAAAAAAGCGGATATGTTTTATAAGCAGACGATTAAGGCAAAGACTGTCATAGACAGGGTTGAGACTGCTGTGGAAGCATTAAATGTATCCGTCAATGAATTTGGATATGTAAACCCTGCCTATATGCTTTCTATCTATGAGCCGGATATTACTAATGCAAAGGAAGAGCTTGCAGAAAAGTCCGGGCAGACATCTGATGAGGTAACATTTAGTGATGATGCTTTGGCAGAGCTTAGAAGGGCAGTCCTTGTGGAAGAACTGGATGGATTGATTTTCCTAAATCCCGACCGCTACAACGAGAATAATCCTGATATCGGCTGGGAGACGGCAGACGAGTATCTTTCCGGAAATGTGAGAGACAAGCTTCGTGTGGCAAAGGCTATGGCTGCTGATACAGACAATCCACAGGCAGAAAGATTTGCAGGCAATGTGGCAGCACTTGAAAAGGTGCAGCCGGAATGGATTGAAGCCTCGGATATTGATGTAAAGATCGGCACGACATGGATTGAACCGCTTGATTATGAGCAGTTTATCTATGAGCTTCTCAATACACCAAGACGGGCAAGGGCGGTCAGAAGCCAGTTTTACAATACCGGCATTCAGGTACACTTAAATAAGATGAGCATGGAATGGTTCATTGAGAATAAAAGCATGGATAAGCATTCAGTGGCAGCTACTAAGACCTATGGTACAAGCCGCATGGATGCTTATTCTATTTTTGAGGATACGCTGAATCTTAAAACTGTAACAGTCAGGGACAGGATTGATGACGGTGATGGCAGGTATCATTACGAAGTCAATAAGAATGAGACAATGCTTGCAAGGGAAAAGCAGAACATGATCAAGGAGAAGTTCAAGGAGTGGCTGTTTGCAGAGCCGGAGCGAAGACAGAAGTATGTGGAGTATTACAACGAGACATTCAATAACATCCGCCTGCGTGAGTATGATGGAAGTCACTTACAGTTTCCGGGAATGAATCCGGCGATTGAGCTAAAGCCACACCAGAAAAATGCAGTGGCAAGAATCCTTCTTGGAGGAAACACCCTGCTGGCACACTGTGTCGGTGCCGGAAAGTCCTTTGAGATGATGGCTGCCTGTATGGAGCAGAAGAGACTCGGACTTGCCAATAAGACAATCATGGTTGTTCCAAAGCCGCTTATCGGGCAGACTGCATCAGAGTTTTTAAGGCTTTATCCGTCAGCAAATATTTTAGTTGCCACAGAGCGTGATTTTGAAAAGAGCCGCAGAAAGCAGTTTGTATCAAGGATTGCAACAGGTGACTATGACTGTATTATCATGTCCCACTCGCAGTTTGAGAAAATCCCAATCTCCGCAGAGAGAAAAGAAAGAATGCTTAATGAGCAGATAGATGAAATCAGCTATGCGATTGATGAGATGAAGGAGCGTAACGGAGAGCGATGGACTGTAAAACAGATGGAAAGCCAGAAGAAAAAGCTGGAGGAACAGCTGAAATCCTTGTCAGATGAGAGCAGGAAGGATGACCTTATTACCTTTGAGGAACTGGGTGTAGATTCTATTATGGTAGACGAAGCACATAATTTTAAAAACCTTGCCATATTTTCCAAGATGAATAATGTGTCCGGTATCAGCAGCAGTGGAGCGAAAAAGTCAACGGATATGCAGCTTAAATGCCAGTATCTATCAGAGATAAATGATGGCAGAGGTATTGTATTTGCGACAGGTACACCGATATCCAATACCATGTGTGAGATGTATGTTATGCAACTTTACTTACAGAAGGCGGCACTTGAAGAGATGGGAATTTATCACTTTGATTCATGGGCAGCGAACTTCGGTGAAGTGACAACAGCACTGGAGCTTACTGTAGAGGGAAGCGGATTCCGTTTTAAGAGCCGTTTCAATAAGTTTACAAACCTGCCGGAGCTTATGAATATCTTCCGTGAGGTAGCTGATGTGCAGACCGCAGACATGCTTGACCTTGATGTGCCAGCCCTCAGAGGCGGGAAGCCTATCATAGTGGAGTCGGAGCCTGACTGGTATGTGAAGCAGGTCATGGAAGACTTTGTTGTGAGGGCAGAGCGTATCAGAGGCGGTGGAGTTGATCCAAGCGTGGATAACTTCCTAAAGATTACCCATGAGGCAAGATTACTCGGAACAGATGCAAGGCTGATTGATAAAGATGCACCAAACAATCCTGACGGAAAGCTCAATAAGGTAGCTGAAAATGTCTGGAAAGAATATGAGAAAGGAAATGCTGATGGTCATATAGGCTGCCAGCTTATTTTTTCGGATATCGGCACACCGGGACCGGATAAGGACTTCACCATCTATGATTATCTGAAGGAAACACTGATACAGTATGGCATTCCGGCAGGTGAGATAGCATTTATCCATGATGCCAAGACAGATGCACAGAGGGACGCACTTTTTAAGGAGATGAGGACAGGTAAAAAGAAAGTTCTTATCGGTTCAACGGACAAGTGTGGAACAGGTGTCAATGTGCAGACACACCTTGTTGCAATGCATCATGTGGACTGTCCTTGGAAGCCTTCTTCTATTGAACAGAGGGAAGGACGAGGCATCAGGCAGGGCAACGAAAATGAAGAGGTGGCAATCTACAGATATGTCACCAAAGGAACCTTTGATGCATACAACTGGTCGCTCGTTGAAAATAAGCAGCGTTTCATCAGTCAGGTCATGACAAGCAAGGCTGTAAGCCGAAGCTGTGAGGATATCGACGAGGCTACACTTTCCTATGCAGAGATTAAGGCGGTTGCTACCGGTAATCCGTTGATCAAGGAAAAGATGGAGATTGACAATGATGTCCAGAGATTAAAGCTCTTAAAGGCATCCTATGACAATCAGAGATATGGACTTCAGGACAACTTTATGATTAAGTACCCGAAGCTCATTAAGACAGCAACCGAAAAGCTTGCCAATGTAAGAGAGGATGTAAAGGCAAGGGATAAAGAGCTGATTGATAATCCGGAATTTGCCATTACCATAGGCAAAGCAACCTACACAGAGCGTGTGGATGGTGGAACCATGATGCTTGAAGCAATCAGTAAATGTAAGACCGGAGAGACAACTGCAATCGGCAAATTCCACGGATTTGAGCTGCTTGTGGAAAAGAACTTCCTTGGCATCAATTATATGGTGCTTCGTGGAAAGACAGAGTATAAAGCAGAGCTTTCCACCAGTCCGGTCGGCAGTATGGTGAAGCTGGAAAATCTGTTCAATGGACTCCATGAGAACATTGATTTCTTAGAAAAGAAGATTGAGCAGTATCAGAATGACCTTGAAGCATCAAAGGCAGAGTATGATAAGCCATTTGCGTACAGTGAGGAACTGAATGAAAAACTGGCAAGGCAGTGTGAACTGAATGCCCAGCTTGACCTTGAAAATGCAAAGGCTGTGGATGCAGACCTGAGCGGACCGGAGGAAGAAAGAGAAGCAGATGAAAGGATGGAATCTGCAGCAATTGTAGCAGAGGATAAAGGTGCTTATCCATCCGACAGAGAGGGCAGAACACGATAGGAGAGTGAGTAATATGAGCATAAGAAAAGTGGTCGCAGGACTACTGATTACAGCAGGGATTGCCATTATGGCAGTCCCTTTTTTCTGGCGGGCAACCGGAGAAAAACAGACAGAACAGCTCATAAGTGAATTTGAGCAGACATTGGAGGATGATTACGATGAAGAAACAGATGTGGAGGAAGAGCAAACCTCCATTAGTGAAGAGGATGAAGCCATTCTTAAAGAAGGCGGTGTTATCGGCATCATTGAGATACCGGGGTTAGATATCAGGTATCCGGTAATGGAAGGAACCACAAGTAAAGTGCTTAATGCAGGGATTGGTCATATAGAAGAGACTGCAGGAATCGGTGAGAGTGGCAACTGTGTGTTATGCGGTCACAATGGCAGCAGATATGGCACATTTTTTACACCACTAAGTCAGATATCCATAGGCGATGAAGTGATGATAACCGACAAAAATGGACTGAGGCACATCTATGAGGTAACAGAGACAGAGGTAGTAAATCCGTATGATAACAGCATCAAGACACAGGGTACAGAAAAAGAATTAACTCTTTTTACCTGTTCCCAGAAAGGGACCATGCGTTTTGTGGTCAGGTGCATTTATAAGGAGGCGGTGATGGATGAATAAGAGATACCGACTTGGTGATATAGAAGAGGCAGTATCAGAAATGGAAGAGCTAATCGACATCGAGGATGATATTGCAGAGATTGATGATGACTTTCAGATAGTCGTAAGCGGCTGGTCTGTGTATGTCGAAAGCCTGAATCTGACACTCAGACAGGGAATAGCCTGTGTATGGGATGCAGAGGAAGGATTATTTATGCCTGATTTTGATGTGACTATCGTGTATGAGGGGAACATTGAAACGGGCTACTCCAGAAGCGATGCTTCTGTCGTTAATGAGTCAGGTGAAAGTATGCAAGCATCCTTTCCTGCTGACTCATTATACTATGAGCAGGACGGAATGGTCGTTACACTTGGCAACTGGTTAAATGGCAGATTGTCTTGTGAACAGATAGAACAGCTTTGGTGTGAGCTTATCATACCAAAGCAAAACAAAGAACAAAAAGAGAGCGAGGAATAGCATATGAAGTATTCAATTAAAGTAAACGAAGTAAGGGCAAAAGAGGGCAGCAATATCAAGGGATTTGCAACAGTAGTATTTGGTGATTCATTTAAGATTACCAATATTGCAATCCTTGAGAATAAGGACAAGGGAGAGCTTTTTGTATCAATGCCTAGATACCGCTCCAATGAGCGTGATGAAAGCAATGGTGTGATTTATAAGGATGTGTGCAATCCTATCACAGCAGAGTTTCGTGAGGAACTCTATACCAATATCCTTGATGCCTATGCAAGAATCAGGGAACCGGAGAAAGAGGAGACACAGAAGCGGGACAGAATACAGGAAATGCCTGAGTTTTCCGTAACTGTGACACCTTATGAGAGGGAAGGCAGTAACATCAAGGGACTTGCACGCATTTATTTTGAAAACAGTTTCATCGTAAATAACATCAATATCGTGCAAGGCAAAGAGAAAATCTTTGTATCAATGCCTTCTTATAAAACAAAGCAGGTGGATGAGCAGGGTAAGCCTATTTACCAGGATGTTTGCTATCCGGTCACAAAGGATTTCAGGGAAAAACTCTATAATGAGATTATCTCGGAATATGAGAAAGCAAAGGATAAGAGCAATGAAAAAGCTAGGGAGAGTGCTGAGAAACATCATGGCAATCCCGATAAAGAGAAGGACAAAGAGGCAACACCCTTTCGATAATTAGCAATCGGAGAACAGGGGCGGCCAAGGCTGCCCCATTTACAGAATGGAGGAAACAGAATGGATATGGAAGCAGGAAAAACACTTACCAATGAGGAGGTCATAAGGGAACTTCTCGAATTATTAAAGAAAAATGCCATGAAAGAGCAGGCAAATGATGTATTTGAGATATGCAGCTATGTGGATGGACTGGAGAAAAAGATTGATTCCATGACGGAAGAACTAACCAATATGCAGAACCAGATCAAAGAAATGCAGGAAGATACACTTGTCAATAATGCTAAAAAGGCATTGTCGGAAGCACAGGAGCGACTTAATACCAGACGTGAGCAGATAAAGTCGCAGGTATTGGAAGTGAAAGCACAGGTCAAATCTACAGCAAAGAGCGTAGTTGATGAAGGAAAGGCAAAGGGAAGAACTGCATTATACAGGGTGTCGGAGTTCTTAGGAATTAAGAAAAGGCTTCTTGATATCCGGGAAAATGTAAGGGGCGCAATTAAGACCACGGATAAGGATATAGCAAAGACAGCACTTCTTGCAAAAGAATTTCGTGAAGCCGGGCAGACAGCAGCTAATGCATTCCGTACTTTTGCTGACAAACCGGAGGTAGATTATTCTCAGAAAGAGCAGAAACATCCAATTACAAAGGCAGTACTTGCTCCGATGAAAGCAGTGAAAAAGATGCTTGTATCAATGAAACTTCATTTGGATGCATCTATTGATAAGCTGGATAATCTCGCTATGAATGTGCAACTTGATAAGGAAAAGCATATGGAGAATGCGAAAGCACAGGAACAGACAGAGCCGGAGATGGCAGAAGCTGAGAGAGTGGAAGCAGAGATTGTATACGCACCGATGGTCGCTGAACCACAGGAGTATCAGTATAATGCAGATGCATTTGAGGCTAGAAAGACATCAGAGGGAAAGCAGGAAAAGGCAGGAAAGGCTCTGCCAAAGGTTAGTGAAGATAAAGTTAGATAAATAATAAAGGCGTATCATCAGAAATGGTGGTACGCCTTGTTAAAGTAGAAAAATTTGGATGTATATGTTATAATATTCCAATCGAACTTATTTTTTGAAATGAATGGAAGAACACTATGAGCAGGAAAAAACAAGTTAATCAGAAAATCACAGCTCTTTACTGCCGTATCTCTCTGGAGGATGGCGGCGATAATGAAAGCATGAGCATCAGCAACCAGAAACTTATGCTCCGGGACTTTGCCGAAAAAAACGGGATGTTCCAGTATGAGTATTATGTAGATGACGGTTATACAGGCCGTAACTTCAACCGTCCTTCTTTTCAGCGCATGATTGCTGATATTGAGGCGGGAAAGATCGGCTGCGTCATCACCAAAGATCTGTCCAGACTGGGCAGAAATTATATTGAAGCTGGCAGCTATATTGAAATCTTTTTTCCAAAGCACAATGTACGATATATTGCCATTACAGACGGAGTGGACAGTCTGACCCGTCAGGAAATGGACATTACACCTTTTAAGAATATCCTGAACGATATGTACAGCCGGGATATTTCCAAAAAGGTGCTGGCAGGGCGTATGACCCGTTCCAGACAGGGAAAATTTTGCGGCGGACAACCGCCTCTCGGCTTGATGCGTGACCCGGAGGATAAGGGGCATTTGATCCTTGACCCGGAAACTGCGCCGGTGATTCGCAAAATCTATGATATGGCGCTGGATGGATGGGGCTGTATGCGGATCGCAAAGCAGCTTATGGATGATAAAGTCCCGATTACCAGAGTAAAGAGCAACACAGAATGTGACGTGAATTACTATTCATGGGGAAGTGCAAGAATCAGCCATATCCTGCGAAACCCTTTTTATAAGGGCGCACATCTGGTCTGCCGGACACATCAGAAAGGGATTCGCTCCAACACCTATGACATTATCCCTCGTGAGGATTGGGAAATTATCGAGGATTGCCATGAAGCAATCATATCCCCGGAAGAATGGGAGCAGGTACGGGAAATCATTGACCGTAGACCAACTATTATGAAAGGCAATTCCTGTCCTTTTTACAATCTGTTCCACGGCATCATTTACTGTGCGACCTGTGGAAAATCCATGCAGGTGCGGTATGAAAAGGTTGGAAGAACCGGAAAGAACCGTTTTACCGGCGAGATTCGGGAGCCGATTGATAAGGCGTATTATATTTGCTAGACCTACAACCGGCTGGGCAAGAATGCCTGCACCAGCCACAAGATTGAAGCCAGAGATTTATATAACCTTGTGCTGAAAGATATTCAGGAACTGGCAAAGACTGCATTCAAAGATGCCGATGCTTTTTATCAGCGGCTGAGCAGTCGGATGGAACGGCGGTATCTGCTAGATGCTTCCCAGACACAGAAGGAATGTCAGCGGCTGGAAAGCAGGAATCAGGAAATTGACGGGATGTTCCTGAGCCTATATACCGATAAGGCGAAAGGAATCCTGACTGAGCAGCGTTTTATGAAGCTGACAGCAACGCTGGAACAGGAGCAGGAAGCCAACCAGAAGCGCCTGCAAGACCTGATGTTGATGATGCGCCACTCTGACGAACAGGAAAATGAGGTCCGCACCTTCATCAAAGAAATCCGGCGCTATGCAACCATTGAGGAACTGGACGAAGCGGTGTTGAACCGACTCATCAGCAAGATTCTGGTGAGTGAAGTCAAGAAAATTGACGGACAGAAAGTACAGGAAGTCAGAATCATTTATAACTTTGTCGGAGAAATACCGGAAATTATTGTATAATAGTGAATCCCCATCTCTCAATTAACGAGGGATGGGGATTTTTATTTACGGAACACTTGCTTGGAAAACGTAAACGCTCTATAGCGAGTACCTTTTTTGCATGATAAATAGTAGACTATCTCTTTTCTTGAATTTCTAATTTATTTCGTAACAAAAAACACTTCGGGGCAGGATGGCTCGAAGTGTTTTTTGTGCTACACTTTGTTTTCACGATAAATTTTCCATATCCAAATAGACAATATTGCTATAAATGCTCCAACTAAAATCAAAAGAATATCAACGGAAATTGTATTACCTATTATTCCGAAAACAGTAATTCCTATTGTCGTAGAAATTGTAGATAATATATTTAAGTTAGCAAAAACGCGTCCTAACATCTCTTTTTTTACATTTTCTTGTATTAAAACAGTATTTGATGTATTGAACAAAGGAAGAGATATTCCTGAGCATAGCATAAAAAGAATATATATACTAAAAATATTTGACGCCCCTAAAAGACAAATAAAACCTCCAAAAAGCAATGCTGATATTGCCATGAATTTTAGTTTATTAAACTCTTTAAAAGAACAAATCAAAATCCCGCCTAACATAGTTCCTAATGACCATACAAATTCATTGATTGCCAAAGCATTAACACTACTGCTAAATTTAAGATTTACCAATACTGGCGTTAAAAAAGCTGGTGCTGACATAAAGAAATAAAAAAGCAAATAAAATAAAATCAATCTTCCTAAGAAAATGTGCTGCTTGAAATATTTTACTCCCTCCAAAAAATCAGACAGTGTACTTGTATCCTTGTTAGAACTTATTGTGTTCTTATATTTTAGCTTTAATAGTACAATAATCGCCAATAGTGCTGTGATACAGTCAATAAAGAGGGTATGTCCAAAATCCATTACATTTAATAAAACACCTGCCATAGCAGGAGATAAAATATTGATTGCTGATGAAGCAGTAGCATAGATTCCATTTATTTTTGTTAATTTTTCTTCAGGGCAAATCAGCGGTAAAAAGGCGTGTTCTAATGGTGTTTGTATTCCTGAACCAACCGATCTCAACGCACAAGCACCGTATAGTAGGTATAATGAATCAAAACCATTTATAAATAAAATTGCTAGTATCAATGTAGAAATACCAGTAATCGTATCGCCTATTATAATTAGATTTTTTTTGTTGAATTTATCCCCCCACGTTCCTGAAAACATAGAAATAACAATCTGCGGCATATAAGTACAAACTATAGATATTGCAAGAGCCATTGTTGATGATGTTTTTAGTGTTATATACCAAACAATAGAATAAGACACTATGGCAGAGCCAAATAAGGAGATTATTTGACTGGTAAGAAAGACTGAAACACGCGTTAAACTTTTATCTTTCATTTTCCACCTCTCCCTCTAAATTTATAACTTTTTCATTTTGCGTACTTTTATAATATCTTTGCCAAAATCCAATTTGTCGCATAGAATTTGACTATTTTTATCATAACACTTTTGTTTAGTTTTCAGTCGTTTATAATCGGTAGCATAGCAATATATGCACCCATTCAAACAGGTATGATAAGCACCTATATCAACACTTTCTGCACAAAGACAGTTTTTTCTTTGTCCAGTCGCCTTTTTTAATAGTAATGGGCGATTACAGATTTCTTCTAATAGAACACTGTCAATACAAGCACCTTTAGTTATTCCAAATTTCGTCAAATCATAATTTTCGCAACAAGTCTTTATCGGAAGTTTATACTTTGCGCCTATTTCTCCAAACGCTTGTGCAAGATGTGTTATTTCATCTGTACTTAATTCGTATAACCTATATCCTCTATTTTTCTGGTATAAATCAATAAAGCTAATAACAACATGATTTACTGCCGTATATAACAAACTACACATTTCTTCAAATAGTTCAATATGCCGATTTACAGTATAAGTATCATTAAGTAAAATAGGATCATATCTCCATACGATTCGTTTTTTTTCGATTTTTTCGGATAATTCCAATACATTTTTTATAATGTCGCTTTTATCAGATATATTCTTTTCAAGAGTATTATCGTATGGGGTAATGGTGTACTGGAACATATACATATATCCCATACGATTTAATTCCTCTAAATAGTCCATAAATGGTACTGCATTTTTAGTCCAAAAAACAATACACTCAATAAAATCTGGCGAAAGATTTATCTGGCTAACCTGATGAAAATTCATCGGATTCCTAGTCATAACATATTTGTCACGCAACCGATTCATAAACCATTCTGGATAGCAGCCCGGAATATCCGTTCTCCTTGACACGGATAATATCATTTCTTTCTCCTCTAGTTTTGTAAAATATTTTTGGAATTGAGTTTTTCAATCATACTTTGCGCTGAATTAAAAAACTCGATTTCAACATTTTTCCGTTTATCAATATATTTTCCCTCATATAGAAAATTTTTTAAACGACAAATCATTTCGCTGCTATCTTCCAAAACCCATATAGGTATATTATTAAGGTATGCAAGGGTTATTTCGTTTAATGTGCCATTACACCCACCTATAACAATAAGAAGGTCGCTGGACTTTACAGCCAATACACTTCGCCCGTCCCAACCCATTTCAGTCGCCACGCGAAAAGTAGCTGGTTCATGTCCGCCTTCACAATGCCCCTCATTACTATATGCAATACTTATTCCGTTTACAGCTAATGCTCCATGCGTAGCAGAATTAGGGATTCCTGTTCCTCCGCCAGTAATTATTATATGTTTTTTTTCGGCGGCAACTTTAGCAATTTGAAACGCTGAGGACAACAAGTTTTCATTTGTTTCGTCCCATGCTCCGGCTATCATAATTTTCATTCTTTCTCCTCCAACTCAGTAATCAAACGGCTATGACCGTTTCCGTCTGTTCTCGCTTTCATTTTCAAAAGCCTATCTAACTTTTCTGATGTTAATTTAATAATATCAATATCGTATGCCACACAATTTCCTAATAACAAAATCAGTAAATCGGCGTGTTCTTCTTTAAAATTAGGTTTTTGCTTTGTGAGAGCGTCACAAATCTCGCCTAATTCTTCCATAAGCAACGCCATTCTAAAATACTTATCTTCCCCACCGTTATTCTTAAAATCATTTTGTATGTGTAATAATCTTACTTTTTCTAAAAGCTGCTCCATTTTTACTTCCCCTTTCTCAATGCGAATAAATAATGATTATAGTCTTTACTAATTCCTAATTTTTTCAATTCGACAAGTTCAAAAGGAGAACTTTCGATTAAGTCAACCATTTCCGCACAAGTCTTATACATAGCAGGGGCGCCATGTTCATACTTTATACTATGTGCATTAAAATCTGCGTTATTAGCTAATATCTTCATATTTGGAATCAAATCCACAAGTATAAACATTCCACCGTTGACTAAACACTCTGCAATTTTTGAGAGAAGAATGTCCTGCCCTTTTACGCTATGGAACATAAATGCTGAATATACAAAAGCATATTGTTCGGTATATAAATGTTCATCTGCACTCCCTAAATACAAATGATTATATACTGCCTTTTCTTTTGATCTTTTCAACATTTCCGAAGATATATCTAAGCCGTCAATTTCTGTGCTTGGCACAAGACTTTTTACACGTTCTCCTAATACTCCTGTTCCTACACCTAATTCTAAGATAGATTTTTTATCCATAGACTTGTCATAATATGAAAGTATTGTCTTTGCTAACTCATCATAGGATTAAACGGCAAAATGCTTTTCTGATAACCGTCATTTGGTGTCATTATAATAATGACTCCATTTGGATTTAAGTAACCAGCTAATTTTTTCAAAACTTGCTCTCTTGATACAATATGATGTAATACCTGTTTCATTACGATAATGTCATATTTATTGTCATCAATAAAATTTTCTACACTATCATTTATTAACCGAACAGGATTTTTAAATCTTAATGTATCTATTTGCTGGAGCATATCGCTACTCATTTCAACTCCAGTTAATTCAATGCCAAAAGTTAGTGCGTCAATCTGACTTAACAATTTTCCAGTCCCACAACCAACTTCCAAAATCTTTGATGTTGAGGTTATATATTTCTTGATTGTAGGAATCATCATATTATCATTACCGTTAAGGCTGTTAATATAGCGTGACTTTTTCTCCCATTCTTCGGCTATATTACCTGAAAATACAGATTGAACATCAGAACTATCAAACATAAAAATTCCCCCTTATTACCCAAAATACACAAAAAAATAGTAAGTAGCTGTCGATATATGTATTTTACAACTTCCTATGTAGAGATTCAATATGCACGATACACATTTTTCTTTGGACTTCGGGGCAGATTGTCCCGAAGTTTAAAACCACTCTGTAAAGTATTACCTTGTACCTGTTGAGTTTCACTAGAGAATTTGTTATTGTTCGTAAGAGGGCATATATATTTTCACTAGAGATTATTGATACGATTAAATCTACGGCACGGGTAATTCATACACTGACTTTACAAAGTATCAGTACATCCCGTACAGGAGCTGCCAAGAATCCGGTGCTTCGCGATTATTACCTCAAAAAATGCAGTTCAAAACCAAAGCTTGTAGCAATGGGTGCCGTTTCCCATAAAGTACGCAACATAATCTATGCAATACTCAGAGATAGCAAGTCTTTTGAAATCATTACGCCACAGGAGCACATCAAACAATACAATGCTGCTAAATGCGACATAGCCGCATAAAATACTGCAAATCCAACGAATCAATATCTTTTTGAAAAATAATATTTTCACCAAGGGGAAAGTCTACCCTTTTTTAGAGGAAAAATATTTTTCATTTATCTATTGACATTTATTAGCTGGACTTTTTGAGTCTCTATTTGATTAAGTATAACCGATATAAAGTTTTCATTCTCTATGATTTACATGAGATTATTAAGGTTTTCCTAATGGCTTATAGCGCCGATCTGTTGGATTCTCCGCAGTTTTTGGAATCAGCCAAGCACCAGCCATCTTCACAGCGCCGGGAATACGCCCGCCGACACACCATGTGAGATGTCATGCCCTATTTCTCGGCACCCACTTTCAATGTCATATAGTCCATTTCGCACCTTCACAAAATATATTACAATTCTCTCGCTCGAACAATACAAGACAGAAAACATGAATAAAAATAAGGTGAAAATAGGGCAAGCACTACGAAAGATAGCTTTCTTTGATGGTGTTTGACCTTTTTGAATTTACCACTTGACATTGTGGTAAAGGTTTTGCTGTTGTTGCGGATCAGATCAGAAACCTTGCAGAACAGAGTGCAAAATCAGCGGTGGATTCAAAAGCACTTATTGAAGCAGCTATTCATGAGGTTGGAGATGGAAATATGTATGCAGAGAAAGCCTCAACTTCATTGAGAGAAGTTGTGGATGGTATACAGGCGATTGCAGACAGTGCGAAAAAAATAAAAGAAATTTCCATTGAACAGGCAGACAGTATGGAACAGGTAGAGGTAACCGCAGAAAGAATTGCTGAAGTTGTTCAGAATAATTCGGCTGCGGCACAGGAAACATCAGCGACGAGTGAAGAACTTACAGCTCAGGCTACAACACTTAGCGGTATGGTTTCGGTATTCAAATTAAGACAATAAGAATAGACAGAGTTTTTAGTGGATGGTTGTTTTTTACACAGTTAAAGAATAATCGTCCACTTTTCTGTTTTGGGCAAGAAAATGTTTTTTACTTTTAGTTCGGTTATATGGTTATTTATAATAAAAATATAGAAACAATGCGTCGTTTAATAGATGAAATATGAAGTATATGTTGAGTTTTCTTGAGCTGAAATATAGGTCATGAGTTTTTTATAATAAGAATAACTTTATGCTTTTTTGAATAAAAAAGTCTTACTTCGTGCAAAAAAATCTTACTTCGTGCAGAAAAGGTGAAATGTTGTAAGATACTTGTCGATAAAAAAGAAAAATAAGGAGGTTTTCAAATATGAAAAAGCTTAATGATGTAGCACTGAGATTACTTGCAAAAGCAGCATATGTTAATGCCAAAAAGGAAGCAGACTCAGCATGTTTGTTTATTGGTTATCAGCCTAAAATGCCATAGAATGTAAAAGAGCTGTTATTCCAATAAATCAATTAAAGGTTACTGCTTGGGCTTCGGATGGAGAGAGCAGGTACGGTTCTGACTGACAGAAGAACCGTGGAAAGGAGTTAATATGGGATTAGGCATTGAAAATTCAGTTAATGCTTATAATCAGAATTATAGGTATCAACAGAATAAGACGACAGGGCAAGCCAATCATTTAGATTTCAATAAGATTTTATCTGCTAAAGAGGGTGATAATACAGAGAAAGTACAGAAGCCAAATGAAAATAGTGTTTCAAAAGTAGATACCTACACTGAATATTTAAAGGCTAAGTATGGGAATATAATGATCCAAAATGTTGGAAGTGATCAAAAGAGTATGGATTCATTGGGGACGGGGACATATGGGATGAATAATATTGTGATTGCACCCAATGTTTTGGAAACAATGGCAAATGATCCCAAAAAAGCAGCTTATTACGAAAAGATGATACAGGATTTTTTTGCTTCGCAGTCAACTGTGAAGGCGCAGATGGCAGTCGGGGGGTTTGAGATTCAATCTTATGGTATGGTTATTCACCCGGATGGAACTGCACACTATTATGTTTGTGGAGATGTTTCACCAGAAAAAAAAGCAAAGATAGAGGCGCAAATGAAAGCTGAAGATGAAGAGAAGGCTAAACGGCGTAGACAATATTTAGAGCGCAGTGAGGAGGCGGCAGAAAAGCGCAGACAGATAGAAGAGATTAATATGCAAAAGAGTAAAAAAGATGCGGCTTTTAATGATAATATATCGGCTGTTAATGTATTATCGGAAGTAGATAGGGCGGTTGCCATAGCTGCTTATGAAAATATTGCCAATACTTTTAATGAAAACATAATAAAAAGTACAATTGATAATTGAGGACTTTACTGACTATATCAACTTATAATAATCGATATATAATATTATGCGCTGAAAGTCCAGCTAATAAATGTCAATAGTTAAATGAGAAAAAATCTATTTTATTTTCTGACTAAAAAAGGGCGGACTTTCCCCTTGGTGAAAATATCGTTTTTTGAAAGATATTGATTCATTGGGTTCATAGTATTTTATGCAGCTATGTCGCATTTAGCAGAATTGTATTGTTTGATATGCTCCTGAGGAGCAATGATTTTGAATGGTTTGTTATCTCTGAGTATTGCAAATATCATATTGCATACCTTATGTGAAACAGCTCCCATTGCTACGAGCTTTGGTTTTGAGTCACATTTTTTGAGGTAGTACTCACGAAGAACTGGATTTTTAGCTTCTCTATTACGGGAGATACTGATGCTTTGTAATGTTAACGTGTGAATAACACGTCTAGCTATGGCAGAACCACGCTTAGACATTTGAACCTTGGTGCCTTCAAATTTACCGGATTGCTTTACTGATGGATCAAGACCAAAATAAGCGAAAAGTTGTTTGGGCTTTGAAAATGCTGAAAAGTCACCGATCTCACCCATAATGGATACAGCAGACAAGAAACCAGCACCTTTGAAAGTTTCAATCAAATGAATCTGCTTGACAAAGTCAGAATCTTCATTAGCATCAACAAGCTCGTGGAGTGATTCAAGAATGCTGTTGATTTCTTCATCATATTTACGTATGAAGCTGATATAAAGGCGAATACGCTTGATGTTGCTGTCTATGATGTAACCAAACTGATTTGCATCAGTTGCCGCCTGAATTATGGCATTATACTTATTTTGAGCATATGTAAGCCCAAATCGAGCTGTGGATTTGATGATATCAATAATCTCTTGTTTGTCTGCTTTAAGAAAAGCTGATGGAGAGGTATAAGTCTCCAATAATGTAAGAGAAGTGTTGATAGTAACCTTGGAAAAGATGCCAAGATACTGTGGAAACGCCATGCGTAATTCACCCTGAAGCTTATTCACATAGGCACTGCGATTATCCATTAAATCGTAGTATTCACGGCATAGGTTACGGCAGTTTAGAGCAAGATCTGAAGGCATAAGTGAAACCTTTAAATCAGGTTTCAAACCAACCAAAGCAGCTTTTTTAGAATCAAAACGATCATTATGTACTTTTCGTATGTTGATATTTGTGCTATTCTTAGTGATGATAGGATTAATAACCGAGCAGTTAAAACCCTTATCACGAAGATAGCAGAAGAGTGGGTAATGATAAATTCCCGTGGATTCGAGGAAAATGCGACTTTCCAAAGAATACAACTCTTCTGCTTCTTTTATTTTAGAAACAGCGGTTGTAAGGGAATCAATACTGTTATGTAGGATTTTGTAAGGTTTTCCTACGAATTGTTGGTTTGGAAGTGCTATAGACATCCATGAGAAATCAGCACCGACATCAATACCAACAGAGATGAATAGTTCATCAAGATTAAAAATAACTTTGTTTGACATGAGCGATAGCCCCTTTCTGATAGGAATCCATTTCCAATCTGGCAGGTACACAACCTAGCGTGTTATTCGGGTATGGCCTTCAGGCTCCCAACCAGCTAAAACATAAAACCCTGTCGAATGGACTAATTGACTTTATTGCAGGTATCAGTCACAGAAGTGACTTCCCAAGGAGGTGAACATTCTTTGTCCTATCCTAAGAGATAATACCTTATGTTTTATCTAGTGTCTATCATCTGTATATATTTGACATTGAAATGCCGGAGATGAATGGTTTGCAGCTTGCAAAAGAAATCCGGAAAATAGATGCCAAAGCATTGTTTGTATTCCTGACTGGATATACGCAGTATGTTATGGATGTTTTTGAGGTTATTACCTTTGACTATATTTCTAAACCGATTACAGTGGAAAAGCTGGAGTCCGTCCTTTTAAAAGCCATGCAGTATCTTCATATGATAAAGCGTGACTTTGTCTTTCAGTTCCGAAAAAATCAGTTTCGTATTAGCTGCGATGATATTGTGTATTTTGAGAAGAAAGGTCGTCAGGCAGTGATACATACGATCTCAGAAAATTTCAAGGCAAATATGACAACTGAAGAAATATGGAAACAGCTTGATGATAAGGTCTTTGCCCATATTCATGTATCATATATCATCAATCTTGGGCATATCAGGGCGATTGATGGAGATGAAGTAGTGATGGACAATGAAGAAAGACTTCTGATTGCCCGCTCCCATAAGCAGAATTTAAAAGAAAAACATATGGAGTTTGTAAGGAGGATGGTTTAAGGATGGAATATGTGATACGCTTTGCCATCAGCCTGTTTGATCTGGCAGTGTTTATGTATTATTTTCATTCCAATAAGAAAATGAAACCAGTATCAAAGGTATGGATATGGGCTGGATTTACCATTGCTGCAATTATATGGACATTTGTCAGTAGCATAAAAAATCCGTATCTGAATCTTGCGACTCTTTTGATTGTGCTTATACTGTTATCATTTTATTATGAATCAGGAATGTGGACGAGAATTATAAATATTGTGACATTCATGGGTATTGGAATGCTGTTTGAACCTGTAGCCTTGCTGTTACTCCATGCTATGAATTTTCATATGGGAGAAAGTTATAAATATTATTTTGTAATGGTAATATGCAGCTTTGTTCGTGGAAATGTGATGTATATTCTGTCAAAATTGATTTCAAAGAAAGGGATGCAGATTGCTGATTTTCCGAAAGAAATTTTGGGTGTGCTTGTTATGGTATTTGCCTTTACGGTGTTGAACTGCTGCTTTGTTATTCTTTTGTCATTGGAAGCTGGCAGTGAAAAAAGCCTGCTTATGTGTGCCAGTATTGTAATTTCCATTGTCCTGACAGATTATTTTATGCTGTATATGATGGAACGTTTTAATTATCTTGTGCAAAAACAGTATGAGGATGCAATGTACAGGGAAGAAATGCACTATAAAGACATCTATTATGAAGAAGCAGAAAAACAGAATAAGGAAGTGCAGAAGTTAAAGCACGATATGAAACATAAATTGCATGAACTGTATCATCTGTTGGAAAATAGTGATGGGCATGAACTTTCAGAGAAAATCGGTGCGATGTGCATAGAATTTGAGCAGATAGATGAAAAGCAGTATTCTGATAATCCAATCGTAGATTCTGTGCTCCGCATTAAATTTGGCAGGGCAAAGGCAAGGGGGATAAAAGTAGAAACATCTATTCGTATTCCAAAGAAGATGCAGCTTGATCATGGGGATATAGGTGTATTGTATGGAAATCTTGTGGATAATGCGGTAGAAGCCTGTAGCAAGGTGCCGGAGGAACAGCGTTTTGTAAAGATTGAAAATAAGTACCAGTCGGGGATTTTGCTTCTTGTAATAACAAACAGCAAAACAGGAAAGAAAAATAAAAGCCTGAAAACAACCAAGAAAGATAATATCCGACATGGGCATGGTGTTCAGAGTGTCCGCAAAGTGGTAGAAAAATACAATGGAACGGTAAGTTTTACAGATAAAGGGGATATATTTGAGGTTTCAGCAATGCTCTATGGAATTGAAGTGAAGGAATAAATGCAAAGCGTTACACTTAAATGTCAATCTGTTACACTTTGCCGCATTTTCCTGTAAAGTATGATATAGTGCATTCATCAAATGCAAAGGAGGACATACATATATGTCAAAATTAAGAAGATTGATGAACCGACTCAGTCATGGAGCATTAACCAGCGTGGCAGCACTTGCCCTTACGGTAACTGCAACCAATATGAACCGTTGCTGCTGGTTTATTTTCGGACAGGACAAGTTACCGGATAATGCGAAAAAACTTAGAAAATTTTAAGGTGGTAACAGGGTATGATTGCTAAATTTGCAAAGAAGATAAATGAAATATTGATACAAAAGGAGATTGTGCAAAAAGAGGATGCAGAACTGTACCAATATGGGATAGAAAATGGCATTGTTGTTGCAGGAAACCTTTTGGCTTCTGGAATATTTGGCATTGTGACGGGGAGACCGGGACTTGTTCTGGTCTTCCTGTTATTTTATGCCTCGTTGAGAAGCTATAGTGGGGGCAGCCACTGTAAGAGTAGAATCGGCTGTTTTTTGATATCAATGGCAATTTTATTTATTCCGGTTTATACATATGAGCCTGTAATGAAAAATGTTCCTAATGCCGTGATTTTATTGATCGGAGTTCTTGCAGTGGTAATTATTATTGTCCTTGCCCCAGTGGAAAGTATCAATAAACCTCTTGATGAGGAAGAAAGAAAGTATTATGCAAGGGTAACACATTGCATAACGGCATTGCAGGTATGTGTTCTTATCATTTTGTTTTGTCTGGATCTGCAAGATTATTTTTATGCTGGGTATGTAAGTATAGTCCTGGTAGCAGTATTTATGGTTATGGGAAAGATTGCAGTGAAACGATATGTGCAATAGAAAATCCTCTTAAAATGATATATTAAATTTGTGACTGCTTTTACATAAGATTGGCTAAGATGGGGAGAAATTTACGTTTTGTCGTATTTTGTGTTGAAAAAATCGTACTTCGTGCAAGATATATTGAAAAAAGTAGGAAAAATGATATGGTTATGGTGAAGTAGTAAAAAAGTTATCAATAGTATTTGTAATCGTCTGTATAATTGATTTTTTGACAGCAAAATCAACAATGAAAAATGTGCCGTCAAGATGATGGCACATTTTCTATATATATGATATTTATTTAGATAATATGCGGAGTGCTTTATATTTATTTAATGGAAAGATAAAAATTACCGATATAGTAGGAAGATAGGAAGAAGGTGAATAATATGCTGGAAATTGCTGTTTGTGATGACGATATAGCAGATCTTGAGTGTGCAGTGAATATGCTGCATAAGATTTTTACAAGTCAAAAGATTGCTTATCATATAGAGAAATTTATGTCTGCAAATCAAATGCTTGAAAATATCAGTCGTATTGATATCGGAATTTTAGATATTTCGATGGAAGAACTGAATGGTATTAAACTGGGGAGAAAATTGAAAGAAAAATTTCCAGATGTGAAATTAGTGTATATTACGAGTTATGAAGAATATTGTATGCAGGTCATTAACGAAGTTCATGCATTTTCATTTCTATGTAAACCACTGGAATATGATAAATTGGAATTGCAGATATTGGAACTTCTGAATCAACTGCCGGACGCCATAGTAGAAAAGAATTTTTATAAAGTGACTGATAGCAATGGAAAAGGGTATCTGTCGATCAAACTGAAACTGAGGGATATTTTATATTTTGAATACATAAAAAGATCCAGAAAAGTACTGATAGCATTG
>NZ_CVRR01000092.1 GCF_001406815.1 Roseburia faecis | reverse complement strand
TGGGATTCCCTGCTGTCCTCATGATGATTCACTTCCCATGAAATATGAAGGAATATCAAAACTCAGAAGCGGTGTTACCAGATATAAGTTTGTCTGTCCTAAAATCAAGTGGATCAAAAATACATCTACTGGCAGGTCCCAGCGTCACTGTACATGTGATGATCCATGTACAGCTTCTTCTTGTGGCAGAATGGTGTATATTTATCCTGAAAAGGATCTCCGTGCCTATCCTGGCGCTATCCGTGGTACAGAAGAATGGAATAACACTTACAAAATCAGAACCACCGTAGAAAGAGATATTAACCACATCAAGGATAATCTTTGTCTGGCCGGAAGAAGAAC
>NZ_CVRR01000091.1 GCF_001406815.1 Roseburia faecis | reverse complement strand
CAACCGCATGATAACATGTATTCGGATATGTATGCGTATAGTTTCAGGAAAGTATTATGATTATGAAAAGTAATTATACACAAGGAGAATGAATAGATGGTAATAACCCGCACAGTAGAGATGCATGCGCAGCTTGTGGGATATGATTTTAAGAAAAAAGGTTTACCCACTGATAAAAATATTGCAGTAGAAAATAGTAAAGTTTCCAATGATTATTTCTGGAAAACAAATAAATATACGGATCAGGATGTGTTTGGAAGAACACTGGATCTGACGGCACTTATCAATAAGCCGGACGGATATTTAAAGGGAAGTTTATCGGATACGGAGGATGTGGACTATTACGAATTCAATATTACAGAGTACCGGGCATTAAGTTTCGCGAAGGATACCTATAATAAGGATATTACGATCA
>NZ_CVRR01000090.1 GCF_001406815.1 Roseburia faecis | reverse complement strand
GAAATAGAAAAGCTCTGCCGTAATGACATTCGTTACATGTATCTTCTTGATGGCATGAAAACGCCTTCTTTTGCTACATTTGGAAACTTAATCCGAAACGAACTAACCGATTCTATCGAGCAGATATTTGAAGACATTAATTCATATATTTTTGCCAAAGATCACGTGGATCTGCAGCATACATACATTGACGGGACAAAAATTGAGGCAAATGCCAATCGATATACCTGGGTATGGAAAAAATCGTGTGTGAAAAACCGGCAGAAAGTCTTTGACAAGATTTCACTCTTGATTGATGCTATGAATCGGGAAGTACTTGGATATCTCGGAATAAAATTTGAAAAGCGTGAA
>NZ_CVRR01000089.1 GCF_001406815.1 Roseburia faecis | reverse complement strand
ACTGTGAACTGTGGCGGAGCGAGTGGGCAAAGGTGTGTAATGAACATCTGCCTTTGCATAATCAGGTCGATCACCGTTCTTACGAAAAGCAGGGAAAACTCCAGATTCCTACCATCCATGAAGGTGCTGACGCAAGAAAGATTGAACAAAAGTTTCTTGCCGGGCAGGAAATAAAAGGTTCGTGGAAAGTAGCGGAAAATCAAATCATAAAACAACAAAACACGTTATTGCAAAAGATACTGGACACCTTTGGGAAAGTATCAGGTGCATTATCATTATGGAAGGAGCGATTAAATGACATTAGAAGAAAGCCGGGAAATTATACCCTTAATGGAGTCCATGATTGGGCAAATCGAAGAACAGCAGACCTTAATGGCAGAAATGCTTCTGGAAATGCAGAACCGGGACACCCAACTCTCTC
>NZ_CVRR01000088.1 GCF_001406815.1 Roseburia faecis | reverse complement strand
ACTGTGAACTGTGGCGGAGCGAGTGGGCAAAGGTGTGTAATGAACATCTGCCTTTGCATAATCAGGTCGATCACCGTTCTTATGAAAAGCAGGGAAAACTCCAGATTCCTACCATCCATGAAGGTGCTGACGCAAGAAAGATTGAACAGAAGTTTCTTGCCGGGCAGGAAATAAAAGGTTCGTGGAAAGTAGCGGAAAATCAAATCATAAAACAACAAAACACGTTATTGCAAAAGATACTGGACACCTTTGGGAAAGTATCTGGTGCATTATCATTATGGAAGGAGCGATTAAATGACATTAGAAGAAAGCCGGGAAATTATACCCTTAATGGAATCTATGATTGGGCAAATCGAAGAACAGCAGACCTTAATGGCAGAAATGCTTCTGGAAATGCAGAACCGGGACACCCAACTCTCTC
>NZ_CVRR01000087.1 GCF_001406815.1 Roseburia faecis | reverse complement strand
GGTTTTGTCACATAATCGTCCGCTCCCAATGTCAGCCCCGTTATTTTATCCGTTTCCTCAATTTTAGCCGTTAGCATTATGATTGGATAAGTGTATTTCTTTCGGATAAGCTGGCAAAGTGAAAAGCCGTTCATATCCGGGAGCATAATATCCAGAATGGCAAGATCAATGTCGCCGCTTTCAATACACGACATGGCATCCGTTGCGCAGTAAAATTTATAAACGACGTAATTTTCGTTTTTCAAGTAGACCTCCAACAGATCCGCTATATCTTGCTCGTCATCTATAATCAATATCTTTTCAGACATATTTTCAACTCCTTTGCTCATATTTCCAATTAAGTATAGCAAATACAACATCTAAATTCACAATGGATTGCCTGAGAAATTATTAAGATTTTCCTAACTTTCGAATTTAGGCAACTCAAAATGCTAACGTAA
>NZ_CVRR01000086.1 GCF_001406815.1 Roseburia faecis | reverse complement strand
CATCCCGAACACGATGGTTAAGACTTAAGCGGCCGATGATACTATACTGGTAACGGTATGGGAAAGTAGGTGGCTGCCAGATCGAAAAGAATAAGCAAAGCATTGCTTTTCAAAATAGAACAGCTCTTGCGTAGCGAGAGTAACCTACATCAGCAGGGAAGTGCTGTTCAGATAGCTGGTTTTACCAGTGATTAGAGATTTTAAATAATTAAGATTTCTAATGACTGATAAAAACTTCAGTCAAAACATTGTACTTTGAAAACTTCATACAGAATGATAAGATGATTAAATATCTATTTGATCAAGACATCGTAATAACCGTAAAGTTC
>NZ_CVRR01000085.1 GCF_001406815.1 Roseburia faecis | reverse complement strand
ATCAAGTACAAACAAGATTTATATAAAACATCCGCTGGTGAAGTGACCCCGGATAGGATCAAATCGGCTTTGGAAACTTATCAAAGCTGCGTTCGAGAATATGGGCCAGTCGAGGAAGAGGGCTTTCCTCTGGCTGTATATATTGAAAAAATCGTCCCGTTCCGTCACTTGCTGATGGGTCTGTCCGAAGCGTTTGCTGATCCATTAACAGGCATTGGTGCTGATTTAATGGATATTGACCCGAATGACATTGACGGAGCCTATTATGAAAAGTGCGCAGAACATTTACAGGATGTCATGCGGAATGAGCAAAGAGAAAACGAAACCGCACAGCAGAAAGCTCTTGAAAAATATTCAGAACTTGATACGCCATTTTATCTTCATTCTGGAAT
>NZ_CVRR01000084.1 GCF_001406815.1 Roseburia faecis | reverse complement strand
CTGTCTCCGGATTCCGGATGCAGCTGGTCAAGCCATGACAAAAAAGCCTCTATGACAGGTTTTTGATCCTTCAGGCGGCGATTATAAATCTGTTTGAGCGATAATCCTTTTTCTCGATAAGAGCGTTCATACTCAAACAGCTTATTACAGTATAGAAATCCCTGGACTGCCGGATGTGTATAATCCTTTTCGTGGCCTTTGGGTATTGCCCGCAGCCAATAGCGTCGTATGTGAGCCCAGCAGCAACAACGCTGTGCCTCCGGCACTTTGTTGTATCCTTTATAGCCATCAACCATTAGATAGTATCCGGGATCTGCACCTGCAAGAAAAGCAGCGGCATGACTGCCGGCTCTGGTCGGAGTGTAATTATAAAGGATGATAGGAATCCCACCATTGTCACCAGTTCGTACCAGCCAGACATAAGATTTACTCTGTGGTCTGCGGCCTTCTTCCTTTAATA
>NZ_CVRR01000083.1 GCF_001406815.1 Roseburia faecis | reverse complement strand
CCGCATAAATACGGCATTTTTTGTTACCAAATTAAAATAACTCCTCACCGGATATGGTATAATAGAGTTGACTAAAAACTACAAACCATGTACCCAAGAAAGGAGTTATTCTGATACATATGATACCATATAAACAGCTTTCTTTGGCAGATATTTTTCAAGATTGCCAAAATAAATTTAATAATGACAAGCCTGCATTTCTTTCTCTATTAGAAACCCATATCGATATTGATGAGTTTATTCCGATTTCTTTTAGAAATCATTTCTATGCATCAACGGGAAGATCCCGTAAATACCCTTTACGTGCTTTCCTGTGGGCTTTGATTATCCAACGTATCTTCTCAATCCCTACAGACCAGCTTCTTTTAACTTTTCTGGTTTACTCGAAACC
>NZ_CVRR01000082.1 GCF_001406815.1 Roseburia faecis | reverse complement strand
ATCCTGCCCCCGCCACTCCATCGGCTCGGTTTCTACCCAGTGCCCATCCGTCCAGTAGGAACCGTTAGCGGATACCTCCCGAAGATTTATCTCCGGATTAAAGTTTGTGGCAAACGGATATCCATGATCTCCGCCATTACAGTCAAGTATATCAATGGTGTGGATTTCATCAAAATAATGTTTCTGCGCATATGCCGTAAATACCGATGTGACACCAGGGTCAAACCCGCTTCCAAGAATTGCGGTAAGTCCTGCCTCCTTGAATTTTTCCTGATAAGCCCACTGCCAGGAATAATCAAAGTAAGCAGTAAATCCCAGTTTTTTGCACCGCTTCTCATAAATTTCCCTCCACTGTGGATCTTGCGTATCCTCGCACTCGTAGTTTGCGGTATCAATATAGTCAACTCCACAGGCAAGACATGCATCCATAATCGTAAGATCCTGATAAGGGAGTGCCACATTGAGCACTGCATCCGGCCGGTACGAACGGATCAGTGTTTTTAATTCTTCCACGTTGTCCGCGTCAACCCTTGCCGTCTCAATTCTGGAAGCTGTTTTCCCTTCAAGTTTTGCCTTTAAATCGTCACATTTTGACAGGGTACGGCTTGCAATCATGATGTCCGTGAAAACTTCACTGTTCTGACAGCATTTTCTGATTGCCACCTGTGCAACACCGCCACATCCAATAATAAGTAATCTGCTCATTTTTATTCCTCCTGTATCATTTATTTTACCGGGTTTCTTCCTCTTCGAGTAAGTCCTCTACATATTTTGGAAGCATAAATGCCCCCCGGTGTAAATTTGTAGTATAGTACCATGTTTTCATTCCAAGTGCATCCCATCTTTCTGCATCAAGATCATTCAGCGGATGATACTTTTTAGAAGCGAATCCGAATAACCAGTACCCGGAAGGACAGGTCGGGATATGTGCCTGGTATACCCGGCTGATCGGGAATGACTTATAGACTTTTCTGTGCATTTTCCGGCATTCAGCCTCATCCTCGTCATAAAACGGGCTTCCATGCTGATACACCATGATTCCGTCCTCCCGGAGAGCTTTATAACAGCTTCCGTAAAATTCTTTTGTAAAAAGTCCTTCCGTATGCCCCAATGGATCTGTTGAATCGTTGATGATCAGATCGTATTCATCATTTTTCCCGCGCAGAAATCTAAGCCCATCATCATAATACATTGAAATTCTGGGATCCTCTAATCCACATGCCACCTCCGGGAAAAATTTTCTGCATACATCAACAAACATTTTATCGGTTTCTACCACGTCAATCTTTTCAACAAACGGGTATTTTATGAGTTCTTTCGCCACACCCCCATCCCCGCCACCGATAATCAGAATTTTTTTTGCATTGGGATGGACTGCCATCGGCACATGGGTCACCATTTCATCATATATAAATTCATCTGCATCGGAAAAAACAATTTCACCATCCAATGCTGCCATTTTTCCAAATTCATAGGATTTAAATACATCTATCTTCTGATATTCACTTTTCCCCGAAAAAAGCTGCTCCTCTATCCGGACATCCAGTTTTACATTAACTGTATGATATTCCGAAAACCACATTTGCATATCTTTACCTCCTGTTGCCACTCATGCCAGTACCTGAAGATATTCCACTGCCGGATCTTCGGTTCCCTGCATAGAGCATCCTTTTTCTTTTGCATACAGAATATATTCCGCAATCTCTTTTGTAATCCGTTCCCCCGGGGCAAGAATCGGAATCCCCGGTGGGTAGCACATGACAAACTCTCCACTGATGCATCCCACGGAATCTTTTATACTTAGCGATTTTTTTTCTGCATAAAAAGCTTTCTGCGGAGATACCGCCACCTCCGGATTGATATATTCCCCGGACAAAAGCCCCGTCCTGTCCCTGCTGTATAACCTCTTGATATCCTGCAATGCCCCTACGAGTCTCTCAATATCCTGAATTCTGTCACCAATGGAAATATACGCAAGGATATTACAGATATCACCGAATTCGATCTGTATGTCATATTCATCCCGGAGCAGGTCATATACTTCTATTCCGGCAAGCCCGATATCCAGTGTATAAACGGACAGCTTGGTGACATCGTAATCGTAAATGCTGGTTCCATTTACCAGATCACGCCCATAGGCATAGTAACCGCCAATAGAATTGATTTCATTTCTGGCATATTCTGCCATTTTTGCAACTCTGGCAAAAGATTCTCTTCCCCGCAACGCAAGATTTCTTCTTGAAATATCAAGACTCGATAAAAGGAGATACGATGCACTGGTTGTCTGTGTCAGATTGATAATCTGCCTGACATGATCTGCTTTTACCGCTTTCCCGGTAAGAAGGATGGAGCTTTGTGTAAGGCTTCCCCCGGATTTGTGCATGGAGATGGCAGACATGTCTGCGCCTGCTGCCATACCACATACCGGAAGGTTTTCCCCAAAATACAGATGCGTCCCATGTGCTTCATCTGTAAGCACCTTGATTCCTCTGGAATGAGCAAGTTTTACGATTGCCCGGAGGTCTGAACATATCCCGTAATACGTCGGATTGTTTACCAGAACCGCTTTTGCATCCGGGTTGTCCTCAATCGCCCTGGCAACCTGGTCTATTTCCATTCCGAGAGAAATCCCAAGTTTCGCATTCATCTCCGGATTCACATAAACCGGAACTGCCCCACAGAGCACCAGTGCATTAAGTGCACTTTTATGGACATTTCTCGGTAATATAATTTTATCGCCCGCCTTACAGGTTGACAATATCATTGCCTGCACTGCCGATGTCGTTCCCCCAACCATGAGGAATGCATTTTCTGCGCCAAATGCATCTGCCGTCAGTTCTTCTGCTTCGCGGATAACAGAAACCGGATGGCACAAATTATCCAGTGGTTTCATGGAATTTACGTCCAGTTCCACGCACTTTTGTCCAAGCAGCTGTACCAGTTCCGGATTTCCCCTGCCTCTTTTGTGCCCAGGCACGTCAAATGGAACCACTCTTCTTTTTTTAAATTCCTCAAGTGCCTCATAAATTGGAGCTTTCTGCTGTCTATTAATATCCATTTACTACTCCTAACTCCTTACTGAAAAATAACAGGAGCCTCCAAGTCATTTTAACTCAAAGGCTCTTTTTCTTACATAACTTTATGCAAGTGCAGGTTCTTTTCCTGCAATAATCGCTTTCACTTCATTTTTCAATTCTGTATTCACTGGTCTTTCTCCTTTTTGTAACAAATATTGTCGTCCCCCAAAAGGCATCTGACCGCATCTATATTATAACTTACACATTTCTTTTATACAATCAATTTTTTTGCATTATAATCCATGATTGTTCAGATAATTTGCCACACCATTGATTCCATCATTGGTATGAATATACCTGTCAAAAACCATTTGAATAATTTTCACTTCATCCTCTGCCGTCTTCAATATCATTCAGCATCCGCATAAATTCCTGACGACCTTTTATATTCTTTATACCTATAAATCGTCCGCTCACTGACATTGTTCCGCTTCGCAATCTCCACCATCGTCATACCGCTCTTCTTTAATATACTTCCATACGCCTGATTTATATATTGTTATTATTCCTTACGAATTCTTTCAACTACACTTTCCTGACTCATCTTTTTAAACTGATACTTTGGAATCGCATATGCAATTCCACTTAATATCGGAACCATAAGCAGGCACGGCACGATTGTAAGATGCATCTGAAAGAAAAATGCCGTACCGAGTGTATTTGCTAAAATCTTCTCTGCCCCAAACACAACTAATAATACTGCAATCATAAATGCGCCTCCCAAATATAGGAATCCCTCAGCCACTAGCATTTTCGATATCTGTTTTTTCGTCATTCCAACAACTTCCAAAAGTGCCAGTTCTTTTTTTCTGCTAATTACAGAAGTTGCTGTTGTATTAAAGAAATTCATAATGCCAATAAAGGCTAAAATAACGACAAGAAAACTACCGATCATATAATATTTACTGACAAACCGCCTAAAGCTCGCCTTCATATCCAATACAGAAAAAACATTGATCATATCATTTTCTTTCAAAATATTTTCATCAATGTATTCTTTTATCTTCTTGTCCTCGCCCTTCTTTGCATCGATGGCGGCATACATGGCTGATTCATTTCCCGTCTGGGTAATATACTCATCTTCTGGAACTAATACCGTAATATAGATAAGGTCTGCATACGGATAATCCAATGCATATGGCATCAGTGCTTCTCCAATGACTTCGTAATCTTTTTGGTTTCCATTTTTGTACTCCATCTGAAAAACATCCCCAGTCTGATAATAAGAAACCGGATGCTCTGCATATTTATCACCATAATCTACAAGCACATAATTTCCGCTTTTAAATGTATCCCAAGAGCATTTTTCCCCTCTCCATTCTAATTTGTCAAACACCGACTCGCTGATTCCGAGAAAATGAACACTTACTGTATTGGAAGCCTTTGCATCTTCCCAAACCTGTTCTTCATAATCGGTCCAGTTTTTTTCATATTTATCTGCGAATGCTTCCCATGTTTCCAGAAGTTCCGGCTCCATCTTGTGGGTTTCCTCAGAATAATACACATATCCTGTCTTAGCACTATCAGGACATTCGTCCAAAATCTCTTTGATTTCAGGTGTAATACCGTTGAAATTCGTATTTGACAAACTTCCCGTCATCTGATCCAGTTGAAAATCGGAAGCTAAAAACACTTTTCGGTAAGAATCAAAATCATATCCCTGCACCAACATCACGATACAGTTGACAACCACCATAGAAAGAGCGATAGAAAGCATAACAATCAATCCCTTTTTCCAATTTCGTAACACATTTTGAACTGCCATCCCCCACCAGGTTACAGAAGTATTCTTTTTTATTTTCCTATGTGACTGCTCTCCTTCTGCCAAACGCAGAGCTTCCACAGGCGAAACTCTTTCCACCATTTTACAAGCCTGCAGACTGGAGAGATACACCGTTAAAAGCGTTAAAAGTATCGCTGCAAGGAAAATCAAAGGATTTGCTGATACTACTGTCTGAGCCGTTTTTCCTGCCTGTGCACTAATTTGGGCATCTGCAGTCAAGGACGGAGCCATACAAAGACCTGCAAGATAACCGAAGATCAATCCGATTGGAATCCCCACTGCTGACAATTTCCATGCCTGCATACGTACAATTTTCTTCAACTGCTTTCCCGTTGTCCCCACATTCTTTAACAATCCGTAAGCCCGGATATCCGTTTTCACAGAAATGTTAAAAATATTATAAATAATTAAGTAACCAGCCAATATCACAAACAGTACCATTACAATAAAGGAAGTGAATGAAAATGAATCCTCTTCAAAAAGATTATATGCCGGATTGATCTCCAATCCTGTCCCTGCTTTCGTAAATCCTGCTGTCTTAGATATATTTTCTGTTTTCTTTTCCAGATTCCAAAGATTCTTGTACCAGACAGAATACTCTTTCCCTCCATTGTAGATGCCATTTTCTAATTCTTCCTGCGTAACGGGATAACGATTCTCCTTTGCATAGGCTTCGGATACCCAGACCATCTGACCTAAAACAGCTTTATCCCCCTGCCAGAATCCACATATCTGAAACGTATCTGTCTTATATTGTTTCAGCATCGGATTTACTTCCCACGTCAGCGTGACTTCTTCCCCAATCTTTGGTGTAACTCCCAGTGCTTCCAGTACCAAGCTGCTGACTGCTACTTCATTTTCCTTCTCTGGCAGTCTTCCTGTAGTTGGCAGACAATTAAAGCTTTCTGCCATATTTTCATCTGCATATCGGACCTCTACGGAAAATCCAAACCGTTCGTCCATTCCAGCTCCCAGAAAAATACCGGAACCATATCGTTCCACATCTTCATCCTGTTCTATTGTTTTTTGCAATCTCTCCGCATCTTCTTCTGACAAATTCTGCGCAATAGCATGGGATGAATCCATAAATTGCTTAATTTCCGTTGCTCTTTTGGAAAGTATCATGGATACACTCCCCACAAAGAGGCTTGTAAATAACAGTGATGTCAACATGATTGCAATAACAGCAATAATATTTCTTGCTCGGTTCATTTTCATAAAACGTTTCGTCAATAATCGTAACGTTTCTTTATTCTCTACTTTTACCATATAAACGCCCTCACTATACCAAACCACTGTCTGAAACAATTTTTCCGTCTTCTATCTGTAAAATCCGGTCTGCCATCTGGGCAATCTCTTCATTATGGGTAATCATAACGATGGTCTGGTGAAAACGCTTACTGGTTACTTTCAGAAGCCCTAATACATCCTGACTTGTTTTCGAATCCAAATTTCCAGTCGGCTCGTCAGCGAGCAAAATGGCTGGTTTTGCAGCTAAAGCCCTTGCAATTGCCACTCTCTGTTGCTGTCCACCGGATAGAGCGCTTGGCAGGTTTTCCAATTTTGTCCGAATACCCAGTGTATCAATAATTTCATCTACATAACCTTTTTCTACCTTTTTTCCATCCAGTTTCACAGGAAGAACAATATTTTCCCATACATTCAACATCGGAACCAAGTTATACTGTTGAAATACAAATCCAATATTTCTACGCCTAAAAATAGTAAGCTTTTCATCTGTCATATGGCTTAAATTCTGTCCGTCAACAATGACCTGACCGGATGTTGGATTATCTAATCCTCCAATCATATGAAGCATCGTAGACTTTCCGCTCCCAGAAGTTCCAACAATCGCTACAAACTCCCCCTTTTCCACTTCTAAATTTACACCATCAAGGGCTTTGACTTCTGTTTCTCCTTGTCCATATATTTTTCTTAAATTCACTGCTTTTAATATATTCATGCCATCCTCCCATCAAAAAAGTCTGTATTGATCTTTACAATACAGACTTTATCATAACAATGTCTCCATCTGGTTTCTGAAATATCACAGTTTTGATACTATTCCTTCTTTGCTATCGGAAGAAACACAGAAAAGGTAGAGCCCTTTTCTCTCTCTGATGTCACTTTTATATACCCCTTTTGTGCCTGAATGATCTCTCTTGCAAGGAATAAGCCAATTCCTACTCCTGGCTGGTCTGCCACTGACAGACTCCGATAAAACCGTCCAAATATCTTTGGTATTTCTTCTTTTTCTATTCCAATGCCATCATCAATGATATCAATCTTTACAAAGAAAGAATTCTGCTCGGCTTTTACCTGAACATTTCCCCCACATGCTGTGTATTTAATCGCATTATCTACAATATTTCCGAGTGCCTCCACGGTCCATTTTGGATCACATCGAACATGCAAATCCGTGTCACATAGGCTCAGAGTAATATTCTTCTCCCTTACTTTTACGTTAAACTGCTGCTGTACGGATGCAAACATCTGTGCAATAGTAGTATCCTCCGAATGTACTGCGATAATTCCACTCTCCATCCGTGACAATTTGACCAATGATTGTATCAGGAAATCTAATTTCTCTGTCTGCTCCAAAATGGTAGCTATCTCCTCCTGATTTTCATGATTTGTTTCAGAGAGTATTTCACCATAAATTTTCAAATTTGAAATAGGAGTCAAGGTCTGATGCGCAATGTCGGAAATAAGTTTCTGTATCACTTCTTTTTGTTCCTGTTGGTTCTTTCTTGCCAGAAAGCTACTGTCTAAATGTTGTTTCATGCTGTTTTCAAGAGCAGAATACTTTTCTTCTGATATTTCTGTCCGTTCCAGTTCTCCATCTATAGCACAATCCAGCATTTGCTGCAGCCGGTTCAAAAGCTTTTTTTCTTTCTGATAAAAAATGCTATGCCAAAAGATTCCACTTAAAACAAATATTCCTACAATCAATATAATTAGTTCTATCATCCATTCACCGCCCAGGTATAACCAATTCCATAGACTGTCTTGATATATTCAGGCTTCTGCGTATCATCTTCTAATTTGTCCCTGAGGCGTTTGACTGCAACAGTCAGAGCATGAGCATCCACAAACTCTGTATCTCCCTGCCATACCTCGTCAATCAGATATTCCCGTTTCAATACTTTTCCTCTGTTTTCACACAGCACTCTAAGGAGCTTTTGATCTGTCTTACTAAGTTCAATAGGTTCTCCATCTTTGAAAAATTCCATTTTATCGAAATAGAACTCAAATCCATCAAGCTCCATAGAATTTTTAGCTGCTGCCTCTTTATTTCTAAGCTGCACAGACACTCTTGCACGCAAAACCATCAAACTAAACGGTTTCGTAATATAATCATTTGCCCCAGCTTCCAATCCTGTTACAATATCTACTTCCATGTTATTTACTGTAAGCAGAATAATCGGCACCTGACTATTTTTCCTTATTTCTCTTACAAAATCAATCCCATTCCCATCCGGCAAATTCACATCTAATAAAACCAATGTGATATCTTCCTTTTTCAAGATTTCTCTAGCTTCCTGCAAAGTTCTGCACTGATAAAAGAAATAAGCATCATTCTTTAAAGCCAGACGGATTCCATCATTTAATTTTTTGTCATCTTCAACAATCAGTAACTTTTCACTCATATTTTCTCTGCTTTCTTTCAAATTACGCTAATTGTATCATTGCCAGTTTTATAAATCAAATCATTAAGTCAAAAGCTCCGACAGAATTTATCTTATAAACAGCAAAAAGCTCCCGAAGGAGCTTTCTACGCTTTAAATATACACTAATTCTTTCAACACAATCTCTTCTGCATCATTCCATATTTGTTTTTCCTCTGCTTCACTATACAATACCGTTGTAAAAACCAATGTCCAAAGTAGGAAAAATTTGAGTAAATTCCGACACTTATTTTATGCAGTTCTATCTTTATGAGATTTCATCAACATCATAATACTTAAAATCCCGGAAGCAGGCACTTCCTCCTGTTTCCTCTGCCGCATAGCAGAACAGACCAAACCGGCAACCAGTAAAATGATCCAATTTGAAGTACAGCTTATGCACGGTTCCGATGGGTAGCCAGTCTCCCTTATTTACCCGGTAATAGCAGCGTGCTTCATCCTTCATGTTACAGAAATCTGCTTCAAGACGAAAATCCATCTGGTGTGATTCAACAACAGTTCCTTCCGTCATATCCAATATACCATCTTCTTTTTTATCCAGCATAAGGACTTCATATTTTCCATGACGTTTTGTAATGCCAACTGCAGCATAACAGCCCTGCAACGCACACAAACCTGCGACATCGCCCTCTTTCAATGCAGAAGCATCAACAGTAACCTCAGCTGCGCAGGACGGATAACTCATCCTTTGCGTAAGCGTATTTACTGCCTGTGTAAGCTCTGTACAAACTTCCCGTGTTGTAATTGTATAGGTTCCCTGCAATGCATCCAGATGATAGTACCGTGGATCTGGATCATGATTAAACTGCCAGCGCGGAAGCAGCCCATTACGGAAATCATCACTTCCCACTAATGGCTGATAAATATATCCTGGTCTGGTACTGTGAACCTCTATTTCTTCCGGCACATGTCCGTTCTGTCCAAAAAACGGAAAATGATCCTTCCAGGTAACCGGAAGCAGAATAGGAATCCGTCCAACTGCTCCGGAATCCTGAAACAGCATTGCATACCACTTTCCATCCGGCGTATCCACTATTCCTCCCTGTGCCACGCCCTGTCCACAATATCCACGATCATCACAAAGTACATCTCCACCCGTGAATTCTCCTTCCAGAGAATCACTGTAAAAGCATGCTTCCGTCCGCATCCAGCGGTCTCTCAGGGAATGAACCAGAAAAATATAATAATAGCCGTTTATTTTTTGAATATGAGAGCCCTCATAGCCTAGCTCCGGGTTCTTATGATCACTGACTAAAAGACGATGTAATCCGTCCTTCTTTGGTGCAGTCAAATCTTCATTCAATTCTGTAATCCAGATTTCATCATTTCCATATACAATATAGTTTCTGCCATCCTCATCAAATAATAAAGAGCCGTCATGATAAAAGCCTTCTATCAGCTGCTTTTTCCATGGACCATCTATTTTTTCCGAAGTATACAAATAAGTCTTACGGGTATCATTTGCCACAAAGCAGATATAAAATCGGCCTTCATGATAGCGCAGGGAAGCTGCCCACATGCCCTGTCCGTAAATATTCTGACCGCTTTTCAGTTGCTGCGCATCCGTATGATCCAACGTCTCATAGACATAAGTCACATGCTCCCAGTGCACCAGATCAAAAGACTGCAGAATCTCACAGCCCGGCATAAAGTGCATGGTTGTGGATACCATATAATAGGTGTCTTCTACGCGGATCACGTCCGGATCTGGATAATCCAATCTTGTTATAGGATTTACATTCATTGTTTATTCCTTTCTGTTTTATCTCCATATTCTTTCTTTGTTCTATTCTATTTTTACTATTTTATCTTTGTTTCTTATCTATACATTAACAGTAGTATGCTTTTTAGTTGTACGTAAAATGATATGCCCTAGCACCATGACTCTTTAATGACACACTAAGGCTCTTTTGCTCTTCCACGTGCTCTCCGCTCCAAAGCTCCGTTCCATTTACTCCATCATAAATCTCCAGATCGGCAAGCGGTATGGATATGTCACTGTCTTTATCACCCAGATTAAATACCGCGACATAATATCCACCCTTTGTATCTGCTGCAATCCACAATGCATGCTCTATACCATCGATTTCACGTCTCCACACCTGATGCGAATGCCGTGCATTTGCATGCATGGCAAGTATTTCAGAATTGGTTACCAGATTCATAGTGAATTCGTCAAACCCTGTCAGCTCTCCTCCCAGCATCAAAGGAGAACGCATGATACTCCAGAGTGTCAGCATGGTGATCTGCTCATCCTGTGTGAAATTCGTCCAGTTATTCACATCATATACCTGCCGTATCGGTCCGACCGGAAGCATATCGGCATCCGGCCAGTGCCCTGCACCTGCATGGGTGCACCATTTTTCTGCTCTTGAAAACATATCATATAACAGTTCCCACTTATCCCAGAAATCATCGGTGATTCTCCACATATTGGAAATCTGCTTATAAAGCTCTGCCTTTTCTAAAAGAGCAGGTCCCGGCGACAGACTTAAAACCATGGGTCTTCCGCAACCATGCAATGCTTTGCTCAGCATAATCAGTTCGGATTCCTCATGTGGCAGTTCCCGTGCAATATCATCACATTTAATAAAATCCACACCCCAGGAAGCATATAATTCAAAAATACTGTTATAGTATTCCCGTGCCCCGTCTTTCTCAGGATCTACACCATACATATCCGTATTCCAGGCACAGATACTGTTTGTTTTGGCAATTTCCCGGGCATGTCTGTCACTGTTCATGATTTTCGTGTTCTGATGTACAGCCTGGCGTGGAATCCCTCTCATAATATGAATGCCGAACTTCAATCCAAGAGAATGGACATATTCTGCCAATGGTCCAAAGCCCGCACCGTTTGCTGCGGAAGGAAAACGATTTACTGCGGGAAGCAGTCTTCCATACTCATCCATTACTACATCCGCAAAAGGATGATACTCATTGGTTGCAGCATAAGGCTCATACCATTGGATATCCACCACAATATATTCCCAACCGTACTCCTTCAGATGCTCAGCCATAAATTCAGCGTTCCGTCGTACGATATCTTCTGTAACAGCCGCTCCATAACAATCCCAGCTGTTCCACCCCATAGGTGCTGTTTTCATCTTCATCTGTTTTATACCCTCTCGATATCCTGTTAATTCTGTCCGTAATATGCATTTGCACCATGCTTGCGGAAATAATGCTTATCCTGTAATTCCTGCGGGGCAGGTGCTACCTGCGGATGAATCAGCTCGGTTCGATATGCCATCTTGGCAACCTCTTCAAGAACCACCGCATTGTGGATGGCCTCCTTTGCATCCTTGCCCCAGGAAAAAGGACCATGATTCTTGCACAACACTGCAGGAACTGCCATTACATCCTTCTTCATGCGTTTAAATTCCGAAACAATCAGGTGTCCGGTATTTTCTTCGTAAGCAGAGTTAATCTCTTCCTTCGTCAGACATCTCACACAGGGGATTTCTCCGTAGAAATAATCCGCATGAGTCGTACCATAACAGGGAATTGGATCTATGTCAATACTTTTGACACCAAAAGTTGAACTTTTCTCCCAGCATAACATATGCCGAGAGAATTATTTCTTAGGCTGCTAGAGCCTCATCTTCAACCTGTTGTGGTGTCTTGTAATCAATAGCACTATGGCGCCTTTTTCGGTTGTAGAATGACTCTATATATTCAAAGAGTGCTGATTTAGCCTCCTCAAATGTGTAATATGTAGTTGTGTATACTTCTTCCTTTTTTAATACAGAATGGAAGGATTCGATGCAGGCATTATCATAGGGGTTACCTGAAATTATGCCACACATATATAATTAAATTCTAACACTTAAATCATTGTTTGACTATTACTATATTGAAATCATCGACATTCATCCGCAGATCAGATAAGATAGATATCATTCATATCAGTCTTAATACTTCAGTATCATTACCTTGTCCCTTGAACACTTCCATATCAGTAAAAAGGACATCCCCTGACCTGTAAAATCTACAGTTCCGGAATGTCCTTTTTTCCATACTTCACTATATTTTTAACACATGATACTGCTTATCCACAATCTATATGATTCCAAAATGTCTAAATGCCTGCATAATCGCATCTTCCTTCTCCGGTGTACACTGTGGCTGTCTCGCATTCTCTGATTTAGCCGGATTGAAGTTCTCACCGACATCTAATCCACACTTCTTCTTAATCTGTGCGATATACAGTGATGAAACCTTCAGTCCTGTCTTTTCAAGTACATATGCCTTTATCTGCTCATAAGTTGCTTTTCCCTTAAATTCAGATAAATCCATATCCTCCAGGGAGAAGTCAACCTTCACTTTTCTGCTGTCGGCCATTCTCCGTTCCACTTCGGTGCGCGCTGAGCAAAGGTCCACCGGACCTTTAGCGCCCTTGGAAAGTAAGACAACCGTCTCCACATGTTTCGTAAACGGAAAAAGATCAAACGGTGTACACTCTTTCATCCGGTATCCATGCTTTGTCAGATACTTCAGATCCCGCGCCAGCGTTTCCGGACCACAGGATACATACACGACTTTATTCGGAGCCAGTCGCACTACAGAGGAAAGAAACGCCTCATCGCTTCCCGTACGCGGAGGATCCATAATGACCACATCCGCATGTTCTCCTTTTTCTGCCATCTCTACCATAAATTGTCCGGCATCTTCATTATAAAAAGTAACATTGTGAATATGATTGCGCTTTGCATTGGAGATAGCATCCTTTATCGCATCACGGTTTAACTCCACTCCGATCACATGCTTTGCGCGGCTGCTGGCAATCAACCCGATCGTGCCCGTACCGCAGTACGCATCGATCACAGTTTCTTTTCCCGTCAGTTTGGCACAGGAAATGGCTTTCCGGTAGAGTTTTTCTGTCTGCTGCGGATTTACCTGATAAAATGAAGTCGGTGAAATACGAAATGTGCATCCGCACAGTTCATCCTCAATAAATCCTTTTCCATAAACCGTAATATTGCGCTCCCCGAGCACCATGCTGGTCTTGCGGTCATTGACATTGATCACTACTGTACTGATCTCCGGGAACTTCTTCCGCAGTGCCTTGACAAAATTATTTTTGGATGGAAGGATCGGAGATACCAGTACAAGCACCACCATAATCTGTCCGCTGTGATAGCCCTTTCGCACCAGCACATGACGCAGCAGCCCATATCCGGTATCCTCATCATATGCACGAATCCGGAAAGAACGCATCATATTTTTGATTTCACGGATAATGGCATCTGCCTGTGCATCCTCGATCTGGCACTGCTCTACATCCACGATGTCATGCGAATGTTTCTCATATACGCCTGCCACAATATGTCCGCGTTTATTGCAGGAAAAAGCCGCCTGTACTTTATGCCGATAGTGGTATGGATCGTCCATCCCGATGATTGGATTGATCTTTCCAAACGGTTCCATGAGTTTGCGCATGTAACTCTGCTTTTTGGAAAGCTGCTGACTGTACAAAATTCCCTGATAGTCACATCCTCCGCATCTTTTTGCGTAAATGCAGTGTTCGCCTGTTTTTTGTATCTGGCTTATGTTCGGTTTTCTATCCGTTTCTCTTCCCCTGTTCCTCTCTTTTTTCATCTTCTGTCCCGTTGTTTTTTTCTGTCCTATTTGCATATTTTCCAACTTCCTGTACTTGATTTTTAAAGTTCTTTCTCGTAGCACCACCAGTCCTCGTCAAATAAATCGCTCTCTCCCACTACGTCAAAATGCAGTTTTTCATAAGAACGGAGCGCTTTTTTATTTGTCTTACACACGAGAAAATGTACACTCCTTTTCCCCTGTTTTTTCAATTCTTCCATGCCATGCTGCAGAAGCTGCCGGGCAATTCCCTGATTCTGCATATCGGTGCGTACCCCGAGTCTGGAAAGCTCCGCAGACGGCTGCAGTGTTTCTGACCAGCAGGTGAGTGCTTCCACCTGCGGATCTTCATCCACTGTGATCGTGCCAATGATTTCTCCATCTTCATTTTCCATACAAAAAAGAGCATTTCTTTTCATATCATAATCAAATTCCTGTTCTCCTGGATACCCATTGCCCCATGCGCAGTATGGAGTACCGATCAGCGACTGATACAGCGCAAGAATTTCTTCCTTATCGTCCTGCTTAGCTTTTCGAAACTTCATTTTTCCTCTTTTCATCCTTCGCTTTCGATTTTCTTTCTCAACTATGCCATAATGCTCTCTAAAATGCAAGTATACTGCCCTTTTCATTTTTTTACCCAAAACACCCCGGCAGCCGTTTTTATAACGGATACCGGGGTGTCTGTTTTCTATAGCCGGGTGTACTTATACCTGAATACGATCTGCAATCTCATTTCCCATGGCGAACCGTTCTCCATTGGCACCGATGATCAGCCCATTGGATAATTTCTGAATCACCTGTACGCTGCCACCTTCTTCTACATGATGGCGGTGCAGGAATTCTACAACTTCCGGTAATCCGAATAACCACTGAATGGTATAATTTTCACCAACTTTTGCTTTTGATAATGCCTGCATAATGCTCCCTCCTTCTATAGCTCCTCCATTCGGTTACCACTATTATATGGAGTTTATACCCGGTTAGTCAATCGAGAGCTTTCTCCTTTTATTATAACCGAAATAAGTCATCACTGATCTGAAAACATGACATGTTATAAATTATGAACCGTTTTACACTTTTCCTTGCATCAACTCATAAGATATGTTATATTATGCGTAGAAAAAGGGAAAGCCAGAGAAGCGGTTTACCCGAATATATTAAGTAACTGTTTTATCAACAGCCGTCATTATTCGCAGTAATGGCGGCTATTTTCGTTTTCCCTTGAAAATCGTGTAGCACAATCCAACAAGGGCGCAAATGAACTAAGAGGATTTGCTTATTTCGAGATATTTTTCTATAAAAGTGTGTCAAAAGGTGTGTCAGTCTTTTATTTCATATCAGAGAATTGTTCCGGAACCCCTATAAATAAGCATTCTTCGGATTATTTCTCATCCACCACCTGAAAAATAAAAAATTTAAGATAATAGCTCTCCGGCACATTCGCAGAATTTGCCCACAAAATCGGATGATCCGGTGCCTGCGTACGGAATTCCACCTGACGCAGCCGTTTGTGTGCCGCCTTTGCAGCTTCCTTCACCGTCTTTGCCAGCAGTTCCTGTGTCATAAAATGGGAACAGGAACAGGTTGCCAGGTATCCGCCGTCTTTTACCAGCTTTAACCCTTTCATATTGATCTCCCGATAACCTTTGATGGCATTCTTCGTGGCCTCACGGGATTTCGTAAATGCCGGCGGGTCGAGAATGACTACATCATACTTTTCTCCGGCTTCTGCCAGTTTCGGAAGCTCGTCCAGTACATTTGCACAGCGAAAATGTACCGTATCTTCCAGATGATTACGCACGGCATTGGCATTTGCCTGCTGCACCGCATATTCCGAAATATCAAGTCCCGTCACATCGGAAGCACCTGCGATTCCTGCATTCAGTGCAAACGTTCCCATATGTGTAAAACAGTCCAAAACTCTCTTTCCTTTACAGATCCGCTGCATTGCCAGCCGGTTATACTTCTGGTCCAGGAAAAAGCCCGTCTTCTGACCATTTACCACATCGACCAGATAGTGCACGCCATTTTCCGTGATCTCCACCTCTGTATCAAATGTTTCCCCAATAAATCCTTTCACCTTCGGAAGTCCTTCTTTCCTGCGCTCATTGGCGTCACTTCTCTCATAGACTCCACGGATAGAAATACCGTCCTCTTTCAGTACCCCTTTTAATAATGAAACGATTGTTTCCTTGAACTGCTCCATACCGAGTGCCAGACATTCCACCACCAGCACATCCTCATACTTGTCAACCACCAGTCCCGGCAAAAAATCCGCTTCCCCGAAAATCACACGACAGGAAGATGTATCCACCGTTGTCTTCCGGTATTCCCAGGCATTCTTTACACGCATACGAAGAAAATTCTCGTTAATCTCCTGATCCACATGACGGGTCAGCATGCGGATACGGATCTTCGAATTCTGATTGATAAATCCCTTTCCCATCGGATATCCGTCAAAATCATGTACCGTCACCACATCTCCATTGGTAAATGTCCCCACAATCGTATCAATCTCATTATCAAAAATCCATGCGCCACCCGCCTTGATCGTGCGGCCTTCTCCCTTTTTTAAAGTAACAATTGTATGATTCTCCATCTTCTTTTCCTTCCTGTAAATATTTTCTTCATAGAGATACCATGTGCGATGTCGAACATTTGAGGACATATACACAATATCTTCTTTTCGCTGTCCCAGCTTCGTTTTCGTTTGGGACATATACACAATATTTCTTCTTTTATGTCCCGGTTTCGTTTTCGTTTGGGACATATGCACAATATTTCTTCTTTTATGTCCCACTTTTATTTTCGTTCGGGACATATACATAATATCTGCACTTCTATATCCCATTTTTAACGCTTTCCGGGACATATCAGTGGAAACTTTTTCTATATATCCCACTCTGACTCTTCTTCGGGACTTTTCAACTTAAAAATCTTCCATATATCCCTGCCCTGTCTATCTTAGAATTTTTTCTCTCAAATATCTTCTATATGCCCTCTCCCTGTCTACCTCAGGACTTTTTCCCTTAAAGTGTACCACAGAATAATTACGTTTTCCAGCACTCCCCATTGTTTTTGAAATCCATAAATGTTATAATGTTGTTAATAAATTAACGAAGTTGTTGTATTTCTGTTCACAACTTCACTCTAAGACATACAAGGAGGTCTTATACGAATGGATTTTTCAGAAGAATACAGACAGAAGCTCGTTTCAGCAGACGAAGCCGTAAAAGTAATCAAATCCGGTGACTGGGTAGACTATGGCTGGTGTACCAACACCGTAGATACACTGGACAAAGCACTTGCCAAGCGTACCGATGAACTGAAGGATATCAACCTGCGTGGCGGAATCCTCTTAAAACCGCTTGCCGTATTTGAGCGCGAAGACGCTGGCGAGCATTTTACATGGAATTCCTGGCATATGTCCGGAATCGAACGTCATATGATCGCACGTGGCTGTGCATTCTACAGCCCGATCCGTTATTCCGAGCTCCCTCGTTATTACCGTGAGCTGGATTGTCCGGATGATGTGGCAATGTTCCAGGTTGCTCCAATGGACAAGCATGGATACTTCAACTTCGGGCCAAGTGCTTCCCATCTTGGTGCGATGTGTGAGACAGCCAGACATATCATCGTAGAAGTCAACGAAAATATGCCGCGCTGCCTTGGCGGAACAGAAAACGGTATACATATTTCCAAAGTCAATGCAATCGTAGAAGGCTCCAATCCTCCAATCGGAGAACTCGGTGCCGGCGGTCCTGCTACCGAAGTAGACCAGAAAGTTGCACAGCTGATCGTAGACCAGATTCCAAACGGTGCCTGCTTGCAGCTCGGTATCGGTGGTATGCCAAACGCAGTCGGTTCCCTGATCGCACAGTCCGACTTAAAGGATCTTGGTGTTCACACAGAAATGTATGTAGATGCATTCGTAGACATTGCCAAAGCCGGAAAGATTACCGGTGCCTGCAAAAACATTGACCGCTACCGTCAGGTATATGGTTTCGGTGCCGGAACCAAGAAGATGTATGATTATCTGGATGAAAATCCAGAACTGATGAGCGCACCTGTCAGTTACACCAACGATATCCGCTCCATCGCAGCACTGGACAACTTCATCTCCATCAACAACTGTGTAGATATCGACCTGTTCGGACAGATCAGTGCCGAGTCTTCCGGAACCAAACACATCAGTGGTGCCGGCGGACAGCTTGACTTCGTTCTCGGTGCTTATATGTCCAAAGGTGGAAAGAGCTTTATCTGCTGTTCTTCCACATTCACGGATAAGAAAGGTGTTATGCATTCCCGCATCCGCCCGACCCTGGCAGAAGGTTCTATTGTCACAGACACCCGTGCAAATACCCACTATGTCGTTACCGAATATGGCATGGTCAATGTAAAGGGATTATCTACCTGGCAGAAGGCAGAGGCTCTGATTTCCATTGCACATCCGGACTTCCGTGATGATCTGATCAAAGAGGCAGACCAGATGCACATCTGGAGACGTTCCAACCGATAAGAACACCGTTTGTTCACAATTTATTCATATTGCAAAAAAACCTCGTTTTTAACGGGGTTTTTTTATAAATTTTACCTCTTGTCTTTACTATCCTTTTTTAGTAATCTATAGTTCGAGTAAAGGAGAGGTAAAGATGAAGAAATTTTTTAGTATTATCAAAGAAAAACTATTCACCAGAGTTGAAAAACAACATTCCGAAGCTTACCTGCGTCGGATCTCATTTCTGAATAAATATTCCCTGCTGTTCCACATGTTGATATCCTGTGGGATCGTATTTATTGTGGAGGTTCTTTCCCGAAGGAGTTTTCTCTCGGCAGGTTCCTTCGTTGGGATGCATACCGGTGCATTTTTTTATAATGCCTTTATTGTATTTGCATCCTTAAGCTTTGTTTATCTGTTCCGCAGACGTGCATTCTGGCGGATCATTATCAGCGGTTTCTGGGTGCTCCTTGGAATCATTAACGGATGCATCCTTTCAAACCGTGTAACACCGTTTGGCTTTACAGACCTTAAATGTATCAATGATCTGTTTGCCATGAACAATACCAACTATTTCACGGCAGAAGAAGCTACCATCGTAGTCATCGGGCTCGGTCTGTTCCTTCTGTTTTGTGTTGCGCTCTTCATTAAAGGACCGCGCTATCAGGGCAAGACCCATAAAATTGTTGTAGTAGGTGCCATTGTATCGGTACTGTTTGTCGGTCTTCCTGTTACAACCTCTGCTGCACAGAATGCCAATGTTGTTGCAAGTTACTTCTCCAACATTGCACAGGGATATGAAAACTACGGTTTTATCTATGGATTCTCTTCGAGTGTGGTAGACCGTGGAATGAGTAAGCCGGATGACTACTCCGAGCAGAAAATTGCTTCGATTGAAAAAAATGTAAATGACACAAAAAAAGAAACAACTGTCACCAAAAAGAATGCACCAAATATTATCTGTATTCTTCTTGAATCATTCTGTGATCCGGATGAGATCAAGTTTCTGAATTATAATCAGGATCCGATTCCTACCTTCCACAATCTCGAGAAGAACTACACGAGTGGTTACCTGACAGTTCCGGTTGTTGGCGCAGGAACCGCAAACACTGAGTTTGAAGTTCTCTCCGGTATGAGTATGCAGTACTTCGGAACCGGCGAGTATCCGTATAAAACAATCCTGAAAAAGACAGACTGCGAGAGCACTGCTGCTGATCTGGCTTCCATCGGATATGGAACCCATGCCGTACATAACAATGGCGGTAACTTTTACAGCCGTGTCAATGCCTTTTCCATGATGGGATTTGATACTTTCACCAGCAAGGAACTGATGAACATTCAGAGTTATACGCCAAACGGAAGCTGGGCTACCGATGATATTCTTGTTCCTGAAACAATCAAAACCTTAGATTCCACTCCGAATCAGCCGGACTTTACCTACACCATTACCGTAGGTACACATGGTGATTATCCAAAGACTCCGGTTATCGCAAATCCGGTATATACCGTCAGCGGTGTGGATGATGAAGAAAAGAAAAACCAGTGGACATATTACATTAACCAGTTAAATGAAGTGGATACCTTTATGAATGATCTGATCACAGAACTGTCCAAGCGGGATGAAGATACCATTGTCGTAGCTTTCGGTGATCACCTTCCAACCATGGGTCTGGAAGACTCCGATATGAAATCCGGTGACATCTACAAGACAAAATATGTCACATGGAATAACATGGGATTAAAGAAGCAGGATGCGGATCTGTATGCATATCAGCTGATGGCAAGCATTACGGATTCCACAGGTATTCATGAGGGAACCATCTTAAATTACCATCAGACCCAGATGAACAACACAGACCACACTGCATATCTGGACGGACTGGATAATCTGCAGTATGACATTCTTTACGGAAACCGTTACTGCTATGATGGCAAAGACAAATACCCTGCAACCGACATTGTAATGGGAATTGACGATGTAACGGTATCGGAGACGTCGGATTCCATCGGCGGATCGGAAGTATTTGTCTATGGAAACAACTTCACCAAGTGGAGTAAGGTATTTGTAAATGACGAGAAAGTCAATACAACCTTCAGCAATTCCGGTTGTCTGATTATTCCAAAAGACAGTGTCAAAGACGGTGATACCATTAAAGTGTGCCAGATGGGTTCCAACAGTACGATTTTCCGTGAATCCAACACGTACACATACAAAGATCCTGCTGTGGAAGAAACCGTTACGGGAACAGAGTCGGACAGCAATACCGAATCTACAGTTTCAGAAAGCCAGAAATAAGCAAAAAAGACCTGCCAGTGATTTATTCACTGACAGGTCTTTTCTTGTCTTAAATTGTCTTTAACGCATCCACAGCGGCATCCAGATACGGATTTTCCATCTCATAGAATGCACCGGCATCCGCAGCTTTCGCATATGCCGGATCCAATGGCAGTTTGCCAAGAACTCTGGTTCCTTCTTTTGCGGCAACTTCGTCAATGTTGCTTTCTCCAAACAGTGCGATCTTCTTTCCACAATCCGGGCATTTCAGATAACTGAAATTTTCCACCAGTCCAAGTACCGGTATATGCATCATATTTGCCATATGGAAAGCTTTCTTTACGATCATCTGTACCAGTTCCTGTGGAGATGTAACAATAACGATACCGTCCACCGGAAGGGACTGGAACACGGTAAGCGGTACATCACCTGTTCCCGGTGGCATGTCCACAAACAGATAGTCCACATCGCCCCAGACAGCCTCATTCCAGAACTGTTTCACAGCCCCTGCAATCACAGGTCCTCTCCAGACAACCGGTGCCTCTTCATCTTCCATCAGAAGATTGATGGAAACAATTTTGATTCCTTCTTTTGTCTCATACGGATACATTCCTTTTTCGTCACCGACCAGCTGACCGTGTGCTCCAAACATCTTCGGAATGGACGGTCCGGTAATATCGGCATCCAGAATTCCCACTTTATATCCTGCTTTTGCCATCTGTACCGCCAGGGAAGAAGTGACAAATGATTTACCGACACCACCCTTTCCGCTGACAACTCCAATCACATGTTTGATATTGGAATATGCATTCATCGCTTCGAGCATACTCTGCGGATTCTGAGAATTATGGGAACATCCCTCACAGCTTTCTTTGGAACAGGATGATGCTCCGCTGCAACTTGAATTTTCTGGCATAATGATAGCCTCCTTGTTAATTATTTAATGATTTATTTATATAGACTGCCCAGTCTTTGGAATGGGTAGTATATGAAATAAGCTTTTCCGATAATTTTATCTTTGCTGACATAGGTATGATCCCAATATCTGGCATCATAGGAATCATTCCGGTTGTCTCCAAGCACCAGATAACTGTCTTTGGGAACCTCAAACTCAAACGGTCCGGTTGCCTCTGTCCATGTCTCTTTCAGGTAATCCTCCTTCAAAGGAGTCTCAGAGTCATTGATATAGATTTTCGCATCCTCAATGGTAACCTTTTCTCCGGGCAGACCAATCACACGCTTGACGTATTTTTGCGTTTCGTCATCCGGGAACCGGAAAATCACGATATCTCCTCTCTTCGGTTCTGAAAACTGATACGCCAGCCGCAGCCCGAACAGGTCATCGCCCGGTTCAATGGTATGCTCCATCGATCCGGTCGGGACTGTTGCATTGATGATCACGTAATTCTTCAAAACCATCGCCAGCGCGAAGGCTGCCAGCAGAGTGACTACCCAGCTGAGCACTTCCCGCAGAGGCGAAGAAGCTTTCTCCTTTCCCTCGCCCTTTGGATCATTGTCCATCTTTATTTCTTCTGTTGACATTTCTTTTTTCTCTTCCATAATCACTCTACTCTCTTGGTGCAAACCACCAGTCAATAAAATCTTCCCTGCGGAAAACCAGTCCCACAAGTCCCAGATCCACACGTTCTTTCTGTGTCAGGGTCTGCGCAATAAATTCATTCACAGATACATCAAAATCGCCTTCCAGGCACCAGATACAACTCACTGTCGGCACATTCTCCTGATTTTTCCAGTCATCTACGAACGAACCGCCGAAATCAACAATCTTATTCCAACGATGCTGCGTATTGATAACCCGCTGCTTGATATTCTCATAGATGACCTCCATCATCCGGTGAACTTTCGGGTGATACATCACAGGCTCAAGAATCCTTAAGAGTCGGTGCTTTGGATTGACACGCAGTTCCAGCGTTCCGTTTGCCGTATTCGTCACCATACAGAAAATCTCGTTATCCGGAAACGTTTCCGGCCGCAGATGATACTGATAACGATATGGTACCACACTTTTTATCATATGGAAATCTGCATCCATTTCTTCATATATAACACCCGGACATTCACTGCTTATCACATAGTGCATGCTACCCTGATAAGGCGCCAGAAGCTGGCAGAACAGATCCCGGTTCTTTTCGAATACAATCAGCTGGTATTCCGTCAGGAAACGCCGGAAATCCATAATATGGTTCTGCCTGTAATATGTAAACAGCCCCTTGCTGATAAATGCAATCCTTATGCTTTTTCCGGTATAACCCTGAATAATCGTTGCAACCGGAAGTTCAATCTCCCTTCCCTTTAAATAAACTTCCACCGTCACCGATTTGCCAAGAAGCTGCATTTCTTCTTCATATTCTGTTAAAACCGGCTGCTGTCCGCTGGCAATATACTGGTTCAGCCCCAGCGGATTGGATGCAAAATGTTCTACAATCCGTCTTCCGATCAGTCTGCGCAGCTCCATCAGATGTTCATCATGTGCCACATCATCCCTCGCCAGTCTCAGCGTCAGAAATTTCTTCCGCAAATGCAGATGATACGTCATATGCCTGAGCCACTCCGGTTTCAATCCCAGATCTTTCTTTTCATCGGTCACAAGAAATCCCTGCTGATACAGGCAGGATGTCCCGATCAGCCCCTGATGTTTGGAATTATAAATCCAGATACACCCCTCCATCAGTTCATCCATAATACGAATCGATATAATTCCAAGAATATCCGCAAATGGATTGTCCATGATGTGATTCTGTTCCTGCAGCGTCACTTTTTTTTCATCAAAGGAAATCTGAATCGGAAATGGCTGATACAGCATATAGTGCTGTACTGCGTGTACCAGCCTCTGAAGGGACAGATTCTTTGCATATTTCGGCCGTAACACCAGCGTAATTCTGGTTCCGGACTGTTCGCGGTTGGAATTGATATATTCCATTGTTTCCGCCCCTTCTATCCATTTTGCGGTAACCGGTTCTAACGTCTGGCGATCCGTAACATTCCACGCGGTATTTACCGATTTGTCCTTTCTCGACTCAATCAACAGTGCCCGTGCAACCATAAAACCGGAAAGCATACCGACTCCAAACTGCGCCACCGGTTCATAGTGAAGCTGCTGTGTAGAAAAATCCTCGCTCTGATAAAAACTCACTCCGATTTTGGCGACATACTGCTCAATATCCCTGGCATTGATTCCGATTCCGTTATCCTCAAACACCAGACGCTGCGTTTCGGAATTATACTGAATGGAAATTTGAGGAGAATACGGATTTCGCATGGAATTTAAGGCTCTTGCCTCCTCCATCTCCAGAAACTCTGTTCCCCAGCTCCATTCCAACGCCGCCCTGGTATTGCATGCATCAATGGCATTTTGAAGAAACTCCCGGATATAGGCATCCGGATCTCCGTAAAACTGCGTACTTGCAAAGGTCGATATGATATTTTCCTGATCCATACCTACTTTGCACTGTTTCATAGCTGTTCCTCATTTAATAAAATTGCCTGAACCACAAACCGCTTGTCTGCCTGTCTGCTCACACAGGTTGATAAAGTCAGCAGATGACTGTCCACCGAAAGCTGGATTTTGTCCTTTACCTCCGGCGAATTCTTGGATTTTTTCACAATGCTTTCAAGATAACTTACACGTCCCTCTTTCGTTGAAAAGTCATTGGTGTGCAGAATATGTGCATCGTCCGTCTTATATGCCGCAAAAATCTCATACACGAGCACCTTTTCCTTTGTATACACATATATATACGGAAAATTGTTAAAAAATGTCTGGTCTTCATAGTTGTGGAGAGAAGCAAACATTGTGTCATTGCGCATATTGTGCCCATACACGACGGTATCAAAATCCGTAAACTCTTTACTGTTTGCCTTCTCTGTATAAATACATCCAGGATATCCCCTGGTACCATTCATATTGTAATTCAGATAATAGGAATCATCACTCGGATGCTGTAACACCGGATAATCCACCCCGGTTCCCGGAATGTAGATCCATGCGTAAATATCCGGATTGACTCCCTTTAATTTTTTCCAGTTTAAATTTTTCTGTGGAATTTCTATTCCTTTTTGTTCCAGTTCGCTGTCTTCGGTCTGCACTTCCTGTGCCACATTCTCCGTCTCTGTCTGCGTATCTGACGGAATATTGATCTGATTATCATTCACCTGATTCTGCAGATCATTTACCTGGGCAGAAAGCTTTTCATATTCTTTCTGTGCATTCTTCTGAACCATCCAGCTTCTTCCAAATATTATGAGTACCACGATCAATACAACTGCCAGAACAATGGTCAGAATTTTATAGATATTGATCGTTCTGTCGTTCTTTCTTTCCTGTCTTTTCATAAAATAGTTTTCTTTCTTTAAAATTGAGGCAGGGCGGCAGATTCCATTCCACCGCCCTCACGTGATGCCATGCATCACCTATCCATAGACCTACATGCTAAATAAAATTGTATCCAGTGAGATTAATTCTTACGTGCTTTTCTTCCGCATACAACAATACCTGCTGCCGCAAATACTGCAACGAACGGAAGTGCCGGAAGCGCTGCCCCGGTTTTCGGAGATGTCTTATAGGAAACAGATCCGGAAACGGATGTTCCTTTCTGACTTCCTGCTCCACTTTTGCCATTGACACGGGCAGAAGAACTCTTTGTGGAAGTATTCCGTACGGAATTCTTTCCATCGGTATAACCATCTGTATAACCGTCATCATAATCATCCTCGAAACTGTCCTCTCCATCGTCATAAGACTGTGGATAGTTTACTGTCACATTCTGATTTACACTAACCGGATTATACTGATTATTGGTCTGTGAGTTGTTCTGGTTGTTGTTGTTTGTCTGGCTGCTGCTGTTGGAATTGTCATTTACATTGGAATTTGTATTTGATCCCTGGGAATTTTCATCCTTTGACGGATCTGTTGTAACGGTAGGATTCACATTTGAACTGTACCTTACAACTATAACCGGTGAAAATGAATACAATGTAACCGTGACTTTGCCATTGGAAACGCTGTCCGGCTTTACCGTCTGCCAGCTTCCGCTTTTTAATTTATGTAATACATAAACATTGTCTCCAGCCTTAATTCCACTTGCACAAATCGTTACTTTGATTCCTTTGGATGTATTCGTTGCAGACGGAACACTGATATCAGACATGGCCATGACGGTTGCACTTCCGTTCTGTGCACTTGCCACAGCATTTGCCTGACGGTTTCCCTCGCGGTAAACATCTTTGTCCACACCCTTGGAAGAAACCGTGATAAGCTCATTGTTTGCATTATAACCGCTGCTTTCAACGGTTGTTGCCTTATTCAGCTCATTGGTTCTTTGAACCAGTGCCGTATCACTTGTTGGTGATGGATCTGCAAACACGGTTGTGCCCATTGTAAATACCAGCATCATAGCTGTCACAACTCCTGTGAAAATTTTCTTTTTCATCGCAATCTACCTCCTTTCCACGTAATATAAACTGCATGTAACTCTATCTATATCAAGTGCGCGCGCACTGGATACCTTATTGTACGGGTGTATAAAACACCTTCATAATGAGTTCTTCCATGGCATCTTCATCGACATGGTACTCCTCATACCGTTTCCCGTCAATCGGCTTTCCCTCCACCGTTTTTCCGGGAACCGTATACATCTGGTCTTCTGAAAAACCGTAATTCATCAGCTGCTCAATCATACTTGTGAAATCCACACTGGTTACCAGATAATCGGAAACAGAATTGTAAATTTCTGTCACCTGATCCGGGTTTTCTGTGGATACTTTTTTTAATTTATCCATATAGGCAACAATATACTGTTCTTCGCGCTGCAGACGCTTTGTTGCACTGTCATATTCTTCGGTATCCCTTCCATGCAGGTAATAATAAGCCTGCGTCCCATTCAGGGTTACTTTTTGCCCTTTCTTCAAATTCACACCGGCTTTTGGAAACGAAATATCCTGCTGTACAGTCACTTCCACTCCTCCCACAGCATCATTCATCTGTGGGATTCCCCCCATATTCATCGCAAGATAACCGCTGATCGGAATATTTTGAAACAGGCCGGAAACCGCATCCACGGTTTTGCTGCAGCTGAGGCGCTTACCGTCCCCGAATGCATGCTGCAAACAGATCTGAGTTTTAAGCGGTCCCATATCAATACCTTCTTCATCACACAATTCGATATCTGCCATCGTGTTTCGATTGATGGAAATGACCTGCAGCTGCTCTGTTTTGTTGTTTACAACAAGAAGAAACAGTGCATCGGACTGCCCGCCTTGGGTATAATCGCTGCTTCGCTGTACCGGACCATCGATATCAACCCCCATCATGAGGTAGGTTTTGATATCTGTATTATACAGATACTCTTTTCCCTGATAAGCAACTACACCCTCCTGCCACTTTTCCTGACCGGAATCGTGTGTGGTATCTGTCTGCCCCGCAACCTGCTGCTCATAAGAATTTTCTGTATCATCTGCAATGTGGAAGCCGGCATTTTCCGCCTTCGTTTTGACCCCTGCCACAATCACAAGTGCAAGAATCACCACCATCATTCCGGACATAAAATACAATGCATTATGAAGTTTTGTCGATGGTTCATGCATTCTTCTCATGATGTTCTCCGTAATTTCCATAATAGCTGCCATAATAGCCGCCATAGTAGCCACCCTCATAGCCGTTCTTCTTCATCCGTACTTTGTTCAGTACCGCACCAAGTACCCTCACTCCGGAAGCTTCCATCTGCTTTTTGACAGTCTGGATCAGACGTCCGCTTGCCATGCCCTGGGCAATAACAAGAATCGCACCATCACAGTGTTTTGCGATCACTGCTGCGTCGATTGCAGCTCCGATCGGCGCACAATCCAGCAATACATAATCAAAATGTTCTTTTGCAAAATTAAGTAACTCGGTAAAATACTTTTTTTCCAGAATTTCTGTCGGGTTTGGTACTGACGGACCGGCAAAAATCATAAACAGGCCCGGAATCGTTGTACCGTAAAGTACGTCTTCGAGTTTTCTCTGTCCGGACAGAAAATGGGATAATCCATAGATTTCTCTTCCATCCGAAGCCACTGCCCGTAATCGTCCCACGTATACGGATTTACGCATATCGGTATCGATCAGCAATACACGTTTGCCGGATTCCGAAAAAGAACGTGCCAGATCCATCGTCACGGTACTTTTCCCTTCGTTTGGCATGGCAGACGTCACAACGATGGTGCAGATATCATCTCCGCAGAACTGGATATTGGTTTTTAATGCCCGGAGTGATTCTTTCATCGTATAATTTTGTTTTTTCAGATTCTCAAATGTTACCGATTTCATTTCTTTTTCTTCCTTCTCTTACGCTTGCGCTCTTTTTCCCCATCGTATTCGGCTTCTTCCAAAGGAAGCGTACCAAGAACATTCAGCCCCAGCTTCCTTTGTACATCATCTGCATTCATAATCGTATCATTGAACAGATAAACCACCACAATAACCGCAATCGCCAAAAACATGCCAAGTATTCCTCCGACCGCCGTATTTTTCATGGTATTCGGGCTGACCGGTTCTCCGTCGGAATATCCCTTTTGAATGATATTCGGTGCATCCTGATCCATTTTCTGTTGGATAAAGGCCACACTGACACGCGCAATCTCATCCGCAATCTTTTTTGCCATGGATGGGTTTGCATCGCGCACCGTAATCTCGAGGATTCGCGAGTTGGAAGGATTATTCAGGGTAATTTTTTTCTTCAGGGAACTGTAGGTCTCGTCCAGTCCGAGATTCTCAATTACCTGCTCAAGCACGGGACGCCCCTCTACGATAACCATATAATCGTTTGTCAGACTTGTACCTGTCTGTATATCCGCAAGACTTGTAATCGACATGCTTTTGGACAATACATAAAACTGGGATGTTGACTCATATTGCGGCACCATTACAAACCTGCTGATACAATATGCGGTCACGGCTCCGATAATCAGTGCAAACAACACCCATTTCCAGAAAGAAAGGATCTCTAAAACGAGATCTTTCAGATCAATTTCAATTTCATCATCATTTTCAATTACAATACGTTCCTGTTGTAACTGCTGCTCCATATCAATGCTCCATTACTAACTATTTCATTTCTCCGGTCAGAATCTTTGCCGGATGATTCACCAAAAGCTGATCTGCATATTCCCTGCCAAATTTTTTTTCAATCAGCTCATAGCATTTTCCCATATGATTGGCACGGTTTTTTATTCCATGACTGTCCGATGCAATCGCATCCACACATTCTGCCTTCAGCATCTTTTTACAGTATTTCTTTGGACCCATACCCTCAAGTCCGAGTACCGCATCCGCATTCACCGTAATCCATGCCCCAAGATTGCGCAGCTCCTCTGCCAGCTGTAAATCTGCAAGTGCTCCATACCGCTCCACATGTGCAAATACCGGAATATATCCGTGCAGAACCAGTTCCTGCGTCATCTGGTAAATATAGGCATATTCACTGTCGTGCGAATACTCACACAACACATACCGCGAGCCGGCCATTGTCCGGCATCTGCCACTGTCAAGTGCCTCGACAATATGACTGTTCACATGGTATTCGGTGCCCAATGCAAGATAAATTCCAAGTTTCTGTGCATACGGCTCCAGAATACGGAAATGTTCTTCAATTTCTTCCTTCGGATAAGCAAACATGCCGTGCCGGTAATGCGGTGTCAGGATCATTGCAGAAATGCCCTGCTCTTTTGCTGCCTCAAGCATCGCCACAGATTCTTCTATTGTTTTTGCTCCGTCGTCTACTCCGTATAGAAGGTGACAGTGAATATCGATCATGGTTTTCCTTGCCTTTACTTTTTTATACCTTATTATACTATATCGACCATTTTCTTGCAATCTTTGAGCCGTTTTTCCCTCTTTTGACACAACTTTTTGTATTTCTCGGATTTCCACAATTGATTTCCCGGCAGACATAGCGTATAATGGTCATGAAAAGCGAATAACACTTGACAAACTTCGGTTTTCGGGGTACGCTTATATGAGTCCATATAAGGACGGTACAATATTTGACCATCAGGCTCAGGCGGTGAGAGTACCGCACGCATAAACAAGTAGGCTTTATTCTCTGAACTGTCAGTATTACAGCTCAGTATGTCATAGATTTCATTGATCTGTTTTTTACAGCAAGCGCGATTGTCCAGCGCAGGGATTTGTTTTCACAACATGACATGCTGCCTGTTGAAAACGCAGTACAGCAGATGCGGACTATTTGGATCAGGAATTCCTGCGGAGGGTTCCGGTATCCGTCGTGTGCTCACACCCCTGCCGGAGAGGTTAAACTCCGGAACTGCCTAGCAAGTCCGAATACAATTGAACAGAACAAACATATATTTATCTAAAAACCCTATGCATTATGCATAGGGTTTTTTGTTTCTTCTTTTCTGTTGTCCGTTACAAAGTAATGATTCCAAGTGCATTTAATACCGAACTGAATAAAATCAGCAGTACCAGTATCGGTGCAACATACTTGATCAATACAATATACAGTTTCTTACTCTTAAATTTCTGTGTGGAAGATTCCACTTCATCCGTAATCGCCTCTGGTTTCACAATAAAACCGACAAATACACAGGTCAGGAATGCCACAATCGGCATAAGGACACTGTTGGATATAAAATCGAAGAAATCCAGAATACTCATTCCGTGAATCGAAAAACCGCTCCAGATTCCAAATCCAAGAGAAGACGGAATTGCCATCAACACCGTATAAACGGTTACACAGACCGTAATAAATTTACGGCTCTTTTTTGTCTTATCCACGAAAATGGAAACCACTGTCTCCATCAGGGAAATGGACGATGTCAGTGCAGCAAACAATACCAGCACAAAAAATACCGTTCCGATCAGGTGTCCTCCCGCCATACTGTCAAACACTTTTGGCAGTGTAATAAACATTAGTGTCGGTCCTGCCTTCAACGATGCCTGATCTCCACCGGAAAACACAAACACGGCCGGTACAATCATCAGTCCTGCCAGAAATGCAATTCCGGTATCAAAGATTTCGATATTCCGCACACTGCTCTCTATATCCTCATTTTTCTTCATATAGGAGCCATATGTAATCATAATGCCCATCGCCAGCGACATGGAATAAAACAGCTGTCCCAGTGCCGCCAGGAAAGCATTCGCACTGATCTTGGAAAGATCCGGCTTTAAGTAGTAGACAATTCCTGCCCCTGCTCCCGGACGGGTCACAACAAATACCGCAATAATAACGGAAAGGACTACCAGAAGCGGCATCAGCACTTTGCTGATATTTTCAATTCCTTTATTTACGCCAAGCAGAATCACAACCGAAGTGGCAAGGATAAAAAATACCAGCCACATCACCGGTTCCCCAGTCCTTGCAATAAAATTTGAAAAATAATCATCTGCTGCCGCTGCATTTCCGCTTCCTGTAAGAAATGCCCATGCAAATTTGATGACCCATCCGCCGATCACACAGTAATACGGAAGAATGATAATCGGCACAATACTGGCAAGAATTCCAATGAAACCGCACTTTTCATGCAGCGTGCTGAATGCATACAGTGCACTTTTCCCGGTTTTTCTGCCTAGTGCAATTTCTGTGATCATAAGTGCAAATCCAAACGTAACCGCAAGGATCACATAGATCAGTAAAAAAGAACCTCCACCGTATTTTGCGGCAAGGTAAGGAAACCTCCACAGATTTCCAAGTCCGACAGCAGATCCCGCAGCGGCAAGAATAAAGCCCATTTTGCTGGAGAAACTGCTGCCATGTTTTTTGTGTTCGTTCATAACAGCCCCCTTAATCATAGTTTCAGGAGGCAGACCGTTTATAATTTAAACCGATATCCGACTCCCCAGATGGTCTCGATGTACTGCGGCTTGTTCGTATTCATCTCAATCTTCTCTCGAATCTTTTTGATGTGTACGGTAACCGTTGCAATATCACCGATAGATTCCATATCCCATATTTTACGGAACAATTCCTCTTTTGTAAATACATGATTTGGATTCTCTGCCAAAAAAGTCAGCAAATCAAACTCTTTTGTCGTAAACTGTTTCTCTTCTCCATTGACCCATACCCGGCGCGCCGTCTTGTCTATTTTAATGCCCCGGATCTCAATGATATCATTCTGTGGCATATTGCTGCCGATCAGTCGCTCATACCGTGCCAGATGTGCCTTCACACGAGCTACCAGTTCACTCGGGGAAAACGGTTTTGTCACATAATCGTCTGCCCCCAGTCCGAGCCCGCGAATCTTGTCAATATCATCCTTTTTTGCAGAAACCATAAGGATTGGTGTATTCTTTATCTCACGGATCTTTTTACAGATTTCAAATCCATCTACTCCCGGAAGCATGAGATCTAAGATAAACAGATCAAACTCCTCATGCAGGGCTCTTTCGAGTCCTTTGGTTCCGTCATTTTCAATTTCCACTTCAAAGCCACTCAGTTCCAGATAATCTTTCTCCAGATCTGCAATAGCCACTTCATCTTCAACGATCAGTATTCTGCTCATTTGCTGTTACCTCCTGATATTTGCGTATTACAAAGTACATGGTAGTGCCGGAATCTTCTTTGCTGGTTGCCCAGATTTTCCCTCCATGATCCTCTATGATCTTTTTTACAATGGAAAGTCCGATTCCGCTGCCACCGGTTGCCGAATTTCTGGAAGCATCCGTCCGGTAAAACCGGTCAAAAATATACGGCAGATCTTTCTGTGCAATTCCTCTTCCATTGTCTTCGATTTCCACCTGAATAAAGTCCCCCACATCCTTGATACGGATATTGATGAACTTTTCTGTTTTATTCATATATTTTACGGAATTTCCTATAATATTATTGATCACTCTGCGCAGCTGCTCCGGATCTGCAATAATCTGGGTATCCGGCGTTGCATAATTAAAATAGGATAACGCAATCCCCTTTGCTTCCAGATCCAGTCCGATTTCTTCCACGCAGTCTTTAAAATATGCGGCAACATTCAGTTTTGCAAAGTCATACGGAATACGGTTGGTATCAATTTTGGAATACAATGTCAGTTCATTGATCAGCGTATCCATTTCGTTTGCCTTATTATAAATCGTCCGGATATACTTATCGAGTTTTTCCGGAGTATTGGCAACGCCGTCCATAATGCCTTCCGAATACCCCTTTACTGCCGTAATCGGCGTCTTCAGATCGTGGGCAATGTTGCTGATGAGTGCACGGTTTTCTTTTTCATTACTGAGTTTTTCCTCCGCATTATCCTTCAGACGCTGACGCATCTGTTCAAACGTCGTGCAGAGCTCACCGATCTCATCGTCGCCCTGGGTATCCAGCGCAAAATCCAGATTACCTTCCTTAATATTCTCCGCTGCCACCCGCAGCTTCTGGATCGGTGTGATCATGCTCCGGTAAATCCACACAATCATCATAACCGCCGTCAGTAACAGGATAATTACCACGCAGATAATTCCCCATACAATAAACTGGCGGATTTCCTGCCCGGTAGCGTCAAAGGACGTGACAATATATGCCGTACATTTTTCTCCCGAATCCAGCTTGAAATCTACCTGTTTTACCAGAATTTCATCATCCCGGTCGATATATTTGTCCACCCCATGCCGGGAACTGTTTTCTCCGTATCCCGGAAGTTCCGAAAGGATCTTTTCATTTTCACTTCCGCCGTTGAACGAAATTTTCTCTCCGATCCTTACAATCAGATAAGAATATTTCTGCTTCAGATCCTCATTGATCTCGGTGAGATACGAAGCATCTTCCATTTTCGAAGGGGATAATCTGATTGTCTTTTTGATTTTTTCAAAATCCAGTGCCGTATAACGGTTTAACAGCGGCACAGAATTGATAATACTATAGGCATCCGCATTCTTAATTCCATACGTCTGCTCGATCACATGCGATTGAAAATTACAATAGGCGCTGATCGTGGCAATCGCCAGGATCGATGGCACAAAGATAATAATACAGAACGAAATGATCAGTTTGGTTTTTATCTTCATTCGTATTCCTTCCCTATAAAAAAATAAGACACAGAACAAACTCTGTGTCTTATTATATCATTCTTTTATAAAAAATTATGTAAACTTTTCATAAATTAAAGGTACTTCTTTAAAGCCTCTGCCTTGTTTGTTGCCTCCCATGGGAGATTTAAGTCATTGCGTCCGAAGTGACCATAAGCAGCTGTCTGACGGTAAATCGGACGGCGCAGATCCAGCATCTTGATAATTCCTGCCGGACGAAGATCAAAGTTCTCACGTACAATCTTTACCAGCTCATCATCTGCGATCTTTCCTGTACCGAATGTATCAACCATGACAGAAGTAGGCTGTGCAACACCGATGGCATAAGATAACTGAATCTCACACTTATCAGCAAGACCTGCTGCAACAATGTTCTTTGCAACATAACGTGCAGCATATGCTGCGGAACGGTCAACCTTTGTGCAGTCTTTTCCGGAAAAAGCTCCGCCGCCGTGACGTGCATATCCACCATAGGTATCAACGATGATCTTACGCCCGGTCAGACCTGCATCTCCGTGTGGTCCGCCGATTACGAAACGTCCGGTCGGATTGATAAAGAATTTGGTATCTCCATCGATCAGCTCCTTTGGAAGGATCGGATCAAAGACATATTTCTTAATATCCTCATGGATCTGTTCCTGGGTAACGTCCTCATCATGCTGGGTAGATAAAACAACTGCCTCAAGTCTCTTTGGCTTTCCTGCTTCATCATACTCTACAGAAACCTGTGTCTTTCCATCCGGACGAAGGTAGGTAAGTGTTCCGTCTTTACGAACCTTTGTAAGCTGTAATGCCAGCTTGTGTGCCAGTGAAATCGGATATGGCATAAATTCCGGTGTCTCATTGGTTGCATATCCAAACATCATTCCCTGATCTCCGGCGCCGGTATCCAGATCATCTGTCAGCTCGCCCTCTTTTGCCTCAAGTGCCTTGTCAACACCCATGGCAATATCTGCGGACTGCTGATCTAAAGCTACCATAACCGCACAGGTATGTCCGTCAAAACCGGTCTTTGCATCGTTGTATCCGATCTCGTTTACAGTCTTTCTTACAATTGCAGGAATATCAAGAGTTGCCTTTGTTGTAATTTCTCCTGTAACAAGTACGAAACCGGTACAGCTTGCTGCCTCACAGGCTACACGGCTCATCGGATCCTGCTCCATGCATGCATCCAGAATGGCATCTGAAATCGCATCACACATTTTGTCAGGATGTCCTTCTGTAACGGACTCTGATGTGAATAATAATTTTTCCATTGCTTTTTGTTTCTCCTCTCTTGTTTTATACAGAAATAAAAAAAACCGCCTCGCAGCGGATTGATCTAAAGATAATCAAATCCCCTTATTGTTCGATTAACTCGCTCAGGTTGGCACCTTCCAAACAGGGGTTGCCGTGACTTCACAGATCCTATGTATCTCCATCACTCTGAATAAGAGAAAGCTTACAATATTAAATTTGAAATATCCAAGTGCTACCATACTCCAGTTTCTTTCATCTGTCAAGCCCTAAAAGATTGACTTTTGTGCGAAATAATTCTATACTTTTGTATATACGTTACATACGGAGAGATAAAATATGATAAAAATTGAGACAAAACAACTACAAGAAGGTGCCATCCTTGCACAGCCTGTGATCACACCGCTTGGACAGCCGTTGGCTCCCGCCGGTTCTGCTGTAACCCGTCAGCTGATCAACCGCATGAAACTGTACCGTGTGGAATATGCAGAAATTGAGGGCGAAGAACCTGCTCCGCAGGAGGAGGCTCCAAAGCCTGTAAAAGAAGCAAAAACATACGCACAGGAAAGCAAAACACACTCACAGAAAGTCGCCGGTTCCAGTGAATTCCGCACGTTCCAGATTGAGTATGTTCAGGCAATTGAGCTGATGAAACAGTTGTATACCGCAGCCATCAAGGATAACAAACCGATTGACTCGCAAAAACTTCTGGGCAGTGTCGCAGATCTGTTCCAGTCCCGCAACACCATCGTTGAAATGTTTGATATGCTTTACAACATGCGTACTGTGGCCGATTCGGTTTATGCGCACAGTCTCAACGTTGCACTCATTTCACGAATGATCGGCCGCTGGCTGCGTTTTGAACGTCACGATCTGGACATTCTTACGCTTGCCGGACTGATGCACGATATCGGAAAACTGCTGATTCCTTCCGATATCTTAAATAAGCCGGGATCTCTGACCGATGAGGAGTTTGCAAAAATCAAACAGCACCCGGCACTCGGATACGAGATTTTAAAACGTCAGCCGGATCTGGATTCCCGTATCAAAAAAGCTGCCCTGATGCATCACGAGCGCTGTGATGGAAGCGGCTATCCGACCGGATTGACGGAAGATTACATTGACAATTTTGCAATGATCGTTGCAATTGCCGATGTGTACGATGCCATGACAGCGGCACGTTCCTATCGCTCTCCGTTGTGTCCGTTCGAAGTGATCAGTAAATTTGAAGAAGATGGTTTCCAGAAATACCATACAAAATATATTCTGGTTTTCTTAAAGCAGATTGCCAGCACTTACCAGAGTAACCGCGTCATCTTAAGTGACGGAAGGGGATGTACCATTGTCATGTTAAATCAGAATGCACTGTCCCGTCCGATTGTCCAGTTTGATGATAAATCCTGTCTGGATCTTTCCACCGCCAGCCGCGACCTCTATATCAAAGCGGTTTTATAAATTTTTCAAATGAAAAGGGAGTGTGAAAACATACCAATGTTTTTCACGCTCCCTTTTTTGCCCGTTCTTTTTATTTATGAAACTTTCAGAATAAACTTCTGAATTTCTTTTTCATCCGATACCTTTTCAATCTGTGCCCCAATGCCGCGCAGCTTCTGATCAAATTCTTCGTATCCACGCTCGATAAAATAAATATCATCAATCACCGTAATTCCCTCTGCCACCAGACCGGCAATCACCAGCGCTGCTCCCGCACGCAGATCCGGCGCATTCACCCTGGCACCTGTATAACGGGCCACTCCATTGATAATGGCAATATTGCTCTCTACCTTGATATTGGCTCCCATACGTGTCAGTTCATCCACATATTTGAAACGGTTTTCAAAAATGCTCTCCGTAACGGTACTGGTTCCCTCTGCAATTCCCAGAATTACTGCCATCTGTGGCTGCATATCTGTCGGGAATCCCGGATACGGAAGTGTTGTCACCTGTGTGTGATGCAGTTTTCCATCCGAAATAATCCGAACCGCATCATCGAACTCCTCAACTTTGCATCCTGCCTCCACAAGTTTGGCGGTTGTTGCTTCCAGATGTTTCGGAATAACATCCTTTACCAGCACATCTCCCCCTGCTGCCGCTGCCGCAAACATAAAGGTTCCTGCCTCTATCTGATCCGGGATAACCGAATACTCTGTCTTATGCAGCTTCTCCACACCGACAATACGGATAACATCCGTTCCTGCACCACGGATATTCGCACCCATACTGTTTAAGAAATTTGCCACGTCTACCACATGAGGCTCTTTTGCCGCATTTTCAATTACGGTTTTTCCTTCTGCCATGGATGCTGCCATCATAATATTGATCGTTGCTCCAACCGATACTTTATCCAGATAAATATGTGTTCCGTTTAATTTTTCTGCCTCTGCAATAACAAGACCATGTGCAATATCCACGTCTGCTCCCATTGCACGAAATCCTTTGATATGCAGATCAATCGGTCTGCTTCCGATATCGCATCCGCCCGGAAGAGCCACTTCCGCCTTTTTGTATTTTCCAAGAAGTGCACCGATCAAATAATAGGACGCACGGATTCTACGGATAAATTCATTGTCCACCGTCACGTCTTTGATAAATGAACCGTTGATCTTTACGGTATGTGCATCAATACGGTCTACCATTGCACCGATCTCTGCAATCGCCTGCAATAATACATTAATATCTCTCACGTTCGGCAAATTTTCGATTGTAACCGTTTCATCCGTCATGATCGCAGCTGCAAGAATTGCCAGTGCCGCATTCTTTGCCCCGCCGATTTCTACCTCACCATTCAGCGGATTTCCGCCTTTGATTACATATTGTTCCATATCTCACCTCAATAAACGCCCTATTTCGTATAGTACGCTACCCTACTATCTATCCTATTCATCTAGTGTAAATTTGTGATACCATCCACAATCTGTTCAACGGTCTGTTCGATATCCAGCCCCGTCTCCGAAATCCGGATATCCGCATATTTTTCATACAGCGGCGTGCGCTCCAGATACAGATCATATAACGTCTGTCCGTCTCTTAAAACAACACCCCTGCCTTTGATATCTTCCAGACGTTTTTCCAGCTCCGGATATGCCACCTCAAGATATATAACCGTTCCGATTTCCTGCAGATGCTCCATAGCTTCTTTTCCGTAGACGACACTGCCTCCGGTTGCAATAATTGCATGATGTGCCTCAAGTGTCGCATTCACACGGTTTTCTACCTGAATGAACCCTTCGGTTCCCTCTTCTGCAATGATCTCACGAAGCAGGCGCTTCTCCTGCTCCTGAATGACTAAATCTGCATCTATAAACTGATATCCCAGCACCTTAGCAAGGATAACGCCGACGGTGCTCTTACCCACCCCCGGCATTCCAATTAACACAATGTTATCTTTTTGCATTACTGTGTACTCTCTACATTCTGTGTTTCTGTGGAAGTCTGTGTCTCTGTAGAGGCATTCGGGTCCTGCTGTGTCAGAGAATTCTTAAATGAAATCTTTGCAACATTCTTTTTATTGACCTTCCAGCCGTCTTTTTTCTGCCAGCCCTCCAGCACTTCATTGTAGTGGTCACTTTTACGTTTGTCAATAATATTCTGACGATTTTTTTCTGTAGCGTCTTTGTCTGTTTCACTGTCCAGACGAACAATATATAATGCACTGTCTGTTTCAATCACATCGGAAGTTTCTCCTTCTTTCAAATCATCCAATGCCTTTTTCACAGATGTATCCAGTGTGGAATCATCGGATGCATACGCACCGGTAGTGGTCTGCTGATCCTCATCCTTTGCAGCATCTTCGAGAGTTTTTCCATTCTTTACCGCATCTTCGATTTTGTTTGCGGTCTCCTTCAGCTGCTTTTTCTCATCATCGGTATATTCTACGGTATTTCCGCTGTCATCCTGATGGGAAGTTGTAGAAATAGTCATCATCGTATAACCGCGCTCATTTGCCTCTTCATCCGTCACATTGGTATCTGCTTCTGCCTCGATGGCTTTCTGCATCTTGCTGCGGATGGTGTAGAGCGTAAGCAGTTCCTCCACGGTATCTTCGTCTGCAGTCATCTCCTTGAGTGCCTCGGAAGAATTATCGCTGATAAACTGCTGTGCAGCTCTTTTGATTGCTGCCTTTTCGTCTTTTGTCACACTCACATCATAGTCTTTCATATGTGCCTGTAACGTATACATCTCATGAAGCTGTTCCATAACGGAATCTTTCATGGTGTCTTCCATGGTTGTTCCGTTTCCATATAAATCCTTGCTCCAGAGCTCACTGCTGCTTTTGGCCCCCATCATGCTCTTATAATAATCTTCTACATTTGCCTGCTGATAACGGCATGTAAAGTTTGCCATGCCCATCGTGACGGTCTGATTTTTCATGCTTGCTGCCGTCGCACCTGTATTTATACCACATCCGGTAAAAGCTGCTGCGCAGATTGCACCGGCTAAAATAATCGCTGTAACTTTTTTTGCTTTCATAGTTCCTCCCGGGAGTTTCTTTTCACCTATATACCAGAGTATTATAATTCTTTTCCCTACATCAGGCAAGCACTTTTACGGCTCCGCACACAAAAAAACGTGCATTTGTTCCAATAATTGCCTGAGAACTTCCAGAATTTCCCTGTTCTTTTCCCTTGAATTTGCTCCCAGACGGTAAGTGAAGTACGGTTCCTTCGGATCTGCCGCAAATTTCAGTGACGGGGCAAACGCTTTTACCAGCCCCGGAATATGCTCCGCGTGAATCTTTGCTTTTTCGTACATTAGGATTTTTAACAGATCTTCTCTTTGAACAATTTCCTTAATATATACACTGTGGGCAACCGCTTTGAGTCTGGCAATTGTCAGCAGATTCTGCACGGACTTCGGAGGCTCTCCAAAACGGTCAATCAGTTCTTCGAGCATTTCCTCCGCTTCCTCATCCGTTTCAATTCCGGCGATCCGCTTATACATATCCAGTTTCTGCGACTCATTTGCAATATATGTGGACGGAATAAATGCATCCGTCCGGATATCAACGGAAGTCTCAAACTGTTCGGCCGGTGCTTCTCCCCGGGCTTCTTTCACCGCTTCGTGAAGCATCTTGCAGTACAGATCATATCCAACCGCCTCCATGTGACCGCTCTGTTCGGCTCCCAGCAGATTTCCGGCTCCCCGGATCTCCAGGTCCCGCATGGCAATCTTAAATCCGCTGCCCAGATCCGAATACTCCCGGATGGCAGCCAGTCGTTTTTCCGCCACCTCTTTGAGCATTTTGTTTCTGCGGTACATAAGAAACGCATACGCCGTACGATTGGATCTGCCGACCCGCCCGCGCAGCTGATACAGCTGGGAAAGCCCCATATTATCCGCGTCATGAATGATCATTGTATTGACATTTGAGATATCCAGTCCCGTCTCTATGATTGTCGTTGATACCAGTACATCAATGTCTCCATTGATAAACCGGTACATGATATCCTCCAGCTGGTTTTCTCTCATCTGTCCATGAGCAAATGCCACATTTGCCTCCGGCACCAGCTCCTGAATGCGTGACGTCACTTCATCAATATCCCTTACTTTGTTATACACATAATATACCTGTCCGCCACGGGCAAGTTCCCGCGTGATTGCCTCCCGGACCAGTTCCTCATTATATTCCATGACATACGTCTGAATAGGGACACGGTCCATCGGTGGTTCCTCTAAAACGCTCATATCCCGGATTCCGATCAGGCTCATGTGAAGTGTCCGCGGAATCGGTGTGGCAGTAAGTGTCAGCACATCCACATTGGTCTTTAACTGTTTGATTTTTTCTTTGTGAGCCACACCAAACCGTTGTTCCTCGTCCACGACAAGAAGCCCAAGATCTTTAAACTGCACATCTTTTGACAGAATCCGGTGTGTTCCCACAATAATATCCACCTGTCCTTTTTTCAGATCACTGATGGTCTTCTTCTGCTGCGCTGCCGTGCGGAAACGGCACAACAGATCCACCCGGACAGGGAAATCCTTCATTCTCTGGGAAAACGTATTATAAATCTGCTGGGCAAGAATGGTTGTCGGCGCAAGGTATGCCACCTGTTTATTCTCCTGCACTGCTTTGAAAGCTGCACGGATCGCAATCTCCGTCTTTCCGTAACCGACATCCCCGCAGATCAGCCGGTCCATAATCTTATGACTCTCCATATCCCGCTTGGTTGCATCAATGGCAAGCACCTGATCTTCGGTCTCTTCAAACGGGAACAGTTCTTCAAACTCTCTCTGCCATACCGTATCCGGTCCATACATATAGCCATTCTGTTCTTCCCGCTCGGCATATAATTTCACCAGATCCTGTGCGATCTGACGCACGGCTCCACGCACTTTTCCCTTGGTTTTTGTCCACTCCTGGCTTCCAAGTTTATTGAGTTTTGGTTTTCTTGCGTCTTTCCCCGCATATTTCTGGATCTGGTCAAGCTGTGTTGCAAGAATATACAGATTGGAGCCTCCCGCATATTCGATCTTGATGTAATCTTTCACCTTTCGGTCGACTTCTATCTTTTCAATTCCTTTGTAGATACCAAGCCCATGATTTTCATGTACGACATAATCCCCGACACTCAGATCCGTAAACTGCTGGATTTTTTCGCCCTCATAGGTGCGGTGCCGCTTCTTTTTCTTTTTTTCTTCCCCGAAAATATCCGTATCCGTAATCACTGCAAACTGCAGGATCGGATATTCATACCCCTGATGCACTTTTCCGTAGCAGACCATGATCTGTCCTGCCACCAGATCGTGATCGTAATCTTCCGTATAAAAACAGTTGAGTCCTTCGTTTAAAATATCCTCTGCCAGACGCTTCGCGCGTGTGCGGGAACCGGAAAGTAAAATAATACGGTATCCGTTTTTTTTGTATTTCTTCAGGTCTGCGATCAGAAGTTCAAAGCTGTTATTGTATGCGCTTACGCTCTTTACATGAATGCCGAACTGCCCATTGGATTTTAATCCGCAGGTCTTGATATCCAGTGCGGAAACCGCACAGCAGGAATATTTTTCAAGCCTTCCCATGATTTCCTTATAGCCAAACAGTTCGTTCATCTGCCCCGGCAGAATATACCCCATTTCCAGACGCTGCTTCATGCTCTCCGAAAATTCCAGTTCCGTCTGCCGTCCGCGTTCCGCGCTCCGGCTCAGCTCATCGAAAAACACAAATGTATCTGCCGGATCAAAATAATCCAGAAGGCTCCACCGTTCCCTGCAGAAATAGGACAAAAAAGCATCCATTCCCGCGGTTTCCGACAATTCTTCCCATTCCTGTGCCAGTTCTTTTGCCTGTGACAGTGCCCGATAGGCTTCCTCGGTTTTCATTTCTTTCCGCAATTTATCGGAAAAAGCTTCTGCTTCCTTTAACAGTCTGCGGATACCTTCTGCTTTCTCTTCGGTCGAAAGAACCAGTTCACATGCCGGATATACCACAAGCTTTTCTATATTTTCAATAGATTTCTGACTTTCCACATCAAAGGTGCGAAGGGTATCTACTTCATCATCCCACAGTTCAATCCGGACCGGATTTTCTTCCGTCAGCGGAAAAATATCAAGAATTCCACCTCTTAATGCAAACTGACCGATATTATCCACCTGATACTGCCGTTCATACCCCATCCGCACCAGCTGTTCCACAAGTGCATCCAGATCCAGGGTATCTCCCTGTGCAATATGCAGCACACTGTCCCACACCTGTGCATCCCTTGGCATCGTATTCATCAGGGCATCAAATGTTGTGATCACCGTCACCTGTTCATTTTCATGAATTGCCCGCAATGCACTGATCCGCTCTGCGGTAAGAAGGTTTCCGCGGATATCCGATTGATAAAACAGCACATCCTTTGCCGGATAATACACCACTGACGGATCAAAAAAACGATAGTCGTCATACAATTCTTTCGCTTTCTGCTCATGAAACGTTACGATCAGACGCCGGCTGCGTGTCCTTCCAAGCGTATAAATCATATGTGGCTTCTGTGCATCAATACAGCCACTGATGGTCACCAGTCCCGGCTGCATGGCCGCTTTTGTCATATCTTCATATCCGCTCAATTCCTGCAGCGGTTCTATAAATGCTTTCACTTACTTTGTATTCTCCTGCTTTTTTGCATTAAAATCATTCATTGCCTTGTCTGCTTCCCCCTGAATCATCAGGACTGCTGCATCTTCCGCATCCCGTATGGCTTCTTCCACCCTTGCACGGTCCTCCCCGGAAAAACGGCCAAGCACATGGTCTGCCAGATCCCATCCCTGTGGCTTTTCCCCCACACCGACTTTAATTCGCATAAAGTTTGAGGTTCCCACACTTGAAATAATGCTCTTGATTCCATTATGCCCACCTGCACTGCCTTTTTTGCGCACACGGATATTTCCCGGTGCCAAAGAGATGTCATCAAAAATAATCAGCATTTCGCTCTCCGGATCAAGCTTATAGAAATTCACGATTTCTGCGATGCTTTCTCCGCTTAAATTCATATAGGTCTGCGGTTTGGCCAGGATGACTTTTACGCCTTCGATCACACCGCTTCCACACAGCGCTTTATGTTTTTTCTCCGTGATGCTGATGTTGTATTTTTCCGCCAGTGCATCGACGGTATCAAATCCAATATTGTGTCTTGTTTTTTCGTATTTCTTGTCCGGATTTCCAAGTCCTGCAATTAAAAACATGTATCCAATTCTCCTTTTATTTGAATTTTTGTCCGTTAATTACGAAAGGTACCGCCGGGTGGCTCCCGTGTGGTGGCTGGGGCTGCTGCTTCCTGTGACGTGCGATTCAGACAGAATCTTAGAATTTGCGAAAATGATTGCGTGGCTCTAATTTTGTGTCCGGGCAACGTTTCGACAGCGGCGCGGCTTGTGTCCGTCTGGCAGGGATGCGCTCAGAATTTCTAGTCTGCCTAAGCGGAGCACTTCAAAAATTTTATTGCGCCCGCTCCCGGTTGTGTCTCCCTATGAACACTTTGACAGTCCTTTCATAAATGTGGTCGCAAACCGACCCGCGAGCACAGTATTTTGAAGCACTCCGCTAAGGCAGACACGAAATCCTTCGGACGCGTCCCTGCCAGACGGACACAAGCCGCGCCGCTGTCGAAACTTGAACGAACGCAAATCATCAAAGGAGCCACGCGGTCATTTTCTGCAGATTCTTGATTCTGGATGTTGAGCACGTCACAGGAAGCAGCAGCCCCAGCCACCACACGGGAGCCGCCCATCCATAAGTTTCGCAATTACGGATTCAAAAAGTCTGTAATTAAGAAAAGGACCATGGATTACTCCACAGTCCCATTTCTCTTATTTTAATCGTTTATTCCTTCTCCTGCAAGACCTCTTCATACTTTTTCAGTATCAATCCCTGAATCTGATCCCTTGTAGCGGAATTGATCGGATGTGCGATATCCCGGAAATCTCCGTCGCCGGCTTTTCTGCTCGGCATCGCAATAAACAATCCTTTTTCCCCTTCGATCACTTTGATATCATGTACGACAAATTCATCATCGATTGTGATAGATACCACGGCTTTCATCTTGCCTTCTTTTTCCACCTTGCGGATTCTAACGTCTGTAATCTGCATATGTATCCCCCTTCTAGTCTCTCCCTAGAGCATATATCTTTCGTTGTTTTCTGCAACAATCCGGACAGCATCGTCTCCGGAATAAAATGTATTTGCCCGAAGCGTTCCATGGCTCTCCACAATGCAGTTTTCTACATGCGTATTATCGCCAATATATGCATCATTCAAGATAATCGAATTCTTGATCACGCAATTTTTTCCTACAAACGCTTTCTTAAACAAAACAGAATTTTCTACCCTGCCGTTTACAATACATCCACTGGCGATCAGACTGTTGCTGACGTCCGATCCCATATTGTATTTTGCCGGCGGAAGATCATCCACTTTCGAATAAATCTTCGGCTCTTCGCGGAAAAAGTACTTTCTCACATCCGGTTTCAAAAAGTCCATATTTGTACGGAAGTAATCATCTACACTTGCAATATTACTCCAGTAACTATTCAGTTTATATCCATACACACGCTTTACATTGCGGTAACGCACCAGCACATCCGTAACAAAATCAAACCGGTTTTCCTCCGCTGATTTTTCGAGAATTTCGATCAGCTGTCTTCTCCGGATAATATACACTCCTGTGGAAATCGTATTGGATTGTGCCACCAGCGGTTTTTCCTCAAAATCCGTGATCCGGGAATCTTCATTCATACGGACGACTCCGAAACGGCTGACATCCGCATCTGCCGGCATATCCTTGCATGCAATGGTAATATCTGCTTTCTTTGCGATATGAAACTCCAGCAGGTCATTGTAATCCATCTTATACACACAGTCACCGCTGGATATGATCACATACGGTTCGTGACGGTTTTTCAGGAAATCAATATTCTGATACATGGCATCTGCCGTGCCTCGGTACCAGTCACTGTTTTCTGCCGTAACGGTTGGTGTAAACAGATACAGACCTCCCTGTTTTCTTCCAAAATCCCACCATTTTGAAGAACTTAAATGTTCATTCAGTGAACGGGAATTATACTGTGTGAGTACCGCAACTGTCTGTACATGCGAATTGCTCATATTACTTAAGACAAAGTCAATGCAGCGGAAACTTCCGCCGACCGGCATCGCCGGAATCGCACGTTTTCTGGACAGTTCTCCCATCCGGTTGTTATTGCCACCCGCCAAAATAATTCCTACTGCTTTCATTTTCTGTCACCTGCCTTAATGATTACTTCGCCGCCTGCCAATACCCCGTCTGGATAATCTTCTTTTACTGTCACACCGGAAATGGCTGTGTTTTTGCCCACCTTTACATTCTCCGGAACAACAGAATCGTCTCCAATCGTTACCAGTCCAAACGAATAAACACTCTCGTTTAATTTGTTTGGTGCTGCTTCTCCTATTCCCAGTGTTACCCCATCTTCAATTCTGCAGTTTTCTGCAATTATGGATTTGTCGATCGTTACATCCCTGCCGATACTGGTATCCTTCATAATAATGGAATCCCGCACGACAGCCCCCGGTCCAATATATACGTTTGGTCCGATTACCGAATTGATCACCGCTCCATGGATCTCTGCTGCCTCCCCAATAATGCAGCGCTCCACTTTTGCCCCCGGTGCTATGTACTGCGGCTCAATCGTATCGCACTTCGTGTAAATCTTCCAGAACTCCTCATAGAGATTGAATTCCGGAATCAGATCAATCAGCTCCATATTGGCTTCCCAGTATGAGCCAAGTGTTCCCACATCCTTCCAGTAACCGTTGAACTCATATGCAAAAAGCCTCTTGTTGTTTTTGAAGCAATACGGAATAATATGCTTTCCGAAATCACAGCTCTGCTGATCTTTTAATTCGATAAGAGCATCTCTTAATACTTTCCAGGAGAAAATATAAATTCCCATGGATGCCAGATTACTCCGCGGTTTTTCCGGTTTTTCCTCAAAATCCTGAATCTTTTTGTTTTCATCCGCAATCACAATTCCGAAACGGCTTGCCTCCTCCATGGAAACAGGCATCGTCGCAATCGTCACATCCGCATGATTTGCCTTATGGAAGTCCAGCATAACCTCATAATCCATCTTATAAATATGATCTCCGGAAAGGATCAGAACATATTCCGGATTATAACTTTCCATATAGCGCAGATTCTGATAAATGGCATTGGCTGTACCGGTATACCATTCACTGTTATTGCTTCTCTCATACGGTGGAAGTACGGTCACTCCACCATTGTTCCGATCGAGATCCCACGGAATGCCGATGCCGATATGTGTGTTCAGCCGGAGTGGCTGATACTGCGTCAGCACACCAACCGTATCAATTCCGGAATTGATACAATTGCTGAGTGGAAAATCGATAATTCTGTACTTGCCGCCAAATGCTACCGCCGGCTTGGCGACGTCCGATGTCAGAACTCCAAGTCTGCTGCCCTGACCGCCTGCTAAAAGCATGGCTATCATTTCTTTCTTAATCACGTCATCACTCCTCGTCTGTTCTAAATATTATGTTTGTTTCTTACTATTACTGTAGTATATCATATTATCCTTTTATGTACAACAGTTTATACAAAAATGCTGAGTTTTTTTGTTGTTTTTTGGCAAAATGCACAATATATTTTCGGGTGCGCCTTTGGTTATAGAGTGGTATAATAGAAAAAAACTTTATTAAAATAGGTAGGTAATCCTGATGTATAAATTAAAATTTAATGACCCCATTCATATTCACTTTATCGGAATTGGCGGAATCAGCATGAGCGGACTCGCTGAAATTCTTCTGGAAAAAGGCTTTACGATTTCCGGGTCCGATGCAAAAGAATCCGATCTTACCCGCATGCTCGCATCCAAAGGTGCTCAGATTTTTTATAGACAAAGTGCCGAAAATATCATTCCCGGCATTGATCTGGTTGTCTACACAGCCGCAATCCATCCGGATAATCCGGAATTTGCAGAGGCCAGATCCCAGGGACTGCCAATGCTCTCCCGTGCAGAACTGCTTGGACAGATCATGGACAACTACAACAATTCCGTTGCCGTTGCCGGAACCCACGGCAAAACAACCACAACTTCCATGATCAGTGAGATTCTTCTTGCTGCGAAATCCGATCCGACCATCACTGTTGGCGGAATTCTTCCCTCTATCGGAGGAAACCTGCGTGTCGGTCATTCCGGAATCTTTGTTTCGGAGGCCTGTGAATACACCAACAGTTTCCTGAATTTCCGTCCAAAATACAGCATCATCTTAAATGTAGAAGCAGAACATCTGGACTTTTTCAAGGATATCAACGACATCCGTCGTTCTTTCCGTAAATTTGCCGGCAATACACTGGCAGACGGAGCAACCATTATCAATGGAGAAATTGCAGACCATCAGGAACTGACCGACGGACTTCCACAGCAGATCATCACCTACGGTTTTGATGATTCCTGTGAATATTATGCAGATAATCTGACATATGATGACAAAGCCTGTCCTTCTTTTACCGCCATGCACAACAAAGAGGCCATCTGTGAAATCAAACTTGCCGTTCCCGGACGACACAATGCCGGAAATGCCATGGCCGCCATCGCCCTTGCCTGTACCATGGGAATCAGCACAGATGCCATCATCAGAGGTCTGGACGCTTTCCACGGTGCCAACCGCCGTTTCCAGTACAAAGGAACCGTAGACGGTGTCACCATCATTGACGATTATGCACATCATCCGACAGAGATCCGTGCGACACTGACCGCCGCGCAGAAATATCCGCATAAGCGTCTGGTGCTGGTATTCCAGCCACACACCTACTCCCGCACCAAAGCTTTTCTGGATGATTTTGCCGAAGTACTTTCCATGGCAGATGTCATTGTTCTGGCAGACATCTTTGCTGCCCGCGAACAGAATACCTTCGGTGTAAGCTCGAAAGATATTCTGGAGCGCCTGACAGCCAAAGGAAAAGACGCGCACTATTTTCCTTCTTTTGAAGAGATCGAAAAGTTTTTATTAAAAAATTGTATGAACGGAGATCTGTTGATAACCATGGGAGCCGGAAATGTCGTAGAAATCGGCGAATCCCTCCTTGGAAAATAACTTATCCACATTATCCACATAGAAACGTTGATTCTTTCTTCGTTCTGTGTGGATTTTTTGTCTATATTTATCCACTCCTTTCCGTTTTGAATTTGTACGTTTGGGTGGACTTATCCACTTTATCCACAATGTTGTTCACAATCAGTATCCCCCTGATTACCAGGGATTTACGGGTGTTTTTCTTCTTCCATTTGGAAAATGATTGTGCTATAATCACAAATGCATAATAAGAAAGGTACTATGACATATGATAAACATTCAGCTGCACAATGATTGTCCAGCCACGGACACAATCGTTCCCAACCAGTTTATTGACCGCTTTATGCCGTCAGCAAACGGGGAATTTGTTAAGGTATATTTATATTTATTACGGTGCATCCATTCTCATGCATCAAATTGTACAATTTCTGAAATTGCTGACAAATTTAACAATACAGAAATGGACATTCAGCGTGCACTGCGTTACTGGCAGAAAGAAGGACTCCTCTCTCTGGAGGAAACCGCCGACGGTAAATTGTGCGGAATCGGTCTTCTTCCGTTTCCGGAAGATTCCACAGACACGGAAGAGGCATCTTCCTCTCCTGCCCCGTCTGCTGTTTCTTTGGAAGAAACACCAGCATCCGCTGCAGGGGAAAACGTTTCTGGCTCCCAGCCTGTGAATCAGCCGCAGGAACCGCAGATCCGCCATTATACGCTGGATGAAATCGCAGAATTTCAGAAAAATCCGGATATTCAGGAAATGCTTTTTGTCGTGGAAACCTATATCCGGCATCCATTCAGTGAGAATGATATCAACACGATCTTATTCTGGCATGAAGATCTTCACTTTTCTGCCGAACTGATCGTCTATCTGGTGGAATATTGCGTCAGCAAAGGACATACAAATCTTCGTTATCTGAATAAAGTGGCACTGGCATGGCATGAGAAAAAAATTACTTCTGTGGAACAGGCCAAAAGTGAAGCCGCCGTCCGCAGCAAAGCGTACTACGCCGTCATGAAAGCTTTCGGCATCACAGGAAGAAACCTTATCGATTCCGAAACAGCCATGATCCGCAAATGGACCAAAGAATACGCTTTTGATCTGTCATTGATCCAGGAAGCCTGTGCCCGCACCATTTCCAGTACCGGTCAGTCAAGTTTCAGTTATGCCGATTCTATTCTGACCAGCTGGTATAACGACAAGGTACATTCTCTGGAAGATGTCAAACGCCTCGACGCCACCCATCAGCAAAAGAAAAAGGAGAGAGCCGCAGTGAAAGCAAATGCAGCCGCTTCTCCGAAGAAAAACAATTTTAATAACTTTGAATCCCGTGAAAATGACTATAAGAGTCTGGAAGCCATGCTTTTAAACTCTCCGATCCGGTCATAATCACTCCCATATCATCTGTTGAGCAATAAAAGGAGAATCAAATGCCGCTTTCCAATGCACAGTATGATGAGATCATGCATGAATACGATGAGCGCCAACTGCATAACCGTCATATTCTCGAAACACGGCGTGCGGAGGTTTTAAAAAAGCTTCCCCGTCTGAAGGAAATTGATGCAAGTGTTGCATCTTCTTCCGTCCGTCAGGCGCGTCTGCATCTTGATGGAGACACCCATGCACTGGCCTCCTTAAAGCAGGAACTGAGTGCCCTGTCTCTGGAACGGCAGCAGCTCCTTACTGCAAGCGGGTATCCGGCAGACTATCTGGACCCGGTTTATACCTGTCCGGATTGCAAAGACAGCGGGTATATCGACGGGAAAAAATGCCACTGTTTTAAACAGGCAATTATCAATACCGTCTATGCCCAGTCCAACATTCGCCAAATACTCCGTATTGAAAATTTTGACAATTTCCGCTACGATTTTTATTCGAAAGAGGAAAAAAATCCGCTGACAGGACTTTCTTCTTATGAAACCGCACAAAAAGCGGTGCGGGAATGTCATTATTTTATTGACGATTTTGATCACAAGCCAAAAAATCTGCTGTTTTACGGAAAAACCGGTGTCGGAAAAACTTTTCTGACAAACTGTGTTGCCAAAGAACTTCTTGACCACGGATATTCCGTAATTTACTTTACAGCATTTCAATTATTTGATATATTAAGCAAAGGTGTGTTTGAAAAAGATTCCGATGCAATTGCCACACACCAGAATATTTTCGACTGCGATTTGTTAGTCATCGACGACCTGGGAACAGAACTGATTAACTCTTTTACCTCTTCCCAGCTGTTTTTGTGTGTGAATGAACGGCTGATCCGGCAAAAATCCACCATTATTTCTACCAACCTGAGTGTGGAACGGATCAAGGAGTCCTATTCTGAACGAACATTTTCACGTATTTTAGATTCCTATACTTTTATCAATCTGTTCACAGAAGAAGATATCCGCAAACAGAAACGCACACGTATCATTTCCAGATAATACCCCATAGTTATGGGTCTATTATATGCATATATGTTTATCAATTAATTTAAACCTGGAGGAAAATCATGCCAAACGACGAAAGAATTTTGGAAACCATGCCAACCGGTACTCTCGGACTGATTCCGACTGCAAGCTGTATGGAATTAGGAAAAAAAGTAGACAGCTATCTGTCCACCTGGAGAGAGCATCGCGAACACGAGCATCACAACGATATTGCTTTCAAGGAATATCACAAAGAAAGCTACATCATCGAGCCTCATATTCCACGATTTGGTTCCGGAGAAGCGAAATGTGTTATCAATCAGTCTGTCCGGGGCTATGACCTCTATATCATGGTAGATGTTACGAACTACAGCATGACCTATTCACTCTGCGGACATACCAATCATATGTCTCCAGATGATCACTTTGCGGATTTAAAGCGTGTCATTGCTGCAGTCGGCGGAAAAGCCCGCCGTATCACTGTCATTCTTCCATTCCTGTACGAAAGCCGTCAGCACAGAAGAACTGCCCGTGAATCTCTTGACTGCCCATTAGCACTGCAGGAGCTTTACAATATGGGAATCGACAACATCATCACATTTGATGCTCACGATCCTCGTGTTATGAATGCTATTCCTCTGAATGGCTTTGAGAATGTAATGCCTTCCTATCAGTTCATCAAAGGTATCTTAAAGAACGTAAAGGATCTGACCATTGATGCCGAGCATCTGATGATCATCAGCCCGGACGAAGGTGCCACCAACCGTGCAATTTACCTTGCAAACGTACTTGGCATTGATATGGGTATGTTTTACAAGAGACGTGACTTCAGCCGTGTCGTAGACGGACGTAACCCGATCGTTGCCCATGAATTCTTAGGCTCCAACGTCGAAGGCAAAGATGTACTGATCATTGATGATATGATTTCCTCCGGCGAAAGCATGATTGACACTGCACGTGAATTAAAGAAGCGTAAAGCAAACCGTATTTTCGTTGTTTCTACGTTCGGATTATTCACAAACGGACTTGCTTCTTTCGATAAAGCATACGAAGAAGGCCTGATTTACCGTGTAGTAACCACAAACCTGATTTATCAGACTCCGGAGCTTCTCTCCCGTGAGTACTATATCAGCTGCGATATGAGTAAATATATTGCATATATCATTGATACTTTAAATCATGATTCTTCTATCAGCGATCTGTTGAATCCATACGATCGTATCAAGAATTATGTAAAGAAGTACAACGATGCAAAAAATGCGTAATTATTTCATGACAATCTCATAAAAAACGCAGACGAAAAGCGTGTGAAAATTTTCTGGTTTTCACACGCTTTTGTTCTGCATTGCAGCCCTGAACTATTTCTTTTCATCCTCGATGATATGCCCGTTGTCAAGATTCGGCTGTATAAACATTTCCCTTGCATATTCCATTAAAGTTTCAGAATATTCTGCTGTATGCTCGTTACGCTTCATAATCTGTGCCAGATGCACCCCGTGTTCTACCCACGCTTTGCCGTCTGTAGCGGCGTTTAACATCATAGGCTGTAGATTATCCATCACACGCGCGAACTTTGCTTCTGGCGTCTTCTGCGCCTCAAATTCAAGCCACAGATCATACAGCATCTTTCCCTGTTCTTCCGGAAGAAGACCATAAATCCGGTCGGCCGCTTTTTTCTCCCGGTCAGCCTGTGTCTTCTTTCCCTCCTCATCATAAGCATAAGTATCTCCGGCATCAATCTCCACCAGATCATGGATTAAAAGCATGCCGATTGTATGAAGCACATCAATCGGTTCATTCGCATACTCACTGAGCAGCATGGTCATGATCGCCATATGCCAGGCATGCTCCGCATCATTTTCCTTTCGTCTGCCATCCGATAAATAGGTTTGTCTCCCAATAAATTTTTCCCTGTCAATTTCCCGGATAAAAGCAAACTGCTGGTCTAAGCGCTTTTTTGTGTTTTCGTCCATATTGTTTTCCTCTTTTCTATTTCTAATTTCATGCTCGCCTGATTTTGAAAAAGAAGTGACCTCCATGATGGCTCTGTCACTCCCTTCCAATAGTGTTATTATTTTGTTTTTATTCCTGTTCATCCAATACGGATGTACAGTGCGGACATCTGGTTGCCCTGATATCAATTTCCGAATAACAGAATGGACATTTTTTTGTTGCCGGTTCCGGCTTTTCTTCCTCCATACCTGCTAACATGCTCAGTTTTTCTGTGATCCGGTTGATAACTTTCAACATAATAAAAATCACAAGTGCCGTGATCAGAAAATTGATTACTGCAGTAATAAAATTGCCATAATGCAAAACCGGTGCATTTTCTCCTGTTCCAAGCGTAACCGTAAGGTAAGAAAAGTCCGTGCCTCCGAAAATTCCCAGGATCGGAGTCAGGATATCTGCATTCAGAGATGTCACAATGGACGTAAATGCGCCGCCGACAATAACACCGACCGCCATATCCATCACATTTCCACGCAGAATAAACTTCTTGAACTCTCCAAAGAATTTGCTTTGCCTTTTCATTGGTAAAAAACCTCCTTATTTTTTCCCGAAGCGGAACAGTCCTTTCTTTTCGTATGGCTCATTGGAACTGCCGGTCATCTCATAACCAATTTCATGGATTACTTTCTTTGCCCACGGAATATCAATCGGCTCTTCGCTGATGATAACCGTCTCCCCATCCCGTGCGGAAGATGTCACTTTCTTTATTTTAAAATTTTGGCGGATCACATCATTCATGTGGGATTCACACATTCCACACATCATGCCGTCAATTTTTAAGGTTGTTTTGATCATTGTGTCTGCTCCTTTTGTATTATCTGAAAGATTTTTATTTTTGCACTTATGTTATACCCCTATAGGGTATTTGTCAAATATTCTCTGGTTGTAACTCTGAGACCGTTTTATGTGTCCAAAAAACTTGACAGAAAATATTTATGATGATCGTATATTGATTTTGGAGAAATTGATGCTCTTTTAAATTAGTTCCTTAACAGAACGGAAACCTTATCCTCTCTCCAAATCACATATTTCATAAATTTAAAAAATCCGCATCGGCAAAACCGGCGCGAATTCTCACTTTTAAGTATAAAAACCCCCATCTGCCTTCACAGATGAGGGTTCTCATTGACAAATTTTAAACTAACTCAAGTAATACTTCCAGAGCGCCGTCACCTTTACGCTGACCAATCTTTACGATTCTTGTGTAACCACCGTTACGGTCTGCATACTTTGGTGCGATCTCATCAAATAACTTAGCAACAAGGTCAACTTCCTTTGCGCCCTTCTTGGTTCCGTCATTTGTCTTTACTGTGTAAAGAACTTTAAGCATTTCTCTTCTTGCATGAAGACGGGAAGGCTGATCCTTCTTAATCTTCTTCTCTACTTCGTCATAAACAGTAACTTTCTTACCATCAACAACTTCTTTTACTCTCTTGCCATCTGCATCTTTACGAGCAACCTTAGCAGTAACAGTAACTTCGTCAAAGTTGTCTTTCTCACGAACAGCAGCAGCGATCAGGCCTTCTGCAACCTTACGGATTTCCTTAGCCTTTGCTTCTGTTGTTACGATCTTGCCATTAGCGATCAGAGCAGTAACCTGACCTCTGATTAAAGCCTTTCTCTGGCTGGATGTTCTGCTTAACTTACGATACTTTGCCATTTTAATTTTCCTCCATTTGTGGGGTATCCTGCCATACTCTTTGGATTTACCGGCAGAACCCATTCTTAATTCTGTGGCATTTCAAACCACAAGCCATAAATGTTCTATGACGTTGTCACACTCATCGGGATTACTGACACCGCCAGTTTTTATTATTCTTCACCCTGATTTAACTGTAAACCTAACTCTTTGAGTTTTGCAAGTACTTCTTCAAGAGACTTGCGGCCAAGGTTACGAACCTTCATCATATCTTCCGGAGTACGGTTGATAAGCTCTGCAACGGTATTGATACCAGCTCTCTTCAGACAGTTGTAAGAACGAACCGATAATTCCAGTTCATCGATATTCATCTCAAGAACCTTCTCCTGTGTATCGTTCTCTTTCTCAACCATGATCTCTGCCTGCTGTGCAGCATCTGACAGATCAATGAAGAGATTTAAGTGCTCACTCAATACTTTTGCAGCAAGGCTGACTGCCTCATCTGGCTCTAAAGTTCCATTGGTATATACATCCAATGTAAGCTTATCATAATCAGTAACCTGACCTACACGAGTATTCTCAATCGTTACATTTACACGATCTACCGGTGTATAGATAGAATCGATTGCGATCACACCAATTGGTGTATCCTCTGTCTTATTCTTATCTGCGCTGACATATCCTCTGCCCTTTGTAATGGTAAGTTCCATATAGAGCTTGCAGTCTGCACCACCGTTTAAATGTGCGATCTCCAATTCAGGATTCATGATTTCGATATCCGAATCGACCTGGATATCTGCAGCTGTAACAACGCCTTCCCCTTCGAATTCAATGTAAGCAACTTTTGGTTCATTTGTAGAACTGTTATTGCGGATAGCGAGGTTCTTGATGTTCATAATAATTTCAGTAACATCTTCCTTAACGCCCGGGATTGAACTGAATTCATGGAGAACTCCGTCAATCTTCACCTGGCTTACAGCAGCTCCCGGTAAAGAAGAAAGCATAATTCTTCTTAAAGAGTTGCCAAGTGTAGTACCATATCCTCTTTCCAAAGGCTCTACAACAAATTTGCCATATGTCTTGTCTTCTGAAATTTCAGCGATCTCAATTTTTGGTTTTTCAAAATCGAACACTACAAAGTCCCTCCTTCTCGGGTTTACGATGCGTTAAACTAATTACTTAGAATATAACTCGACGATAAGCATCTCGTTTACTGGAACGTCGATCTGCTCACGGGATGGTAACTCTTTTACAGTTCCCTGCAGCTTCTCTGCGTCGATATCTAACCATTCTGGAACGATTCTTCCACCAGCAACCTCAACGATGTCTTTCATACGCTGAATGTTCTTCTTGCTTTCCTTAATCTCAACAACATCGCCAGCCTTAACCAGGTAAGAAGGAATGTTTACAACCTTACCGTTTACGGTTACGAACTTGTGGTCAACGATCTGTCTTGCTTCCTTACGGGTTCTTGCGAATCCAAGACGGAATACTACGTTGTCAAGTCTTGATTCAAGGATTGTCATCAGGTTTGGACCTGTTAATCCTCTCATCTTATCTGCTCTCTTATAGTAATTACGGAAAGGCTTCTCTAATACACCATAGATGAATTTAGCCTTCTGCTTTTCTCTTAACTGAAGTCCGTACTCAGATACCTTACGGTTTCCTCTCTGAAGATTTCTCTTTGACTTCTTATCATATCCTAAATAACTTGGCTCTAAACCAAGGGATCTACATCTTTTCAGTACAGGTACTTTATTCACTGCCATCTTAATCGATACCTCCTAATTAAACTCTTCTACGCTTTGGTGGACGGCATCCGTTATGTGGTACTGGAGTAACATCCTTGATGGAAACTACTTCAAGACCGCATGCGGAAAGGGCACGGATAGCAGCCTCACGTCCTGAGCCTGGTCCCTTAACCATAACATCAACTGTCTTCAAACCATGAATTAAAGCTGCCTTTGTAGCAGTTTCTGCTGCCATCTGTGCAGCATATGGAGTAGATTTCTTTGAACCTCTAAATCCAAGACCACCAGCACTAGCCCATGATAAAGCGTTACCTTCAGTATCAGTAATTGTCACAATTGTGTTATTGAAAGATGCCTGAATGTGTGCCTGTCCGCGTTCAACGTTTTTCTTTACGCGCTTTTTTGTTGTTTTCTTTGCAACGTTCTTAGCCATATCTAAACTAACCTACTTTCTCTGATTAAACTTATTTCTTCTTATTTGCTACAGTTCTCTTAGGACCTTTTCTTGTTCTTGCGTTTGTCTTAGTCTTCTGACCACGAACTGGCAGTCCTTTTCTGTGACGGATTCCACGATAGCATCCGATCTCCTGAAGTCTCTTAATATTAAGAGCGATCTCTCTTCTTAAATCACCTTCTACAGTCTGTGTCTCATCGATGACTGCACTGATTCTCTTAACCTCATCGTCAGTAAGATCTCTAACACGTGTGCTAGGATCTACGTTTGCTGCTTCAAGGATACGGTCAGCACTTGCTCTACCGATTCCGTAGATGTAAGTCAGACCGATTTCTACACGTTTTTCTCTTGGTAAATCTACACCTGCAATACGAGCCATGTGTGTTTACACCTCCATAAAATTTTTAAGATTATTTAGTAGTCATAAATACACCTGCAACCGCGTATTTTCCCGAACCCTATCCGTATACAGCTACGGTTGCACGTCCTGAAATGTGTGCATACAAATAGGATTTCCATATTCGCATATTTGTCCCATGCCACTCGGTATTATAGCAAAAAAGACCAGACTATGCCTCTGTTTATTATGAACAGCGCAAATTCACTGCGCTGCAGCCGCACATAATGATTTCATCGCAAATGCGATGCTGCTTTCGCCAGTCTGTTATAAACTGACCATAGCGCACAAATAACAGGGTTCTTCTGTCAAGAAGTAATTAACCCTGTCTCTGTTTGTGCTTCGGATTCTCACAGATAATTCTGATGCTTCCTTTTCTCTTGATGACTTTGCATTTCTCGCAAATAGGCTTAACTGATGATCTTACCTTCACAGCAAATCCTCCTTTCTCTATAAAAGCCCTGTTTCTGCAGTTTTCCGCATTTTTCAGGTACTTTCCAAAAAGTGTCCGAATAATATTATACACAGACACCTTGTGGAAGTCAACATATTTTTTATTTATCTCTCCAGATGATTCTTCCCTTTGTCAGGTCATATGGGGACATTTCAATTGTTACTTTATCTCCCGGCAGGATACGGATAAAATTCATACGAAGTTTTCCGCTGATCGTTGCCAGAATCTGGTGACCATTCTCAAGTTCTACTTTGAAAAAAGCGTTTGGCAGTTTTTCTACTACTACGCCTTCCACTTCAATAACATCTGCTTTTGACATAACTTTCTTTCCTCCTGTATCGACTCTTTTCCATTTTCCTGTTGTTAAAAGAGATTTAAAAATCCGGCTTTCTTTTCCTCTTCTGTCAGAGAAAGGATCTCCGGTTTTCCATCTGTAATAAGTATCGTATTCTCATAGTGAGCGGATAATGACTTATCTTCCGTGACAACGGTCCACTCATCATCCATCCAGAGTACATCTTTGGTTCCCACATTAATCATCGGCTCCACGGCAAGTGTCATCCCCGGTTTCAGCTTAATTCCTCTGCGAAACCGTGACTGTCTGAAATTCGGGATCTCCGGTTCTTCATGAAGATGGCTTCCAACTCCATGTCCACAAAGATCCTCGACCACTCCATATCCAAACTGATTTGCATAGTCACCAATTGCTGCGGAAATATCATAAAGATGATTTCCAGCCACTGCTTTTTTCATTCCTTCGATAAAGGACTGTCTGGTCCGTTCGATCAGAAGCTTTGCCTCCTCACTCACTTCTCCGACTGCAACGGTTCTCGCCGCATCTGAATGATAGCCTTCATAAATAACTCCTGCATCCAGACTGACAATATCTCCTTCTTTGATGATCCTCTCGTCTGTCGGAATCCCATGCACCACTTCTTCGTTTACCGAAACACAAATGGACGCCGGATATCCGCAATAATTTTTAAATGAAGGAATACATCCATATCCGCGGATCATCTCTTCCCCCAACCGGTCAATGTCCAAAGTAGACATCCCAGGTTTGATTTCTCTTGCAAGATTCTGATGCACGGCAGCGAGGATTTCCCCCGCGCGGCGCATTTTTTCAATCTCTTCAGCAGATTTGATCGTTACTTTCATCTTATTCACCTAAGATTGCAACAATATCGGTAAACACTTCATCCATTGGCTTGGTTCCGTCAACGGATTTCAGGATTCCCTGTGCCTTGTAATAATCGATCAGTGGCTGTGTCTGTTCATGATATACAGACAGACGCTTCTGTACAGTTTCCGGCTTGTCATCATCCCGAAGTACGGTTTCCGCTCCACAGGCATCACACTTGCCTTCCACCTTTGTCGGATTAAATACGATATGATATGTTGCCCCGCAATTTAAGCAGGCACGTCTTCCACCCATACGTTTTACAATATTCTCATCCGGAACATCAACATCAATTGCATAATCCATCGTCTGGCTGATTTTCTTTAATGCTGCATCTAAAGCTTCCGCCTGTGGAATTGTTCTTGGAAATCCGTCCAGAACAAATCCGTTTTTGCAGTCATCCTGCTGGATACGATCCATAACCAGATCACAGGTCAGTTCATCCGGCACAAGTGCACCCTGATCCATATATGTTTTTGCTTTTTTTCCTAACTCTGTACCATTTTTGATATTTGCACGGAAAATATCACCGGTGGAAATATGAGGAATCTGGTATTTTGCAGCAATCTGCTTTGCCTGTGTTCCTTTTCCTGCCCCCGGAGCCCCTAACATAATAATCTTCATATCATTTCTCCATTTCTGTTATTAAACACGATATATTTTTATATAGAAGAATTGCTCCCCGTATCATAAGGGAAATGGAGATACCGGAATCCAGTATCTCCAAAATATAATTAGTCGTTCAAAAATCCCTTGTAATAGCGAACTCTCATCTGTGACTCAACCTGCTTAATTGTCTCAATAACAACACCGACAATAATGATGATTGATGTACCACCGAAAGAAACATCTGCCTTAAATACACCGTTGAAGAAAATTGGAATAAATGCAACGATGGACAGACCAACTGCTCCGATGAATACAATGTAGTTGAGTATCTGATTTAAATAATCACTGGTAGGCTTTCCAGGACGGATACCCGGAATAAAACCACCGGCTTTCTTCATATTGTTTGCAATCTCCAAAGGATTGAATGTAATCTGTGTATAGAAATATGCAAACGCGATAATTAACAGAATATAAACCACAAGTCCGATACTGTAGATCGGCTCTTCCGGATTGCACCAGTTAGACTGGGACATTCCCTTTAAGATCTTGCTTCCGATACCTGTTCCATTACCTTTTCCAAGAATCGCTGCGATAATCACTGGTGTCTGTAACAGTGACTGTGCAAAGATGACAGGGATTACACCGCCGGTATTGACCTTAAGCGGAATGTGTGTGGACTGACCACCCACCTGTTTTCTTCCCTGCAGTTTCTTGGAATACTGAACTGGGATTCTACGCTCTGCATCCTGAAGTACTACTACGAATACTACCATTGCAACGATGATTGCAATAATGATCAGGCCTGCCACGATTCCCTTTGGAATGGATTTGTTCGCAATGAACTGACTCCAAAGAGTTCCCATATCTTCCGGCATACGTGAAATGATGTTGATAACCAATACAATGGAAATACCATTTCCGATACCTTTCTCTGTGATGCGCTCACCAATCCACATAAGAACTGCAGATCCTGCCGTAAGTCCTGTAATAACCTCAATAACGGCTAAAGGTCCCTGGCCGGTGAGATATCCACCACGGTAAAAACCGATTGTCATTGCTATAGACTGAATCAATGCAAGAACGATGGTCACATAACGGGTAAGTGCAACCATCTTCTTTCTTCCCTCTTCTCCGTCACGCTGAATTTCTTCAAGCTTCGGAATCGCAATGGTAAGCAGCTGAATAATGATGGATGAAGTAATGTACGGTGTAATATTCAGTGCGAATACAGACATATTCAGGAAAGAACCACCTGTAATCGCATTGAAAAATCCAAGTCCGTCTGCAGACTGGCTTGCCCACCACTGTTTAAACACTTCCCCATCAACACCCGGAGCCGGAAGTTCACTTCCGATCCGGATGATGATCAGCATCAAAAAAGTAAAAAGAATTCGATCTCGAATGTCCTTTACTTTAAATGCATTACGCAGTGTCTTAAACATTAGATCACCTCAGCTTTTCCACCAAGAGCTTCAATCTTCTCCTTGGCACTAGCACTGAAAGCGTTAGCCTGGACTGTAAGCTTCTTAGTAAATTCTCCATTTCCAAGAATCTTTACGCCGTCTCTTGGGTTCTTAACGATACCTGCTTCGATCAGTGTATCTACTGATACTACAGTGTCATTATCGAATTTCTCAAGAGCTGAAAGATTAATTCCGATGATTTCCTTAGAGTTTCTGCACTTGAAACCTCTCTTTGGTAATCTTCTGTATAATGGCATCTGGCCACCTTCGAACCCTGGTCTTGGTGCTCCAGAACGAGCCTTCTGACCCTTATGGCCCTTACCAGCAGTCTTGCCATTTCCTGAACCGTGTCCACGACCTCTTCTGAAGTTATCGCTGTGTACGGAGCCTTCTGCTGCTTTTAAACTAGATAAATCCATTTTGGCACCTCCTTATTTTATTCTATGCTTCTTCTACGTTAACGTATGGTGCAACCTTGCGAAGCGCGCCCTGTGTAGCTGCGTTGTTTGGTAACTCTACAGTCTTGTGTAACTTAGTTAATCCAAGAGCTTCGATTGTCTTCTTGTTCTTCGGAACAGCACCGATTGTTGACTTAATAAGTGTAACTTTTACTTTATCTGCCATGACTTAGTCGCTCCTCCTTAACCTAAGATTTCTTCTACAGATTTACCGCGAAGTCTTGCAACTTCTTCCGGGCTTCTTAACTGAGAAAGTGCCTCGATAGTAGCAAGTACAACGTTCTGCTTATTATTTGATCCTAATGATTTTGTACGGATATTTGTGATACCTGCAAGCTCACATACGGAACGAGCCGGACCACCTGCGATGATACCAGTACCTTCAGGAGACTTCTTTAATAATACGGAAGCACCTGTGTATTTTCCTGTTACATCATGTGTAATAGAGTTATTCTCGTCTAATTTAACACTGATGAGGCTCTTAATTGCATCTTCTTTTCCTTTGCGGATTGCTTCAGGAATTTCAGCAGCCTTTCCAAGACCTGCACCAACATGACCATTCTTGTCACCAACAACAACGAGAGCTGTGAAGCGCATGTTACGTCCACCCTTAACGACCTTTGTTACACGCTTGATGTCAACAACCTGGTCAACTAATTCTAATTGACTCGCATCAATGATTTCACGTTTCATGTTTGTCTCCTCCTAAAACTCTAAACCAGCTTCTCTTGCTGCTTCAGCTAATGCCTTTACCTTGCCTGCGTAAATAAAACCGCCTCGATCGAAGACAACTGTGGTAATACCCTTATCTAATGCTTTCTTTGCAATAACAGTACCAAGTTTTGCTGCTGCATCAACGTTATTAGTCTTCTCAAGCTCTGCCTTTAAATCTTTATCCAGAGTTGAAGCAGAAACAAGTGTATTTCCAACTGTATCATCAATAATCTGAGCATACATATGGTTATTACTTCTGAATACAGCTAAACGAGGACGCTCTGCTGTACCTGCAAGATGATTACGCATTCTGCTATGCTTCTTTTCACGAACTTCTGTTCTTGACTTTTTACTAACCATTTCTTGTCCACTCCTTTAATTATTTCTTACCAGTCTTACCAACTTTACGTCTAATAACTTCATCAGCATACTTGATACCCTTGCCCTTATATGGCTCAGGTCTTCTCTTATCTCTGATTTCAGCTGCGTACTGGCCAACTTTTTCTTTGTCAATACCTTTAACGATAATCTTGTTATCTTCAACAACTGCCTCAAGTCCTTCCGGATCTTCCATCTCAACCGGATGAGAATATCCAAGGTGAAGTGTTAACTTCTTTCCAGACTTCTGTGCTCTATAACCTACACCGTTTACCTCAAGGATCTTGGTGTAACCATCAGTTACACCAACAACCATGTTGTTTATCAGTGTTCTTGTTAATCCGTGTAAGGATTTCATTTTCTTTAAATCGTTTGGTCTTGTAACTACGACTTCAGAGCCCTCAACCTTAATATCCATCTCTGATGGAAGAGTTCTCTCCAAAGTACCCTTTGGACCTTTTACAGTCACATGATTATTTTCTGCGATCTCAACTGTTACTCCAGCTGGAATTGCGATTGGCATTCTTCCTATACGTGACATGCCCGTACCTCCTGTATTTATTGGATGTTAATAGTTTCTATCTGGTTTTGACTACCATACAAATGCTAATACTTCGCCACCAACCTGAAGCTTTCTTGCTTCCTTGTCGGTAACGATTCCCTGGTTCGTAGAAAGGATTGCGATTCCTAATCCACCAAGTACACTCGGGATTTCATCCTTGCCAGCGTATACACGTAAACCTGGCTTGGAAATTCTCTTAATTCCTGTAATGATCTTCTCATTCTTATCAGCGCCATACTTCAATGTGACACGGATTGTCTTGAAGTTACCATCCTCGATGATGTCATACTTCTCGATGAAACCTTCATCAACAAGGATGCCAGCGATAGCAACTTTGATCTTAGAAGCTGGAATATCTACTGTATCATGTTTTGCAGTATTTGCATTACGGATTCTTGTAAGCATATCTGCAATTGGATCACTTGTCATCATCATGACATTTTTCCTCCTTTTGGACTACAACTTTTCTCTTAAAGGTTTACCAGGATGCCTTCTTAACGCCTGGAATCTGACCTTTATATGCTAACTCACGGAAACATACTCTACAGATTCCGTATTTTCTTAAAACTGAATGTGGACGTCCACAAATTCTGCAACGTGTATATTCTCTGGTAGAGAATTTTGGTTTACGCTGCTGTTTAATTTTCATACTTGTCTTAGCCATTAAAAATTCCCTCCTGATTATTTAGCAAATGGCATGTTGAACAGAGTTAATAACTCACGTGCCTCTTCATCTGTCTTTGCAGTTGTAACGAAGATGATATCCATACCACGAACCTTATCTACCTTATCGTACTCGATCTCTGGGAAGATAATCTGCTCTTTGATACCAAGTGCGTAGTTTCCACGACCATCAAATGCGTTCGGATTAACGCCACGGAAGTCACGTACACGAGGTAATGCTAAGTTGATCAGACGATCAGCGAACTCATACATCTTCTCGCCACGTAAGGTAACCTTACATCCGATTGGCATGTTCTCTCTGATCTTGAAGTTTGCGATCGCATTCTTAGCCTTTGTTGTAACAGCCTTCTGACCGGTAATAGCCTCCATGTCCTTTACAGCTGCCTCAAGAAGCTTTGCGTTCTCCTTAGCCTCACCAACACCCATGTTAACTACGATCTTGTCAAGCTTTGGAACCTCCATTGTATTCTTGTATCCGAACTTTTTGATCATTGCGTCTTTGATCTCATTTTCGTACTGCTCTTTAAGTCTACTCAATGTTTTGTCCTCCTCTCTTCAATTAATCGATAACATCGCCTGTTGATTTCGCATAACGTACTTTCTTGTCTCCGTCCATCTTGAAACCTACACGGGTAGCTTTTCCTTTGTGAAGGAACATTACGTTAGATGCATCAATAGGTCCTTCCTGATGAAGGATTCCGCCCTGCTGGTTTGCCATGCTTGGCTTTGCATGCTTGGTAACCATGTTAACGCCTTCAACGAGGAGTGTGTTGTCTTTTTTATTTACGGCAATAACCTTGCCCTCTTTGTCTTTATCTCTGCCAGCGATAACTTTTACCATATCGCCTTTTTTGATCTTCATACTTGCCATCTTCGTTCCTCCTATAATACTTCTGGAGCCAGAGAAACAATTTTCATGAACTGTTTCTCACGAAGCTCACGAGCTACTGGTCCAAAGATACGAGTTCCTCTCGGAGTTTTGTCGTCCTTGATAATAACTGCTGCGTTCTCATCAAACTTAATATAGGAACCATCTTTACGACGGGCACCCTTTACTGAACGAACAACTACGGCTTTTACAACATCGCCCTTTTTAACAACACCGCCTGGTGTTGCATCTTTAACAGTAGCAACGATCACATCGCCGATGTTCGCATATCTTCTGGTAGATCCACCCATTACGCGGATAACAAGTAACTCTTTTGCGCCAGTATTGTCCGCAACTTTGAGTCTGCTTTCCTGCTGTACCATGCTTGTAGCCTCCTTTTATTATTTTGCTCTTTCCATGATTTCTACAAGTCTCCATCTCTTATCTTTAGATAATGGTCTTGTTTCCATAACTCTGACGGTATCGCCGATCTTAGCATCGTTGTTCTCGTCATGAGCCTTTAACTTATAAGTCTTTTTAACGATCTTGTTGTACAGTGGATGTCTCTCGTTGTTCTTTACAGCTACAACGATTGTCTTATCCATCTTATCGCTTACAACAACACCTACACGTGTTTTTCTAAGATTTCTTTCTTCCACGACCGAAGTCTCCTTTCTGAGAATTGGATTTATTCAGCAACGCTAGCTTTCTCGGTGATAACAGTCTGAATTCTAGCAATATTCTTGCGAACTTCTTTAATTCTGGCTGTATTATCTAACTGATTGGTTGCATTCTGGAATCTCAAATTGAAAAGTTCCTTTTTTGCATCAACTAACTGTGACTGTAAATCTGCAACAGTAAGTGACTTTAATTCTTCTAAATATGCACTAGTTTTCATTTGACTCACCGCCTTCTAAATCTGCACGTGAAACTACTTTACATTTGCAAGGTAATTTATGTGTAGCAAGACGTAAAGCTTCTTTCGCTACGTCTTCCGGAACACCGGAGATTTCAAATAATACTCTACCTGGTTTAACTACAGCTACCCAATACTCAAGGGCACCCTTTCCTTTACCCATTCGAACACCCATAGGCTTATGAGTTACAGGCTTCTCTGGGAAGATCTTGATCCAGACTTTACCACCACGCTTGATATATCTTGTCATAGCAACACGGGCTGCCTCGATCTGATTTGCCTTAATCCAGCAAGGCTCTAATGATACGATACCATACTCACCGTATGTGATCTTGTTTCCTCTGGTTGCTTTACCAGCCATGGAACCACGGAACTGTTTACGATGTTTTACTCTCTTTGGCATTAACATAATTACTGAGCTCCTCCTTCCTTATTAGCCTTTGTAGGAAGCACTTCGCCACGGTAGATCCAAACCTTAACGCCTACTTTACCGTAAGTGGTATCTGCCTCTGCGAATCCATAATCGATATCTGCACGAAGTGTCTGAAGCGGAATCGTTCCTTCAGAGTAGAACTCTGTACGGGCCATATCAGCTCCACCAAGACGTCCTGAGCAGGAAGTCTTAATTCCCTTTGCACCGGTCTTCATTGCACGACCCATGCAGGACTTCATTGCTCTACGGAAAGAAACACGGTTCTCAAGCTGTAAAGCGATGTTCTCAGCTACTAACTGAGCGTCACGATCTGGTCTCTTTACTTCTTTGATATCTACAACTAACTTCTTATCTGTAAGTTTCTGAACTTCTGCCTTGATCTTTTCGATCTCAGCGCCGCCCTTACCAATTACAACACCTGGCTTAGCTGTGTAAATGATAACCTTCACACGATCTGATGCTCTTTCGATCTCAATCTTAGAAACACCAGCTGCGTATAATTTTTTCTTCAGAAATGTTCTGATATTGTAATCTTCTACTAAGTAATCAGCGAAATCTCCATCTGCATACCATTTAGAATCCCAATCTTTGATAACGCCGACTCTTAATCCATGAGGATTAACCTTCTGTCCCATGATTGCCTCCTATCTTTCATCGAGCACGATTGTAATGTGGCTCATTCTCTTTTCGATTCTATAAGCTCTACCCTGTGCACGAGGATGAATTCTCTTCATTGTTGGTCCCTTATTTGCGTAGCACTCTGCTACATAAAGGTTTTCTGCCTTCATTCCGTTATTGTTCTCAGCGTTAGCGATTGCTGACTTTAATAACTTCTCTACAACGCTTGAAGCGTATCTTGGGTTGTAGGATACGATTGCAAGTGCAGTCGCAACATCCTTACCACGAATTGCATCTAATACGAAGCAAGCCTTCTGTACTGACACTCTAGCATAAGATAACTTAGCTGAAGGTCTTGTGTCCTTTACTTCGTTTCTCTCTCTCTTGATCTGGGATCTATGTCCTTTTGCCATGGATGAAACCTCCTTCCACTAAATATTATTTTATCTCACGCCTGATTTCTTTTCGTCTTTTCCATGTCCTCTGTAAGTTCTTGTTGCAACGAACTCACCGAGCTTATGTCCAACCATGTCCTCTGTAACATATACCGGAACATGCTTTCTTCCGTCATGAACAGCGATTGTGTGTCCAACGAAAGATGGGAAAATAGTAGAACGACGGGACCAGGTCTTAATTACGGACTTGTCTCCGGAAGCGTTCATAGCATCTACTTTTTTGAGTAAGCTCTCATCAGCAAATGGTCCTTTTTTAAGTGAACGTGCCATTTCATAAACCTCCTAATTATTTGATAGCTCTACCGTCTCTTCTTCTTACGATAAGCTTGTTAGACTGCTTGTTCTTCTTTCTGGTCTTTAAACCAAGTGCAGGCTTGCCCCATGGAGTACATGGTCCTGGACGACCTACCGGAGCCTTACCTTCACCACCACCGTGTGGATGGTCATTAGGGTTCATAACAGAACCACGAACTGTTGGGCGGATACCCATGTGACGCTTACGTCCAGCCTTACCAATATTTACGAGGTTGTGGTCACCGTTTCCGATAACACCGATTGTTGCTCTACACTGAATTGGAACCATTCTCATCTCGCCTGAAGGAAGACGAAGTGTTGCATACTTTCCTTCCTTAGCCATCAGCTGTGCGCTGAGTCCGGCAGAACGTACTAACTGTCCGCCCTTACCTGGCAGTAACTCGATGTTATGGATCTGTGTACCAACCGGAATATTCTCAAGTGGTAAACAGTTTCCAACTCTTACCTCTGCTTCTGGTCCGTTCATAACCTTCATACCGTCGGTTAATCCTGCAGGAGCAAGGATATATGCTTTCTCACCATCTGCATAGCAGATCAGTGCGATATTTGCTGTTCTGTTCGGATCGTATTCAACACCGATTACGGTTGCCGGAATACCATCTTTTCTTCTCTTAAAGTCGATGATTCTGTATTTTCTTCTGTTTCCACCACCCTGGTGTCTAACTGTGATTTTACCCTGATTGTTACGACCAGCGTTCTTCTTTAAAGAAGTTGTAAGGGATTTCTCAGGAGTTGTCTTAGTGATCTCAGAGAAATCAGAACCAGTCATATTTCTTCTGGAAGGTGTATATGGGTTATATGTCTTAATTCCCATTGTTTTTCTCCTTTCGATGTTTTCATTATCGTGTCATCGCTGACACATAGTTCGTGGTGCATCTCTGATGCATCACCTACGCACTTGCTTGCGAAGCAACTCTTATGCAAGTGCTCCTTGTGGAATTATAATCCAGCGAAGATCTCGATATCCTTGCTGTCCTCTGTTAACTGAACGATTGCTTTCTTTGTCTTAGCAGTCTTTCCTGTTACCATTCCACGTCTTCTGTTCTTGCCTTCACAATTCATTGTGTTGACCTTGGCAACCTTTGTTCCCTCGAACATTCTCTCTACGGCTTCCTTGATCATAGTTTTATTTGCATCCGGATGAACAAGAAATGTATATTTCTTCTCAGCCATTGCATTCATACTCTTCTCAGTTACTACTGGTTTGAGGATTACATCATAATACTGTACGTTTGCCATTATGCATACACCTCCTCGATTGTTGCAAGAGCAGCCTTTGTAACAACTACCTTGTCATACTTTAATGCATCAAATACATTCAGCTCGTTTGTCTGAGCAGTCTTAACAGTTGGAATATTTGCTGCAGATGCGATCACGTTTGTGTCCATGTCGTTTAATACAACAAGTGCCTTCTCAACTTTCAGATTGTCCATAACCTGTACGAACTTCTTTGTCTTAATTTCATCTAATTTCAGCTCATCAACAACTACGAACTTGTTCTCTGCTACCTTAGAAGTCAGAACAGACTTTAATGCAGCTCTCTTCTCTTTCTTGTTGAGCTTGAATGAGTAATCTCTTGGTACCGGAGCGAATACAACTCCGCCGCCTGTCCACTGTGGAGAACGTGTAGATCCCTGTCTTGCATGACCGGTTCCCTTCTGTCTCCATGGTTTTCTTCCGCCACCGCGAACTTCAGAACGTGTCTTAGCCTTCTGTGTTCCCTGACGATTATTTGCAAGCTGCTGAAGCACAGCCATATGAACTAAATGCTCATTAATTTCTACGCCGAAAATGGAATCGTTTAATTCGATAGAATCAACTTCTTTACCTTCCATATTATAAACAGCTACTTTAGCCATCGTAAAGTTCCTCCTTTCTTACTTTGCACTATTTACCAGACTTTGTGGTCTCTTTTACTGTGATGAGAGCTTTCTTTGCTCCTGGGACAGCACCCTTGATCAGCAGTAAGTTGTTCTCTGCGTCAACTCTTACAACTTCAAGATTCTGAGTTGTAACTTTTACGCTACCCATGTGTCCAGGCATTCCTTTTCCCTTGAATACACGGCTCGGAGAAGAACATGCACCGTTAGAACCCTGATGACGATGGAACTTAGAACCATGAGCCATCGGTCCTCTGTGCTGACCTAATCTCTTAATAGCACCCTGGAAACCTTTACCTTTTGAAATAGCAGTAACATCAACCTTGTCACCTTCTGCGAAGATGTCAGCTTTGATTTCATCTGCTAACTTATACTCGTCTGCGTTCTCAAACTTGAACTCGCGAACGAATCTCTTACCAGATACACCAGCTTTAGCGAAGTGACCCATCTGAGCCTTGTTTACGCCATGTCTGTTGCGAATTTCTTTCTTTCCGTTGGCATCTTTGTTAACAGTCTTTTCTTTCTTGTCAACAAATCCAACCTGAACTGCACTGTATCCATCGTTGTCTACTGTCTTAATCTGAGTAACAACACAAGGACCAGCCTGTAATACAGTAACCGGCACTAATACGCCGTCTGCATTGAAGATCTGTGTCATTCCGACTTTTGTTGCTAAAATCGCTTTCTTCATTGTTTAACCTCCTGTTTTCTACAGCGGAACGCCTCTTGCCCACCTGCTGATCTGCAGTGGAGTAGCGGAACCGTTCATCCTAGAGCAGCCATATCTATATGAAATAACTAATCAGGACTTACGAAATAATTTGTCGAAACAGTTATTATTTCTGTTTCATTTTAATATCGATGTAAACACCTGCTGGCATCTCAAGACGTGATAAAGCATCAACAGTCTTCTGAGTTGGTGTAACGATATCAATCAGTCTCTTATGAGTTCTCTGCTCGAACTGTTCACGGGAATCTTTGTACTTGTGAGTAGCTCTAAGAATTGTAACTACTTCCTTCTTAGTAGGAAGAGGTACCGGTCCGCTCACCTGTGATCCGTTCTTCTTTACAGTCTCGATGATTTTCTTTGCTGATGAATCAACTAATTCGTGATCATAAGCCTTGAGAGTGATTCTCATTACTTGACTTGCCATAAAAAAAGTCGCCTCCTTTTCGCACTTTGTAAATAGTACGACAAGCGGTGACTGTACACTTCTCCGTGTGTGTCCTGCGGTACATCTTTGATGTATCGCCCCATTGTCAGGCGATTCGCATTTTTTCACACGTTGTTTCTATCTTTGATAGACCATATTGTTTGTACAGTGACTTGTCGTCAGTTTCCTAACTTGACATTCGCTCCACGGAAAACCTGCCACATAGGCAGCAACCTCACGTTTCACAGCTATCATGCCACAGCAATTGATATTATACATGGTCTTTTCCAAAAAAGCAAGAACTTTTTTTATTTTTTCTTTTACGTTTTTTCGCCCCAAAATTTAATGATTGATTATTTTTTCTATTTTTCATATAATGTTACTGTTTTATACAGATGGAAATCAGGAGGATATGATATATGTGGTTAGCAGATCAATGGAATGACTATGAAGTGATCGATTGTTCAAAAGGTGAAAAGCTCGAACGCTGGGGAGATTATCTTCTCGTCCGCCCAGATCCCCAGGTAATCTGGGATACTCCGAAAAAAGAAAAAGGATGGCGCAAAATGAACGGCCACTACCACCGCAGTTCCAAAGGAGGTGGAGAATGGGAATTTTTCCAGCTTCCAAAAGAATGGACCATTCAATATTCCCTGCCTATTAATAAGAAGTTAACGTTTCATTTAAAACCTTTCAGTTTTAAACATACTGGATTATTTCCGGAACAGGCTGCCAACTGGAACTGGTTTTCCCAGCTCATTGCAGACGCCGTTTCCAAAGGACGCCAGGTTAAGGTTCTTAATCTTTTCGCCTATACCGGTGGGGCAACACTTGCGGCCGCTGCGGCAGGTGCAAGCGTAACCCATGTAGATGCATCCAAAGGCATGGTCACCTGGGCAAAAGAAAATGCAATTTCTTCCGGTCTGAAAGATGCCCCGATCCGGTGGCTGGTCGATGACTGTGTCAAATTTGTAGAGCGGGAAATCCGTCGTGGGAACCATTATGATGCCATTATCATGGACCCGCCGTCTTACGGTCGCGGACCAAAAGGGGAAATCTGGAAAATAGAAGAGAGCGTTTATCCGCTCATCCAGCTCTGCAGCCAGATTTTAACGGACAATCCGCTCTTCTTCCTGATTAACTCATATACCACCGGTCTGCAGCCGGCAGTTCTTTCCTATATGATAAGCACGGTGCTTGGCACCGCCAATGGTACAGTCACCGCCAGCGAGATCGGTCTTCCGGTTTCCTCCAACGGACTGGTTCTTCCATGTGGTGCCAGTGGGCGCTACGAAGCTACCGGGATTTAACCAATCCCTTTTCTTTCCACTTTCCGCTCTTCCAGCGAAGGTACATGCCAACGGCACGGACGCATTCATCACCAGTCATACCGATGTATGCGCCCACGGCCAGAAGGCCCAGACGGATTCCAAACAGATACGTTCCCCCAACTGAACACAAAATCATAAAGCAGGCACCCATCACTACCGGGAATACGGCATCCCCACTTGTCTTTAATGCCTGTCCGTACACCAGATTGGTTACACGGCCTATCTCAAGTACGATGTCAATTGCCAGAAGTTTACCGACAAGCGACACCATCTGCGGATCTTTGGAAAACAGCTGCATAATCCAGCCGGAACAAAGCGTAAACACCGTCTCCAGAATAACTGCAACAATCACTCCGATCACCGCTGCTTTTTTCGTTCCACGGTCACACGCATCATACTCTTTCGCACCGATATGCCATCCCGTCATAATTGCATTTGCCTGTGCAAGTGCCGCACCTACACAATAGGAAAAATTTGTGATCTGCATTGTGTAGGAACGCGCTGTCACATTAAGCCCCTGTGCATCCATCTGATTCAGGAAACGGATCACCAGCGTCATGGAAACGTTATAGATCGCCGTCTCGCATGCGGACGGAAGCCCGATACGGATGATCTGTCCCATCACTGCCCGGTTGCTCTCTCTCTCCGGATGCTGTTTTGCTTTCACCAAAACAGCACCAAGCAGTACAACAATCACCAGATTGATGATGCGTGAGATCACCGTGGCGGTAGCAACACCCGCTACCCCTTTGTGCAGTACAAACAGGAAAAATGCATTCAGGCAAAAATTAATAACATTACCGATAATGGATGCATACAACGGTTCCTTCGAAAAACCAAATGCCCGAAGATAACTCGAGCAGATGGGAATCAGTGCATTTAAAATACAAAATCCGCCCACGATCTGCAGATAAGTTTTCGCCGGCTGCATCAGCGCATCTGCCACACCGACCCCAGAGAGAATGGTCCCTGCACCGAGTGATAAGAACAGAGACATTATTACGCCAAGCGCTGCATTAAATACCAGTCCAAGCTGTCTGGCCTGATATGCCACCCCCGGCCTGCCCGCCCCGATATTCTGCGTCATGACGGCCACCATTCCGGAGGAAATCACAGAAAACATAATAATAAAAATCCCTATATATGTATTCGCAGTTCCCACCGCCCCTACCGCCTGATCATTTACAGACGAAAGCATCAGGGTATCAACCATTCCCGAAAGCATATACAAAAGTGTTTCCAGACAAATGGGAATAAAAAGCTGCGTTAAATTTTTTCTCCTCTGTTCCATTTATGGTATCTCCTTTCTTTCGTATTCATTTTATGCCCTTTTTTCAAAAAATGCTTGCATTTTATCGCCTTATAATTGCATTATTTCTACTTTTCCATTATAATTTAGGAAACTGACAGAAGGAGGGACTTCATGTATCCGGAACTCAAGGAAAACCGTCCGCACGGCACAGACAATTACCCCTATACACAATATCACATGCACAATATTTTCCATGCTTTTCAGATTCCCGTACACTGGCACGATGAGCTTGAAGTTATTTACACGAAAAAAGGACCTTTAAACCTCCTGATTGACGGGAAAGAATATACTGCTGAGGACGGTTCGGTCTATTTTGTTGCTCCGGGGCAGCTTCATCTGATGGGATCGGCAGCCGGGGATGTCGACTACTACACCCTCCTGTTTCCTCTCGAATTTATTTCGTTTCAGTCGGATGATTCTTTGGAACGGGAACTTTTCTTTCCCCTGCGGAACCACACTCTCTCCTTTCCCTGTAAACTTCCAGAGGATCACGACACAGCAGCAAAGGCATCCGTTCTGCTTGATCAGATCATCAACGCCAACTCTGACCGTATTGCTGCGAACCAAAAAAACGGATACCAAAACCAGCTTGGCACCCGCATTCTTCTCCTGAAACTTGTGCTTCTTATGGCAGAACAGGATCTGTTTTATCCCAGCCATACCAAAAGCACCAGCAGTCTCCAGAAAGAGTTGTTATCTTATATTCAGCAAAATTACTGTTTTCGCATTTCTCTGCACGATCTCGCCGGACATTTCCATATGTCCGAAAAATATATCTCCCGGTATTTCCGGGAACATTTCCAGCTTACGCTCTCGCAGTATATCACGTACCTGCGGTTATCCCACGCAAAGCATCTGCTGGAAACCACAAGTCTCTCCATCACAGAGACAGCACTGCAGAGCGGCTTTCCAAACGTAAGCTATTTTATCCGGACATTTAAAAATACTTTTCATGTCCCACCGCTGCAATACCGCAATTCAATCCGCTAGAGGATACGCTTCTTTCGCAGAAGAAGCAGGATAATCACACAAATGATCACCATAATTCCGATGATAATAGCAAATCCGTGCGCAGTATTGGCAAACGGGACCCAGTGCTCGTTGACATTCATACCGTAAATTCCGGAAATAACCGTAGGAATCGCCATAACCAGCGTGATGACTGTCAGCGATTTCATGATGGAATTCATCCGATTATCGATGACCGATGACAGCAATTCCCTGGTACCGTTTATGATGTCACGGTAAATACTTGTCATCTCAATTGCCTGCTGGTTCTCTACGATTACATCCCCGAGCAGTTCCTTATCCTCCGGATACTGCTCCAGCCGCTTGTATCTTGTCAGCCGGTCAAGCACTACTCCGTTGGCACGAAGGGATGTCGCAAAGTAGACCAGTGTCGATTCCAGTTCATGCAGCGCAATCAGATCCACTTCCTCCGTATCATCCCCGACACGTTCCTCGATCTCCGTACGCATCTTGTCGATGATACGAAGATCACTCTGATAAAGCACCGCAATCCGGTACAGGATCTGATAGACAAAACGAAGCTTTTTTTTCGTGCTGAATTCCCGGACACGGTTATTCAAAAACGCCTGAAGAACCGGTGTATCCTCCGTACAGACTGTAACGATCTCACCCGATGTAATCAGAATACCAAGCGGTATGGTCGTATACGATTCTTTTTCATGACGGATCTCGATCGACGGGATATCGACCAGAATGAGAGTATAACCATCCTGTAGTTCGATACGGGAACTCTCCTCTTCATCGAGTGCGGCCAGCACATCTTCAACATCCATATCCAGAGCATCCGCGACCATCTGTCCCTCCGCGACACTGGGGTTTACCATCTGCACCCATACGCCATCCTGAATTGTCGGTTCTTCATGAATCTTTCGGTCATCTGTTCTGTAATATTTAACCACCGGATTCCCCTCCTTTCGTATCGTCTGTACGGAATTATTTACTGTAATGTATTATAGCACTCTGTATAACTTTCCTACCAGACTTTTATTGCGAATCATGGAAAGATTATTCAAAAACAGCACATCATTCACTTTCTTGTCCTGTGCAAGTTTACTGATACTTCCTGTCCAATAACGGTAATCCACGACATACACCGTCTGATAATGATCAACCAGAAATGGAATAAATGCATTTCCGAACGATTCTTTTACAACAATGCAGGAACTTCCATCCGACAGATCCTTGTTCTCAATTTCCGTGTATGGATTATCACTTGCAATAAACGTACTGTATTTCAGTCCCGCATTGTAATTCGAAACATCATAAATTACCGGCCAGTCATATTTTTTGCCATCCGATGCCGTCACATGGCATATGCTCTCAGCATTTGGGTAATATGCTGTCACAGTATCCGGATTCGCCTTCAGCTTTGCATCCGAAGTATCATTATAAAAAGATCCCAGAAATCCGTCAAAATCCTGTTTTTTACTATATGCATCCAGCGATTCCGGCGTAATCCCTTTTGCTTTACAGAATTCCGTATATGCGTAATAAGCACCAAGTGTCGTCCAATGATGATCCGTCCGAAAATATTCATACTCCGTCCGATGCTGCATAAGCACGTCATATACGTCCACGTTTTTTACATGTTTATCCATTTTTGCCTGGATCTTCTGCATGGCGTCATGCTGATCGGAAGACGAGATTTTGTCTTTCAGATTATCCGGAAATGTAATTCCCGAACTGAGGGGAATGACAAGATCATACACATCCGATTTTCCGGCCAGAGTATCCGCTACCTTATTTACACTTTTTGCATAATTGTCTGCTACTTTGTCCAGATATGTGTATAACTCATATGCTGTATCATCCACTGTCACAACGCTTTTGTAATCTTTTATTTTTCCATCCGAAGTGATGGACGGATATTTTGTTTCCTCTTCCACTTCCTGCGTGACATCCTGTGTGGAATCCTGTGTGCTTTTCTGTGTTGTGGTCTCTGTTTCTGTCTTATCTATTCCTTCTTCCTGCCTATTCCCGCAACCCGAAAACACCGTTACGGCAAGTATGGCAGCAAAGATTATTTTACTTACTCTCTTATAAACCATTTATCTTACCTCTTTTCCATTTTAAATTCTTCCGACCAGTTTATACAGATTCCGGTCTGAAATAAAATTTGTAATATTATAGAGAACGAGTACATCTGTAATCTTATGTTCTTTCATATATTCCTCTACATTTCCATTATAATACCGTAAGTCAATCATGGTAATCTGTCCATAGTTTTCTGTTGCAAACGGCACAAAGGTGTTTGCAAACGAATCCTTGATGACGAGCAGATTGCGATCCTGATGTCTGGCATGGTCTGATACAATCTGTACCGTTCCGTAATTATCTCCGAAAAAGTATTTATATTTATCCTTTTGACTCAGCTGCGCTGTATCGTAACAGCTGTCCGTCTGTTTCTTTTCATCAATTGTCAGACTGCAGTCACTTCCGTATGCCTTCTGCTTCGTATCTCCATACGTCCAGATACTGTCATATGCCGAATCCGCATCCAGTATTTTGGAATACAGGCTTCCACGGAATTTTTTGGTCGCAACCTGTTTTTTCAGATCAGCCAGCGGCGTGCTCTCCATCCCGGTACTGTCACACCATGTTTCATAGGCAAGGTAAGCGCCCTCACTCGTCCAGTGATGATCCGTTTTGTAATAGATATAATCCTCATTATGGGAAAGTAGTTTTTCCCTCACATCTGTCACACGACAGTCCTTCATCTGTTTTTCAATTTGGTCAATACACTTTGCCTGATCAAACAGCCGTGCATGTGCCGGAAGTTTATCGGCCATTACCAGCCCGGATGACGGGACAAGCAGAAAAGATATCCGGTCCTTTTCTACATTTTCAGAAGCTTTTGCGAAAAAATTCTGCACCGCTTTCACATTGCGGGCAATCTGTTTTTCATCCACATCTTCCGGTGTGATTTTTTCAAAATCATAGCCGTCTTTTCCCACATAAGCCCCTCCGATATCTGTGTCTTTGCAGGCTTTCTGAATTCCGGTTTTTACCGTGATCCATCCATCGCGGAAACAGATCTGATCCCTGAGATAATTTTCAAGACTATCCTGAAATTTTCCACTCAATATATTGTCAACCGTCAGTCTGGGCGGTTCTGCCAGATATCTGTTTTCATTCGGTGAGAACTCACGATCTTTCATCAGCAGGCTTTCACCGGATACCAGCGCAAGAAACGCAACAAAAATGACAATCATTGTCACTCTGATTTTTTTCAATGATCTATGCCTCCTAAAAACGGAAATATAAAAACGGATTGTAACTGTCCCCTACCAGAAACGCAAAGGACACCAGCAAAAACACAACCATGAGAACCGGCTTTGCTATAGTCCATCCCTTCGACGTTGCAATCGCATCGTAAACGGTAGCATCCTTTCCCTGCTTTAATCTGCGCATCCAGACACGGTAATCAATAGATGCCGCGATCAATGCCACCAGAAGTACCGCATTACTTCCAAGGAAATATAAGAAATCAGAATCCGCAACTGCCACATGTCCGATTCCAAACATTGTCTTTAAATATTCTCCCAGCTGGTGAATATCCGTCTGTGCAAAAATTGTCCATCCAATAACCACGAGAAACATGCTGTAGATATGCCCGATCCAATTTGGAAGTTTATCCAGCCATTTAAGCAGGAACAACTTTTCAATCATCAGAAGCACACCATAATACACACCCCAGAGTACAAAATTCCAGTTTGCCCCGTGCCACAGACCGGTCAGCATCCATACAACCATAATATTAAACAGCTGCCGTACCAGACCCTTACGGTTTCCCCCAAGCGGAATGTATACATACTCGCGGAACCAGGAACTCAGGGAAATATGCCAGCGTCTCCAGAATTCCGTAATTGTCTTTGACATATACGGGAAATTGAAGTTTTCCAGAAAATAAAATCCAAACATTCTGCCCAGTCCGATCGCCATATCCGAATACCCCGAAAAATCAAAATAAATCTGAAAACTGTATGCAATTGCACCAAGCCATGCCGTAGCCACCGACATGTGATTCAGCTGTGAAATGGAATTCCACAGACTTCCGATCTGATTTGCCAGAAGCACTTTCTTTGCCAGACCCACGGAAAAACGAAATGCTCCTTCGGAAAAATCTTCCAGCGTGACTTTTCTGTGCATGAGTTCTTTTTCCACCGTTTTATACTGCACAATCGGTCCTGCAATCAGCTGCGGAAACAGGGTTACATAGGTTGCAAATGTAAGGATGTTTTTCTGTGCTGCAACCTCCCCGCGATAAACATCAATCGTATAGGACATTGTCTGAAAGGTATAAAAAGAAATTCCAATCGGAAGTGCTATATGCAGCAGCGACAACCCTGCCCCTGTAATGGAATTGATACTCCCGATAACAAAATCCGTGTACTTAAAAAACCCGAGGATGGCAAGGTTTCCGCACAGATCAACGATCAGTGCGGCTTTTGCTTTCCCCGGACAGTTTTTGTTTTTAAAGTGCTCGATCAACCGCCCATTCGCATAATCAAATACAATTGAAAACAGCATGATTAATACATAGACCGGCTCTCCCCACGCATAAAAGACCAGACTGAAAACCAATAAAACAAGGTTTCTAAGCCTTGCCGGACAGAGATAGTACAGCAATAATACGATCGGTAAAAACGCAAGTAAAAATACAAAACTACTAAAAACCATTTTATTTAAACGCCTTTTCTATAATTTCTTTTGCCTGATCCGAATCCCCGGACACACACAGAACCACATACTGATTTTTCTGCTCCAGCACCGCATTTCCAATCCGTTTTGTCTCTTCCGGCACATAATCCTGGAAAGAATCCGCCTGATCATCAAGATATTTCTGGACATCTTCCATGGTTTCTTTTGCCTGATTTGAATCTTTTGCGGTAAAAACACCTACCTCTTCTGCCGTAGAACCGCTTCCGGCATACATAACAGAATCAACATCTTCCGGTAAATCTACAAGCATTGAAATTTCATCCGCTGTCAGTTCCTTTAATGTATCATCATATTTAATCTCTGTTGCAAGCGATTTTGCAAGAGCCTGCGCATCAATTGTCTTTGCTTCCCCACCGCACCCTGCAAATAAAAGTACTCCTGCTGTCAGTACTGCCAGCAGTCCTGTCTTTTTCATCATCATATTTTCCGATCCTTTCTTTTTATACACCCTGATATTTCTCACTCTGTACACGAATCAGTTCTTCATCATCAAAATAATTGATTTTCATCGCCTGTTTTACTTCAGAAAGTGTCTGTGCTGCAACTTCACGCGCTGCATCACTTCCTTTTTTCAGAATTTCATATACTGCCGGAATGTCTTTCTCAAATTCTGCCCTTCGCGCACGAATCGGAGCCAGCTCTTCCTGAATGACGTTGTTCAGGAATTTTTTGATTTTTACATCTCCAAGACCGCCTCTGGTATAGTGTTCCTTTAATTCATCCAGATTATGATATTCCGGGAGATATTCTTCAAAATGCTCCGGTTTGCTGAAGGCATCCAGATAGGTAAATACACAGTTTCCTTCCAGATGTCCCGGATCAGAGATCTGAATATGTGTCGGATCCGTGTACATACTCATAATCTTTTTTTTGACATCACTTTCCGTATCTGAAAGATAAATACAGTTCCCCAGGGATTTGCTCATCTTCTGTTTTCCATCAATTCCCGGCAGACGCATACATGCCTCATTCTCCGGAAGCAGCACATCCGGCTCCACCAGCACCTCATCATAAATGGAATTGAATTTACGGACAATCTCCCTTGTCTGCTCAATCATTGGAAGCTGATCTTCTCCCGCTGGTACAACCGTTGCCTTAAAAGCAGTAATATCTGCTGCCTGACTGATCGGATATGTAAAAAATCCGACCGGAATACTGGTCTCAAAATTGCGCATTTTAATTTCTGACTTAACAGTCGGATTCCGCTGCAGCCTGGAAACAGTTACCAGATTGGCATAGAAAAAAGTAAGCTCTGTCAATTCGGAAATCTGTGACTGGACAAACAATGTGGATTTTGCGGGATCCAGCCCCGCGGACAAATAATCCAATGCCACCTCAATGATATTCTGACGCACCTTCTCCGGATTATCAAAATTGTCGGTCAGCGCCTGTGCATCCGCAATCATAATAAAAATCTTATCAAACTCTCCCGAATTCTGTAATTCCACTCTTCTTCGCAGAGATCCTACATAGTGTCCCACATGCAGTCTTCCTGTCGGGCGATCTCCGGTTAATATAATTTTTGCCATCTCTATGCCTCCTGATTTTTCTCAGTTACTATATATTTTCGTGTTATTTTTCTAATTTCATTCATACACTGTCAACTGTAGCAAATCCACGTTGCAATGTCAACGGATGTTGTGTTAAAATAAGAATGAATTAAGATATTAAACTTCGTCAATTTAAGGAGGTTTGTTTTTATGAACGAGAAAATATATAAAGCAATGGGATCATCAGCCGTATCAAGCCTCGTGATCGGAATCTGTGTACTTGCCACAGGAATCGCCGCAGGGGTTCTTCTTATTATAAACGGGTCCCGCTTACTAAAGCATAAATCAAAAATTTTATTATAATACTTCAAATCCGGAGAATTTTTTCATTCTCCGGGTTTTTTACTCTTTATTGTCAACCCGTTCACTCATCATCGTTGACATTTCATTTTTTCCATGCTAAAGTGAATGCATATTGTTAATAATTACACACAAGGAAGGTATTTAGCAAATGCATACAACAAAAGAAAACGATCCGGTTCTCTCCCGTGAGGAGGCTCTTTCTATTTTAAACACTCCGGACGATCAGCTGGATGATCTGATCGCCCGTGCTGAAAAACTCCGGAGAAAATATAAAGGAAATCACGTCAGCATCCATATTCTGACCAATGCCCGCAGCGGCAACTGTTCCCAGGACTGCGCATACTGTGCACAATCCTGCCGTTCCACCGCAGATATTGAAAAATACAAATGGGTTTCCGATGAGAAACTGTACAAGGATAACGATTTTGTCAATGAACACCATTTAAGCCGCCACTGTATCGGCTTAAGCGGAATGAAATTTACAGATGAGGAAATTGAAGAACTTGCCGAACGCATCCGCGCCATGAAGAAAACCGGCACACATCTGTGCTGTTCCATTGGATTTTTAACGGAAAAACAGGCACGCATGCTCTACGATGCCGGTCTTGACCGTATCAACCACAACTTAAACAGCAGCCGCGCCTATTACAGCCATATCTGCTCCACCCACACCTTTGACCAGCGTGTTGAAAATATTCATATGCTGCAGAAGATTGGATTTGAAATCTGCAGTGGCGGAATCATCGGTATGGGCGAGAGCAAAGAAGATGTGGTAGATATGCTGATGGAACTGCGTGAGATCCAGCCGGAAGCACTGCCGATCAATTTTCTGCTTCCGATCAAGGGAACTCCGTTAGGCGATAAAGATATTTCCGGTCTGACCACAGAATACTGCATGAAAGTCCTCTGCCTTGCAAGACTGATGGTTCCACAGTCAGATATCCGCTGTGCCGCCGGCCGTGAGGTATATTTCAAAGGAGAAGAAAAAAAGCTTTTAAGTGTCGTCGATTCCATCTTCGCCTCCGGTTATCTGACCGCCGGTGGACAGGGCATCCAGGATACCATCAAAACCATCGAGGATGCCGGCTTTACTTATGAGATTGAATCTGCATAAAGCTTTTAATCATGCGGAATATCATGAAAACGCCCCGCAAGTTCTTCTGTCCGCACAACATTGATAAAAGCATGGGGATCAATCTGACGGATAAGCGGAAGCAGCTCCCTTTTTGCCTCGGAATTAATGACGGAATAAATCAGGGTCTTTTGCTTTTCCTCATAACACCCGATTCCCTGGAATAACGTTGCATCATGGTTGGTCCGTTCCCGGATGGCACGATAGATTTCATTGGATTTATCAGAAATAATAAACATCGTTTCCTTCTGGTAACGCTTGTACAGTGCCTGAATGATCTGCGTGCTGCAGAACTGGTAAATAATCGAGTACAACGCAATCGACCAGCCGAACAAAGCACCTGCAACTACAAGCATGAGCACATTTCCTGCCAGAATATAATTCCATGCATCAATACCCTTCTGCTGTGATAAAAAGATGCTGATAAAGTCGGTGCCACCCGTGGTGGTGCCGACATTTAAACACAGACTGATGGCAAATCCATTGATCAGTCCACCAAACACACTGATCAGCAGCACATCCTTTGTAAACACATACGCCGGAAGCATATCTGTAAAAATACTCGTCAGTACAATAACAATAATAGAATACAGAGTAAATTTTTTCCCGATAAATTTATATGCAATGTAAGTAGGAACCAGATTCAGTCCGATGTTAAACACCGAAAACGGTATACTGACATGGATAAAATCTAACCCGATCTGCTGCAGTAAAAGTGACAATCCGGAAAATCCTCCCGGAAACAGGCCTGCCGTTTTGGCAAAACAGCGCAGATTCCACGCATACAAAAGTGAAGCAAAAAACACAATAAACAGGCGGAATACCTGATAAAATTTCGGGTGTTTATATTCAAGTGACTGAAACATCCTTTTCTCCCTCTTTCTCATTTTTTTGCATTGTAACATATTCCGACAAAAAAAGACAGACCTTTACGGCCTGCCTACCATCTGCCCCATTGGGTAATATTTTTCATCTCCAGTTGCCCACTGAATTCCAAGTTCTGCCTTTCCATTCCCATCAAATCCATAGAATATATAACCAGTAATCATTTCTACATGATAGATTCCCTTATATCTTCCATTTTTCTGTCCGGTTTCAAACATCACATCTCCCGGATTCAATTTCATATTTTGTATATTTGCCTGACTCAGACCTCCGCTGACAAGTTTCTTATACTGTACGCACCATTTTCCCATATCCGCTGCAACCGGTGCATAATATGCCATTCCAAAATTTACACCATTCTTATGATAAGATTTCCATACCAGGGAACTGCAGTCGTAAAATTTTTCCTGCATACGCTTTGGCTGGCTGGTTTTATCAATTGTTACATTAGACAAATCCAGAACCATATCCGTTGGACTATCATCACTGTCGTACCAATCATCATTATCATAGGAATCAATATTATAACCATCTTCTGCTTTCACTTCTGCCACCGGTACGCAGATACAGGCACCTGCCATAAGTACTGCTGCAAGCAGACAATAAAACCTTTTTTTCATAAAACCATGCTCCTCTTTTGTATGTAATCTTCAATAAAATTATCGTACCACTACAGAGGTAATAAAATCAACTATCCAATTTTATCCTTCCATCATTTCCAGATACTGCCCCTTATCAATATGCATCATGGAAATCCGGTTTTTAAACCGACGGAATCCATATACACAGTCCACATTCCGGATCAGAGACTGCAAACGCTCATCCGGCACACAGACAATCAGCTGCAGATCCATCTTTCTGGCATATTTCAGACAGACTGCGCTTCGCTCCTGATCCATTTTGGAAAACGCCTCATCCAGCAGTACCAGCTTAATTTTGGAATCCCGCTTACTCTGCTGCATATACAGCATGGCAAATCCAGCAAGCAGTGCTACATACTTTGGATTTTGTCCCTCACCACCGGAATCCCTGCCCGCCATATCATCGACAAAGTTTTCCCGGATCACATTTCCATGTTCATCGGTTACCTGTTCAAACATGCTGAATGACAGATAATTCCTGTAGTCTGCGTACTGTTCCATTTCTTTGCGCTTCTGTGCCCGCAAATGCTCATCCTCATCTTTCGGCGGCATAAACTTGTCGGTCAGAAGTTTGATCTTCTGCTCATATTTCTGATAAAATGCATCTTCTCCGAAACTGATCTGACCGTCAATTCCGGCATTGTCCAGATTCTTGCTGTCGAGTTCCTCTGCCATAAGCATATCAAAGAACTGTCCGTTTTCATTTTTGGCCGGTTCAATTTTAATCTGGTACGTGCTGTCTGAGAAATTGGTTTCCCGCAGCAGGCGGTTGATCTCATATGCGTGCCGTTTGGCTGCTTTGATATCTCCGTGAATTGTTGCAATGACATTCTCCCGGAGACTCTTATAGATGGATGCACACTTTTTTTCAAATTCTTCTTCGTATGCCGGCTCAAAATCCGTCCTGTACCGTTCAAGCAGTTTTTCATATGCTTCATTGGATTTCTCAGCTCCGCTGAATTCACTGGCCGGATATGCAAGAATATATTTATTTCGCGCCATCTGCAGACGTTCTGCCTGTTCCTGCTCCTTATCTGCCAGATCTGCAATCTCTGCCTTCTTCCTGTTAATCACGGACTGCCCGGATTGCTTTTTTAACAATTCCCACACTTCCTGTTCGAGTTCTTCATTGGCAATATATCCCTGCAGCTTTTCCTCCAGCTGCTGTCTTCTGGACTCATTTTCTCCGGAAAGCTGCCCATACCGGCTGGTTAGCTTTGCCAGCTCTGTCTGCACTTCATCGATCTCAGTCTGGATGTCCCGCACCTGCTTCTTTAAAGCCTGTTCCTTCTCTTCGAGTTCTTTGTATGCCCCCTCCCGCAAAAAGCGGATCACTTCTTCGAGTTCTTTCTTGGTTTTATTTACCTTTGCAAGCTCAGCACCCGCCTTGGAGAGTTTCACGTAATGAGATGGCTCATCTTTCAGACACTCAAATTCTCTTGCAGCTTTTAATCTGCGCAGCAGATGATCCAATTCCGTCTCCTGTCTGCTTAAATCTTCCACATCGTTTTCATATTCTGTAAGCCGCGCCTTGGAAACACGGCGTCCAATACACGCTCTGGTCGTATAGTCTTTTTTCTTAAGATGCCGGAAAATAAAATTGCTGTACGAATAACAATCCGGTGTCACACCATCCCTTACCTGCTCCAGTTCCTCCACAGACCTGCATTTCATAATATGTCCCAGATACCGTTTCAGACATACATCCACATAAGCCTCTTGCGTTTTTACCGCTTCATACAATGACCCTTCCATACAATCCGGCTTACTGTCTGCAATCGCTTTGGAATTAATCAAATCAACATTTTCATATTGCTTCATATTGCGAAACAGGACTGCTGCCTCATGTGCATACTGCGGCTCTGTAATCAGAGAATGTTTCAGCCTTCCCATGCGACCTTCAATCGCATTCTTCCATTCTTCCTCCTGCACATCGAAAAGATCTGCAAAAATCTGTACTTTCACCGTTTGCCCATAGCGGTCACTTAATTGCTGGGATAGTGCACTTCTTGCTGACCGCAAATTCTCATCATATGGTTTGCGGTCATGTTTCATATCATCTACCAGCCGCTTTTTTTCTTTTAGCTGTTTTCCGATCTCACGTCTCTGATCTCTGTAATCCTCCACTTCATCCTCGATATTTTGCTTGGCCGATTCAATTTTCAGATGCAGATTCTGGCACAGTTCTTCTGTCACCCTTCCCTGGTTTAATTCAGCAATCATGTTGAGTACCGGATTGCTGATATAATCCGTGATCACATCGTCTTCTTCCCAGTTTTTCATTCCCTGAAGGATCTTTTGCCACTGTCTGGTATTATCTGCCAGCATCCTGCTGCGCTCATCTAATTCCTCGTACTGCTGCTGTTTTCCCCCTAAATCGCTGGCTTTTAAATCGGCACTGACCTGTATCAATTTCTGCTGTGCTTCCTCCCGCGAGGCAGAAAGTTCCTGCACTTTTTTCTTGCATTGTTCCTGTTTTTCTGCAAGATTCCTTTTGTCGTCTTCTGCTGCCTGAATCCTTGCCCGCAAATCTTCAATACCGATGCAGCGTATCATGGCTTCTGCCCGGACGATATCCGTCTGCAGACGCACCAGTTCCTTTCCTGATGCCTGAATTTCAGATAACAGCTCAATCCGCTTCCGCAGATCTTCTATTTTTTCTTTGATCTGGCGGTAAGAATCCAGCTGTTCACTAATCGTGGCAATGGTATTGGAAGTGTTCTTTGGAAACATATAATCACGAATAAACTGTCCCGTTCCATTGGTCATTTTCAGGGCAATTGCACTTTTTTCCATCGTGATAAAACGGTTCTGATCAATATACCCGAGAATCACATCATACAGAGTTCCCAGATATGCCTCTTTGGAACCATAAATGCGGTTGACTTCTCCCTTTCCGCGGTTGTCATCGGATTTTGTTCTGGCACTGACCAGCTTTTTGATCTCCTGATTGGAATAGCAGACGCCCTGTTCCGTCAGATATTCAGACTCCGGCATTTTCCCGGAGTGACTGAAATACACAAATTTTTTAATCTCAGAATCTGATTTTCTTACTTCAAACGCAATTCCAATACAGGTTATAATATGGGTTCCGGTATCTTCAATTTCCAGAGCAATTACGGAACAGAAATCACAGTCTTTACGATTGGCAGATCCGTCTTTTTGTTCTCCGCGCAGATAACTTAACACACTTCTGCGATTTTTTGCATCATCCGCTGCTTTATTCAGAAAACTCGGTGAGAAACTTCCATACAAAATGACCTGGATGGCATCCATCACTGTCGATTTTCCAGATCCGCTTTTTCCACTGAACAAATTCACATATTCATGAAACTCCAGTACCTTATGATCAATGCCTCCCCAGTTGTTAAGGCACATCCTTGTAAAAACTTTTTTTGCCTGACTCAATTTATTCACTCCTCATTTCGTCTTGTGTTTCCCACTGATCCTGCGTCTTTTCCGAATACTCTGCTTCCTTTTGTTCTTCCGTTTCCCCGGTTTCTCCTTTGAACATTTCAACCAGCTCATTGATATCTGCCGCTGAACAGAAAATATTAATGGTACTGTAAATATAAATCGGGGAATCGTCTTCGAGATTTCCAATGGCACTTGGCAGTTCGATCATCTGGTGTGTTTTCATCAGAATCAATGCCTCCTGCCACTCCTGAGCGGTCAGTCTGCGCGTAATCAGGTTTGTTTCCTTTCCATATCTTCGGATCTCCGCAAGACTGGTTGTCGTGGCATGTAGTCCTTCTCCCATAATTTTATCCCGATAAATCAATTTCATAAGGATCACCAGTTTCGTTGTTAAAAGTGTCATACGCTCCGTCAGCACGCCATCTCCTGTAATCCGGAAAATATGTTCCTGCGGATCATGAACCAGTTCACAGTCAAGCACCTGCAGATAATCTGCAATAAATTCCCGATTTCTCGCACATACCTGATAGTGAGGATTATCCTTCTGGATCAGAGTAACCGGATCACACTTTGTCTGCAAAATACAGGTCTGGCGAAACAGATCCTGTATGGTTTTTCTAATATTTTCCGCCTCACTCTGCGAGATATTTTCCATGTATTCTAACATTTATTTTTTCTCTCCTTTTTTTGCGTCAATCACCAGTTTTGAAAAAACAAATCCATATTCTCCTTTTAATTCTCCATCAATATGCACCGTTTCCTCCTGTTTCGTATCATCCGTTTCCTCCTGCCACAAAAACAGCAGTTTTTCCAGATCTTCTACGGACTGAATCGTCTGTTCATCCGTGACAAATCTGCCATCCACGATATTTTTCTGCCTGAATTCCTGCAACTGTTTTTTCGTATAAAGCGGCTTTGGTACAAAATCGGTCATCTGAGTCTCCTCGTTGTGCTTTTCCATCGCAATCGGGTGAAATCCTGCATCCTCCGCATTTTTCCGGTTGTAAAAACTTCTATCGGTTATATTCTTAAACTGTGTTCCCACTCTGATCCGGTCACGCATTTGTTCTAACACCTGTGGGCTGTTTGCATGATGATCCAACAAATTAATTAACTTTACAATATGATCTTCATCCGAAGAGCCTTCCTGCAGAATATAATGGATTCGTGCCAGTGCACGCTTGGCAAAGACAGTTTTCTGTTCGATCAGCTTGTTATATTTTTTTTCGATCAGATCAAATTCCCGCTCCACCTGATACACAAGCTGACTGGCACTTTCACAATATTCCAGACGATACTGGTTTCTTTTGCTGGTAACAGTTCCCTCCACAAGTCCGGTACGCTCTTTTACAAGCTGTTCCCTTTTTTGGTCATTTTCGCGAAGAATCTGGCTGATCAGTTCCTTAACTGCTTCCTTATAACGGTAAAAGCTGTCTGTTGTCGTAAGAATTGCATATTTTTTACTGTCACGGTTGTTAATTTCCTCTACCAGAACTTTCTGAATTCCAATAAAATTTTTTTTCTGCGACAATTCCTCAAAATAGGAACGCATTCCATCCTGCATATTGGAAAGAAGCTGCCCCAGCCGTCTGGACGTCTGGAGTGCGTTTTTTAAAATATCATTATTTTTTTCTGTATCCGAATGATACGTAAACAAAGCACTGTAAATCGAAAGGATACTTTCCCTCTCCCGGCTGTCATCTTCTGTCTGAAGCTTCTGAAACAATTCCGTAAACAGCTGGCTGTATTCCGGGAAAGAAATAATATACGTATTTAACTTTTCATCAAAATCGCTTTTTAACCATCCCCACCGAATCAGGGTATTCAATATGCCAGACGGCGAATCTTCCGGAAATAAGGTATCCGGCTCGTCCTCTTCTTCTATTTCCTCATCCTCCCAGATAATCCTTGCCTTTGCAATTGTATCTGCAATAATCACACGGCATTCCTCTATCGTCAATCCAAGTGCTGTATACACTTCATTATTTTCCTCATAAATTGCCACAAGAAACTGCATATATGCATCACGGTTTTTCGTGCGAAATAGTTTATAAAATTCCTTTGGAATTTTCTTTTTTAAAATCATGAATGAATTTCCTCTTTATTTTCTACAACAGCCGTTCCTGTTCTATCGTCAGACCTGACTTAAGTATTGCTTCCTTTAATGGTTCCAGTAGTCCTGCATTTTTCCTTATCAGCTTATTTCTGGTATCTTCCTTTAATAAAATACCTGCATCCTCCCTGACTGCTAATTCAAAATCCTCCTGACTCATTTTGTATGGAAGAAGTTTTGGGAATACCTGCGCCTTAATAAACTGGAAAATACAGATTCCTCCATAATCCAGATCTCCCCAATGATAAAATTCACATCCCTCAGAAACCAGATCACAAATCGTCTTCAAAAACCGAACTTCCTTTGGAGAGAAAAAACCATGACAAAATATATAAAGAGTATCTTTTCTATAAGACATGTCCTCATAGTTTGCTTTATTTTCAATTGTCATGATTCTTTTGCAACCTGACAGGGCATACGCCCTTGCATGTTCCATTGTCTGTGTATTTATAATCGTTCCATAAATCTGTGATGAAGAATCAATTACTTTTTCATCATTTATAATATACTGCAGTGTGCCTTTCCACTCAAGCGTCTGCGCATAAGAATGAATATTATGCGCATCCAGCAGTTCATCATCACTCATTTCCTCTATATAAAATGGGGATTTTTCTTTTAAAACAGACAGTATTCTATCCTCATAATTTTTTTGGAAACATTTGGAATTGTGAAGGACACGCGCACTGAACACCCGTTTCCAGACGTGTTCCTTTTGATGTGCAACTGCATCTATACATACAAAAAAGGTTTCATCTTCCAGTTCTTTCTGCTCTTTGCCTCTGTTCAACAGATCCAATAAATCATCATAGTAGGAGCACAACCATGCACAATCCTGTCCTTTTCTCCGCCATTTTTCCACACGGGCAATGAGACGAAGCTGCCTTTCCCTTGGATCTTCGATTTGTTCCCTTTCACACAATTCCGGAATAATCGCAACATCATAATCAATTTTCTTAATACTTGTTTTTACATCTTTCCAATCGGGCTTAAACTTCCCCATCTTTCCCGCATTTGTCTCATTTTCAAGGATAGTTGCCTGATCCAAAAGCTGTTTTCTTCCACCCACTATTTCCATAACATCCGCATCAATATACGGATGTTTCCATCCACTGAGCATCCCCGCCCTGTAATGATCGGTATTGGTTTTATCAATGATCCAACGGGCTAAAGTTTTATGTTCCTGCTCTTTTTTTCTGCCCACGTGGTCTCTCCTTTATTCCTATGATTTCATCTACAGGAAGTGCCGCGTAAAAAGCTGATGCATATCTGCCAAAAACGTAGACATAACACTTCCTGAACCTTTTACCTCTTCTTCCGTTGCTTCCTGCTGTAATGCTGCGATTGCTGTTTCAATTTTTTCATTTCTTTATCTTCATATATTTAGTATAACGAAAAATTTTCCGAATTGCACCTATTATTTAAACATTTCGCATGAATCATCACCGACAAAAAGAGAACAGTGCCCCGATTTATCATCTGACACTGTTCTCTTTCTTTTGGTTTTATCCCTGTTCTCCGGATTCCGGTACATCTGTACTTACCGGTTTTGTACTATTCTGCGGCTCCACTTTTGCCATCGTAACCTTTGTTCCGTCATCCTTTACTACAAAGTTCACGGAATCAAGTCCCGATACATTCACATTGCGGTTTACCTTCGCATCGTAAGACTCTGCGTTGATAATATCTGCCAGATCAATTCCGGTTGCTTCTTTCATGCTTTCAAAGACTTTTGCCATGACCACCGGCACATTTCCGGCAATCTGATCCACACCATTGCTGCCGCCTTCGCCACCTCCAATGATTGTGATCTTGTCAATCTGACCGAGCGGTTCTGCAACTTTTCCGGCAATATCCGGAAGTACCTTGATCATCATTTCCGCTACTGCAGCCTTATTATACTTCGCATATGCTTCTGCCTTCTTTTCCATGGCTTCTGCTTCCGCAATACCTTTTGCCTGGATCGCAGATGCCTCTGCCTCACCGACTGCCCGGATACCGGCTGCTTCCTGCTCTCTTGCAAAACGCATGGCTTCTGCCTGTGCCTTCTGCGCTTCCGCTTCCCGCTGTGCCTCAAACTGCTTTGCCTCTGCGTCCTTCTGACGCTGATAAAGTTCTGCTTCCGCGCGCTGCTGGGCTGCATATTTTTCTGCCTCGGCTTTCTTCTTTACTTCTGCCTCCAGCGACTGCTCCGTAACGGCAACCTGCTTCTGCTTTAACTCAATTTCACGCTCCTGCTTTGCAATATCTGCATTTGCCGTGGTAACTTCAATAGTCTTACGTTGTTCCTCTTTCTGGATTTCGTAAGCGGCATCTGCCATCGCCTTCTTTGTATCGGCTTCCATCTGAAGTTCTGATTTTTTGATTGCCAGTTCATTCTGTTTCTTCGCAATCTCTGTCTGCGCTTCCACTGCCGCATCATTGGATTCTTTATCCGCTGCTGCCTGTGCAACTTTAATATCTCTCTCACTCTCAGCTTTTGCGATGGCTGCAGATTTCTTAATCTTTACAATATTGTCGATACCGAGATTTTCAATGACATCATTTCCATCAACGAAATTCTGCACATTGAAACTGATGATATCCAGTCCCATCGCTGCCAGATCCGGCTCCGCATTTTCTTTGACAAGGTTGGCAAATTTCTGACGGTCGGAAACCATTTCCTCCAGCCGCATCTTACCAACAATCTCACGCACATTACCTTCAAGCACTTCACGTGCCACACTTGCTATGTACTCTGTATTTTTATTCAGAAAGTTCTCTGCTGCCAGACGCAGTTTCTCCGGATCATTACTGATCTTGACATTGACCGTGGCATCCACATTGATATTGATGTAATCCGCTGTCGGTACGGCGTTACTCGTCTTGACATCAATCGGAATCAGACGCAGATTCAGTTTATCCAGACGCTCAAAAAACGGAATCCTTATACTTGCCTTTCCAATGACAACTTTTGATTTCTTTTTCACACCGGAAATAATGTATGCCATAAATTGTCATATTATTTTCTTATGATGTTTTCCTTAACTTAACCTTAAAACATAGACACTTGAAATTCTTTCCTGTTAAATCCATGAAAAATATTATAAAATAATTTGGAAAAGTTTGTAACGAAACCATCTTTTCGCCGTCTAATCTGTGTAAAAAGGAGGTGACCGGTTCTGAATTATGAAAAATTGTACAATTCCTATTACCTGCAGGTTTACTCTTACGTGATGACAATCGTCAAAAATCAGTCCCTGGCGGAAGAAATCACACAAAATACGTTTTATAAAGCGCTGACTGCCCGACACGGCTATGAAGGGAAATCCCGTGAATTCACATGGCTGTGCAGCATAGCCAAAAACCTTGCAGTTGATGAATGCCGCAAAAATCAAAAATATGCCTGTTTCGATGCATCTGCTGCGGAAACATCCGATGATATTGCAAACCATATTGCGGATCAGGACTCTGCGCTGCAGATTCATCTCGTACTTCATGAACTTCAGGAACCTTATAAAGAAGTCTTTCAGCTAAGAGTTTTCGGAGAATTATCCTTTTCACAAATCGGAATAATCTTCGGGAAAACAGAAAACTGGGCGAGAGTTACTTATCACAGGGCAAGATTAAAAATTAAAGAAAGGATGGACCACCATGAATCATAATCCAAACGAATGTGACATTGTGCAGGATCTCCTGCCATTATATTACGACCATGCATGCAGTCCTGCCAGCTGTGAACTGGTCAGACAGCATCTTGCTGACTGCGCTGACTGCGAAAAAATTTACGAAGATTTAGCCAATCATACCATTGACAACGTAATTGAAACCGAATCCTGCGAAATTCTGGAACGGCATGCCAAAAAAGAACGGAACCTGGCATACAAAGCCGGTATAGTCATTGCCGCCCTGCTGCTTGTTCCGATCCTTATTACCTTTATTGTATCCATGGCCGGCGGCAGCGGACTCGGCGTATTCTCTGTCGTAACCGCTTCCATGATGCTTGTCGCAGCACTCACTGTTGTTCCGCTTATTTCTTCCCAGAAACGGCTGATGAAATGTATTTTATGTGGTGTCGGTGCCCTGCTGCTGATTTTATTTTTTGTAAATACCATGAATGGCGGAGGAGAATTTTTCTTCTGGTCCGTTCCGACTGTATTCGGACTTTCCGTTGTATTTTTCCCTCTGGTGATACGCGAAATGACATTACCGCCTGTATTATCCGATAAAAAAGCCCTTATTATCATGATCTGGGATACGCTTTGGCTCTACCTGACCATATTTACCGTATCTTACCGTTCCGGATTAGGCAGTCTGAAAACCGGATGCATTGTGGCAACAGTCCTGATGATCGGTGTATGGCTCTTTTTCCTCATAATTCGCTATCTCCCGGTCAATAGTTTTATCAAAGGCGGTCTGTGTACACTTCTTTGCAGTATATGGATTACCTTCTCCAATGATGTTTGCAGTTATCTTCTGTATGATACCAGACAGCTTACCATCCGCCATGCGAATTTTTCCACCTGGACGACAGATCTCAACGTAAATGCCAACATGTATGTCATCCTTCTTGTCGCCGGAATTCTCATCAGCGCTTTACTGATCGGAATCGGGATTGTAAAAAAGAAAAAATAATTCCAACAAAGTCCATCGGATGACCAGGCTGCGTTTGCCCGACCTGTAGACGGCAATATCGCAGCCTCTATTCCGAAAAGCTTCCATTGATTCTTATTGTATTTTCCATCCGGCGCTCTGCATCTGAAGATTTGTCATATGCCGGTAGATTCCGTTGGTGCTCATTAACTCCTCCGGTGTTCCTTCTTCCGCGACTTTTTTCTACAAATTCTTGTGTATTCATCCGAAATATTACTATTTGCCTTTTTTAAAAAATCAAATAAATCATGTGTCGAAGTGCTCATGTTCATTCCCCACCATTCTTTATATGCCTATTTTAACCGTTTCACATATTCATAAATCCGTTTCAGCATTCCGTCTTTATCTTCTCCTAATTCTCCACGGATTTTATCTCCAAATCCCATATACGTATTAAATCCAAGCATATATACAGCCATTGCCATAGACAGCTCGTCGTTTTCATCACCATATAATGATGCCACCTTTCTCAATTCATCAATAACCGTATCGTGTGGTACTTCAACACCGCCTTCTTCATTTACAACAGAATTGATTACCTCCGGCAATGCCATACACATCTTATAAAATGCATCTTCTTCACCAGTGAGAATTGCATAAAACTGATCCATGCTCACACGACGAATCAACCTATGCTGTACATTTTTCCCATCAACTTTTGTTGACCATTTTATATTCTGTGATTTCTTTGCAATTGCTTCAACCAACAGACACGCACAATCATCATCTTCCAAAATCTGTCCCTGCATCTTTATATATGTTTTTGCAGAAGATGCAGAATTCATAGTATTGTGTTTGTTTTTCATTTCCACATATATTGTATGTACAATATCTCCATCTGGCATTTGTATTCCATCGGGATTTCTGTAAATAACATCCCAGCCTGCCTGCGGGACTTCGCATCCTTTGAAATAAGAAAAAATATTCTGGTGAAAATATCCTATATCATTATTATTAGACTTATCTCTCTGCCGGAAAATTTCATTATTTACAATTTCTTCCCAGCTTGTACGATACACCGATTTATCAAAAATCAGCTTGATCGGATCAATCAGGTTACTATTGAACCGCTTCAAATCATACGATTCCAGTTTTTCTCCATATTTCATAATCGTTGCACGCACATGCTTCTTAAAATCTTCTTCTGATATAAAATCTAAATTCCATGCCATTTATTTTACCCCCTCTAATGATTTATGTATCTCCAACCCAATTTCATATGCTAAGTTGACAGGAACCGCATTTCCAACCTGTTTATACTGAGATTGAACACTTCCACAAAACTGCCATTCATCTGGAAATGTTTGACATCTTGCATTCTCACGTACTGTAAACGGTCTTGCTTCCAATGGATGGCATCTTTCTGTTTGCTTCTGAGACGGTGAAGTCAATACCGTCAATGATGGTTCATCCAGACTCATTCTCCTAAGAATTCCTGTTCTTCCGCCTTCCATATCCCAACAACTTTTCATATATGCTTTTGCAATCTCTGGATCGATATCTCTCCAATATCCTCCAGGTGGAACTAATTCAAATATTTTTCTTTTATTTTCCCCGTATGGCACTCCTGGTCCTTCTGGGCAATCCAATAAAACATCTCTCAAAACAGGCTTATAATCATGTTCTTTAGGAAATGAGAATGAAACTTTTCCCACTAAATCATTCCTAATTCCAACAGTAATTAGCCTCTCTCTTTTCTGCGGCACACCAAAATCCCACGCATTTAAAACTTTTTTCTGAATGGTATATCCCGCCTGTTCAAAAATATTGGTTATCGTTGCATATGTTCTTCCCTTATCATGAGTCAGCAATCCTCGCACATTTTCAAATAAAAACATCTTTGGCTGTAATTTCTGTAAAAAAGTTGCATAGTGATAAAAAAGTGTTCCTCTCGCATCTTCAAGTCCTAATCTTTTTCCAGCATAGGAAAAAGCCTGACACGGTGCCCCTCCCGATAATAAATCCAGGTCTCCTTTTTTTATGCCAAAATAATCTTCCAAATCTAAACAAGATATATTAGCTATATCATCATGAATAACTCTCCAGTTCGGCCTATTGGTTTTCAAAGATTCTGCTGCATCTTTATCAAACTCTATTAGTCCCAATGGTTCAAATCCAGCTTTTTCTATCCCTAAAGCCAAACCGCCAGCTCCAGCAAACAGTTCTATGGTTGTAAATGCATCACTATCGATTTGTATTGGTTCGTCTTTTTGTATCTCTACAACATCTTCTATCTTGCAATTTAATGTAAAACATATTTTTTCTATTGATTCAAATGAAACTGGCTCATTCTTTCCTAATCGAGCTAACACATTAAAACTTATTCCTGACGCTTCCTTCAATTCTGTGCGGTTCATTTTTTTATCTATCAGTAATTTCCATAATTTGTCATAACAAATCGCCATTAAAATTCCTCCAAATTCAAAAATAGTACAACTCATATTTTATCATATACCACAATTAGCAACAAGCAATTTTCTCACCATATCGTTAGATTTCCTCTTGCATGTTTCTTAACCCGTTTGCTATTTATCCTGTTTTTTGATAATATATTCTCAGCAGTTCAGGTAGAAAGAAGGTACCTATATGTCGCGTGATTCCGCTACTGTTTCAAACAATATGCGTAAGATCCACAGTAAAGATACTTCCATAGAGCTATTGCTCCGAAAAGCTCTATGGCACAAAGGTTATCGCTATCGTAAAAATTATAAGGCTCTCCCTGGTTCTCCTGACATTGTTCTTACCAAATATAAAATTGCTATTTTTTGCGATAGTGAATTTTTTCACGGAAAGGATTGGGAGATTCTCAAACTCCGGCTTGAAAATGGGAAAAATCCAGACTTTTGGATCAAAAAAATCGAACGAAACCGTAATCGTGATTATGAAAATGATAAAAAGCTTCTATTTCTAGGCTATACTGTCCTTCACTTCTGGGGACAAGACATTTCCAAACATACAGATGAATGTTTACAAACCATTGAAGAAGCCATTTGGGATACAAAATTTTCTGATACAGCCACTGACTATGATATATCCGAAGAATAGATCCAACTTATGCAAAGCCAAAGTTTCCTACAGAAATTAAAATGTCCGTTTTCTCCGTATTGATCCCGGTTGTCACACGAGCCACGGTGTAATCTTCCATTCATGCTTTCTTTACCTCTGCATAATTTCTAAATGTCGTTACTATTGTCTTTTCTTCTTCTAAATGCTCGATCAGTACAACCACTTCATTGCCCTGGTAGATAATCCAACTGCACACACTGCTCTGCAGCTTCTGTTTTATTCCGGTATGTAGTTTGGTGAATTGCTCGCGCTCACACCTTCTAATATCAATTTTACGTCCAATACCATAACATATCCGCATAACTCTTTCCAAAAAGTGGCATTCTGTCCCCACAAAAAGACAACCAACGGCATAAGAACCATAACAATGCCGGATGCTATCATGAAAGAGCTGCAATGGTACCAAAAAAGGGCTCCCAATAATGGGAACCCTTAATTTTAAGCAATTTATAATTACTCGATGATTGTAGCAACACGTCCTGATCCTACAGTACGTCCACCCTCACGGATAGCGAATGTAAGACCCTGCTCCATAGCTACTGGATGAATCAGCTCGATTGTCATCTCTACGTTATCACCAGGCATGCACATCTCTGTTCCTGCTGGAAGCTCGCAAACACCTGTTACGTCAGTTGTTCTGAAGTAGAACTGTGGACGATAGTTGTTGAAGAATGGAGTATGACGTCCACCTTCATCCTTTGTTAAAACGTAAACCTGAGCTGTGAACTTGTGATGGCAAGTTACAGTACCTGGCTTAGCAAGAACCTGTCCACGAACGATCTGGTCACGGTTTACACCACGAAGTAATGCACCGATGTTATCACCAGCCATAGCCTCGTCTAACTGCTTACGGAACATCTCGATACCAGTTACAACTGTCTTAAGAACATCTTCCTTAACACCAAGGATTTCAAGTTCGTCGTTCAGATGTAATGTACCACGCTCTACTCTACCAGTTGCAACAGTACCACGACCTGTGATTGTGAATACGTCCTCTACTGGCATAAGGAATGGCTTATCTGTATCACGCTCTGGATCTGGGATATAAGAATCAACAGTATCCATAAGCTCCATGATCTTGTCTCCCCACTCTCCGTTAGGATCTTCAAGAGCCTTTAAAGCAGAACCCTTGATGATTGGGCAATCATTGAAACCATACTCTTCAAGCTGCTCAGTAACTTCCATCTCTACCAACTCGATAAGTTCTGGATCGTCTACCATATCGCACTTGTTTAAGAAAACGATGATGTAAGGTACACCTACCTGACGAGAAAGGAGGATGTGCTCCTTTGTCTGAGCCATAACACCATCAGTAGCAGCAACAACGAGGATAGCACCATCCATCTGAGCTGCACCAGTGATCATGTTCTTTACGTAGTCAGCATGTCCAGGACAGTCAACGTGTGCGTAATGTCTCTTCTCTGTCTCATACTCAACGTGAGCTGTAGAAATTGTGATACCACGCTCTCTCTCTTCTGGAGCCTTATCAATGTTCTCGAAATCTGTTGCTTCGTTACCAGCAACACGAGCTGCTAATACCTTTGTAATAGCTGCTGTTAAAGTTGTTTTACCATGATCTACGTGACCGATGGTACCAATATTACAATGTGGTTTTGTTCTTTCAAATTTAGCCTTTGCCATTTTGAAATGTCCTCCTTCATTTTATGCCCGGTTTTGGGCTTGTTTTTATGGTTTTAGGTTGTCAAACCGACTAACTCGATTATAGCGAATAATCAGCTATATTTCAAGCTTTTTCTATTATTTTGCCTTATTAGACAGAAGCTTCTCCTGTACGTTCTTTGGAACTGGCTCATACTTCTCGAAGAACATAGAGTAGTTACCACGACCCTGTGTCTTAGAACGTAAGTCTGTTGAGTATCCGAACATCTCAGCAAGTGGTACATAAGCGTGTACAATCTTACCGCCGCCCAGATCATCCATACCTTCGATACGTCCACGACGGGAGTTAACGTCACCGATAACATCTCCCATGTACTCTTCCGGCATAGTAATCTCAACTTTCATGATAGGCTCAAGTAATACTGGAGCTGCCTTAGCCATAGCTTCCTTGAAACACATAGATCCGGCAATATGGAATGCCATCTCGGAAGAATCGACTTCATGGTAAGATCCGTCATATACGGTAGCATGGATACCTACAACAGGGAATCCGCCAAGGGAACCAGCCTTTGTAGCTTCCTCAATACCTTCACCGATTGCTGGGATGTATTCCTTCGGAATAGCACCACCGACAACCTCGGAATCGAACTTGAACAGTTCTTCTCCGTTGGCATCCATCGGCTCGAAACGTACCTTACAATGTCCGTACTGTCCACGACCACCGGACTGCTTAGCGTACTTGTATTCCTGATCAACAGCCTTTGTAAATGTCTCTTTGTATGCTACCTGAGGAGCACCTACGTTTGCTTCTACCTTGAACTCACGAAGCAGACGGTCAACGATGATCTCCAGATGTAACTCACCCATTCCGGCAATGATTGTCTGACCAGTTTCCTGATCTGTATGTGCACGGAATGTAGGATCTTCTTCAGCAAGTTTTGCTAATGCTTCACCTAACTTGCCCTGTCCAGCTTTTGTTTTAGGCTCAATTGCGAGCTCGATAACTGGCTCTGGGAATTCCATAGACTCAAGGATAACCGGATGCTGCTCATCACAGATGGTATCACCGGTAGTAGTGAACTTAAATCCAACTGCTGCTGCGATATCACCAGAGTAAACAATGTCTAACTCCTGTCTCTTGTTTGCATGCATCTGAAGAATACGTCCAACACGTTCCTTCTTATCCTTTGTTGCATTTAACACGTAAGAACCAGACTTACATGTTCCGGAATAAACACGGAAGTAAGCAAGTTTTCCTACGAATGGATCTGCCATAATCTTGAATGCAAGAGCTGCGAAAGGCTCATCATCAGATGAATGTCTCTCGATCTCGTTGCCATCCAGGTCAACACCCTTGATTGCAGGGATGTCTGTTGGAGCTGGCATATATTCGATAATAGCATCCAGTAACTTCTGAACACCCTTGTTTCTGTATGCAGAACCACAGCAAACAGGCACTGCCGTACACTCACATGTTCCTTTACGAAGAACCTTCTTCATATCATCAACGGATGGCTCTTCGCCCTCAAGGTACTGCATCATTAAATCGTCATCTAACTCACAGATCTTCTCAATGAGTTCTGTACGATACTCTGCTGCCTGATCAGCCATATCTCCAAGATCATCTGTAACAGTGATGTTATCACCCTTCTCATCGTTGTAGATATATGCTTTCATCTCGAACAGATCAATGATTCCCTTGAAATCATCTTCTTTACCGATTGGTAGCTGAAGAACGATTGCGTTCTTTCCTAATCTCTCACGGATCTGATCTACAGCACCGTAAAAGTTTGCACCTAAGATATCCATCTTATTGATGAATGCCATACGAGGTACATTGTAGGTATCAGCCTGACGCCATACATTCTCTGACTGAGGCTCAACACCACCCTTTGCACAGAAGACACCAACGGCGCCGTCCAATACACGGAGTGAACGCTCAACCTCTACTGTAAAGTCTACGTGTCCAGGAGTATCGATGATGTTGATACGATGCTCAAGAGCGCCCTTTTTCGGCTTTGTGAACTCTTCTTCTGTCCAGTGACATGTTGTAGCGGCTGAAGTAATTGTGATACCTCTTTCCTGCTCCTGCTCCATCCAGTCCATGGTAGCAGTACCTTCATGAGTATCACCGATTTTATAGTTAACACCAGTATAATACAGAATACGCTCTGTTAATGTTGTCTTACCAGCATCGATATGAGCCATAATTCCGATATTTCTGGTTCTCTCAAGTGGATATTCTCTTCCAGCCAAGGTTTTTTCCTCCTATTAGATTTCCAATTAGAATCTGTAATGTGCGAAGGCCTTGTTTGCCTCTGCCATCTTGTGCATATCTTCTTTTCTCTTAACTGCTGCACCAGTATTGTTTGCAGCATCCATGATCTCGTTTGCCAGTCTCTCTTCCTGAGTCTTCTCACCTCTAGCACGTGAGAAAGTTGTTAACCAACGAAGAGCTAATGCCTGACGACGATCCGGGCGAACCTCGATAGGTACCTGATAGGTAGCTCCACCGATACGTCTTGCCTTAACTTCAAGAGCTGGCATAACGTTGTTCATAGCCTCCTCGAATACCTCGATTGCTGGCTTTCCTGTCTTCTCTTCTACTTTAGTAAAAGCGCCGTATACGATCTTCTGTGCAACACCTTTCTTACCATCTAACATAATGTTGTTGATAAGCTTGGTAACCACTTTGTTGTTGTATAACGGATCTGCTAATACGTCTCTTTTCTGAGTATGTCCTTTACGTGGCACGTTACTTCCCTCCTTAATCATTTTTAATTAATTCAACGGTACTCACATGTGTCTCTCTAATGTGTTCGTGCGGGCTATATAATGAGTAGGTTATATCCGGTAGCGGATACAACAATAATCCCAACACTAAACCTATTTAGCTCTGTTTGTGACCCATTGTCTGCCAAATAATCTGTTTATTATTTAGCTGCCTTTGGTTTCTTAGCGCCGTACTTAGAACGGGCCTGCTTTCTGTTCGCAACACCAGCGGTATCTAATGTACCACGGATGATATGGTAACGTGTACCAGGTAAATCCTTAACACGACCACCACGGATCAGAACAACACTATGCTCCTGTAAGTTGTGTCCTTCACCTGGGATATAAGATGTTACTTCGATTCCGTTGGAAAGACGAACTCTGGCGATCTTACGAAGAGCTGAGTTAGGCTTCTTAGGAGTTGCTGTCTTAACAGCAGTACAAACACCTCTCTTCTGTGGAGAAGAAGTATTGATTGGCTTCTTCTGCAGAGAGTTAAAGCTTCTCTGAAGTGCAGGTGCTGTAGACTTCTTTACAGTAGTCTGACGTCCTTTTCTTACTAACTGGTTAAATGTTGGCATTATTTTCACCTCCTGTATTATTCTTCAAGCATGCATCATACCATAATGCACGCTAAAATATTATATAAATTTCTGTTGTGCTTGTCAACCCACTTTTAAAAAATACATGAAAAAGAGGGAGATTTGCTCTCCCTCTTTTGTATCTTCACAGATTCTATTATCTGTGCTGTAATTTATTCTTCCGATGAATCCTCATCAGTTCCGGAAACGGCTGACAGATCTGTTCCATCCGGAACGGTTACTGTCGGGATCATTTCCTCTTCTTCATCCATAGTGAAATCTTCCAGATCGTCAAATGAGAACTCTTCTTCTTCGTTCACATCACTGTCCAGTTTGATATTGCGGTATCTCTTCATACCGGTACCTGCCGGAATCAGCTTACCGATGATAACGTTCTCTTTCATACCGATCAACGGATCAATCTTACCCTTGATTGCTGCTTCCGTAAGAACCTTCGTGGTCTCCTGGAAGGATGCAGCTGACAGGAATGAATTTGTTGCAAGGGATGCTTTTGTGATACCAAGTAATACCTGGGAACCAACTGCCTGTTCCTTGCCTTCTTCCTCAAGCTTTTCGTTCAGTTCAAGAAAATCAAGAGAATCTACCATGCTGCCCGGAAGAAGATCGGAATCTCCATTCTCTTCTACGCGGATCTTCTGTAACATCTGTCGAACGATAACCTCAATATGCTTATCGTTGATTTCTACACCCTGCAGACGATATACACGCTGTACTTCACGAAGCATGTAATCCTGTACGGCACGCACACCTTTGATTTTTAAGATATCATGTGGATTTACAGAACCTTCGGTCAGTTCATCACCGGCTTCAAGTACGGCACCATCCATGATCTTAATACGTGATCCATAAGGAATCAGGTAAGTCTTTGTATCTCCGGATTCCGGATCTGTAACGATGACTTCACGCTTCTTCTTGGTATCCTTAATGGTAGCAACGCCGCCGAACTCTGTAATAATTGCAAGTCCCTTTGGCTTACGTGCCTCGAAAATTTCCTCTACACGAGGAAGACCCTGTGTAATATCGTTACCGGCTACACCACCGGTATGGAATGTTCTCATGGTAAGCTGTGTACCAGGCTCACCGATGGACTGTGCGGCGATAATACCGATCGCTTCACCAACCTGTACCGCCTGACCGGTTGCCATGTTGGCACCGTAACATTTCGCGCATACACCCATGTGGGAACGGCAGGTAAGAATGGTACGGATCTTCACACTTGTAATCGGATTTCCCTTTTCATCAACGCCTTTATTCACAACATCCGCCGCACGGCGAGGTGTAATCATATGGTTTGCTTTAACAATAACATTTCCGTCTTTGTCACAAATTGTCTCGCATGAGAAACGTCCGGTAATACGTTCTTCCAGACTTTCGATTTCCTCCTTGCCTTCCATAAATGCCTTAACGATCATTCCCGGAATCTCACGGTTTGTTCCTGCACAACAGTCAGACTCACGAACGATCATATGCTGGGATACATCAACCAGACGTCTGGTCAGGTATCCGGAATCGGCCGTACGAAGTGCGGTATCGGACAGACCTTTACGTGCTCCATGCGCTGACATGAAGTACTCCAGTACGTCCAGACCTTCACGGAAGTTTGACTTGATTGGCAGCTCGATGGTTCTACCGGTTGTATCGGCCATCAATCCACGCATACCGGCCAGCTGCTTGATCTGTTTATCAGAACCACGGGCTCCGGAATCGGCCATCATGAAGATGTTGTTGTACTTGTCAAGTCCGGTAAGAAGTGCTGTTGTCAGCTCATCATCCGTCTCTTTCCAGGTCTCTACAACTTCCTTATAACGCTCTTCTTCTGTGATAAGACCACGCTTATACTGACGTGTGATCCGGTCTACCGTATTCTGTGCCTGCTCGATCATCTGTGGCTTCTGTGGTGGCACTGTCATATCGGAAATTGATACGGTCATGGCAGCTCTTGTGGAATATCCATAACCCATTGCCTTGACATCATCCAGTACCTCGGCAGTCTTTGTCGCACCATGAATATTAATAACCTTCTCCAGAATCTGTTTGATCTGTTTCTTTCCAACATGGAAATCAATTTCCAGCTTCAAAGCATTCTCCGGGGTACTGCGGTCTACAAATCCCAGATCCTGCGGAATAATCTCATTGAAAATCAGAAGACCAAGTGTTGTCTTGATAAATCCGGATACTTCTGTTCCGTCAGCCATAGTTGCCTTACGGTATACATAAATATTCTGATGAAGTGTAATCTCTCCATTCTCATACGCAAGCAATGCCTGATTCATGCTTCCGTAATGATATCCGAACAGATCCATTGGCTTACATAATACCCGACGGTTATTGTCTGTTGTATCTTCAAACCAGATCAGATCATACAATCCGATCTCACTCTTTCCTGTCTTCGGGTCCGGTGTGGTTGCTTTCTTTAATTCCTCAATATCGTTATACACTTTATCGGAAACAGCAACTGCATCTTTTTTATCCTTATAATCTGCCAGTTTGTGCATAGTCAGATAGTATACTCCGAGGACCATATCCTGGGAAGGAACGGCTACCGGACCACCATCAGACGGCTTCAGCAGGTTGTTTGGTGATAACAGCATAAAACGGCATTCTGCCTGAGCTTCTACGGACAGAGGAAGATGCACAGCCATCTGGTCACCGTCGAAATCGGCGTTGAACGCGGTACATACCAGCGGATGAAGCTTAATTGCCTTACCTTCTACAAGGATTGGCTCGAACGCCTGAATACCAAGTCTGTGCAGTGTAGGGGCACGGTTTAACATAACCGGATGCTCTTTGATTACTTCTTCAAGCACATCCCATACCTCCGGCTGAAGTCTTTCTACCATTTTCTTGGCGCTCTTGATATTATGAGCAATTCCTTTAGCTGCCAATTCTTTCATAACAAACGGCTTAAACAGCTCGATTGCCATCTCTTTTGGCAGACCACACTGATAGATCTTAAGTTTTGGCTCTACACAGATAACGGAACGTCCGGAGTAGTCAACTCGCTTTCCTAACAGGTTCTGACGGAAACGTCCGCCCTTACCCTTTAACATATCAGACAGAGACTTCAGTGCTCTGTTTCCAGGACCGGTAACCGGACGTCCACGACGGCCATTATCGATCAGGGCATCAACCGCTTCCTGTAACATACGTTTCTCATTGCGCACGATAATATCCGGTGCACCGAGATCAAGCAGTCTTCTCAGACGGTTGTTACGGTTAATAATTCTACGATACAGATCATTCAGATCAGATGTTGCAAAACGACCACCATCCAGCTGAACCATCGGACGTAAATCCGGCGGAATAACCGGGATAACCGTCATGATCATCCACTCCGGCTTATTTCCGGACTCACGGAATGCTTCTACAACTTCCAGACGCTTGATAATACGTGCACGCTTCTGTCCCGTTGCATTCTCTAACTCTGCTTTCAGCTCTGCAGAATCTTTTTCCAGATCAATCGCAGCAAGCAGTTCATGGATGGCTTCTGCTCCCATGCCCACACGGAATGCACTTCCGTACTGCTCTCTTGCTTCCTGATATTCTGCCTCAGAAAGTACCTGCTTGTATGCAAGAGAAGTATCTCCTGCATCAAGCACAATATAAGAAGCGAAATAAAGCACACGCTCAAGTACACGCGGAGATAAATCAAGGATCAGACCCATACGGGATGGAATTCCCTTGAAATACCAGATATGGGAAACCGGAGCTGCCAGCTCAATATGTCCCATACGCTCTCTACGAACACTGGATTTTGTAATTTCTACACCACAGCGGTCGCAGACAACACCTTTATAACGAATCTTTTTATATTTACCACAATGACATTCCCAGTCTTTCTGCGGTCCAAAAATTTTCTCACAGAAAAGACCATCCTTCTCAGGCTTTAAGGTTCTGTAATTGATTGTCTCCGGCTTTTTTACTTCGCCATGAGACCACTCACGGATCTTCTCAGGTGATGCTAATCCAATCTGGATCGCATCAAACTGCATTGCCTGATTCATGTCCTTTTTATTTGTTTCTGGCATTTATGACACTCCTTCCCAATTACTCTTCATCATCAAGAACTTCTTCTGCGTCATCAAAGAGATCATCAGCATCGCCGAAATCTTCATCATCGTTATCATTTTCCGGTTCTACATTGACAAGCTCTTCATTCTCGGAATCGAACTCCTGCTTGGTAAATCCGTGTTTTTCAAACGACTCACTGTCTTCAAATGCATAATCTCTGTCATCTCTGTCATTTCCAATGATGGCATTGATATCGGTATTTCCGTACTCACTGGTTTCAATGAGTTCTACTTCATTTCTGTCTTCGTCAAGCACTTTGACATCCAGACCAAGAGACTGTAACTCTTTCAAAAGTACCTTGAAAGATTCCGGAACACCCGGCTCAGGGATATTCTCGCCTTTGATAATAGCCTCGTATGTCTTTACTCGTCCTACGACATCATCGGACTTAACAGTCAAGATCTCCTGCAGAGTATATGCAGCACCATAAGCTTCCAGTGCCCATACCTCCATCTCTCCGAATCGCTGACCACCGAACTGTGCTTTACCACCCAGCGGCTGCTGTGTAACTAAGGAGTAAGGACCTGTAGAACGTGCATGGATCTTATCATCAACCAGATGATGCAGTTTCAGATAATGCATGTGTCCGATTGTGACTTTTCCGTCGAAGTATTCTCCGGTACGTCCGTCACGCAGCTGAACCTTTCCGTCACGGGAAATCGGAACACCCTTCCACAGACTTCTGTGTGCACGATTCTCTGAAAGATAATCCATAACGTCCTCTCTCAGAGTATCTTTATACTTATCGTAGAAGTTTTCTTCTCCGTCTTCTGCTTCCTCTGCATCAAACGGCATGTTTACATAGTCATTTGCAAGTTCCAGTGTATCCTGGATATCAATCTCTTTTGCGCCATCGAATACCGGAGTCTCGATATTAAAACCAAGTGCCTTCGCAGCAAGGCTTAAGTGAATCTCCAGCACCTGTCCGATGTTCATTCGGGAAGGCACACCCAGAGGATTTAATACAATGTCAAGTGGACGGCCATTTGGAAGATATGGCATATCTTCTACAGGTAATACACGGGAAACGACACCCTTGTTACCATGACGTCCGGCCATCTTATCACCAACAGAAATCTTACGTTTCTGGGCAATGTAAATACGAACAGACTCATTTACACCAGGAGATAACTCATCGCCATCTTCTCTGGTAAATACTTTGGCATCTACAACAATACCATATGCACCGTGCGGCACTTTCAGGGAAGTGTCACGAACCTCACGCGCTTTTTCACCGAAGATTGCGCGAAGCAGTCTCTCTTCTGCGGTAAGCTCTGTCTCTCCCTTTGGTGTAACCTTTCCTACCAGAATGTCTCCGGCACGGACTTCGGCACCGACACGGATGATTCCGCGCTCGTCAAGGTCCTTTAATGCATCATCACCGACACCCGGTACATCTCTTGTGATCTCTTCCGGTCCGAGCTTTGTATCACGAGACTCTACTTCGTATTCCTCAATATGGACAGAAGTATATACATCATACTCTACCAGACGCTCACTCAAAAGAACGGCATCCTCGTAGTTATAACCTTCCCATGTCATGAAGCCGATCAGCGGGTTCTTTCCAAGTGCCAGTTCACCATTGGATGTAGATGGTCCATCAGCGATCACCTCACCCTTTGCTACTTTCTGTCCCTTGAACACGATTGGTCTCTGGTTGTAGCAGTTGGACTGGTTGCTTCGTGCAAACTTTGTCAGAATATATTCTCTGCGATTTCCGTCCTCCTCACGTACTACGATACGATTAGACTCAGAACTCTCCACGATACCTGCTTCTTTTGCAAGTACACAGACACCGGAATCGACCGCTGTCTTTGTCTCCATACCGGTTCCTACTACAGGTGCCTCGGTAGTAAGAAGCGGCACTGCCTGACGCTGCATGTTAGATCCCATCAGTGCTCGGTTTGCATCATCGTTCTGCAGGAACGGAATCAGTGCTGTAGCAACGGAGAACACCATCTTTGGAGATACGTCCATGTAATCGAATGCAGTCTTATCGTACTCCTGCGTTTCTTCACGGTAACGACCGGATACGGAATTACGAACAAAATGTCCATCCTCATCCAGTTTTTCGTTCGCCTGCGCTACATGGTAATTATCTTCCTCATCCGCAGTCATGTATACAACTTCGTCTGTAACACGAGGATTGTCTTTATCTGATTTATCAATCTTACGGTACGGAGCCTCAACAAATCCGTACTCGTTAATTCTTGCGTAGCATGCCAGAGAGTTGATCAGACCGATGTTTGGTCCTTCAGGCGTCTCAATCGGGCACATACGTCCATAATGGGAATAATGGACATCTCGTACTTCGAATCCGGCACGGTCTCTGGACAAACCGCCAGGTCCCAATGCAGAAAGACGTCTCTTATGTGTCAGCTCACCCAGTGGGTTGTTCTGATCCATAAACTGTGACAGCTGGGAAGATCCGAAGAACTCTTTTACCGCAGCCGTAACCGGTTTGATGTTGATCAGACTCTGTGGGGAAATTCCCTCAAGATCCTGAGTTGTCATACGCTCACGAACCACTCTTTCCAGACGGGAAAGACCGATACGATACTGGTTCTGTAACAATTCACCGACAGCACGGATACGACGGTTTCCTAAGTGGTCAATATCGTCATCTGTTCCGATGCCCCACTCCAGATGCATATTATAGTTGATGGATGCGAAGATATCCTCTTTTGTAATATGCTTTGGAATCAGGTCTGCAATATCTCTCTTAATTGCAGCGATACGCTCTTCCAATGTCTCGTTTTCTTCCATAATCTGCTGCAGAGCCGGATAATATACCAGTTCTGTAACACCAATAGCCTTCGGGTCCTCAATTTCAGGAATCCAGCTTCTGATATCTACCATCATAGAAGAAAGAACTTTTACGTTACGTGTCTCTGTCTGAATCCAGAGCGCCGGAACTGCAGCATTCTGAATCTGATCTGCCAGATCACGGTCAACAGTTGTGCCTGCCTCTGCAATTACTTCTCCGGTAGAAGGATCCAGTACATCCTCTGCCAGAACCTGTCCGTTGATACGGTTCTTTAAAGCAAGCTTCTTATTAAATTTGTAACGTCCTACTTTTGCCAGGTCATATCTTCTCGGATCGAAGAACATGGCAGTGATCAGACTCTCCGCACTTTCTACGGAAAGCGGCTCACCCGGACGGATCTTTTTATATAACTCTAATAAACCAGCCTCAAAACTTCCCTGTGGCTCACGCTCTGTGATCGCCGGGTCCTTCTGCAGGGATGCCAGAATCTTTGGCTCCTCGCCAAACATGTCAATGATCTGCTGGTTGGTACCTACACCAAGTGCACGAAGCAATACGGTAATCGGCACTTTACGGGTTCTATCTACTCTTACACTGAAAACGTCATTGGAGTCAGTCTCATACTCGAGCCATGCACCACGGTTCGGGATAACAGTACATGAATAAAGAGTTTTACCCACTTTATCATGAGCAATTCCGTAATAGATACCAGGGGAACGAACCAACTGGCTGACGATTACACGTTCTGCACCGTTGATAACGAACGTACCTGTCTCTGTCATAAGAGGAAGATCACCCATGAAAATTTCATGTTCGTTAATCTCATCTGTCTCTTTGTTATGAAGTCTAACCTTGACTTTCAAAGGTGCTGCATATGTCGCATCTCTCTCTTTGCATTCCGGGATTGTATATTTCACATCGTCTTCGCACAGTGTAAAATCGACGAAATCCAAGCTCAGATGACCACTGTAATCCGTGATCGGGGAGATATCTGCAAATGCTTCTTTTAAACCTTCATCCAGGAACCACTGATAAGAATTCTTCTGGACTTCGATCAGGTTTGGCATCTGCAAAACCTCTTTCTGTCTTGAGTAACTCATACGCAAGCCTTTTCCAGCCTTGACTGGACGTATTCTGTTTTTCTCCATTGACGTTTCACCTCTCGTTTTTATTTCAATCTAGTTTTTCCTAAAAAAGAGCATGGAAATGCCTAGTGCACCACAATAGTGCAACTTATACTATACAACAAAATCAAGGGAAATGCAAGAATTATTTTCGAGAACTTTTTCAGATAGAGAGAGGGGATACAGCTAAATAAAATAACCCAACAGAAATGCAAGCATCTCTGCCGGGTTATTATTGGTTTCTCGTCGCTTACGCACAGACTACTTTAATGTAACCTTTGCTCCTTCAGCCTCAAGTTTAGCCTTAGCGTCTTCAGCAGATGCCTTGTCAGCCTGCTCCTTGATTACCTTAGGTGCGCCATCAACAGCGTCCTTAGCTTCCTTCAGTCCAAGACCTGTGATCTCACGAACAACCTTGATAACCTTAACCTTGTTCGGTCCAACTTCTGTTAACTCTACGTCGAACTCAGTCTTCTCTTCAGCTGCTGCTGCGTCTCCGCCTGCTGCTGCTACTACAACGCCTGCTGCTGCAGATACGCCGAACTCTTCTTCACATGCCTTTACAAGGTCATTTAACTCTAATACGCTTAACTCTTTGATAGCATCGATAAACTCTGCTGTTGTTAACTTTGCCATGATTATTTCCTCCGTTATAATTTTATTTTTAATAATTATTCTGCTGCTGGTGCTTCCTCAGCCGGTGCTGCGTCTGCTGCTGCATCTGCTGCGCCACCCTTCTCTGCGATCTGATTAAGAACGCGAGCAAGATTTGTGATAGGTGACTGTAAGCTTCCAAGTAATTTGGAAAGAAGTACTTCTCTGCTTGGTACACTTGCGATCTGCTTCATTCCCTCTGCGTCATAGTATGTTCCTTCTACAACGCCGGCCTTGATCTCAAGGCTTGGAGCCTTCTTTGCGAACTCTGCCAGAACTCTGGCTGGAGCTGTAGCATCTTCTGTAGATACTGCAAATGCGTTAGGTCCTTCCAGGACATCCTTTAAGCTCTCGAACTCTGTTCCCTCGATTGCGCGGTTTACTAAAGTATTTTTGTATACTTTGTAAGTTACGCCAGCTTCTCTTAAATTTTTACGAAGCTGTGTATCCTCAGCAACTGTAAGTCCACGGTAGTCAACTACTACAAGTGACTGTGCGTCCTTAATTGTTTCAGAAATCTCCTGAACGATCGGCTGCTTTAATTCTACCTTTGCCACGATTCATTTACCTCCTTATTTTATTTCTTGCATATAGCGTGAGGTATAATAAAAACCCTCCGCCTTACAGCAGAGGGGTATCATTCTTTATGACGATTATCATCAAAAATTCCCTCGGTAGGTGGATTTCCCTTTACGCTGTCGCAATATGCGATAGCACCTTACTGTCTTCGGCAATATGCTTTGCTATTATAATATGTTCTTATGCGGATGTCAAGTGTTTTCCGCATTTTGCTTGTGTAAGTCTGATCATACATTTTATCATTTCATCAGGAACCGTTTCCGGTTCCCGACTTCTGATTTTTCTATTACTGAGCAATCTTTACAACGTTAAGCTTTACGCCAGGTCCCATTGTAGAAGTTAATACAGCACTCTTAATGTACTGACCCTTTAAGCTTGAAGGCTTAGCCTTGTTGATTGCGCCCATAAGAGACTGGAAGTTGTCGTTCAACTGCTCACTTGTAAATGAAGCTTTTCCAACTGGCACGTGGATAATATTTGTCTTGTCCAAACGATACTCAATCTTACCGGCTTTGATGTCATTAACAGCTTTGGTAACATCCATGGTAACTGTACCAGCTTTTGGGTTTGGCATTAAGCCCTTCGGTCCAAGGACACGTCCCAGACGTCCTACAACACCCATCATATCCGGTGTAGCAACTACAACATCGAAGTCTAACCATCCCTCGTTCTGGATCTTCGGAATTAATTCCTCTCCTCCAACGAAGTCAGCTCCTGCTGCCTGTGCCTCGTCTACCTTGGTTCCCTTTGCGAAAACCAATACCTTAACGGTCTTACCTGTTCCGTGTGGCAGTACAACCGCACCACGGATCTGCTGCTCTGCGTGGCGTCCATCACAGCCCGTTCTAAGATGAAGTTCGATTGTCTCATCAAATTTCGCTGTGGCATTCTTCTTTACGAGGTCGATTGCTTCAGCAACATCGTACTGAGCACTTCTATCGTATGCCTTTACAGCGTCCTGATATTTCTTTCCTCTTTTCATGAAATATAAACCTCCTGGTGGTAATATCGGGTGGGAAATCAATTACCCTCCCACATTTCTTCTTAAACTTAGATTAGTCTACTACTTCAACACCCATAGATCTTGCTGTACCAGCGATCATGCTCATGGCAGCTTCGATATTTGCAGCGTTTAAGTCAGGCATCTTCAGCTCAGCGATTTCCTGAACCTGTGCCTTTGTAATCTTTGCAACCTTTGTCTTGTTTGGTTCACCGGAACCAGACTTGATCTTGCAGGCTTTCTTGATCAGTACTGGTGCAGGAGGAGTTTTAGTAATAAAGCTAAAGCTTCTGTCTGCATATACTGTAATAACTACAGGGATAATTAAGTCGCCCTGATCGGCTGTCTTTGCATTAAACTGCTTTGTAAACTCAACGATGTTTACACCGTGCTGTCCAAGTGCCGGTCCGACTGGAGGAGCAGGTGTTGCCTTTCCAGCAGGAATCTGCAGCTTAATGTATCCTTCAACTTTCTTTGCCATTGGAATTGCCTCCTTAATTCATCTTCTTTACATCTGCGAAACTTACTTCTACCGGTGTTTCGCGACCGAACAGATCCACATTGATCGTAACCGTCTGTTTGTTATGGTTCATCGCTGTAATCACACCGCAGGTATCTTTCCAGACACCGCCGATAACAACGATCATGTCGCCTTCCGCGAAATCCACCACAACGTTTTCAGCTTTGATTCCGAGCGGTCTCATTTCAGCATCTGTGAGTGGCACCGGTTTGCTTCCCGGTCCAACGAACCCTGTCACACCGCGGGTATTGCGGACAACATACCATGTATCGTCATTCATAATCATATGAATCAGCACATAGCCCGGGAACATTTTCTTGGAAACCTGTTTTTTCACTCCGTTTTTAACTTCCGTCACTTCCTCAAGAGGAACACGAACCTCCAAAATCTGGTCTTCCAGATGTCTGTTCTCAATTGTCTTGTCAATATTCGCTTTGACTTTGTTCTCATAACCTGAATAGGTATGAACTACATACCAGTTCGCCTCTGCCATAAATCACTATGCCTCCGTTAAAATTTCAAACCAACAAGGAAATTCACACCGTGCTGAATTGCCCAATCCAGCAGTGCAATAATAAGACCGACTACAACGGATGTAACAATCACTGCAATGGTCTGTCTGACAACTGATTTCTGTTCCGGCCAGATGATCTTTTTGAACTCTGCCTTTACACCGTCAAACCAGCTTGTCTTTGGAGCCTTTTCAACGTTTTCTGTCTGTCCCATTTCATAACTCCTTTGCTCTGTACGGACTATTTGGTTTCCTTATGAACTGTATGAGTCTTGCAGAATCTACAGTACTTCTTGGTTTCCATTCTGTCCGGATGAGTCTTCTTGTCCTTTGTCATGTTGTAATTACGACGCTGACATTCTGTGCAGGCTAATGTAATCTTTGTACGCACAACTTCCACCTCCGTTATTAATTTTCGTGTTTTGTCCCGCCTAAAAAAAGGCATAAAAAAAAGACCTACTTCCAAGCTTTCATACTATATCATGATTTTCCATGTCCGTCAACATCTTTTACAATGGTTTTTATGGTTTTTTGCAGCTTTTACGCCAAATTGTGAATTTTTAGTAAAATTTTACCATATACAAGGGTATGGAAAATGCGGTATGATGCCGATATACTATTCAAGTAGAATCTTTTTGGGTGCAAAGGATATGCACCTCACAGGAGAACAGGTCTGTTACTGTCCTGCTCTCAATCCTCAATTCACGGAAGAAAGGAGGGGAATCTCAATGGCAAGGATTGATAATGCCTACGCTTATTATATCTCGACGTATGCCCAGAAAACGGTTTCACGTTATGATTCACACAAGAAAAGTGAACTGCGCAAAGTTTATAATAAAATTGTCAAAATAAATAAAGATTCGCCTCTTTATAAAATTCCGAATCTCACCGATGCGAAAAAATATGCCATAGACATCAAGGAAAACGCGCGCTCCATTCAGAACGTTGTGGCATCTCTTTCCGACCAGTACGGTTCATTTGAGGATTCTTTTAAGAAGAAAGTTGCCATGTCTTCCGATGACGAAAAAGTCAGTGTGACCTATATTGGCGACGGAAGTGAAGAAAGTAAAACCAATAACTTTGACATTGAAGTGCAGCGGCTTGCCACACCCCAGATCAATCAGGGACGTTTTTTAAAAGACAATACACTGTCGATGCGTCCCGGCGCATATTCTTTTGATCTGAATACGTCTGGTGCTGCATATGAATTTCAATATAATATCAATTCCGACGAAACCAATCTGGATGTGCTGGACAAGCTGGCCAGGCTTGTCAACTCCTCTAGTCTCGGAATTACCGCCGAAATACTGTCCGATGGAAACGGTTCGAGTGCGCTGAAACTGACTTCCATACAGACCGGTCTGGCAGATAACGAAACCGAACTTTTTTCCATTGCACCGGATGCCAGCACAGGTTCCACGGAAATCATGGATCAGCTGGGAATTGACCGCATCACTTCCCCTGCACAGAGTTCCGCCTTTACACTGAATGGCACAAGCCACTCTTCCCTGACCAACACATTTTCCATCAATCAGGTATTTGAACTGACCTTAAATCAGCCAACCGATAGTGAGAAAGTAAACATTGGATTTAAAACAGATGCGGATGCAATTGCGGACAATATCCAGTCTCTGGTGGATGCCTATAATTCCATACTTTCCACCGCAGCCGTGTATGCAGACACCAATGCCAGTGCCGGAAACAAACTTCAGACAGAGATTCTTTCCATATCCGGTTCAAGCCGGAGTTCTTTACAGGACATCGGTCTGGTCACAAACGAGAACGGCTCCATCTCTATTGATAAAGAAGCGCTCCGTGAAGCAGTTGTTCCGGAACGTGATCAGAATACATTTGAAACTTTATCCCAATTTCGGGATTCCATCGGAAAAGAAGCGGAAAATATCTCCATCAATCCGATGAACTATGTCAACAAGATAGTCGTGGCCTATAAAAATCCCGGTCACAACTTTGCAACCCCATACATCACATCCATCTATTCCGGAATGATGCTGGACAAATATGTATAACAAAAAGAGCATTCCAGCTGTAACCATACAGCGAATGCTCTTTTTTGTATCTTTCTAGAAGCCTATCCCAGTTCTTTTTCGCACATTTCCAGTGCAGAAGCGATCACAGCGTCCATATCATAATACTTATACTCTCCGAGTCTTCCCCCGAAAATTACATTTTTTTCCTTTTCCGCAAGTTCTTTATATTTCTGATAAAGAGCTCCGTTCTTTTCATCGTTTACCGGATAGTACGGTTCATCCCCCGGTTTCCACTCCGAACTGTACTCCCTCGAAATTACAGTCTTCGGTAAATCATGTCCCTCATCATCCTTGCCGAATTCAAACCATTTGTGTTCAATGATACGTGTCCACGGCGTCTGGGCATCCGTATAATTGACTGCTGCATTTCCCTGGAAATTCGGAGTATCCAGAAGTTCTGTTTCAAACCGCACGGAACGATATTCCAACGCGCCGAGCGAATAATCAAAATACGCATCTATCGCTCCTGTATATACCGTTTTCTCAGCCAGAGCCTTCAGTTCCTCTTTCTGCTCCAGATAATCAATCCCAAGCCGGACTTCGATTCCCTCCAGCAGATGCTCAACCATCTTTGTGTAACCGCCCATCGGAATTCCCTGATACAGCGCATTAAAATAATTGTTATCAAACGTCAGGCGCACCGGAAGGCGCTTGATAATAAAAGCAGGCAGATCCGTACACTTACGCCCCCACTGTTTCTGTGTATATCCTTTGATCAGTTTCTCGTAAATATCGGTTCCCACAAGACTGATCGCCTGTTCCTCGAGATTTTTCGGTTCTGTAATGCCTGCGGCTTTTTTCTGCTCCTCAATTTTCGCCGCTGCTTCCTCCGGTGTCACCACACCCCACATCTTATTAAAGGTGTACATATTAAACGGAAGCGAGTATAGTTCCCCTTTGTAATTTGCTACCGGTGAATTCGTAAAGCGGTTAAATTCCGCAAATTTTGTAATGTAATCCCACACCTTTTTATTGTTGGTATGGAAAATATGTGCACCATACTTGTGCACATGGATTCCCTCAATGTCCTCCGTATAAACATTTCCGGCAATATTCGGACGTTTATCGACAACCAGAACCCTTTTCCCCCTTGTTGCTGCCTCGTGAGCAAATACGGAGCCATATAATCCCGCTCCTACCACCAGATAATCATACTTCATTTCTTTCTCCTTTGTTTTATTATCAGTTCAATCAGCCATAACAAAATGCAACCACATAAAACACCTATGGTGTTGGTCAACATATCATCTACTTCACAATACCCGCGTTTCGTCACGTACTGGCTCAGTTCCGTCAGAACCGAACAGACACCTCCGAGCACAACACATTTCCACATCGGCCGCAGCCGGTGAAAACAAAGCGGTGCCAGAATTCCGAAAGGCACTGTCATAAGAATATTTTCAATAAAAAATGCATGGGTAACCACGCTGTATCCCCACGTGGAAAACAGATCCAGATTCATGCACCCGTTTCTGGAACCGGGTTCTCTGGAAAAAAAAGTAATCTGTATCACCACAAGTATATAAATCGCAAAAAGTATACGAAAAAACCGGACAGATGCTTTTTTTCCATCCTTTTTTTCAGAAAGTACAATTGTTACAACCAGCCCAAGTACCACAATAACCAGTGCCCATGGCACATATTGAAGTGGTTGCCGCATATCTGCCAAAATTTGTTTTATAATTTCACACCACATAAATTTTATTATAGCCATGGTTCAAAAAAGATACAAGTATATTTCTTTATTTCTATGTAAAACTGTTGCAGGATAGTGTAATATAAAAGAAAAACCTCGGAAGGACCATCTGTTATTATGATCACAATAAGTTTATGTATGATTGTCAAAAATGAAGAACCGGTTCTGGCAAGATGCCTGGATTCCGTTGCTTCCATGATGGACGAAATCATCATCGTTGATACCGGCTCCACAGATCGCACCAAAGAAATCGCCGCACAATACACCAGCCGGATCTATGATTTTACCTGGTGTGATGATTTCTCCGCCGCAAGAAATTATGCGTTTTCGCTTGCAACCATGGATTACATCTACTGTCCGGATGCGGACGAATACCTTGATCTGGAAAATCAAAGACGTTTTCTCCGGTTAAAAGGTGCTCTTCTTCCGGAAATTGAAATTGTTCAGATGAACTATATCACCCCACCGGATTTCAACACCGTGCAGAACTGTAAGAAAGAACCACGGCCAAAACTTTTTAAACGCCTGCGCACGTTTTCATGGGTTGATCCGGTTCACGAAACGATCCGCACCGATCCCGTTATCTATGACAGTGATATTGATATTCTGCACCGCCCACATGTCATGCATGCCAAACGGGATTTTGCCATGTTTGAAAAAGCATTTCGTGAAAATCGTGTCCTCTCGGAAAAAATCACGCGCATGTATGCAAGAGAGCTTTATAAATGTGGGGATGAGGAAGATTTTCTACGCGCTACGGATTATTTTTCGTTACACTATGAAGCACACGCTGATGCAGAATCCGCGTGTATTCTGGCACACGCTGCCCGTATCCAAAATTCTGTGGATGATTTCTTTTCGATCTGTCTGAAAGATATGTGCAGTTCTTCCTGCTCCGAAATCTGTTATGAGCTCGGACAATACTACCGGGAACGGCAGAATCCCCAGGAAGCTTCTCTGTGGTTTTATAATGCTGCATTTGAGACACAGCCTGTTCTGGATATTGAAATTTCAGGGAAAAAAGCATTGCTTCAACTGGCGGAATGTTACCGCACGCTGGCAGAAAATGAACTCTGTGATCCATGCTCTGCCGGGGATCTTCTCTCCCGTGCTTCGGAATATGAACAACAGGCACAGGCGTGGGAACTGCCGGAAGAATTATAATTTGCGAAAGAATCATTTATAAAAAAATGCCGGTGCAGCTGCACCGGCAAAAATTTTGATTAGTTTAAATCAATCCAATCTTTATCTACCCAATATCCTCTGGTCTGATTCCATCTTCGATATTGTAATTTAGTTTTTTTGTAAAGCCGAAATTTTGTAACAATCTCATCCGCACACGGTGCAATCCCTATATCATCATTCTGAATAGTCTGTACCTGCGACTCCGATTCAACTTCTGCAGCACTCACACTCACAGCAGGCGCAACAACAAATAATGATGCACAAACCGTTGCTACAATTAAAAGTTTCTTTTTCATGTTATCTTCCTCCTTTTCGAATATTAAACTCATTTTTCTCCAAAAGTTTCACTGTTTTCTTATCGATAGGAAAATTTCCTTCTTCACAATGAAGATAATACTCCCCATTCTTCTCATACATATATGCATTCTTCTGGTTTATTTCCAAACTATCGCCCTTCAAACCATAGGTACTCTCTGGCACCTCATATCTAGACTGAAGTATTATTGAATAAGAAAGCACCAACAGTGCAACCGCAATCACCGGAACAAGAATTCTTCCAATACGCGAACTGCTTTGCTTTCCCTCCGCGACCAGACGAAATCGTTCGATCAGATGATCCGAATGATCTTCAAACAACGGCATGGCTCCTGCAGGTTTTCGAAATTCTTTTTCCTGCACACTTGCCTTATACTCTTTTAATATCACCGTCAGATAGTTACCCCGCTCTGCCGATTTGAGTTTCTTTGTAACCGTCTGGTCACAACGGATCTCAATACTCTGATACATATCTCCTTTTAAAATATACACAAACGGGTTCCACCAGAACACGATACACAGAATGTTGATCAGCTGTATCGTCAGTATATCCTTATTATCCAAATGTGTATATTCATGTAGAATAATATAATGCAATTCTTCACGCGAATATTTTTTGTCCGGAATCAATATCCGTTTCTCAAAAATCCCAATACAACACGGTACTTCTACCGCTGCTGTCTGTACGATCTTAATGTTCCGCTTTTCTTTATCCGTACAAATTTCATCTAAAATATTATTTAATTCTGTATCTTCCGTTTTTTCCATCTCTGAAAAATACGACACAACTCTGTGATACTGTATCAGATACCGCGTCAAAAGAACTGCCATGACCACTCCCCATGCCACCACAAATATATGATAGACATAGATTTCGTGCCCTGCCACACAGGTTATTTCACACCCGAATATCTGATACAGGAAATTATACAGGCTGCCTCCGGATACCACTTTCGTCCATGGCAATTCCACCGGGACGGCAAGCCTGATCAGACAAAACAAATATAAAATGATGATTCCTGTCATACTGGATAAATTCAGCAGAACCGATCGTTTTCTGAGAATGTAGCACAATACAATAAAAATGCTACACCAAACGAACGTCATCCAAACCGAAAATATCGTTATTTGCATTCTTATTCCTCATCATTTTTCAGAGTATCAATAATCTCCTCTAACTTTGCAATAACCTCTGCATTTTTTTCTTTTGCCTGCTTATCTTTTGCTCCGATCAGAGCAGCTGTAATGTTCGCAATAGAACTGCTGTCAATTCCACGCTTAATCAATACAGATGCATAATAATCGTCTTTTGACATAGACGGAGCGAGTTTACGTGCATAAGTCTTGACGGTTTTCTCAAGTCCTACAACTTCCAGATAGCCATCCGTTGTCAGAGACTGAACGGTCTTAAACAATGTAACATTGTTCCATCCGTCTTCTGCCAGGCGCTCTGCCATCTCGTTGGCAGTCAGCGGCTCATTGACCTTCCACAGAAAATTCATTAATTCTTCCTGTCTTACTGTTAAATAATCTTTGTTCTTCATGTTTCTTCCTCCGTAGTTTTATAATTTTATATGTAGTAACTATCATTCTCTGACATTACATATATCACCAACTCTGCCTTATGTGTCTTTTCTACACTAGACAGCCTACTTTATCCTATCATATTTGAATTATAATTTCAATTGCTTCTGACAAGAAATATGCCATTTTAGATAAAAAAAGAATAGCCGTTTTCGCAAACAGCTATTCTCTCTTCTCAGAAACATTTATTTTTGATAGGTGTATGTTCTAACCGAATACTTACCGTGCAGATGTAGCGTCTTTCGGAACCTTTGCCGTATATACTATTTTATTTGTATCCGTAGTAACTGTTGTTGTCATCTTTGAAAATGTGGTATCTTTATCTGCATTCCTTCGGTATGGTAAATGTTGCAGCCTTATTAAAATTTTTATAGGTTACCGTTACTTTTGCCTGCGAATAAACAAGTTTCAGATCCTGTCCCAGCTTCTGATACAGCGCCGACATATACCCGTTCATAAACGCTTTCATATCCGCCGTGGTTCTGACTGGACGGCAGGTTTTTTTATCGATCCAACAGGTCACTTTGATTGCCGGCAACGTATTGTAATCCACAGCAGCTGCCGCATTGATCTCTTTGCTCATTCCCATCTGGTCCAAAAATTTCACCACATCGGAGCCCTTTACCTGCGCCGAAATCTGAACGGTATTGATCCGGTTGACTTTTATTTTCTTTTTCACAATTTTTGCATCCGAATACATGGAAATATCCATACCTTTGATCTGATTGGTATAGTTTAAAATCCCTGTTTTCTGATATCCGGAACCATTGGAAGAAATGTACTCCCACAGCAATCCATCCGCATCTTTTGTCAGATAGGCAACCGCCTGGTTCTTAGAACTCATTCCTGCAAGTACTGTGGTTGTATCTGTTACGCTTTTTACCTTCAGAGGACTGTTGTATACGCTTTGCTTTACCACCGTCTTATTTTGAATGATCTGCCCTTCCATTGTCATCTTCTGATCGGTTGTCTGCGTAAAATCATATGATTTTAAGTTTCGCACCGCTATATCCATCTTTTCCAGATACTGCTGTGCAGACAGCGTCGCCGCACTTACAGGTGTAACAGCTGCAAATGTGCTGAGTATGGCAGACAGTACCAAAATGACCACAATTTGTTGTTTTTTTAATGCTTTCATCGTTTTCGTTCTCCTTTCTTTATGTGTCGGGCCTAGACGCTGGTTTTATCTCATTCTCTTTTCCTATACCATGCACCTGTCAAAATTAATATTACTGTCCAGTAAAAACTTTGATAATATTTTCATCGCTCTGGCATAAAGATACTGTTTGTTTAATTTTTTCTTGTGATATTCCAGTTCTGTCCCCTTCGTATGTTCTTCCAGTACATGCGTAAAATACCTTTCCCAGCTCAGGTATTTTGTGCTCTCTGTATAGTCACTTGGATTTTCCAGTTCCGCTGTCTCCACGTATAATGGTAATATTGCGTGATAATACAAAGTCATATCTGATCGTATTATCTCCAATTTGAACTCTGTGTTTTCCTATCATATGATCTGATCACCTCACAAAATGAATAGAATTACGATACAACTCTTTGGAATCGTGACAAACAGCCCCGGTATTTTGTATCTTAAGTTCAAATGGTTCCGGAAAATCCATAAAATAATTCAAATTGATCAAAGTATTCTGGTTTTCCGCAATTTTAAGAAGCCATTCGGCACAATTTTCACCGCATGCAGTACAATCTATTAACAACTCCGGCTTTTTATAAACAAGGATAAGTGCCTTTACCCCACCAGACAATTTCGATGTCGGAATAATTCCAAGAACAGGACTTTCAATTGCATGGGATGACAATACCTCCGACTTGTCTACCGCCCGGATCATCTCCTTAACAAAAGGGTCCTCAAACCATTTTTGAGAATAGGTATGATTAAAATAGGTGTCTGGGTCATTGATTGCCCCATCAACCTCTCCATAAACGATTGTTAACATAATTATCTCCTGATTTATCCTATACGATTTCACGAATGAAATGTTATTGGTTTTATTGATTAATAAAAATCCGTTATACTTTGCATATAGTATAACGGATTAATATTAAAAATACAATTTTGTTTTAAACAGTGATACGAATCCCTGCCATGAAGATCATCTTCTATTTATCGAGGCTCTCATATATCTTCTCTGCATCATAGTCCGGTGCTGCTTTTTCTACCGCTTCATATATCGGGCGCAGCGTATCCACGCTTTCTTCCAAGTCTTCTGCCACGGCCTCCATCGTATAGCCTTTTTGTACTTTTTTTACTGTAATCTTTATTATTTTAAGTATCTCTCCTCTTGAAATGCCGCGTTTTTCTCCTCTTTTTTCTCCTCTTTTTTCTCCTCTCTTTTCCGCCTTTTTCTCTCTTTCTTCAGCAACTTCCTGTGCATACTTTTCTACTGCCTCACACATAAGTTTTCTCCCACCTTTCGTCTCCTTGAAATGTTTCACTCCATCTGCCAATGCCTTATTTTCTATCTTTTCCGCTTTGCTTTGATGAGAATGATCTGCAGCATTGCATCATTTTCCTCTGCACTGTCATTATCCGCATGGCAAAGGAGTTAAAGGCCACTCTTGTCAGCCTTGGAGTTTAACATTATTTTATAATTCTTTTTCTGTATTTTAACTCATTTTAAGTTATAATACAGAATTCAAGTTAAGATTTGCTACGAATCACTTTTTCTTTACCATGCAACGTTTTTTAAAAAACGAAATACCGTAGCAAAGAATCTGATCGTAATCATCCTCATACTGTACCTTCTAACACAAAATCTGCCTGAGAATCCGCCACGGTGCTTTTCTTCAGATTCGCTAAACTATGACAAAAAGAATGATATCGATTAATAAATTTGTTTTCCATACTTCTTAATATCCTCCAGCAAATACTTATTTTCTATTTCATCATAATAAAAGAAATCAATCTTCCTAAGTGTATCAATTTTCTCCACAGCTTCTTCTAACGCCTCATGATCCACTTCTCCGTAAACAACAAAATCAACATCGCTACGACTTGTTGCGGTTCCAGTCGCAAAAGATCCAAATAAATCCAGGCGTACTACATGAAGGCTACGACAAATCTGTGTAACACGCTTAATAATTTCACTTATCTTCATCATATTGAAATCAAATTCCTGGACCATATACACTCTCTCCAAACACAAAATGGGGCTGTAAAATAAGTCCCTAATATAAGAAACGCCAATTCCGGCAAATGTCGGTTTTGGCGTTTCTTTGTATTAACTTTTC
>NZ_CVRR01000081.1 GCF_001406815.1 Roseburia faecis | reverse complement strand
AAATTCTTTAGGTTACAATCGATGATGGGGTAAACGAAAAAGCAGTTTTGACATTGCAGAGAACTGCCCCTTCATTTACACCATTTTCGATTTGACCTAATTGAACAAAGTGAGCGTCCGGGTAGCCGCAACCTATGGACTTTCAATTCTTTGTTCCTGTCCATGATTATATATGATTCTCGGTATGAAAGCTACAACATTTTATAAAAAACAGGCAAATGGGCATGACGATAAAACCTCAGAAACTGAGGCTTTTGAAAGTATTAGATGTTGCTCTTTAGCAGCGCAGTGGCATTCTCATCTGCGGCTTTCCGAGATGCCCACCACATGCCTTACACACACAAACTTTGATGCCATAAAGATGTTCCAATATTTCAGGCATTTCCAAGTCACGAAGCTTTGAAAGATACTTCTTACATCCAAGTAAATTTCTGCAAAGGGTGAGCTTCTGGCTTTT
>NZ_CVRR01000080.1 GCF_001406815.1 Roseburia faecis | reverse complement strand
CGGTCTTAAGCAGACAAAGGATATTTCCTTATAATCTTCTGGAACATTCTCTGTTCCGTCCAGATGATAGAACTCATAGTAAGCTCTGTTTTTGTCTTTTACTTCTCTGTAGTAGTTTTTGTGGTAAAGTTCTCCGTACTGCATTCGGTTTTTAAGTTGTTCCTTTCGGGCAGTGCGAAGAATCTCTGCCAGTGTATCTCCAAAATCAACAATCCTTACCTTTTTTCGTTTGGTTGGTCCGATGATATTCTTGTGCCTTGAACCATCATATCGGATACTGCGTCTGATTGTAAGGCACTGTTCTTCAAGATTCACATCATGCCATGCCAGACCACAGGCTTCACCGATACGAAGTCCTGCATAATAAGCTATCTGGATTGGAAGTATATTGGAGAATATGTATGACGCATAAAAAACTGATATGTAATTTACGTTAGCATTTTGAGTTGCCTAAATTCGAAAGTTAGGAAAATCTTAATAATTTCTCAGGCAATCCATTGTGAATTTAGA
>NZ_CVRR01000079.1 GCF_001406815.1 Roseburia faecis | reverse complement strand
GTATCTGTCGATCAAACTGAAACTGAGGGATATTTTATATTTTGAATACATAAAAAGATCCAGAAAAGTACTGATAGCATTGTCTGATATTACATATGAGTATGATTGTATCTTTGAAAAACTGGTTGAAGAACTGCAACCATATGATTTTGTTGTGAATTGTAGAGGAAATCTGGTTAATTTAAGGCATATTGAAAAAATAAAGGGCTTTATTATTTATATGGATAATGGAAAAGAACTTCAGATTGCACAAAGGAGAAGCAACGATTTTAGAGAAGAAGTAAATAAATTTTTGCAGAGAAATTCATAGGAGGAAAAATGAATACGATTTTACTGGTATTATGTAATGCACTTTCATGTTTTATAATAAGTACGATATTATTTCAGTTTATGAATGGAAAGTATAAAAAGAGTAGTCGAAATAGATATGTATATATTGTGATTGAGACTACCACAGTAATATTTACATTCTGTATAAATATGCTCAATCATTCCATATTAAATCTAGTAGTCTGGGG
>NZ_CVRR01000078.1 GCF_001406815.1 Roseburia faecis | reverse complement strand
TCGGCTCTTAGTGCCAAGGCATCCACCCTGCGCTCTTTTTTGCTTGATTATTCAATCCTCGTTATCATAGCGTTGATAACTTCTGTAGTACTTTTCTAATGTACTACTGTTATTAAAGAACTTTACGGTTATTACGATGTCTTGATCAAATAGATATTTAATCATCTTATCATTCTGTATGAAGTTTTCAAAGTACATTTCTCAGCAGATATTATTTTCATCCGCTGATAATGGAGACGGAGAGATTCGAACTCTTGACCCCCTGCTTGCAAGGCAGGTGCTCTCCCAACTGAGCTACGCCCCCATTCTAATGGGCTTAAGTGGACTCGAACCACCGACCTCACGCTTATCAGGCGTGCGCTCTAACCGGCTGAGCTATAAGCCCATAAATCTAGCATCCACCTACCTTCCCATACCGTTACCAGTATAGTATTATCGGCCGCTTAAGTCTTAACCATCGTGTTCGGGAT
>NZ_CVRR01000077.1 GCF_001406815.1 Roseburia faecis | reverse complement strand
ATAGAATATATTTCTACGCGCAACGCAATTATGAAAGCCGGAGAAATTGTTGATGTCGGAACTACCGCAGAACTTGTCAAGCGGATTGAGGGCAAGGTTTGGAATTGCATAATTCCGACCTCAAAGCTGCCGGAATGTGAAATGCGGCTGCGCATTATCAATCAGCGAGGCGAAGATCACAATCAGGTTTCTATTCGTTATCTGTCCGAACATTCGGAAATTGATGGGTCTGTTACAACGGAGCCACGATTGGAAGATCTGTATCTGTGGTTGTTCCCACAGACAGACTTGGAAAAGGAGGACAGATAATATGCGGCTTTTTAGACTTGAACTAAAACGTATTTTGAAGTCACGGCGCACCCTGATTTTACTTGCAATCGCACTTTTGCTTTCCGTAGCCATGGCATACCTGCCTATTTCATTTGAGGGTATTAACCGTCCAAACGAAGATGGCACGGTTACAGAATTAGATGGCTTGGCAGCTATCAAGTACAAACAAGATTTATATAAAACATCCGCTGGTGAAGTGACCCCGGATAGGATCAAATCGGCTTTGGAAACTTATC
>NZ_CVRR01000076.1 GCF_001406815.1 Roseburia faecis | reverse complement strand
GATAAGTTTCCAAAGCCGATTTGATCCTATCCGGGGTCACTTCACCAGCGGATGTTTTATATAAATCTTGTTTGTACTTGATCGCTGCCAAGCCGTTTAATTCTGTAACCGTGCCATCTTTGTTTGGACGGTTAATACCCTCAAATGAAATAGGCAGGTATGCCATGGCTACGGAAAGCAAAAGTGCGATTGCAAGTAAAATCAGGGTGCGCCGTGACTTCAAAATACGTTTTATTTCAAGTCTAAAGAGTCGCATATTATCTGTCCTCCTTTTCCAAGTCTGTCTGCGGAAACAACCACAGATACAGGTCTTCCAATCGTGGTTCCGTTGTAACAGATCCATCAATTTCCGAGTGTTCGGACAGATAACGAATAGAAACCTGATTGTGATCTTCGCCTCGCTGATTGATAATGTGCAGCCGCATTTCACATTCCGGCAGCTTTGAGGCCGGAATTGTGCAATTCCAAACCTTGCCCTCAATCTGCTTGACAAGTTCTGCGGTAGTTCCGACATCAACAATTTCTCCGGCTTTCATAATTGCGTTGCGCGTAGAAATATATTCTAT
>NZ_CVRR01000075.1 GCF_001406815.1 Roseburia faecis | reverse complement strand
AAAAGAATACCTCAAGTAAATTTAGATTATTACTGACCTGCCAGTTGGTAAAATCTAAAAACACAAGAGGTATTCAAGATGAATGTTAAAGCAACAAGAATAAAAAAGCAAGTAAATGTAGAAAATCAGGCAATAAAGCTTCTGTCAAAAGAAGAATTGGGCATAAAAATAGAGGTGATTAAAAAAGAACTGAGATCCTATACTTGGCGAGACTTGGAAACAAATGGTAAGTTTGCTAAGAACGATAAACTCTCCTTCATTACGGATGACATGCTTATAGCAGGATGCGATATAGGCAGTGAGACTCATTATATTAGGGCAATCGATGTCAGAGGAAGAGAGCTAAGCAGCGGGGCATTCGAGTTTAGCAATACTTCAGAAGGCTTTGCGAATGCCAAGGCATGGGTGCTGGCACTTGCGGCAAAAAACGATAAGAAACAGATAGTGCTGGGTCTTGAACCGACAGGCCACTACTGGTTTGCATTGGCTGCATGGATGGTTTCTAACGGAATCAGCGTTGTCCAGGTAAATCCATATGCTGTAAAGCAGAGTAAAGAAATAGAAGACAATAGCCAGCTCAAGG
>NZ_CVRR01000074.1 GCF_001406815.1 Roseburia faecis | reverse complement strand
CATCATTGTTCCACAAACATCACACGTTTTCTGTTCTTCCGTAAGAGTATCTACATAAACATTCTCTGTCGGAAGATCAGCAAAGACCTCATCATAAGCAGCTTTCGATTTACGGGCCTTCTTGTGTGCTTTTACCTCAATGTATTCCACCTCAAGGGGCACCGGTTCCGGTTCATCCTCCGTCTGCAGGTGGAACAGATCCAACTGTCCCGGGAGCTGTTCATGCCGGATCTCACTGGTGGAGCCAAAAAGTCTGGTCTTCAGGTAGTCCAACTGTGCCTGAAGGTTAGCGATCAGTTGATCCTTTTCGCTGTCTTTGGCATCACGTTCCTGCAGCATTTTCTGCAGGGAACGGATAAGCTCGTTCTGAGTGCTGATTGTATTATTCAGTTGTGAAATCGTATCCTTAAGCTCTAAGAGCTGGATATCTCTTACTCCTGAAGGCATTGTTTTT
>NZ_CVRR01000073.1 GCF_001406815.1 Roseburia faecis | reverse complement strand
TACTGCATAATTAGGTACTACCTGTCTGCTCCCATTAAGGTCAAAGGAAATAACCCCGTACTCCTTAAAATCAGAATTATATCCACAGGAAACATTCTCCCCAAAATTGATTGCATCCAAAATAGCACTTGAATTATTATAGTTTGCAAAATAATAAGCTAATTCACTGTTAGAAATATTCGCATTTTTATCTATCAGTGCAGCTATGGATTGCTTTGAAAAGCCTCGTGCAGCATCAGAAATACTTAAACTGTCCTGTTTTTTATTATTTCCTGCTCCAAGCAACATCTGTATTGCTTTTTGGTGTATTCCTGCCTCTGCCTGCTTTGAATATGTCAACAGCTGGTTTACTGTGTTTACATCTGTTACTGTCTTCATAATTATTCTCCAAACCCTTTTTCAACATTAAACGCCAAACATATGCTGCAATTTGTCCAGCATATTATTTACTCTGCCTTCAACAGCTTCTGGCTGATTCCTTAATTCATACCTGCTTCCATAGTAATCATTTAAACGGTCTTTCATCTCATTACAAAATAATTTTTGATCTGTTTTACCATTTAAAAACTGATTGCAGATACCACTTATCTCTTTCTTCTCATTTG
>NZ_CVRR01000072.1 GCF_001406815.1 Roseburia faecis | reverse complement strand
TCAAAGTGTTTATGATCTCCGAACGTATTACCGGTAAGAAGTTTGGGATAGAGTGCCGCAGTATCAAAAGCAGCATCGCCAAGAAAAGTTTTGGGATTAATCAATGGATGCTTTAAAAAGAAATCTTTCAGGGTTGGAATTAAAAGCCTGGAATCATGGACAGACTTGTCTTCATCAGGTGAATCAGATTTCTTTTCAACGGTAATGTCAGGATGGGAAGCTATAAAGTTTTTGTTATAAAAAGCGATATGCCTGATGATTCCAAGACCGTTGGTAATGATGCCAAATTTGAAGACATAACAGAAATGCCCATTGATGTATAACTGTTTAATTTCAGGATTAGCAGACGCGTGCGAAGGCATAGAACCATAAGCGGCTTTATAAGGATCATAATTCTTGTCGAAGCTGTTAGCTTTTGCATAAGCCTTAAGCTGTCTGATAATGCGGTTAGCATACTTGGGATTATT
>NZ_CVRR01000071.1 GCF_001406815.1 Roseburia faecis | reverse complement strand
TCATCTTGAATACCTCTTGTGTTTTTAGATTTTACCAACTGGCAGGTCAGTAATAATCTAAATTTACTTGAGGTATTCTTTTGGGTCAATTCCTTTTACTCTTTAAAGTATACAGGAAGCTCCTTCCCCCATATAATTAGTAGCGCTACTTCTATTAAAACTACCAGAATAGCAAATGATGCGTCCGGCAATTTTATCCTTATGCTTAACGATATAATGATAACCATCAATGTTATGATAAGTGTCTTTCTTTTATTTACAATTCTAACCCGTTCAAACAATGGCTTTCCTGGATTCTCTACTGGTGCAAAAAAGAACATAACCATGAAAACCATGCAACATATAATAAGTTCAATTCCAAATCTAGTGAACCCAAATTTTTGTTGCAGCCTCTGTAACACTATTACAACTGCCCAATTTGTGATAGTCAAAATATAACATTTTAATTTTGTCTTAGCATGATAACCACCCGAATATCGTCTTATACCGGCAAATACAGCAATAAAAATGAGTGTACTGATTTCTTTATTGAAAATAAAACCCAGACAAATCAAAAATATAGTTGTACCTATATTTTCAATTAATATATCTGAACCATATTTATAAATCTCATATTCCTCATGTTCAATTACATTTTCACGAACAAAAAAATCAGCTATCATTTTTGATAATCCAGACATAAACACACGTCCTTTCAATCTGATGATAACTGATTTCTTAATCTTTACAATTCGTTTGGCAAGTTTTACCTGTTTTTGGCAAAATTAGCAAGTGGAATTACCATATGTACAATCACATTATTTGCTTCTTCCGATATATTTAAAAATCCCTGATACTGATTGACAATCTCCCGAACTGTCGGGATTCCCAATCCATGTTCAGCCTTATTTTTTTTCGATGTGACAAGTTTAGGATTTACACAAAGAACAGAGTTTTGAATGTGATTCTCTACAATTAGATTAAACATTTCATCTACCACTTCCATGTTAAGATGAATTTCCTGCTCCTGCTCTTTCTGCTCAGCTTCAATCGCGTTATCCAAAAGATTCGACAAAGCAATTGCCAGTTCTATCGTATCTATATTCTCCGGAAGCTTCACATGAATCACAAATCGTATGTGGTTCTTTTCACATATCTCCTTCTTCTCATTGATAACAGCATTCAACATCAAATTAGGGGTATAAATCTGCTGTTTCTCTGACAGTTTCGTGGCAAAAGTCTTTTGCATTTCTTTTTTAACTAATTCTACCTTACCTTCTTCCAAAAGTTGGAGATAGTTCGAGAAATAACGTCGGATATCATGTCTTACTTCGCGGATTTTTTGGTTGCTTTCCTCTGATACTTTCATCAGTTTCTCCTGCTCCCTCAACTGAGTTCGCAAAATACTGTTCTCAAGCAGTTCTCGATTTTGATTTTGCAAGTGGTTCAAGAGCCACAACACAAGAAGAATGATTCCCAGAAACAAAAGCGTTATTACTGCAAAAGCTATCTGTAAGATTCGCGGTAACATAACCTGTTTTAACAGGATAATAAAAAACAGAGAGACAACAAAAAAACAAGCAAAAAAAATCCCGCTTATCAGCAATTCCTGTTGTACAAATTCTCTCTGTCTTTTTATAGTTCTTATATAAGCATATGCGATAAAAATGCAGAGACTCTTCATGACACAAACCTCGATAAGTCTCATCGAATTCCCATACATCGTCAGTTTTTCCATTGTCACTCCGCTGAATGCTGAAATAACATAAAGACATATGATACTTATCAGAATTGTCAATACATTAATCATAATAACAGAGATGACTTTTGAAGCAAACCGTCCTTCAAAATATCTCTGGGCAAAAAAAATACATATTCCCATTCCAATAAATGACGCAATCAGATTCGACCCCACTTCAAAATAAGTAACTGCTGTAAATGTGATTCCAAACACAAGATACTTCCACCATGCCAATTCGTCTCTAGGTCTAAATTGCGCCCGAATTACCGCTGTGCAAATTCCAAAACTGATAATGCAGGCCGCAATCTCTATTATGAAACTAATCCATTTCATATATCCGACTCCTCATATAACCAAAATATTGTTTCTTTACCTCTTCCTTCTTATCTCTACTGACCGGAATATGCTGCCCTGTTTTTACAGTGATTTCCTTCAAATTAAAATTCTGTATCCACATGCTATTTACAAGATAACTTTTTCCCGGACGCAGGAAATGGAAAATAAGCATTTTTTCTGCATAATCAGATATTTTTCCTCTGCTTCGCACAACCTGTTCTTCACGCTCAGAATTCATTACATGAAATAGTAGGTAATGAGCCTGACTCTCTATATAAACGATTTCCTTTACCGGAAGCACAATCTGTTGCTCTTTTACATCTAATGTAATAAATCGCGCTCTCTTCTCCTTCTGTTTTTTCAAGCTTTGCAACGCTTCCGAAAGTTCCGCCTGTAAATACGCTTTTCTAATGAAACGAAATGGCTTATAGTGAATTGCCTCAAATACAGCCTCCTCATGATTGCTGATAAAAATAACAATTGCCTGCGGATTTTGTTCTTCCAACTTGGCAGCCAATTCCATACCCGTTACTTCCGGCATATCAATATCAAGAAAAAAAATTTCTGTCTGATGCAGTTTTGTCTCCAACAATTTCTCACTATCCGTGTATGATACAATTTCCCCCACTACATTTAGCTGCTGCAATTCTGCCCTTATTTGTTTCTCCAACCTCGAAAGAAATATTTCATCATCATCGCATATTGCAATAGTCCAATGCTCTATACCCATAAATGGCATAAACTCGTCTTTCCCCCTTCTTTTGTTTATATGACTATTTTCGCTTGTGCCCTTTGAGCAGCTACCATCTGCCTTTAAGGACTGGTTTTCTGATTCGATTAAATTTTCGTTGCTAGTTGCGCACCTTCGTCAAATAGAATACTGCAAGCTGGGTGCGGTCACGCAGAGAAAGCTTATCGAGAATGCTGCTGATATAATTGCGGACGGTTCCCTCACTCAGAAACAGTTCGTCTGCAATCTCACGGTTGCTTTTTCCAACTCCGACAAGAGCAATAATATCCTGCTCCCTTTCTCCGATGTCGTAGCGGCTGTAATGTCTGACAGATAAGAATCTTTTCGTTCAGGGAATATATCCCAGTAATCTTTTCTTGATATTGTACCTGTTCTCTGTCTGGCATTTAGATTATCATTCACATCCTCATTATAGGTTCCTTCCTTCATTTAAGCAATACATTTCTTAACTGCATCCTGCATCCATACAAATAGTTCTTCAACATTGTACTCATATGAAGAGTGAGCTTCCAGAATCCTGGACTGATAGATCAGCTCTCTTCCAAGAAATATTGCCCTGTAATCATCCCGTTCTATTGTCACAAGATGATACCAGCTTATTTCGTCTGGATATTCTTCATGCCACATTTTCTCAAACTCTTCATAATTCTCTACGACTTCTTCATCCTTTAGGCTTTCGTAGTCGTCATAATCGTCTATAGTTCCACGCTCCGCTTTCAGCCACAACTCTCTTCTGTTATCCTCTCCGCAAGGCTCAACAGCCTCTAATATTGCATATACCTTGTCAATAGCTTCCAATGTCTTTTTATCAAATACAAATTTTCCGTCTTTTAACACAAAAATCCAATGATTCACCTTTGGTGCCTTGATTGCTGTTTCACTCATTCTTTCCTGTCTCCTTTCCAATGATCCTGCTTGTATCAGAAAAGTATTTTATGAAATCTGCTTTCCAGTATATTTCCAATACATTATTGCTATAAACCAATATCTTCTCTATCAATAATTCTTTCATTTCTTCAGTAAGCGTATCTGCATCACAAAATTTTTTATCTCTATTCGTCACCAATGAGTCTAAAGAAAATTTTGACCATGCGTCTTTTTGCATATCACATATACAATCCCAGGAAGTTCCATCCTGTCGATATCTTTCTTTGTTCTGCTCCCAAAGAATATAACACCCTATTTTTCTGGTATACAGCCAAAATAGCCAATTAAAAAAGTTAGTAGCAAAAATTTTAACAGGGGCGCTTGCTGTTGGAATGGTTGTTTCCCCTACCTCAGCACATGCGGACGAATCAGATAAATGAAAGCTTAACGGCCATAGTTGTTCCGAATAGCGTAACTTATATAGAACAGGGTGTGTTTGAATCTTGTAGTAATCTTATTAGTGTAACATTATCAAATAACCTTACAAATATACCCACAAATTTATTTGAAAACGCATTTTCTTTAACCACTATCTACTACAGTGGTACAGCCAAAGGTGCGCCATGGGGCGCAACCAATGCAACCATCGAGGCAAATAACACTATATAATCCCAAATCTTCCAAAAAATGGTCATATTCATGAGTAGATTCCCATTCCCGTTCTTCTTTCACATATTTTTCAAGCATTTCCTGATTATGTTCGTCCCAAAAAAGATCAGTGATAAGATCAGTGATGGAAGAATCACTACACCGATAAGTTGCTTTGGTGGTGCCTATATTTTTAACCAGTAGCTCCCAATTGTGGTTCGAACCATCAAAATTCCCAAACCAAAGCACCAGCATAAGTATAATTACACCAACAACCCCCAGATTAAATTTCCTTTTGTAGGCTTCATAACTATCATCGTTTCTCATATTTTTTCCTCCTTCGATTTTTATTCTTATTATTAATATGTGTTTCCCATTTTTATGATAGAGCACTTTTGTTTCACTATTAATATGTGTTTTTATTTGGAAAAAATGAAAAATCACGCTGTCGAATATTGTTGAAACCCTTATGTTGGTATGATACAATTTTCTTACGGAAAGCCCATGACAGGGGTGGTAGCCTCCCGAGCTTAATGACAGTTTACTGGAATACATAAGAAGGGAGGTGGCGCATATGACAGCTTATGAAATCATTACGATTTTCATTGGGATATTAGCTTTGTTGATGTCTTTTGGTAGTTTGATTATTGCGTTTCTTACCTTTCTCGATAAGAGAAATAATAAGAAGAAATAAAAATGCCTTACCTGTCGGCAAACAGGTAAGGCTGTGCTCATAAGAGAAAATGCATACTTGGGAGCATCCACTTTTGGAATGGATACTATCCGAACTGAAAGGCATCTGTTCCAGCAGGTGTCTTTCTTTATATTCAATATAGCATAAAGCATTTGATATTTCAAGAAATTTTGGAGACTGTTTTAAATAAAACACCTTATACAATCCCCTGTTCGTTCTGTTACATTTCTTTGCATATTCTTTTGTTACTTGTGGTGCATGAAGTTTTTGATTTGTCACTTTTCCCAGATTCTTATTCCTTCGAATATTTGTGATATCGCCAATAATAACCGTGTGGATATCATTTGCTTTACAATAATTCACTACTGCTCTGGTCACTTTATGAAGATAGTCGTGAATACAGTTTCGCCTGTACTTTACCGACCAAACCACATGGTAATTAATGTTGTATACGCAAGTGCGTGAATGACGCTTAGAATATTATTCACATGTAGGTTTATCCTTTGGGGATTACAGAAATAAAAATTAGAATATAGTTCACTTGTAAAAAGCCACTGTAAAAGGTGGCTTTTGGTTTAGGTAAGAGATTAAATACTATAGAAGAAAGAAGGTGTCTGCTTGGCAGAATATACACTTTACATAGACGAAAGTGAAACATTTAATAAATCTTTTTCCCAGTAATAACTGGTACTGTTTTTCAAATGATTCATTTGTAGTGAAGCCTCGTATATCAAGTGCAAAATACACTATATAATGGCACAGACTTTATCCCCTTTACCATTCCAAAATTTCTTGTTGAAATCCTGATGGCATAAACCGGATCATATTTTTCCATATAAACCATCATACTTTTCGCTTTCACATGATTTCCCGCTTTACATTCAACCGGAATTACATGACTGTCTTTTTGTATCAGGAAATCTACTTCTGCCGTATTATCTGACTCCCAATAATGAAGATCATAGCCATTCGTTTTCAATGCAATTGCAACGTAGTTCTCTGTCAATATACCACGAAAATGCTCTGTTTCCTTACTCCTCAATGCTTCCAGCGTCATTCCCATTCTGGCAGACATAATACCCATATCACTATAGTATAATTTAAATGTACTCACATCCTGATATGCTGCAACCGGATAAAATCCCTGACTACATTTCATACACTTATTTACAATTCCAGCCCGAATCAGCCAGTCAATCGCATCTCCATATTGAGATGCACGCGCACCCGATTTTATCAACTTATACTGGAACTTTTTAGCATCTTTTGCCAACTGTGCCGGAAGGGAATCATATGCTTCAAAAATGCGCACTGTATCTGACTTATTCGCATATTTTGTCATGTCCGCAATATAAGAATTTAATAACATCTGTCTGATTTCCGTCTGCTCTATAGGACTGTCTTTTGCAAGGTCAGCTTTCACCGCTGCCGGCATTCCCCCAACAATACAATAATGATAAAATTCCTGCATAGCCTCCTCATGGAGCATCTCATTCAACGGCTGATTATTTTCATAATGTTCCCGGATCGTGTCTGTAAGCATCTGTTTTCCTTTTGCCCACAACACCTCTTCCAAATCCATTGGATACATGGTCAGCATCTGAACTTTTCCAACCGGAAATGAATATTTTTCCCGGTTCACCGCCACACCAAGCAGGCTTCCGGCAGCCATTACATGATATTCCGGAGCTTCTTCTGAAAAATATTTTAGCGAAGTTAATGCTCTTTCACACATCTGAATTTCATCAAAAATTATGAGTGTATTTTCAGGTACAATCTTTACCTGATAGTATTTTTCCAAAACAGCTATCACATGATCTGCATGAATATCTGTTTCAAAATATTTTCCAATTCTTTCGTCTGTTTCAAAATTTACATAAATCGTATTCTTGTAATATAATGATCCAAACTCACGCATTTCAAATGTTTTTCCAACCTGACGTGCACCATAAATAAGCAATGGCATTCTTCCATCTGACATATTTTTCCACTCATATAACTTAGACGTTATTTTACGTTTCATGCGTATGCATTCTCCTTCCCCAAAATATTTTGGTGTATTTTAATGTATTATATTACATCTTTTCATATGAATCAATGTGTTTTTTCACATTTTTATTTTTATACAATATCACATAAATCATACTTACGCATGCGCAATAGCCTGAAACATAAATTTATCATCCCCGATTGTGTGAACTACCCATTATCTTAAGCCAATGGGCTTCCTGCTTCAGCGACCTCGTAACCTACTATCTCCACAGGCGTTAATTTGGACAGTCCCTGCCCTATATATTTCTTTATGCTATTTGTCTTAATCCTTCTGTCAGTATATTTTTCGCGGCATTGATATCCCTGTCATGTTCTGCTCCGCATTTCGGACATATCCATGTCCTCACTGACAAATCTTTTGTATCTGGATTCTGATACCCGCAAACAGAACATAATTGACTACTAGCATAAAATGTATCTATTTTGATGTATTTCCTGCCATTCCATTTTGCCTTATACTCTAACTGTCTTGTCAGCTCATACCATGATACATCACTTATGGCTTTTGCCAGATGATGATTTTTTACCATGTTTTTTATCTGTAAATTCTCTGAAACTATCACTTGGTTTTCGCTGATAATCTCATGTGAAACTTTATGTAGATAATCTTTTCTTATATTCCTTATTTTCTCATGGCATAATGCTATCTTTTTCTTTGTTTTATAGTAGTTCTTACTTCTCTTTCCTTTATGTGACAGTTGCCTTTGCAGCTTTACAAGCTGTTTCTCGTATTTTTTTATAATTTTTAGATTCTCATATACCTTCCCATCGGAAGTAATACATAAATCTTTAATTCCTAAATCGATTCCTATGTTATGATTTGTATGTGCCAGTTCCTTATGCTCCGTTTCTACAAGTATGGACACATAGTATTTTCCACTGGAAACCTGCGAAACGATCGCTAACTTAATCTGCCCACTATATTCCCTGTGTAACCTTGCTTTTACCGCTTTTAATTTTGGCAATTTTATCTTCCCTGTCTCAAAATCTACCGCAATATTTCCATTTGTGAAGTTTGTTGTGTATGATTTATGGTTATCGTGTTTACTCTTGAATTTCGGATATCCTGCATGCTCCTTAAAGAATTTTTGATATGCAGCGTCCATGTTATAGATTGCGTTGGTCAGAGCAAATTTATCTATTTCTTTTAACCATTCATAGTCTTTCTTTAATTCTCTGTTACAGTAATTATTACAATCCGTTTTACTAACTGACTTTTTCTCTTTCTCGTATATTTCTTTCCGATATGCCAATGTCTGATTGTAAACAAAACGGCAACAGCCAAATGTTTTTGCAATCTGAATTCTTTGTTCGCTATTAGGATATATCCTGTATTTATATGCTTTTAACACCTACTGTCGCCACCTTCCTACCCTTGATTTTCTATATATTTTCGTGGCATCTCTTCTGAAACATTTCCTACACTGCAGACAAAATATCCGTCCGTCCAAAAAGTATGTTCTTTCCAGAAATGTTTTCGTAGATAATCCGGATATTTTTTCCAAATATGATATGCTGTATAACTCTTCATCAGATTTACCATTTTACTGATAGACATTGTTGGTTCTGTTTCTATCATGTAATGAATATGATCTTTATCTGTCTCCATATATCTGATAATGACTTTATCTTTTGACATATCTCATAAGAAAACTGCTTTATATCATCTGATATTTGTTTTGACATCAGCAATTTCTTTCTATACTTGCATACGAAAATAATATGATACTGTAACAAATATTTGTGTCTGTTTTTTGATTTCCACGTTCCCATAACGCAAGTATCACACAAACCTCCGCTTCCTGCTACCTTAACCCACCGTCTAAAGCCAGTGGGATTGCGGTAGCCCTATTTCAAATATCGTACCGGATTTTTCTATGAAAAGCATAGGACTGTGATGACTATAGCTGAAAATGTTCTTGCAATCAAAGATGACCAGGCCACCCCGGCAACTCCCGCATAAGGTACAAATACACCGATACAACTGCCAATTCTCTGCCCCTGGCAGTCTGTTTCAGTTCATGGATAATACGGCTTCCCACGCATTAAAGTTCACGTTTCTATATTAATCCTTTTATTTTCTCACATATCTCTGATTCCTGCTATTCGGTTTATCCGGAATTGTCATTTGCACAATTCCAAGTTCCAGCGCCGGGTTCATGTAATTCTTTCGAAATGTTTCCCTTAATTTTAGTCCTAACTTCTCCATAAGCCATATATGCATTTTTTACTTCCTGAATCTCCTGCCTGTCCCCCAAAACGATTCTTCCGTTTATAACATCTCTTACCTCTGACAGTGATAATGAATTTGCCTCTATTTTTATTCCAACATTTTATTTGTAATTGTATATGGTGGTTTATAATTCGACATATTACTTCCTTATCTTGCTTATTATCTTACCACATTTTTATAACCCTCGTATTATATTTAAATAATCCTGTCGTTGATCTACAATAGCATATACAACTACTTTTTTATTACCCTCATCAATTTTGTAAAAAACAAGATCTTTTTCTAAAACAAGGACTTTATATCCCTGCCTCTTAAGAACCAAATATCTTGGATCTGTTCCAATATACGGATCATCTCCCAAATCAAGAATTCGTTTCTCAATCTGATCAAGCTTCTCAAGTGCAACTGTATTTCCAAAATTCTGAGCAACGTACAAGATTATTTTTCTAATGCCGGCATCCGCTGTATCAGTTCTAATTATCTCATACTTCATCATTATCCTCCTGAAGCATTTTTCTCAAGTCATCAAATGTCTCAGTTATCGGGGCTACTCTTTCATTTTTCACATCATCTTCCGCCTCGGCTAATACTTCTAATAGTTCTATTCTCGCTTTCATATTTTTGTATTCTTCATACGAAAGTGCAACGGTATCGCCTCTACCATTTACTGTAATAATAACTGCTTCTTTGTTTTCCTTACATTGCTTTGATATTTCAGCATAATGATTTCTCAAATCAGCAGATGGTCTTATAGATTCTTGTAATGTTAACATATTAGTCACCTCCGCTTATAGCATATGCAAATTATATCATAATTTACATATGACAACAATATCTTTTTTCAAACTTAACATTCAAAATAAAATTTATTTTACGAATCACTTTACGCGGAACTCCCGCCGCAACCACTTCTGCTGCTGCCAAAGCCAATACAAAATGATACTTTCCTATTTCTCTTAAATATTTGCTCGATTCTTTTGCGCTTTCTACAAATTCTGTCGAGGATGTATTCAACAACACTGATAAAGGGATGAACCAACCGCTACAAAGACCGGCTCAATCCACTCAATGACTGCGCCCTTAAAGCTGACCGGTGACTGTCCAAGCATGCAAAGACCAGGGATATCTGATTGTTTCAAAACCCAAACACAGCCTCAAGAAGTGCCAGGATCTTGTCACCAGGTTTAAAAATATCAATACTTGTTGTTCACCTCTTTCCTTTTACTGCAGGGCATGAAAAAAGCACTCTAACCTGTTGTGGCTAAAGTGCTTGTAATCCTGTTATTAAATTATTTATGAGTCAGACAAACCCGAAGTTATTTTTTGCTCATATAAAATATATCAATGGCTTTACTTGCAAACTCCGCAGTGCCTGTACCACCAACATTGTCAATATTTTCCGTAAATTCTCCTCCACCAGCATACATTCTTCCAAGACCACATAAAATCTTATCAGAACATGTATAAAAATGATTCGTAATGTAATCCTGAAGTTTCTTTACCTGCAACTGCACCTGCTCATCTGCCGGGTTCATTTCCTTCATTTGTCCAAATTCAACAAATAATTGCATAAACTCATTGGCGGCAGTAGCTTCGTCATCTTTCGTCCAGTTCTTTGTTTTCTCTTCAAATTCCTTGAACTCAGAGGTTTGTCCCCATTGTTCTTTTGCTCGTTTAGAATACTCATCAATCTTTCTTGTATCAAATACTTTAAAATCCATATATTTCACTCCTATTCCTTTTATTCCTCGAGCGAAACTAATAAGATTTTCAAGATGCTCCTTTTTCATCGTAAGCAATTCAATCTGCTGCTCTAATGCTTTGTTCCTGTCAAAGTTAGGAGCATCGATTATCTTTTTAATCTCCTTAAGCGGAAATTCCAATTCTTTAAACAGTAAAATTTGTTGCAGCCTTTCCAAGGATGTATCGTCATACAACCTATAACCTGACTCTGTATATTCAATAGGTTTTAAGAGTCCAATGGTGTCGTAATACTGCAGAGTGCGTATACTCACTCCTGTTAATTTACTTACTTCATTCACCGTCATCATTGTCATTTCCTCCTCTCGATAAGCATACTCTAAACTATTACGTTACGTAGGAGTCAATAGTTTTTCAAAGAAATTTTCAAAATTAAACAGCTTGGTAAATATCAATTTTCCAGCAATACACACAGGAAATTATTTATCATCTGTATTTGTTTTATTGTTTTCCTTTTTCTTATAAGTCGAACCTAAGCAAAAAAATGCGGAACCAAGGCTTAACCATACTATAGCCATAGTATTTTCATTTCCACTCGTTAAGCCTATAGCTGAGGCTATCAAAAACAGAGCTGATACAACATAAAATAAGATTGATTTGTTTATTCCTTTTTTCATAAATAAGCATCTCCTGCAAACAATAATTTATTTTAATAAATATTTTTTTAACGCTTTATGATTATCAAAGTGGACTTCTCTAAAAAACAGAACTAACCAAATAATATAAGTTGGTATAGCCATATACGGGGTTAAAAAGCAGGATAATATCGCTCCTACCAACATTATAACAGTCCATATGAAGCACTGATTTCTTATATCACGAGAGATCTGAGCTTTATCATACATTGCCTGTTCTTCTTTAGAAAATGAATTAAATCCTGAAACAAATTTAGCTGCTTTTTCCTTAAAAATCGCAAACAACACACCTATAATTACAAATGGTATAATCAAAATTATACATGACCAAAATCCTATATTCATAATACATACCTCCTCTTAAAATACCAATTTCTCAGTTTCAAAAACTGGAATCTGTCGTATTAGAGATACCAAACCAATCCATTTTCTGTTGCCTGAATCATTGCCCCCTTCGGTACCTTTCGCAATATGATTAAAACATCCATAAAAGAAATACTGTTGTGCGTAATCCTGATTTTATCCCCCGGCTGCAAATGATTTTTCTCCATAAAATCACCGGTTGCATATGCATGCCCCGGCTTGATCTGGGTAATCTGCTTATTCTCTTTATCAAAGAATTTAAGCCGGCTGTCCTCGATGGACTGGTAAATAACAGAATTCTTTGCCTCCAGTTCTTCTCCGTGCATATCTTTCAGATTGGATTTTTCTCCGAATACAACCGGCTCAATGCGATAATCCCGGATGGATTCCATCTCATGCAGGATCTCATCGATGGACGCTTTGCTGTCCGCACCCATCGAGATGACCACATAATCGCCGATCCCCGCCTTATCCAGATAGGAATCCGTTCCGTTCATGACGGAAACAACATTGCTGATTCCGCTCGCTACGAACATCGTTGCCAGCAGAATAAAACAAAGCAATATTGCATTCATTACTTTTTTTCTTTTCAAATCTTTTTTCAAAATACGAAAAAGCATTTTAACGTTCCTCCCCTCGTTTGATGTACTCATCTTACAGGAGAAATTATTAAACAATCCTTAAATGCACATTATGCCTTTCGCACAACAACTGTCGCGCAGAAATCATCTTCCTTAATTTCCGCAAATACTTCCCCATCCATTTTTTGCATCAACTGCCGGCTGATATACAGTCCGAGTCCCGAACCGTCTGCCGAACCGACATTGCTTCCGCGATAAAAAGAATCAAACAGATTTATGAGTTCTTCCTGTTTTAAGCTGCAACCGGAATTTCTTACCGTGATCAGCCTGCAGTCCTCTTCCTCCGAAAAGTCGATGGAAATACACTTGCCGTCCCCGTATTTGATCGCGTTTTCCAAAAGGTTCTGCAACACCTCGATCAGCCGGTCCGCATCCCCTTTCAGCAACAGATCCGTGTAGGATGCAATCTGAAATCCGGTATGTAAATTATGCAGTTTTTCCTCATAAAGTCCCCGGATCGCATCGATCACATGGGACAGATACACTTCCCCCGGATTGACACTCAGTTGCAGGAAATCCTCTCTCGATGCGAGCGTGATCTCATTGACATACTCCTCAATCTCTTTTACGTTCTTTTCAATCCCTTGACATGCTTCGACACGCCGCTCCCCGGTCGTATAAAGATTTTCTGCCAGCGCCTTCGCATACAGCCGGATCGCAGATAACGGCGTCCTGATGTCATGTGTCAGCGACAGGATCAGCGTCTTTTTTTCTTTTTGCAGCGCGAGTTCTTTTTCTTTGTTGCTCTCCAATGTTTCGCGCAGCATATCCATTCCCCATAGGAATCTGCCTAAGAATTTGCTTTTTTCGGCTTTGATCGGCACCGAAAGATTTCCTTTCGCCAGCTCCTCGGTCAGCGATTGCATCTGTTCAAACGGCTTTATGATCTTCTTTCCGATATAACAGATCAGAAAAACAGACAGCAAAAACAGAATTCCAAGGACAACGTCCATAAGAATCCAGGTTCTGTAGTCTGTCTGTGCATAAATGATCTTGTAGATTGTTTCGGTTTTATCCTGCACACGCGAAATGCACGGTTCCTGATTATTTGCTGTCACATAATAAACGATATTTGCAAGTGCAATAATAAGCAGCTCCACTCCACAAAACTTTGCTGCAAATTTTTTGTAATTATTCATATCGGTATCCCGTTCCCCAAACCGTAATAATGTGTTTCGGCTTCTTCGAATCCTTCTCGATCTTTTCCCTCAGCCACTTGATATGTACCGTGAGCGTCTGCGGCTCCGATTCACTGTCGCTTCCCCAGATGCGGTTGAACAGGTATTCTTTCTTCAATGTCGTTCCTTTATTTTCGACCAGCAGTTTCAGCAGCTGGAATTCCTTTTCCGTGACATTGACCGGTGTTTGGTTCACGGTGAGTGTCTGCGTGACATTGTTCAATTTCAGATTGTCGCATACGATTTCGTCCAATGCATATTTTCGTTTGAAAATGCCGTTGATCTTGGCAATCAGAATATCGATATCATAAGGCTTACAGATGTAATCATCCGCGCCGATCTGCAAGCCTTTTAATGTGCTTTCCTTGTCGTCTCTTGCAGTCGCGATCATAATATGTGCGTTTGAAGTCTCCCTTATTTTGGAACAGACGGAATAACCGTCCACCCCCGGCAGACCGATGTCAATCACAACAAGATTGGCACCGTACTGCTCAAAGATCTGAAGCGCCTTCTCCCCGGTGTCCACAAGGCTCACCGTATAATTTTCTTTTCGCAGGAAATCGCACAAAAGTGTTCCGATCTCCCTGTTGTCCTCTACGATAATAATGTCCGGCATTATTTTACCTCATGTCCTGTCACGGCCTCAAAGTGATATTTTACAATTCCAAGGTCAATCCTGGAATAAAAACCACCAAGATTTTTGGCTGTTACAATTCCGTTTTTCAGTTCAAAATAAAACTTCTGCTGATTGACAGCAGTTGGTGCAAGACTTACCGCTTCCATACCTTTTTCAAACCATTCGTTCTTCTGATCCGCCTGTCCAAGTTCTGCGATACTTTTGCTTTTATGTGGAACTCCCTGTGTTTCTCCATATCCCAGTGAGATAATAATGAGTAGCTTCTGTCCTCTTTTGATCTGCGCTTTTGATTTTCCATGCGTCATTGCCACCCAGCAGGTATTAAGCCCAAGTTTCTGACATTTCAGCACAATCTTCTCGCCATAATATCCTGCCTTTTCCTGATCATTCTTATTTCCGACAATCGCGATATAATTCTTTACATTTTCAAATTTTCCGTAATGAGCCATAAATGAATCAAAACATTTCGGTTCATCGTAAAAAACCTGTATCGACAGTTTACTTTCCGCATTAACATCTTTTATCAACGCATTGATTTTTTCTCTCTTTGAAGATTCAATTGCCTGATTTTTATACTGTCTTACGCTGTGTCGCGCTTTCATGGTCTCTAATATATCCATTTTAATATCCTCGCTTTCGTTCAACTGATTAAACCGAGTATACCATATCTTTAAAAAAAAAATTCAATGGTAAAGAAAATCGAGACCATTATAACTTTTTAATTTTCTTTGTTAGTTTTATCATAGTTCTACAGATTTTCCCAGTCAATCTTTTCATTTTTATAAAAGAATTCATGATCATGTTCTCCGATTTTACGCAGCACACGACATGGATTTCCTACCGCAACAACATTATCAGGAATATCTTTTACAACAACACTTCCTGCGCCAATTACTGAATTTTTTCCAATTGTAACTCCCGGAACTATAATAGTCCCTGCGCCGATCCAAACATTTTCCCCAATATGAACGGTCTTGTTATACTGCATCGCATTTTCACGAAGTGATGGCTCAATCGGATGATTCGCAGTTGCTATCGTAACGCTTGGACCAACCCCATATGATTTTCCTCCATTGTTGCTGTTCTTATCCTCGTTACTCTTACCTCACTCCTACCAATATAGCATGCATAGAATTTATTAACAACCGGAAACGCCATAGAAAACAACCGTAAAAAATTTTTTACTTGACTTTAATTTCATTTTTCTGCTAAAATGCAAGAGTTGTAAAAACAAATTAAATACAAGACACATATCAGACAATAAATGTCACCTGTCCACTGTCAGACGGACGGGCAGCATTTGTTGTCTTTTTTTGTTGTCGGAAAGGAAACACTATGGTTATGAAACTCATTCTTGATGCGATTCAAAAATACAACGGAGGAAAAGAAAATGCCTAGAACACGAGGAGAATCCATATTTTTTACAGCGATCACCGCATGGATGATGGTCTATGTCATGACAGTCTATAACACGGTACTCGCAACAGGAAGCTTTACAAATACGACCTTTCTTATTGCATTGAAGGGAATGTGGATAGAGTATATCATCATCGGATTGCTTGCCTATTTCGTGTCCGGTCATCTCTCAAAAATGTGTGCCTTCCGCGTTGTCCAGCCTGGCGACCGGCCGATTTTTATCATCTTTGCCATCCAGACTTTCACGGTAATCTGGCAGGTTGCATTCGCCAGTGTGATCGGTGTCTATCACGGACATGGATTTACCGCCAACTTTACACCGGATTATCTTATGACCTATTGCAAAAATTTTATCATGGCATTTCCGCTGCAGCTTATTTTTGTAGGACCGCTTGCAAGACTGATCTTCCGGACATTATTTATCAATCATAAGAAAGAAAAAAGCACCAACGAGATTCAGAATGACGATGAGAAAATCGTTGCAAAAACAATGTAAGCTATTTATATGCAAAAGCAATCAAAAAATCAATCGTAAAAAAATACGATTGATTTTTCGATTACTTATACGCATTACAATGAATTAAAAAGTCAGCCGCATCTGATGCCACACAGCGTTTCCGTGTGTGGATTTATCGGACACGCCTTCATCAACAAAACTAAATTTTGCATAATACTTGATCAGTTTTTCCTTGCAGGTCAACACAAGACCTTTTCTGCCCTGCTCTCTTGCATCCTTGATTGCACATTGGATCAGTTGTCCTGCATATCCGTGTTTACGATAATCCGGAAGTGTATTGACACCGAATATCATCTGCCATGCACCATCCTCGTTGTGCATAGCAGCCTTCTCATACATTTCATCTGTCAAATCTGCCTCATCGGTTACAAAACCATCTACAAATGCGATCAGTTTGTCTTCCTCCAACATAATCCAGAAGTGATTTCCATAATACCGGATTCGACCGGCAAATTCTTCTTTCGTTGCAGCCTCCGCTGCTGGGAAACACTCTGCCTCTACATTTGCAATCTCGTTAAGATCATCCATGGTTGCTGTTCTTATCTTCATTTCTCATTCCCCTAATTTTCATTCTTTCCCTTAAATTTTACCGCATTTTAAGGACAAGTCAATCCAACAACACTCCCTGTGCTCCACTAATATATAAAGTGTGTATCAACGAAGCCAGTTCATCTGTTTGTTGGTTGATAAACGTTTCTCTAACTTTTATAATATTGTACAACACAGTGTTGGATAATGAAAGGAAGAGTTATATGAATGCAATTATCATTTATTATTCCCGTTCTGGAAATACTGAAAAAATAGCAAAACAACTTCCGTCAGATCTGGGTGTCACATGTATGGTATCTCTTAATTGCACATTTGTTTTCTTCTATTTCTTGCAATCCATTATGATCTTCTCACACAGATCATATCCAAGCTCGGAACTGTTCAGTGACAATGTATAATTCTTTGCCATCCCCCACTTCTGATCCGTATAAAATCGATAATTTGTCATACGCCTTTTATCGATATCTGCCATCATTTTTTCTGCTTCCTCTTCGGTAACATTGTACAGTTTACAGATACGCGCCACCTTTTCCGGCATATCCCCATGTATAAAAACGTTCAGCACATTATCTTTGTCTTTTAAGATAAAATCCGCATTCCGTCCTATGATCACACAGCTTTCCTTTTCCGCAATCTCCAAAATCACTTTTCTCTGCGCTTCATACACCATATCTTCCACGGATTTTCCGGTGATGTCACGTCCTGCAAACGCATAGGCAAGCAGTCCTTTCTTCGGAGACAATTCTGCCTTTTCTTCAATATATTCCGCTGAAAATCCGGACTGCTCCGCAATCTGCGCAATGATATCCTTGTCATAATACTTTATGCCAAGCTGCTTTGCCACTTCTTCCCCAATAAAACGACCACCGCTTCCGAACTCTCTGCTGATCGTAATAATTCTTTTTGCCATAATCACATCTCCCTTTCGCTTAAAACATCTACTTTTGTTTTACGGATTCTCTTTAAAAATACATAGCCGGCCAGACACGCGATAAACTCTGTGATCGGGAACGCCCACCAGATCAGCGAAACTCCCATCTGTCCGTTTCGGACGAAAATAGAGAAAATGCCTGCCAACGGCAATATAATTACAAGCTGTCTAAGCAGCGAAATCACAAGCGACTCGATGCCTCCGTCCAATGCCTGATAAATTCCCTGATATGCGACATTGATTCCTGCAAAAAGAAAACTGATAGAAATAATGTGCATTGCTCCGATAAAATATTCTCTTGACTGCCCTGCGTTGAATAAAGTTGCAAATGCACCCGGGAAAATTTCCGTGATCGCCACACCAAGAACCATAAGTACGATTGTATAAATCAGTCCGTACTTCATACCATCCTTAATTCGATTTTTACTTCCCATCCCATAGGAAAAAGCGATGATCGGTGTGATCGCATCACGCAGACCAAATGCAAGGAACAACACAAACTGCTGCACTTTATAAAACAATCCATATGCGGTCTGCGCCGAAGGATTAAATTTTAAGATCAGATTCATTACATAAACCATAATAGACATCAATGCCTGTGCAATGATCGCCGGAAGTCCGATCGAATAAATCTCTTTTATAATTCCACCCTCCGGTTTCATGTATTTTGTTCCATGCGCAAATTCTTTATTTAATTTCGTATGGAAAATAAAGAGTAATACTGCCGATGCAACCTGTCCGATTACCGTCGCATATGCAGCACCTTCTACTCCCATTTCAGGAACAGGTCCGATCCCGTAGATCATGATCGGATCAAGAATAATATTTACCACTGCCCCCACAACCTGACCGATTGTAGAATAAAGTGAACGTCCGGTTGCCTGTAATAACTTTTCAAACAGGGAAAAGAAGATAATTCCAAACGACATCACACAACATATCCTTAGATAGCCGGTTCCCATCGAAATTACTTCCGGATCAACCGTCTGCGATGAAATATAGGCTTTCACTCCGAAAATTCCAAACAGCAGACATACCGCATAAATAATTACTCCAAGAAATAAACTGTTTCCCGCAACTTTTGCTGCTTTTTTGCTGTTTCCCTGTCCAAGTGTCCGCGCAAGAAGTGCATTCGTCCCCACACCGGTTCCGATTCCTACCGCTACCATGAGCATCTGCACCGGAAACACCAGCGTAAGTGCATTTAAAGCGGCTTCACTTCCCTCCTTCATGTTTCCGACAAAGGCACTGTCCACAATATTGTAGACCGCCTGCAATGCCATCGACAAGATCATCGGTATTCCCATCTGTACCATGAGCTTATTGACCGGCATCTCCTTCATCCTGTTTCTTTCTGCCATCTTAACTGAATCCTCCTTTTTCTACATAAAAAAAGCATGTACTTATCTCACAAGCTGGACTTACGCTGATAAGCTACACACTTTTTCATGGCATTATAAAATTAAAAACGAGCAGCAAAACTGGATTTACGCTCGTTTGCTACTCGTTTGAAAATTATTATATTTCTCTTTTTCTAAAAAGTCAAACAAAAAGTCTTATGATTAATAGGTGTAGGATGATAACACCTTATTTTTCTTTTACTGCTGCTGCAATTTTCTCTACAATCACACAGACAATTACGGTAATCACCATATCCGGCAGCGTATTTCCAACCGGTGTATCCACATGCATCAGCACCCGGTACAGTACAAAACCGACCAGCCACACCACAAGATTTCTCCACTGAAATGCGGATTCCCCAGCATCTGCTTTCTTTAAAATGAAATAATCTGCAATCTGCACTGCAATCATCGGGGCAAATACAGAACCAATCAGATACAGGAAATTTGTAATGTTATCCATCGGATAAACAATTGCTGCCACAGTTCCAATCACGGTAACAACAATCGCTGCCCATTTCTCCTTAATTTTTGAAGAAATGGAAACACTTGAAACTCCTGCGGAATATGCATCCAGAAACGTCGTCGTAACCGTGGAAAATACAATGATGAGAAGTCCCACAACGCCAAACCCTGTTTTTAACATAATCTGCGCAATATCATATTCGCCGGTAAAAATAGCAGCCCCCATACCAATCATATACATAAAAATGCTGACCAGACTGTAGACAACCACACTGACAAGTGTTGCGGCAAACGGTTTTTCTGCTTCTCTTGTATAATCACTGATCAGTGGCAGCCAGGAAAGCGGCATTGCCACGGCAAGTTCCACAGCCGCACCAAATGTAAGACTTCCATCATCCACGACCGGAGCCGCGCTTCCGGTTCCAAAAAAGATCACTTTAAAAAGAACCAGAGATAAAATAAAAAGTGCGGTCATGGCAACCGTATTTAACTTGCCAAGATTCGTAAGTCCGACAAAAATCCAGACAACAATCAGTGCGCCGATAATGATCGCCCATACCCAGATTCCGGTATGCAAAACCCCGTCTGCCGCAAGTGCTCCGTCATAAATCATAATTGCGGTCCACCCTACAAGCTGTAACACATTTAAGACAGCAAACAGAAGGCTTCCTCTCTCGCCAAAACTCATTTTCACAGTTTCCATGGCACTTTTTCGTTCTTTCGCTCCAATCATTCCTGCTGCAAACATCATAAGTCCGCCGATCAGATGTCCCAGTAAAATTGCTGCCATGGCTTTTCCAAATCCAAGCGGTGCAAAATAAGTACCTGTCAGTATTTCCGCCAGGGATACACCTGCTCCAAACCAAATTAATCCGTTACTGAACACGGAAGTTCCTTTTTTTTCCATTTGTACACTCCTCTTAACCTATGATAAACCCGGCCTCACATTTGCCGGATACTAATATTCTCCTTCAATTGCAAATGCATGGTCCATTGGTCCGCTTCCTTTTCCAAGGTCAAGCATGGCGGCAAGTGCACCGGAAATATAATTTTTTGCATACTTCACGGACGTTTCAAGATCTCTTCCTTTTGCAAGGTTTGATGCAATCGCAGAAGAAAGCGTACAGCCTGTCCCGTGTGTATTTGGATTGTCAATCCTCTTTCCCTCAAACCATACCGGCTCTTTACCCTTCTGGTAGAGCAGGTCATTGGCATCATTTAACTGATGACCACCTTTTAATAAAACGGCACAGCCCAATGTGTCACAAATAATTTCTGCTGCTTTTTCCATATCTGCATCGGTCTTGATCTGCATTTCGGAAAGCACTTCCGCTTCCGGAATATTTGGCGTAATCACCGTTGCAAGCGGTAATAATTTACTTTTCAATGTGCTGATAGCATCCTCACTGATCAGTCTTGCTCCACTGGTTGCCACCATGACAGGATCTACGACAATATTTTTTGCGTGATACTCTGTCAGCTTCTGCGCAATCGTCCCAATCAGTTCACCAGAAGCAACCATTCCGGTTTTAATCGCATCCGGATAGATATCCGTAAAAATACTGTCCAGCTGCTCTGCCAAAAACTTCGGGGTTACCTCCATAATATCTGTTACACCGGTCGTATTCTGGGCAGTCAAAGCCGTGATCGCACTCATTGCGTAAACATGGTTTGCTGTCATTGTCTTAATATCTGCCTGAATGCCGGCGCCTCCACTGGAATCACTTCCAGCAATTGTTAATGCTGTGTACATAACATCCTCCTTATCGTATCCCTTTGTGCATTAATTTTATATAGCGACTGAAGGTGGTGCCCCCAATCTGCCGCTGCATGTACTATATTACACACCCTCTCCGGAAATGCAAGAGGTTTTTTCATGGATCACATTCAGGACATCCCTCAAAGCCTGTTTTCTTCCCGAACCTTTGCCGGCTTCTCTTCCTTCCTGATAAAATAAATAAAAGGAACCAGCATTTGACAGATGCTGATTCCCTGTTATAAGACTAAAAAAATTCAACCTCAGATATCCGTTTATATCTCTTACATAATTTTTTGTTTTCGTACATATAAGAGTCAGCCTTATCGAGCAATGTCTGAATTGTATATTTACCGTCGTTTGTGGATAATGCCCATCCATATGCATAGTCAATCAGCATTTTGTCTTCCCTGTTGTTTAACCGGTCTTTTTCGAGACATAAACATTTTAATATTTCCTCAACCTCTGTTTGGCTTGTATGATAAATAACTGCCATAAATTCATCTCCACCATATCTTCCAACAAAGTCTTTTTCCGGAATCACATTGCGCAAAAGCCGGGCAAAATTCAATATTAACTGGTCTCCTGCCGAATGTCCCATTGTATCATTTACCGTCTTTAAATTATTCAGGTCAAACATTATGCATGCGGTAGGCTCACTAATTATTTCTTTATTACCAAGAAGTTCCTTACAGGCACTTTTGTTTGGCAATCCGGTATGGGCATCTGTATATGCCCTGTGTTCTAACAGCTTATTTTTCACCGCCATCTTCATTGCCATCAGGGTCTGCACAATAACCAATATCACCAGACACAGCATATCAAACGCAGACAGAATCTCTATGGTGCGAATCTTTGTGGCAATCTTTTCGGAATACTTTTCTGCTGCAAATACAGTTTCATCTGCCATCTTAAAATAAATCTCACTCATATTGACAATATCTGTATTTTCATATCCCACACTTCTTACGGCTTCAATTTCTGTTTTCAATTTTTCCCAGTAATCACTCTGAATCTTTAATTTTTCCTGATATTCTTTATCATAGAGTTTTACCAGTTCATAATGTCCATCTTGATATCTTAACCCACTCAGAATATCATCCAAATATTTCATTAATTCTTCATTCCGGTTTTCTGTAATTTCTAATTTTACTTCACGCTGTGTAGCTCCACGTACCAGACCTGCATAATTTATTACACGCGCTGTCCCTTGTAACCAGCTAATCTGTATCATCATAAAAATAATAAGAATTACCAATACCAGGATAAGGCAGCTTTGTATAATACCAATTATATTTTTACTTTTCTTATCAGACGGTCCTTTCAGATTAAGCATTTTTCCTCCCATTAACAATCAAACCTGTTCTTCTGCATACATAGCATTCACCTTATATCAGATATTTCTTTTCAAATTCTTCAATCTTCATCGGTTTTCCATAAAAAAATCCCTGAATCATACGGATTCCCATCTGCTTTACAATATCCCTCTGCTGCTTCGTCTCCACACCTTCCACGCACACATGTACATTGATGGCATTTGCCAGTTCCGATACCATCCGCACAAATGCATTGGAAAAATCGTCTTCTCCAAGATGTTCAATAAAACAACGGTCAATCTTGATCACATCCAACGGCATCTCACGGATATGATTGAGGGATGAATATCCTGTTCCAAAATCATCCAGTGCCACGCGTACACCAAGATTCCGGATCTCACTTAATATCTTCTTCATCCGGACCATATCATTAATCGCCAGGCTTTCCGTTACTTCCAATGTCAGATTCTGTGGTATGATACGGGTTTCTTCCAGAACCTTTGCAACCTTCTTTACAATGTCATTCTGCAACAGCTGTACAACCGACAAATTTACATTGACATGATACTCCGGATGCCCCATATCATTCCAGTATTTGCACCGCAATGCCGCATTTTTCATTACATATTCACCGATTGGATTGATCAGTCCCAGATATTCCGCAAGTGGAATAAAATCTGCCGGATTCACAAATCCAAGTGCACTTGAATTCCAGCGGATCAATGCTTCTGCACCACAGCATGGCTCTCCCGGCTGACAGACATCAATGATCGGCTGATAAAACACTTCAAATTCCGTGCATGCATTCATGGCTGCAGTACGCATATTTTTCTCCAGATCCAGTCTGCGGTATGAGGAAGATGCGTCCATCCCATCATAGTATTCCACGCGGTTTTTGCCCCTGCGTTTTGCCGACAACAGGGCAATATCTGCTTTACGGACAAGTTCTTCCACCGTTTCTCCGTCCTTCGGGAAATATACAATCCCCATACTTATGGTGCAATAATAATCTTCTCCCTTTAAAAACCACGGTTTCTTAAATATGGATGTCACATCCCGCACAATCCGTTCCAGCTCCGGATACACGGAATCCGGAATAATCACAACAAACTCATCCCCTCCCATGCGGTAACAGGTATTCTCAATCCCATCTATCCTGCGCAGGCTATGGGAAATCGCTTTCAACAGAATATCCCCATACTGGTGTCCCAGCCCGTCATTGATATGCTTAAAATCATCCAGTCCCATATAAAGCAACGCTCCTGTTGCATCTTTTTCCCGGGTCTTTCGTATAAACTGTCCCAGATCCTGTTCGCAGCGCATGCGATTAAACAACCCTGTCAGGAAATCATTGTTCGCCTGATTTTCAATTTCTTTCTGATAAATTTTCTTTTCGGTAATATCATAGAGTGTACACATGGCAACTTTTCTGCCATCCACCCAGTCAATCTCGGTCTTATGCACATCCAGCCAGCGTTCCTCAACAACCGAATAAATTTCCTCATAATACTGGCTGCGCTTTGTTTCCCGGTCGGAAAACAGCATTTTTTCCAGATGATTTCCCGCGATACTGCGAGAGAAAAGTTCTTTGAATTTGTGATTCATATAAAGAATTGCATGGGTATGGTAATCAACCACATATATTCCACATCCGGTATTTTCCAGAATCGCCTCTAAAGATGTATAGGAACTTGCCAGCGAATTCTTTGCAATTCTTTTAAGCATGATGCTCTGCACAACTCTTCGCACATCACTGACAAATTTGATATCTCTGTTCTCCCAGATTCTTGTTTTTTCATTATCATACACGCAAAAATACATCGCCGTGCGGTTTTGTATTTCAATCGGTTCAAAAATTCCGGCACTGATATGACAGGTTTTAAATAAATGTGCAAACGGTTCCGGCATGATGGAGTCCGATGAGATCATATAAGTTTTACCATTATAAAACGGCAGTGCACCGATCGGAATATGCTGCCCCTCTGCAAGAATGGACTTGTCTGGTTCTTTTGTATACTCGCAGATCATGTCTGCCGTATTTTCCCCTGTATTCTCGCGCAACAGACATCCACCGGAAATTTCCAGACTTTCACAGGCCTCCCGCAAAATATCCTCAGCCACTTTTTCAAAACTGTTATCCGAATCCATCATCTGCAAAATTTCGGTCATTGCCCGGCTGCGGTGCAGCTGGTATTCCATCGCCAGCTCGGAAACAGAACTCTTTTCAACCGCTTTCTGCGCGATCATCTGATTTCTGCGACTCTCAAACAACTGTCCGGAAAGCAGTGATAGAAATTCTACCGATGCGTAAAACTGCTCCTCCGTCGTAATAAGCATTCCCTCCGGCAGATGAACCTCTGGTGTCAGCCGCTCCTTTATAATACCCATAACAATCCAGACAACCTGCAGCTGATCTTCTACTTTTGTGGAAACAGCACACAATTTCATGAAATCCTGTGCTGTTTCCCGCTCCACAACCGTTTCCATCCGGTCATGCTGCATCTGGTCTACCAGTTCCATGTAGGCATGTTTATCTACCTGTGTCCGTAAAAACCCCACCTGTTCTTCTGTTCCAAACGGTTTTGTCACAACACCTTTATTCTTATCCACACACATCAGATACAAATGATCTGCACAGCAAAACTGATCCTGCAGCTGCTGTAACATTGATATATCTATCAGATTCGTATCATCGTTCATGCCATTACCTCTTTACTCCTATAATTAACAGATAACATCCTGCCTTACTCTGCATACAATATTCTTCCAAAAGAGAGAATTCCCTGTGAAGACGCAGCTGTTTCTTCACAAATCCAATCTCTCCTGTATACATTACAATCACAGCCTCCTTTTCCAGAATGGTTAATGCTTTCCGGAAAAATTTCTCATACAGACGGTCCAGCTGCTCCCGCGTCATTTTTCCCCGCACCGGCATATTGGTTACAATCTCATCAAACAAATAATCATGTTTAAAATCAAAGAAATCCCTGTGTATGAAATTGATCTGTTCTCCTGCCAGAGCCGCATTCTCCCGTGCTCCGTCAATTGCCTCTCCAAAAATATCCGTACCATATTTTTCACGTGCCGGAACACGGATATCCCTCTCGATCAGCATGGTGCCCACGCCGCAGAACGGATCAATAATCTGCGCATTTTCTTTCAGATATGGTGCTGCCAGTTCCATAATCAATGCCGCAAGGGAAGGGTGCATGGAAGCGGCAATTGCATGTTTCCGGTACGCAAACCGGTGATCCGGAATAGTATAAAATTTCAGTGCCGGGAAAAACTTTCCCTCACGATTTGCAATCAGTCGAAGTTCTACCTCATAATCCCCCGGAGAATTCACCAGTTTTCCATCCGACAACTGTTCAATGGCAGATCCAAGCTTTTTGACAAACCGACTTCTCTGTTCCAGTGTCATTGCGGATCTGCACTCAATCCGGAAAAAGAATGGCTTGTCTTCCCGGTGGTATTTTGCACAGATTGCAAGCATTGGCTTCCACACCGCCTCTGCTGCTTTTTCCGGTTCCTGCTCCAGAAGTCCTTTGACCGGAAGTAAAAACAACATGTCCCGATATGTGCGGATCTGCAACAGCTGCAACAGATCATCCGTCTGTACAATCACACCGAGCGGATGCGCCTTTCCACCGGTCTGATTTTCCAGTATTCCGCGATGATTGCGGTTTGTCACCAAAAGTACATGATTGTTCTTTTGTTTTATATCAAAATGATGGGTATCGATTCCTTCATACTGAATCAGGATTGCCCGCAGTGCCCGCAGTTCTGCTTCCCGGTGTTTCCGGTTTTCTTCGGTGACCGGCTCTCCTTCCAGCTCTGCAAGACGATCTTTCAGCTGCGAAAGGATTTCTTCTGCATGAAGTGCCTTCATGGCTTCCAGATATGCACTTTTTACGAACAGTGTCTGTTCCCGGGTATATGCTTTCCAGAGCGGCTGCAACGCATTCTGTACTGCCAGGTCTCCCAGAAGAAGTGCTGCATTCTTCCGCGTCTTTGCATCCTCTTCCTGTAAAAATCCAAACACCAGATCTTCATGCCCGCGTACAAATTCTATAGCCTGCGCTTTTTGCTCTTCCGTTGCTTCTTTCAGGCTGGCACGCAGAGCACTCAGATTACTCCTTACATTTTTCTTTTCCTGTAATTCCGTAAATAGTTGTATCAAAAATTTCTCCTCTGTTCCGTTAATTATTCAGAATACTTCCTATATTTAATTTATTGTAGATGATTTTTTATTCTTTGTCCACTCCATTTTTTTCGATGTAAGCCGCCAGATCATCATGAAAATCTTCCCATGCACTCTCATGTTCCACAAAATATTTCGGACAGTTTTTACCTGTCACATCATAATGCCGGATCACATCTTCAATTCCAAGATCATATCTTCCGATCAGCCAGGTTGTCAATTGGATCAATGACTGATACGTACTGTCATTGAATTTTCCGGTGTCATCCGGAATACAGCATTCGATTGCGATTGTATCACTGTTTCGGTTATTGGATGCATATGCGATTTCATTGCAGGGAATGCACTGTACAATTTCTCCATCCAGCCCGATCACGAAATGACTGCTTGCCTTGGTCTGGTGAGATTGTTCCAGCCCTGCGAAATAATTCCGGTTCTGGATGGCAGTCGTTCCCGGATTGGCCGTGTAATGAACGACAATTCCACGAACCTTTTTAAGTGCAAGCCCCGGACGGGAATATTCATTGACCGGAAGCAGTTCCACGTCTAATTCCGGTCTCTGGTCAACGTATTTTTTATCTGTAATATCCCAGCTGCTGTCAGACACCGTCTGCTGCGCCCGTTCCTGCTTCACTTTATGTATGATTCCCAGAATGGATCCAAGCAAAATTACGGCAATGAGAATCATTAAAATGCGCATCTGCAGCTGTTCTTTTCTTGTTCTTCGTTTTTTATATCTCTTTCGATAGGTTGGAGCCATAAATGCATATCTCCTGTATTATTTTTGCCCCTTTGTGGGGCTTATTTCTATCTTCTCACATATTGCGTATCTGTCAATGGGTTTTGTGGTTCAAACATAAGTTTTCTCGATGCGACGGAAGAAGGCGTACATTTTCTTTCTCCAGAAAAATTTGCAAGTCAGCTCTGGCGTTGATTTCACGTCCTTTTGTGTAATTTTATCATTTTACGCAATTAGCTATACGTTATGAGTGCCAGAGCAAGTTGCAAATTTGTTCTTCCGAAAGAAATATACGCCTTCTTCCTGTGGATTGGAGAAAAGATAAGTTTAAAATTGAGGCTGCAAATTCTGAGGATTGGAGAAAAGATAAGTTTAAGATTGGGGGACGCAAAATTCTATAAATTATAAAAAATACGCGCGTATAGAAATTTTCTAAATATGAAAACTTCCATCGCGCGTATTTTCTTCCACAAATTTTCTCTTTTAACAAATTCTAAAGCTTTATGTTTATCTCATAGCCAGAATTTGCGGCAATCGCTCTTTTCTTTATATTTTCTCCAATCCACAGAATTTGCGCGTGTACTGTTTTGGTTTGAAGTTTCTGCAACTGCTCCGGTGTTCCATCAGGGAAAGCTAATAGCAAAAACATATCCCCCTGCTAAAACCTACCTGAAATCAACGCCGGAGCTAATTTGTAGAAAATTCAAACCAAAATCATGTCCACCGCAAATTCATCGCTTTAAGAAACCTTATCTCTAAAACAGCCCGCCGCAAATTCGTCGTATTGAGAAAAAACTTACATAATCTTGTGAACCCAGCCTTCCGGTCCTTCAATCTCGCCCATCTGGATTCCGGTAAGTGTCTCACGCAGTTTCTTAGTATATGGTCCCATTTCTTCCATTCCACTCGGGAAACAGATCTCTTTGCCATGATCAACAACTTTTCCGATTGGAGAAATAACGGCTGCAGTACCACAGAGTCCACACTCTGCAAAATCAGGTACTTCTGAGAATTTAACCGGTCTGTGCTCTACCGGCATATGCAGATACTTTTCAGCAACAACCATCAGGGATCTTCTGGTAATGGAAGGTAAAATACTGTCTGACTTTGGTGTTACGAATGTTCCGTCCTTGGTAATGAAAATGAAGTTTGCTCCACCGGTCTCCTCTACATAAGTTCTTGTAGCAGGATCAAGATACATGTTCTCAGCATATCCCTGAGCATGTGCATCTACGATTGCATGTAAACTCATAGCGTAATTCAGTCCGGCTTTGATATGTCCGGTTCCGTGTGGTGCTGCACGGTCAAAATCGGAAACACGGATTGTAATTGGCTTTGCGCCGCCCTTGAAGTAAGGTCCTACCGGTGTAACCAGAATACGGAACTGGTACTCATCTGCCGGCTTTACGCCGATAACAGCGTTTGTAGCGATCATATATGGGCGGATATAAAGCGTTGCTCCGGAACCAAATGGAGGTACCCATGCTGCATTTGCCTTTACTACCTGCTCTACGGCATCTACAAAACGATCCTCCGGGAATACCGGCATCTCAAGTCTCTCACAGGAATCTTTCATACGGCTTGCATTTAAGTCCGGGCGGAAACATACAATATGTCCGTCCTCTGTTGTGTATGCTTTTAATCCTTCAAAACAGGACTGTGAATACTGGAATACACCTGCACACTCATTTAATGTAACGGTAGGATCTGTTACCAGTGCTCCATCGTCCCACTTTCCATCCTTGTAATTTGCAACATAACGGTAGTCTGTGGTCATGTAACCAAATCCCAGGTTACCCCAGTCAAGATTTTTTTTCTCCATTTTCATTTCCTCCATTTTCTATTCCAATTCAAGTGTTCTATAACTTTTCGTTATGGAATACTGGATGTACTATTATTTTTACATATTTTAGTACAATCTGAAGTATTTGTCTATAGATCTTATGAAATTTCTCTATCAAAAAAATTCATAAAAACCATAACCTGATTCCCTAAAGTCCCAGAAGTTCCATTGCTTCGTCCTTTAACTCCTGTGTGCGTTCTTTCAAAAGCAGAAGTTTGTTGTACTTATAATAGGCATCATTTCCACATTCACTGACAAATTTCAGACTGTAATAACCGGCCGAAAGTTCGGACAAAAAGATTACCATTTCCTGTCCCTCTCCAAATACCCGTGCAAGAAATTCAAATGCATGCGTCAGATGACGGCCTGCATCTGAAATTTCCTTCTGGCGGATCTGCTCCCTCTCATCAAACAGTTTCTTGACACATAAGAAATCTCCTTTTGCATCACCGGTTCCTTCGACTGCCAGTGCCGTCAGGCAGTCATTCATTGCCTGAAGTGCCGCACACATGGCTTTTTCCTGTTCCCTGTCGATCATGCCGGCCTTTTTCCGGTGAGTGATCATGGTGTCATAAGAAGAAATCTGTCTTTCCAGAATTTCTTTTCCGCTTCCCCGTCCTTCTTTCAGATCGCTCCGCAAAAATCCCAGCTGCTCAAAAAAAGCTTCCTGTGCAGCTTTTTTCCGGTAATAAGAAATGAATTCCTGTCCCAGGCTGTCCAAAAGCAGCCCCAGCAGACTCAGCTTCTCGTCAAACGGTGCATTTTTGATCGTCATACTGTTTTCCGGTATACTACCCTCTAAGATTTCCGGTATACGGTAAATATTCTTATACTTATTGTACAGTTCATAATAAGCAGCAAAATCGCGGGCAATCTCCTCGTCCTGCAGATACTGCACAACAAAGTCATAGTCTATGGCAAATCCAAGCTGTTCATACACTTTCATGACCTGTGAGAGATCTTCCCATCCACGGGCGGTCACAAACCGTTTTCCATCCAGATCCGACACAACCGAATAGAAATTGTTCTTTTTAATCTCCAGATAAGAAAGAATTGCTCCATGAATCTGCGCTTTATACGCATACTCTTTCCACACAGAAAAATCTTCTTCTATATAAATCCGCTTGACACGGTCATAAGTAACAATATCAAAATCCCGCACCGACTTGTTGTATTCTGGAGGATTTCCCGCCGTAACGATGACAAAGCCATCCGGTACCCTGTGATTTCCGAATGTCTTGTACTGCAGGAACTGCAGCATCGTCGGAGCCAGCGTCTCGGATACACAGTTGATTTCATCGAGAAACAGGATTCCCTCATGAATTCCGCTTTGTTCGATCTGATCATAGATCGAGGCGATAATTTCACTCATTGTATACTCTGTGACCGATACATCCTCCCCATCATAGGTTTTCTTCGAGATAAACGGCAGTCCGATCGCACTCTGTCTCGTATGATGTGTGATCGTATAAGAAACCAGATTGATTCCGCACTCCTGCGCCACCTGTTCCATAATTGCGGTCTTACCGATTCCAGGCGGCCCGATCAAAAGTACCGGACGCTGTCGTTCCACAGGAATCGCATACTCCCCGGTCTCATCTTTTGTCAGGTACGCCTGAACCGTATTTATGATTTCCTGTTTTGCCTGTTTGATGTTCATAAAATTTCTCCTTTATCTATCCTTTTGTATCCTCTGACAAATATAATTTCACTGCCCAGTCCGGCACTTTTATCGGCTCTCCCGAAAAAGTTTTCTGCGGTGTGTCATCCCCGTAAAAAACAAATACCGTCTGATAATCCGTCGGTTTTTTCGGATATTCTCCATACCCGTCCGTAAAATACATCAGTCCTTTTAAGTTTTTGAGTTCCCCGCTGTTTCTTAATTTCTCTACATAGGAAAATACCGGCCGAAAATCCGTTCCATACCCTCCGGAAACGGAAAACTGCTCGGTATATTTCCCGATTTCATCCAGATTTTTGATTGGAATATCTTTTTGAATCTGGTTATCACATTCGATGATGCGGATATTCACTTTATGGAAAAAACTCTCCTGGTGCTTTAAAATTGCCCCCGTCTCATTCAAAAACTGCTGCACAAGTTTTTCCTTGCAGGAGGCCGAAGTATCGATTGCAATAACAAGTTCTTCGATCTTTTTTGCCTCCCGGAATTCGTTTTCCTCGATCAGAGGCATGTTTCCGTAATGCTGCAGTCCATACATGTAAAATCCGTAATCAAACGAATCCATATCCACGGAAACTTCTTCTCTCACAACTGCAAACCTCTTTAAAAATTCTTTGTAGCTTTTTCGCTCCCGGCTGCTCAGCTTTAACATCCATGCAAGCTTTCCCGCATCTGCCGCCGCGTCTTTTGCATAGGTTTCCATATCGCTTTCGATACGCTTTGCATGTTCTTTCCACTCGTCTTCCTTTGGATCGGTTTTTCCAAGCGGCGTTGCATCAGACGTTTTCTCCCCGGCATTTTCCTGCTGATCACTGTCCATCTGCGGATTCTCCTGCGGCACCGGGGGCTGGTTTTTATTCTGCTCCTGCGACGGTTCTTTCTCCATGCGCTGCCAGAAACTGTGGTCACAGAGCAAAAATTCCTGCCGGAGGGATTCTTCCAGATATGGATCGCGTTTGCGCAGCATAAAATACTGGTACAGTTTTTCCGCTGTAAGCACTGAAACTTCCTTTTCCAGTTTTTCATACCACTCCTGCCGGAAATCCGAAGTCACACGCAAAATGGTCGGATAATCCATGGAATCCACCACCGATTCCACTGCAATATCACAACAGAGATCCCACAGCTGTGCATCCTCGTGCTGTTTTGCGGAAAACATATGCCGGAACAGACAGTGCATGAGCATATGCATATATGTCCGATTTAAAATTTCCGGCCGTTCAATATAAGTCTGCAGCAGATAGGTCGGATTGAACCGGATATATACCGCATCCGTGCCCACTGTTCTCGTTGACAGATCCATGGCAAATCCCAGACTTCCGAGTGCCGGTCCCATAAACCGCATCGACAGATACAGTTCTGTCCTGACACTGTTTAATATTTTATTTCCGGTTGCTTCCAGTTGTTCCCTTGTCTTCATCGTTCTCCTTTTCCTACCAGTCCAAAGACATGGTGAATGCTTTCTTCTTTCCGAAATTACTCCGCTGATATTCCATCAGTATTGCTGCAATCTGACTCATCTTTTCCTCCGATGCCAGCGGAAGGGCATCGGCAAGTGCCGCTTCCGGAATCAGGCAGGAATCACAAAGATAGGAAATCTCTTCCACCTTATTCTCCGGAATCAGCACCTTAAGGATCACCTCTGCATTCTGTTCGAGATACTGTTCGTACTGTTCCCGCAGATGGTTCTCCAGCTCAATCGGATGCATCAGCCGGTCACAGGCAATCTCAATTGCCGTGCGATAATCATCATTTACCACCTGCGCAAACAGACGGTCATACGCCAGTAAATCTACGCCTTTTCTTGTGACACATTCCCGGTACGGATACCCGCTTCCCTCAATCTTGTGATGCAGAACCCGAGCCTCCACATCTTCCACAAAATTGTATACATATGCCGGAAACGTCAGCTGCAGCCCACATGGCTCTATGCGAAAATGCAGCCTGCGGTCGGTATCTGCCAGAAGTTCTTTCATCACCGAATAGTCTCCTCTAAGCTGCGTCAGCTTCACTTCTTCCAGACAATGGCACTGTTTGATCACGCCGTCATAATAGTCTTCCACACTGTCGTACAGCGAAATGTTTTTGAGTTTTTTACAGTTATAAAATGCATATCTTCCAAGCGTTTCCACCGTCTTTGGAATACTTACACTCTCTAAATCTTCCCTTGCGGAAAATGCATTTTTGCCGATCGTTTTCACCGGACATCCATCCACCTGATCCGGAATGACCAGATGTCTTATGGTTCCTTCATACCCGGTAACGGTAATTGTATGTTCTTTTGTTGTTTCATATTGCAATGCCATATGGATACTCCTGCATCTGTTATGCCCTATTCTGATATACGCTTTTTAATTCCCCGATAAAATACAAAGACCCCAGCGCAATCGTCTTTTCTTTTGGTGTTAAAAGTTCCGGAATCTCTGCAACCTTTGTAATTGCGTGTGCAGGCACCCCTTGTTTTCTGATATCTTCTGCCAGTGTTTCCCCTTGCAGTGCCCGTGCACTCTCTGGTGTGACGGTTACAAAATCCATGGCAATCGGCAACAGTTCCCCGATCATCTTTTCATAGTCTTTGTCTGCCATCACACCCATCACAAAATGAAACTTTTCCTCCGGATACAATTCTTCGAGACTTGTACGCAATGCATGGATTCCGTTACTGTTGTGTGCACCATCCACCATCAGAAACGGTTCTGTACTTAAAATTTCCATACGCCCCGGCCATACCGCTCTGTGAATTCCACGGGCAATAACGGTTTTCATCTTCTCTTTTTCTATCCGGCATCCGGTCCATGCCACTTGTGCCGCACACATGGCTGTAGCGGCGTTTTCTCTCTGATAAGCACCCAAAAGTCCCGGCTGTACTGCCTTTGCCCCCTGCAGGTCATTCTCCTGTACACACCGCGCACGTACTCCCTTTGCTGCGGCCGCCCTTTGCAGCACCGCAAGTGCTTCCGATTCCTGCGGTGCAATTACCACCGGCACTCCGGCTTTGATAATTCCCGCTTTTTCCTGTGCAATCTCTTCTATGGTATTTCCAAGAATGTTCATGTGATCATAACCAATCCGTGTGATCACCGATACCACCGGATTTCCCAGTGCATTCGTAGAATCAAGTCTGCCTCCGAGGCCGGTCTCCATAATTACAAGATCGCAGTTTTGTTCTTTAAAATACAGTACCGCCATAAGCACGCAATAATCAAACATGGTCGGTGTCACGCCAAATTCCTGCTCCAGCAGAACATTGCCGATTCGTGTCACATCTTCTCTGGAAATCTGTCTGCCATCAACCATGATACGCTCTTCAAAATCAATCAGGTGTGGAGAAATAAATGTTCCGACTTTTAATCCGGCTTCCCGGAAAACTGATGTCAGGAATGCGCAGACCGATCCTTTTCCGTTGGTTCCCGCCACATGAATAAATGGCATCCCGTTTTGCGGCTGTCCCATCTGTTCTAACATGATTCCGGTAATTTCCACTCCCGGCCGGTTTCCAAACCGTCTTCCATTTTCTATCTGATCCAATACTTCTTCATATGAATACATCTTTATTCTCCCTGCAGGTATCTGTAAACTGCTTTCGGCAGCCGGTACCTGACTCACAAAAATAGGGAGAAGCTTATAAAAAGCTTCTCCCCGTATTCTACTTCTATATGACGGTTGTTTCAAGTGCAAAATCCTATACCGAAAGGATCACTCCGCCTTCATTTGCATACATGCTGGATACCCCGGCCGTATTGACAATTACAATCTTTTTGAATTTTGCGACTTTCTCAATTGTGTCCTTCACAAACTGTGCACGTTCCGGACAATTGCAGTGGGAAATGGCAAGCACACGGTTCTCGCAGTTTTTGGTTACTTTGAACATATCCTCTACCATCTTGGAAAGTGCCTTCTTCATGCCCCTTGCCTGACCAAGCTGCTGAATCGTTCCTTCTTTGGTGGATCCCATTACCGGCTTGATGTTTAAAGTATTTGCCACAAATGCTTTCAGTCCACTCAGACGGCCAGCCTTGCGCAGTGTTTCAAGTGTCTCAATGACAAAAAATGTGTTCATGGAAGAAATGTAAGATTCCACCTCTGTTACAATTTCTTCAAAAGATGCACCGGATTCTTCCAGCTCCTGAATCTTTAATCCGATCAGGGTTTCCCCAATCGAGGCCGACTTGGAATTAAATACATGAATCTGCTTGGAATCCTCATGCTCTTCATGATAAAGATCTGCTGCAAGTACCGCACTGTTGTAAGATCCGCTCAATTTTCCGGACAACGTCACAACATATACATGCTCCGCCTCTCCCTCATAAGCTCTCATATAACGCTCCGGAGACGGGCAGGAAGATTTCGGGCTGTGAATACATGCCTTTACTCTCTGCAAGAAATCTCTCTGATTAAAAGTTTCATCATCTGTGATCTGATATCCATCCACATCCAGCAAAAGCGGCACTGTGCAAAAATGTCCATCTGCCTTTAAATCCTCAGGAAGTTCTCCACAACTGTCAATTACAATTTTATACTGACTCATATCCATCCCTCTTTTCTAAAATACGTCTATCATTTTATGAAGTGCGTGTGTTTATCATTACTTTATAAAAAGTTTTTATTTTCTATTACATGTAGTATTCATTACTATGTTCATATCATAACACGGTTTCAGATATTTGAAAAGGGGAAAAAGGCATATTTTATAGTTTCTTCATATTTTTCAGGAAAAATATGCCGTCACAGCTGATGCCAGAGCATCAAAATCCGTTCGTCCCATCAGTTCCCGTGCAGAATGCATCGATAAGAGCGGAATTCCAATATCCACTGTGCGGACCGGAAACAGCGTGGATGCAACCGATCCCAGTGTACCACCCCCGCGCACATCGGAACGATTGACAAACCTCTGGTATGCGATTTTATTCTGATCGCAGAGCTGCCGCAGAATTCCGATTGCCTTTGCATCCGTCGCATAAGACTGGGAACATGCCTCTTTGATACAGAATCCATCCCCAAGCACCGGATGATTGGTAATATCCATTTTCTCCTTATGATTCGGATGCAGTGCATGCGCCACATCCACGGAAAGCAGCATACCTCCATACATCGCACAATCCGTTTCTTCCTCACTGCAGCCAAGCGATCGGTAGATGCGTTTTACCATATCATGCAATAAGATCGATGCTGCGCCCTGTTTGCTGGTATTTCCGATTTCTTCATTATCAAACAGTGCGATCAGATTGATACCATCGGTCCGTGTTCCTTCCACGATGGCTGCCAGCAGTGCCGCAACGGATGTCTGGTTATCCAGTCGCGGAGAAGACAGCAGTGTCTCTTTTATCCCCACATATGCCGGTTCTTCCACACAGTATGTATTCAGTTCAAAATCCAGAATATCCTCTTTTTTTACTGCCAGCTCTTCCGCAAGAAATGACAGGAAATAATCGGTACTCTGCTGTTCTTCTGGCAGCATATCCGCAACCGGCATCAAATCTACCTGATTATTGATTGCCACTCCCTTATTCACTTCCCGGTTCATGTGAATGGCAAGGTTTGGAATAATAAGAACCGGACGACCGGAACGATACAGCATGGTCTTCGGGGCAAACACATCTTTGCTTCGAACGATCACGCGCCCTGCAATCCCCAGCGGACGATCAAACCATGTATTTAAAATCGGTCCGCCATATACTTCCACGTTCACCTGCGCATACCGGTCTGTCACAAAATCCGCATTTGGTTTGATCCGCAGATATGGATAATCTGTATGTGCAGCTGCCATGCGCAGCATTGCATCCGCACGGAAGTTTTCTCCAACTGTAAATGCATAGAGCGTTGTTCCATGATGATTCATCATATAAGCCTTTCCTTTTTTCAGATTCCATGGTCTGGCATACTCTAGTTCCTCAAAGCCGGATTCCTCTAACGTCTGCATGGCTGCTTCCACACAATGAAACGGTGATACTCCTTTTTTTAAAACATCTATCAAAAATGATTCTTTCATAGTTATAGTTTCCCTTCTTTTCTTAAGTGATTGCATCGTTACGGTTCGCAGGGGAACCTGTGAGCAGTAACCGTGCATTTTCTATCAATCAGTGGCATTATAACACATTATGATTGAAAAGATGAAGTCACTCATGCTAAAATTAAACTATATCAGCTGCCGTTTTATCGGTTTCACAATGGGGAGGTTTTTTATGCTGGCTCTTGCATTAACAAACAAAAAAGATTTTATGAATAAATTTCTCAAAACTGAAATTTTTGACCATTTTCTGCTTCAGGAGGGCATTGTCGTTTCTTTTGCAAGCTATGTGATTGATGGAACTATTACCAAAGGATTCTATACAGATACAGAAGCCGAAGAACTCGGTATTAAAACTTTTCATTTTCTTCCATTCTCCATGCTCCGTCCACGCATCTTTGACCTGATCAAAGGAAAAAAGGCTCCATCCTCCTTTAAATTCGTCCTGATGCTGTCGCCGGAAAATCAAAAACGCACCATGGAACGAATCGGAAGTTCCTATACCCCGGCGGATATTTCCGCCATGTCCATGAACATCAAATTTCAAAATCAGATGCTTACACTGACTACCGGAATTTCTTACCGCATTTTTTCCACAGATAAGACATTAGAACCGGAATGGGACAAATTTGTCAGACAATTTCTCTCACAACACGACATTTCTTTTGAAGTGCTTTAAAATCCGGCTATTTCACGAAGATTTTGCTTTACATTTCCAATTGGTTATGCTATTCTTAGCATAGTTGCAAGGCAACACAAATATATTGGAGGTACTTTCGATGAACAAAGGTACAGTAAAATGGTTTAACAACCAGAAGGGTTACGGATTCATCACCGCTGAAGACGGCCACGATGTATTCGTACATTACTCAGGACTTAACATGGAGGGGTTCAAATCTCTCGAAGAGGGTGCAGCAGTAGAATTCGAAATCACTGATGGCGCTAAAGGTCCTCAGGCAGTTAACGTAACAGTAGTGAAATAATTGCCGACTAATCTAGTTTCTATGTACCTTTTTCTTTCTTTAGAATAAGATATTGGATACAACGATTAAAAAAAGGAATGTTGCATTTCTGCAACATTCCTTTTTTTGCGTATGGGAATACATCTTTTAAAATATTCTCCTATCCATTGTAATTAGTCCTCAAATACCCGTTTGATACTATCATAATGCAGGAAAATTCCCTGATCTGCGAGTTCCCTGATCTCTTCTGGTGTAGCAAACCGACATCCGTCTGTTTCTTCCGTCTGCAGATGGACATCTTGTTCTGTAACATCCATCGTGTAACGATAAACATCTACGAAATAGTTATCTCCTTCGCCCGGATTTTCTCTGTGATAGGTAAATACATAACCACCTTCCGCTTCTTTTACATCCAGTCCGGTCTCTTCTAAAACTTCCCTGCGCACTGCCTCTTCCGATTCTTCTCCTGCCTGCGCAGCACCACCGGAAACTTCCCACCATCCGGGTGCCCATGCTTTGGTCATCACACGCTTAGTAATCAGAAATCTGCCATCCGGACGCCTGATCACGCCAAGTACCGTCAGATGATACTCATCATCTGCCAGATTGAAATGATTCCGCTCCATGGTTCTTCCTGTCCGCACTTTATTTTTATCGTAGATATCCCAACGTTCCATTTCCATTCCTCCAATTTTCCTATGTGCCAGCTGCTATCATTCTTTTCTGCCATAGTTTTATAACTGCAACTCTATTCATTATATTGGTTTTAAGAAATGTTTTCAAGTTTCGTTTCTATTTATTAATTCCACTCCGTCATATATTTGCGATACCATTTTGGCAGAAGATGATTCTGACACTGCTCATTGTGACGCTCCCGGATTTCCATGGTGGCAAAATACTGTTTCCATAGCACAGCAAAATAATCCATATGCCCCTGCGGAATCTGAAGCTGCTCTCCACTCACCAGAACACAGCGGTGTCCGGCTTCATGGACGGCAGCAAGGTTTCGGTTTTCATCGTAGAGAATAAAATTTTCATCCGGAAAACGATCCGAAAAATGATCCATCATCAATGGAACCATATTGCATTTTGGTGCAAGCTGCGCCACAAGAATACTTCCCAGATCCTGAAATCTCACAAATCCCAGCAGCTTATCCAGCTCATTGTCTACCTTGCGGGACAACTCCATCACCCGAAGTGCAAACGGATCGGCAAGCTGATCGGAAATACCACGTCCCTGTGCAAATGCACGCACCAGATATCCAAGAACTGCTGTCCCCCGGTCCTCTGCAAAATGGCATAATGCATGAAGCAGTGTATCATACACCGGATACCCCAGTCTTGACTGTATACTGTAAACCGTCTTCTGCACTTTCTGCGCATCTGTCTGTACTTCGATCTCCCTGGCAAACAAAGTCATTTCTCCTTCACCGGCCGCAATGGAAATACTGTCTGTATAAGGAGCTTTCATTTTATTTTTACACACAAACGCATCGAAAAGTGCTGTAAAAATTCCTTCCAGAGAATCCTCACATCGAAGCACGATCTGTTCACTCATACTACAATTTTCCCCCTGTCATCAAACAGTGATAACTGCTCATAGGTCTGCACCGTTCCATCCGAAAGCAGCATCTGCATCGGACGTTCCTGATACATCAGATTCCGTGTAATATATCCTTCCTCCATACGGGTATGATACATCATCTTTCCTTTACAGGTGATAAAATACACTGCACGTTTCAAAACAACACCGATCTTCTTTAAATCTGAAAAATCCAGCTTTGCGTACCGCCGGGCCGCCATAATCCGGCGGGCACTTTTTGTTCCGATCCCCGGCACACGAAGCAGCGTATAATAATCCGCACGATTAATTTCCACCGGAAACAGTTCCAGATGGTGCACTGCCCAATTACACTTCGGATCAATCTGTTCGTTAAAATTCGGATTTTTCTCTGACAGCAATTCATCTGCGCGGAATCCATAAAACCGCAACAGAAAATCTGCCTGATAGAGCCTGTGCTCACGTAACAATGGTGGTCCGGGCAAATCTGGCAGGGAACTGTCATGATTCACATTGATAAATGCAGAATAGAATATCCGCTTCATCTCAAACTTCTGATACAAAGCTTCTGAAACCGAAATGATCTGATAATCACTTTCATCCGATGCCCCGATCACCATCTGTGTACTCTGTCCTGCCGGCACAAAATAACGATCCGGCCGCATCAATCCCCGCGTTATCTGCGGAAGTTTCTTTTGCACGTTTCTCACTCTGCTGGAATTCTCCCCACCGGCAATTTCTTCTCCCCAGCTTTGTACTGCACTCTGTCGCGCTTTATGCTCCCGGATGGCAGCAATTCCGTCGTGGTAGTCCTGCAGACGGGCATAACTTTCCTTCATCTCTGCCATCTGGTTATAATAGGTTTTCTCATCCAGATACATCCGGCTTTTCATACTCGATACCCCGTGAAACTCGCGGCTTTGCCGAATTCCATTCTGTAACTGGCGCATCGGGGAAAGGATGTTTTTACGCACTTTGTTAGGCGCAATCTGCCGCAGCGCATCGGCCGTGGGAAGTTCTAAATTTACACTCATGCGGTCTGCAAGATACCCCGTTAATTCCAGCAGATCCGCTGATGCTCCCGGAATTCCTTTTACATGTATATATCCGTTAAAATGATATTTTGTGCGCAATAAATAAAGGGTCTCATATAAAAGTCCCATGGTATAATCCGGAGAATGTAAAATTCCGGAACTTAAGAACAATCCTTCGATATAATTTCTGCGGTAAAATTCCATCGTGAGCTTACAGATTTCCTCCGGTGTAAAACTGACACGCTTCACATCATTGCTGCAACGGTTCCTGCAATATTTGCAGTCATAGATACAATCATTGGTATATAAAATCTTAAGCAGTGAAATGCAGCGCCCATCCCCGGTAAATGCATGACAGATTCCACTTGCATATGCGTTTCCCGTATGCGTACCATCTCCTCCACGCTGCACCCCGCTGGAAGTACACGCAACATCATATCTGGCAGCTGCCGAAAGTATGGTTAGTTTTTCCATGATACGATCCATCTGCAAAATTTCTCTCATATCCAGTATCCCTCCGCAAAAATGCCGAACATCCGTTCTTTTTACATCATATCACAAGAACAAATGTTCGACAAGTGCAATTTTTTTTATTTTATATGGGCTGCGAGCAGTCTCCTATCTGCCCTGATGCAGCATCCATGGATAAATCAGTGAAATCGCTCCGCCGATTCCGGCAGAAGCTGCACAGGTAAACACTAAAGCCCCTGCAATTCCGCCAAAGAAATATCCAATTGCCAGAAAAACGGCAACAATTACTAAAATAATGCAACGCAGCAAAATCTGGATCATACTCTTAACCGTATCCATCGCAGACGCCGGAACAAGAGCTTCCAGCAAAAGCCCAACTTCCGAAAACATAAAATCCGCCACCAGATACGTCAGATACCACAGAAGCATAATTCCCGGTTTTTCATGCAAAAGCAATGCCGAAACCACAAATGCCGGAAGCAGATCCATCGCGCAGAGGGATGTTCCTGCAAGCACCCCGAAGAAAACTTTCTTGTATGGATTCTCTGGCACCAGAAACAGCCAGTTTCGCGCAGTCTCCTGTGCAATCGGATTTCCCATATTCCGGAAGAAAAGTACAAAAAACAAAATACAGCCCGGCACCAGAAATCCGGACACCTCCATGATCCTGACACAAAACAGGGAAATACCGACACTGACCAGCAGGTAAAACAGCATCGTATTGGTTATGATTCCAAATTTTGCCGTACGTTTACGGCAATAAATTTCCTTTGTAAAAAACACGGATGCGCCCCAGCCCTTTAAGTTTCCTTCCTTTTGCTGCTTTTTTGCATGTGCTTTTCCTGCAATAACCCGTCCTTCTTTTGCTGCCTCAAGCATCTGTGCACGTTTTCCCGCGGAAGCCAGCGCATCTTCGTAAAAATCCGCTTTCATATGCCAGATGGCAAAAATCAGTACCGCCACACTTACAAGCAGCAATCCCAGATAAACCAGAAACGAAAACAGTTCCCCATTCACTGCACACATAATCATGCCTTTGTACCAGCCGATGACCGGAAGATACCGCAGCCAGTGACTGGCAAAAGTCATCTGTGCTGCTTCAAGCAGGTTCTGCCCATTCGCCAGATATGTTCCTCCTGCAATCATTCCAAGCAGTACAACAATTCCCACGATCAAAGGAAACACATATGGTTTTAATTTTTCGTGTGTGGTGCAGACCGTATATGTCAATACAATCATAAGTCTCTGAAACACCAGAAGCAGAATCCACCCTGCAAAAATGGCTACAACTGCCGATGCCCCCAATCCCATATTTACAACGAGATTTGGAATCTGAAAAACCAGATATATGGACGCGAAAACTGTTGCCACCATCTGAAAACTCAGTCGAAACATCAACACGGACTGTGGTTTCATCGGTGCCGTAAACAACAGATTCACGTCTGCCATCTGGAAAATATCCGTACCGTCCTTAGAACCGGAATACATTCCCCAAAGTAATATCGCAAGAAAAACAATCATCACTCCGGCTTCCACATAGGTTTTGATTGCGGCAATCTCCTGTGGCGTTTTTTGCGTTTCTTCCTCTTCCATTGCTTCTTCCTGTACGCGATCCGCCTCCGAAGACGATTCCACAGTTTCCAGCGACTGTTGCTTTTCTACCATGGAACCGACCACGCCACCAATCAGTCCAAATATGATTCCAAATCCAAAAATGGCAAGAATGATCACGAGAAATGTACTTCGAAACATCTTTTTTATCGTGTTCCAAAAGGTATGCCATGCATAATAACCCCATAACCGCATCACCTACACCTCTCTCTCCAGAGCCGCGCCCTCTGTAATCTCAAAGAAAATATCTTCCAGACTTTTATTGTTATCCTTTAAATTTTCACGCTCAACCACAGCGGCTACCCGCCCCTGTTTCATGATATACGTGGTATCCCATAATTCTTCCATACTGTCAATCATGTGCGTGCTGACCAGTACCATGCAGCCACTATCCCGCAATTCCTCAAACACCTTTTTCAGTTCTTTGATGGCATGTGGGTCCAGTCCGATCATTGGCTCATCAAACAGTACCAGCCGTGGTCTCGGCAAAAGTCCACAACAGATGGACAGTTTCTGCTGCATCCCTTTTGACAGCTCATCCCCGAATTTTTTCTTCTTATCTGTCAGATCAAACCGTTCCAGCAATGCATCTTTATAGGCTTTATAATCCTTTAATTTATATGCCCGTGCAATAAATTCCATATGTTCATCCACAGTCAGGTTCGGATACAACGATGGAATTTCCGGAATATATCCCATGATCTTTTTCGCCTCGATGGACTTGTTTTCGAGACCATTTACCTGTATCTGTCCCTGATATTTCAGAAATCCCATAATACATTTTATAATCGTGCTTTTTCCTGCACCGTTAGGTCCAAGCAGTACTCCGATGCGCCCATCCTCTATGGTAAGATTGATATCATCATTTGCAAGCACCTTACGGTATCGTTTTGTCACATGTACAACTTCTAACATAACCATTTCCCTTTCTTTTTCTTACTAACATGTTCCATGTGTTTACGATATCACATTCATTTGCTGCAAACCATCTTCTTTTCCTTAAAAAACCTTAACGCTTCCTTAATATCTCTTCGCGCATTTGCCCACGCCCTTCCTCTGGTATTTCTCGCCAATCACATAACCGGTCTCCCCAATTGCAAGCTGTGGATACGGAATATCCATCGTAACATATCCGATGCATGCTCCACTTTGTTTTTCTGTAATAAGCCATGCGTTCTCATTATCTGCCAGTGCATTTACAAAGGACTGCATCTGCTCACCAGCTACTGTTATTGTCCTTAACCACTGTGGAATAAAAAACGAGGCCATCGCAAGCGACGGCCCCATCTTAATATTACTCTTCTTCTCTGTGCATGGAGAATGTTTCCATATGATAATTCTTCAAATTGTCAAGAATCTGACGATCATCTGCTTTCTGAAGAAGTTCGTCACGGAACTTCTTTGTCACAAGCATATCGTTAAAGGAGCTTGGTCCACCGACGCAGCCTCCTTCACATGCCATACCTTCAATGAAGTCATCCGGCAGCTTGCCAGCCTTCATAAGCATCAGGAACTTGCGGCACTCTGCGGCACCGTTTGCCTTGCATACTTTCGGCTCAATGCCAGCTTCCATCTCTTTCATGCTCTCGACAACTGCTGCGGTAACTCCACCGGAGTTTGCGAAACGCTTGCCGTATACGGAAGACTCCTGATAGCTGGTATCGCTTGGCTGCAGTTCTACGCCCTTGGCACTCATGATGGCACGCATCTCACTGTATGTCAGCACATAATCTGCATTGCCCTCAATCTTCTGATCGACAACCTCAGACTTCTTTGCTACACATGGTCCGACAAATACAGTCACAGCATCCGGATCCTGTGCTTTGATCATACGGGATACCGCACACATTGGAGAGATGGTTGTGGAAATCTTATCTGCCATCTCCGGGAAGTGCAGACGCACCATATTGACAAATCCCGGACAGCAGGAAGTTACTTTCTTCTCTCCTGCCTTGTATGCCTCTACCCACTCTGCGGCTTCGGAAGCAGCGGTCATATCTCCACCTAATCCGGCTTCGATAAATCCGTTGAATCCAACTTCCTGCATAGCTTTCTTCCAGCTTCCCATTGTGATGTTTGCACCAAACTGTCCCTCGGTAGCAGGTGCTGCAATCACGTATACTTTCTTATCAGACTTTAAGGCATTGATGACATCAACCATAAATGTCTTAGATCCGATTGCTCCGAACGGACAGCTATGGATACATTTACCACAGCGGATACACTTGGAATCATCAATTACAGAAATACCGTATTCATTGTATGTAATCGCATTGACCGGACATGCAAATTTACACGGTCTCTTTAAATGTGCAATTGCGTTGTAAGGACATGCGGCTGCGCAGCGTCCACACTCTTTACATTTCTGCGGATCAATATGGGAACGATGACGACCTGCCTCAATAGCACCAAATTTACATGCATTGATACATGCTTTTCCCATACAGTTCTGACAGTTTTCTGTAACGGTATAACTGGAAATCGGACAGTCCTCACAGGCTGCACTGATTACCTGAATCACATTTCCATTATCCTCCGGTCCTGGGGCTTTGCCCTCTGCAAGACGGACACGCTGGCGGATAATCTCTCTCTCTTTGTAGATACAGCAACGGAACTGTGGTGTCGGGCCCGGAATCAGACGAACCGCGATGTGGTCTCTCTGAGCATCAAGAGTCCCTTCAAATGCCAGTTTTGCGACTTCACGCAGAACCGCATGCTTGATCTTGATTACATTTTCATCAGCGTACATAAAATCTCCTTTGCTTTTTCGTGGTTTCTATTAAGCATAATATGTCCTTATTGTACATAAATTTTCATTAAAAAGCTATAGATGTATCTATCAAAATACATCAGACGGTGCGATTTTATGGATAATATGAATACGATGGACTTCAATCAGAAAATTGATGTTTCTCTGCGCGCTTCGCTTGAGGCAACTCCCGTCGAACGAAACGCTTCCGATGATCTGTCCACAGGGAGCAGCTCTGACGGGTTCTGGAACCTGATTGTTCTGTACACCGGTTCTCCACAGACGTTACAGAATGAATTTCCTTCCTCTTCCTTTACCTTTCTCCTTGGAAATTATGCCATAGTGAAAATCTCCGAGGACGACATTCCATCACTTGCCGCCTTTCCACAAGTAATATATATCGAACGTCCAAGACAGCTTTTCTTTGAGATTGTTTCTGCCCGGCAGGCTTCCTGTCTGAGTGCCATTCAGGAAAACAGCAGCTATGGTCTGACCGGAAAAGGCATTCTGATTTCTGTGATAGACTCCGGTATTGACTATGCGCATCCCGATTTTTGCAATCCGGACAAAACCACACGGCTGGTTGCTCTCTGGGACCAGACCATCCTCGCTGATCCTTCTGCTGGACGCTTTGCCCCCGCCGGTTATTCACAGGGTACACTTTTTTCTCCGGAACAGATCAATGCGGCACTTCAGGCAGACACTTTTGAGCAGCGCATGGAACTTGTACCCAGCACAGATGTCACAGGGCACGGAACCCATGTCGCCGGTATTGCCGCCGGAAACGGCCGTGCCTCCGGCGGACTCTACCGCGGAGTTGCCCCGGAATCCTCACTTCTTGCCGTCAAACTCGGCTCGCCCGATCCAAAGGGATTTCCAAACACGATCGAACTGATGCAGGCGGTCGATTTTTCCGTAAGATATGCCATCGAACATACCGTGCCTCTTGTCATCAACCTGAGTTTTGGAAATACTTACGGCTCCCACAGCGGAACATCCCTTCTGGAAACCTACCTGGACTATGTCTCAAATCTCGGACGCATTAATATTGTTGTCGGAAGTGGAAATGAGGGAAACAACGGCGGGCATGCCAGCGCCCGACTGGCTTCTTTAGAATCTGCCAGAATTGAATTTGCCGTTGGAAATTATGAATCTTCTCTTTCGATTCAGATCTGGAAAAATTATTGGGATGATATTCGTTTTCAGCTGACTCCTCCGGGTCTCGGAACCTCATTTAAAATTCCCAATCAGCCCGGCAGCTGGCGCTTTTCCTTTGGCACCACACAGATTCTGGTGTACTACGGACTTCCCTCCCCTTATAGTCTGTATCAGGAAATTGCCATCGATCTGCTGCCGCGGCGGGACTATATTTCGGGAGGTGTCTGGTTTTTTACCGCAGAAGCACGGTCTGTCATCGAAGGAATTATTGATCTGTGGATGCCGGCGGCCGCTATCCGCGGGGCTGCCACACAATTTCTCACACCGACAACGGAAACCACTCTCACGATACCTTCCACCGCCGGAAATGTCATTACCGTCGGTGCCTACGATTCTTCCACCAATACGCTCGCCCCTTTTTCCGGCAGAGGATATACCTGGAATACCGGACAGGTCAAACCGGATCTGGTCGCTCCCGGTGTCGACATCACCAGCTGTGCTGTCGGGGGCGGTTACGAATCCCGAAGCGGCACCTCCATGGCTGCTCCTTTTGTAAGCGGCAGCTGCGCACTGCTCATGCAGTGGGGCATTCTACAGAACAATGATCCTTTTCTATATGGCGAAAAAATGAAAGCATATCTGATCCGAGGTGCCAGACAGCTTCCATTTTCCGTTTCCTACCCCAATCCGCAGAGCGGGTACGGGACACTCTGCGTCAGCAACAGCCTGACGTTTGTGTGATCCACTCCCCTATTCTGCGATAAAGGCCTCATAAAATTTTTCTTTTGGCACAGGTTTTCCAAAATAAAATCCCTGGATCATCTCTGCCTTTGTTTTCTTTAAAATATCTACCTGCTCTTTTGTCTCGATTCCCTCGACGATACAGTGAATTCCCAGATCATTGATCATGGAAGTCATATAGTCGAGGAGAATCCGGCTTTTGCGGTTATTGGTAATTTCAGTTACCATGGACCGGTCAATCTTTGCAGAATCGAAATCATACTGGATCAGTACCGCAAGATTGGAATAATGACTTCCGAAATCATCCATTGAGAGCCTGAATCCGAGTTCTTTGAGGCTGTTTGCAACATTTTCAATCAGAACATGATCCATGTCTCCCACCGTCTCCGTTACCTCAATATGGATCAGTTCCACCGGAATATCATATTTTTGAACCATCTGCGTTACTTTTTCAATAAGTTCCGGATACATGATCGTCATCTTCGAGAAATTCACGGATATTGGCACCGTACGATGTCCTTCCCGGATCTGTTCCTTCTGATAACGAAATACTTCATCCAGAACAAACAGGTCAATCATATGCACCAGATTGTAATGTTCCAGCACCGGAATAAACATCCCCGGTCCCACAATGCCCAGTTCATCATCCAGCTGCCGGATCAGTGCCTCCGCGCCCTCTGTGCGCCCTGTGTGGATATCCACTTTCGGCTGCAGATATACCAGATACCTTCCTCGCTCCATCAGATCGTTGATCTCATCTATCACGCTCTGCTCCATGCGCTTCATCACGGTTGTGCCATGCATCAGCTTAAGCTTATCGTTGCTCATAAGAACCTCTGCCTCTGCAATCTGGCTGCGTGTCTGCGGATGTGCACTCCAGCTGTATCCCATCGCCACGCCAAAGCCAAGTCCGGCAAGCCTTTTCTGCAGATTTTCCACCTGCTGCTCCATTTCCTGCCGTTTAATGTTGATACACAAAACCAGCATCTCATCCTCATCATACCGGTAAATCCGGTAATTGGGAAACAGGGATTTCAATAAATCCGCAACTTCCATCAGTCTGCGGTTGCCGCTGATATAGCCAAACTGTTTATTAATCTCCGACAGATGGATCACATCGGTTGTAATCACGCCAAGTGAACAGAACATATTGTCCGCACCAGTACGTGCCATAACGGACAATCCCTCCCGGTTCCAGAGATTGGTCAGTTTGTCATGTGTGCGGTCATATTCCTGCTGCTCCTGCAGATTGCGAAGTTCAATCCGCGCAGCCAGTGCCGCACCAAGCATGGAAAGAATCTCAGCCTCCCCGAGATGTCTGTGTGGGTTTAGAACCATTAAAATTCCAAGCAGATGATCTCCTGTATACAAAGAAATCCCGGCTGCAGACCATGCACGTAGTTCTGCCAGATATTCATAGATCACCGGATGACTTTCTCTCAGCGACTTGATATCCGGAATCACCACGTCCCCGAGTTGTCCTATTTCCTGAATAACTCCTTCTGCATCTCCTGACTCAATTTCCTCGGTCACAAGTCTTGCCATCATCTGTGCCGTATCCCTGTGACACTCTTCCACATAGCGGATACCGCCCTCTTTTGCATAGGCAAGCACAACACAGTCCGCGTCAAAATACTGGCGCAGCGCTTCAAATGTCTGCATAAGGGCATCTCCGATTCCCTCTCTTCCAAGCGCTTCCATACAGGTACGGAGCTGTCTTAACATGGATTTTTCATTGCCTTGTGCGAGAATCGGTTCCACCGGATCTGCCGTTTCCGGCTCCTGATTTTCTTTGATCTGATCATAAAAAACAATCCGGTTTTTTCCGCCTCTTTTCGCCGCGTAAACTGCCCGGTCTGCCTCATAATAAAAATCCGGAAAACTGATTCTTCGTCCATCCAGTTTCGCAGCACCGATAGATACGGAATATTCCATATCAAAGATAATCTTTTTCAAATTTTCACGCAGGGAGACACAAAATTCTTCCATTTCAACAGAATTCTGAAAGCCGGAAGCAAACACCGCGAATTCATCTCCCCCAAGCCTGCCGACAATTCCCCGGTCACCGATCACTTCACTTAAAATACTTCCGGTCTGGCTTAAGACCATATCCCCTACCGCATGTCCCTGCGTATCATTGATCATTTTAAAATCATCAATATCAAGCATGACAAATAAGGCATTTGTTGTACATTCCGCAAGCTCTTTTGCGCAGTATTCCTCAAATGCCTTATGGTTATACACATTCGTCAGTACATCAATCTCTGCCCGGCGCCGCATGCGTTCCGTGATGGCTTTCTCCTGCTGCACACAGCAAAAACGCCCCACCATACGATCTGTTTTTCCATCTTCTTCCGCAATACTCACCAGATAAAAACGGTACCATTCCGGTTGATTTTCTTTTTCGCAATAACGGACATCGACCGTAACAGTCCCTTCTTTTTGCAGGCAGGCATGCATCGCTCTGCGAAATACCTTTTTATCTTCCGGATCAATAAAAACAGATCCATAATGGTTCTTCTTTACATAATCTTCGATATCAAAAAGGACCTCGAACCGGTCATTTTCTATCGCATAAACCACTGCCCGGTCTTCTTTTACATCATATTCTATCAATCTCTCATGGTTTTGCTCTGCAACCACCCTGAGAAGTTCATTTTGCTTTTCCTGTTCTTTCTGCTCCCGCATAGTAACCTCTTATCTACAGCAGAACCTGATCTGCCACATTCTCCAATTCACAGAATTTGTGAATTTCAGGAACCTTGTCTTCTATTGTACCAAACCCGTATGCCGCATGAATAAATTTAACCCCCGCATCCATGCTTGCATCGTAATCTCCCTGAATATCACCTACATATACCGCATCATCCAATGCATTCCGCCTGTACAGTAACGCGATATTCTCTCCTTTTGATTTTTCATTATTTCCGTAGCACTCAGTATCCTCTATCAGATCGTGCAGTTTGTAATAATCCAGAAAAGCCTCTATATATCCGGACTGGCAGTTGCTTACAATATACAGATGATATTTTTTCTTCAACTGTTCCATTGTCCTGCGGATATCCGGGTAGAGAGTTGCTCCGTGTATCCGGAGATATTCATTTTCTTCTTCCCCACACTGTGCCAGAAGTTTCTGGCGTTCGCCTTCTTCCAGATCCGGAAACAGAATCCGTGCGATCACATCCATCGTCTTTCCCATTACTGACTGGATGTCCTTTACCGTAATCGGTTTTCTGTCGTAGCCGGCTCTTTTTACGGTCTCATTCCAGGACTCTGCCACTTCCGCAGCGGAATCCCAGAGTGTTCCGTCCATATCAAATATGATTCCTTTTTTCATTATGCCTCGTCAATTGCCTTTCCGATATCATGGCGCATATACTTATTTGCGAAATCCACCCATTCGGTTGCCTCATAGGCTTTCTTTCTTGCTTCTTTTAAATCTTTTCCGGTTGCAGTAATGCCAAGGACACGTCCGCCGTTTGTTACGATGCGTCCTTCCTTATCGAATGCAGTTCCTGCATGGAAACAGAAGTAATCATCCTTGCCCTCGAACTTTTCAAGTCCGCTGATTGGGAATCCTTTCTCATAGGAAACCGGATATCCGTCAGATGCAAGTACAACACAGACAGCTGCATTGTCCTCAAACTGCAGATCAATCGTGTCAAGTTTTCCATCGACACATGCTTCCATGACATCAATGATATCATTTTTCATACGTGGAAGAACGACCTGTGCCTCCGGATCTCCAAAACGGGCATTGTACTCAAGAACCTTTGGTCCTTCCCCTGTCAGCATCAGTCCGAAGAAAATAACTCCGGTAAATGGTCTTCCCTCCGCAGCCATAGCATCTACAGTTGGCTGATAAATATACTTCTTACAGAATTCATCTACTTCTTTTGTATAGAACGGACTTGGAGAGAAATTTCCCATACCGCCGGTATTCAGTCCCTGATCTCCATCCTTGGCACGTTTGTGATCCTGTGCGGAAGACATGATGCGGATGGTCTTTCCATCCACATAGGTCAGAACCGATACTTCACGTCCGGTCATAAATTCTTCGATTACCATCGTATTTCCGGCATTTCCGAATTTCTTATCTTCCATGATCGTACGCACGCCTTCTTTTGCCTCTTCGAGTGTATTGCAGATCAGCACACCCTTTCCGAGTGCCAGACCGTCTGCCTTTAACACGATTGGCATCTTTGCTGTCTCAAGATATTTTAAAGCTTCTTCCGGATCAGTAAAGTTCTCGTAAGCAGCTGTCGGAATATGATACTTTTTCATCAGATCCTTGGAGAATGCTTTCGATCCTTCCAGAATCGCTGCATTTTTGCGCGGTCCGAATACCTTTAAGCCTTCTGCTTCAAAGACATCCACAATTCCGCCAACCAGCGGATCATCCATACCAACGATGGTAAAATCAATGGATTTCTCCTTTGCAAACGCAACGAGCTTGTCAAACTCCATGGCTCCGATCGGCACACACTCAGCTAAAGCTGCAATTCCCGCATTTCCAGGTGCACAGTATATTTTGTCAACTCTCGGACTTTTGGCAACGCTTGTTACGATTGCATGCTCACGTCCACCGCTTCCAATTACAAGAACTTTCATGATTATCCTCCTATATGTGATGCATTTCCTATTTACTGATATGTACGGTTTTGCCCATCACCGTCACTTTTCCATTTGCGATCAGGTCGATCGCCTGTGGCATAATCTTCCACTCTGCCTGTTCCATGACACGGCGCTGCAGGATCTCCGGCGTATCGCCCTCCTGCACTTCTACCGCTTTCTGCAGAATGATCGGACCGGTATCCGTTCCCTCATCCACAAAATGCACGGTGGCACCTGTGACTTTGACTCCGCGGGCAAGTGCACCTTCATGCACTTTCAGCCCATAATATCCGGTTCCACAGAAAGACGGAATTAAAGACGGATGAATATTGATGATGCGGTTTCTGTACTTTGCAATCATCTGTTCCGGAATGACGACAAGGAATCCTGCCAGCACAACCAGATCCACCTCATACGCATCAAGTCTGCGCAGAAAATCTTCATTAAATGCCGCACGGCTCTCATACTCCTTCGGGCTGATGCATACTGCCTCAATTCCGTGCTTTTTTGCACGTTCCAAAGCGTATGCTCCCGGATTATTGCTGATCACTACCGCAATCTCTGTATTTGTGATTGTTTTTTGTTCAATTCCATCGATAATGGCCTGCAGATTGGTTCCGCCGCCGGATACACATACTGCGATTTTTAGCATAATGTTACACCCTTCTCTCCGTCTGTGATCTTACCAACCACATATGGAGTATCTCCGGCTGCTTTGATTGCTTCCATCGTCTTGTCCACGTCTGCCGGATCGACTGCAAGAACCATTCCAAGTCCCATGTTGTAAGTATTGTACATCATATGCTCATCTACATTTCCCTCTCTTGCCATAAGGGTAAAGATTGGAGGAACCGGGTAGCTGTTCTTTTCCACTACGGCATGCTTTCCTTCCGGAAGCATACGTGGAATATTCTCATAGAAACCACCACCGGTAATATGGCTGCAGGCTTTCACACGTACTCCGGCGTTCTTGATAGACTTCAATGCGCCTACATAGATACGGGTCGGAGCAAGAAGAGCCTCGCCAAGCGTTGTTCCAAGCTCATCCATATATGTATTTAAGGTTTCTTTGTCCATACGGAAAATCTTGCGCACGAGAGAAAATCCATTGGAATGTACACCGGAACTTGCCATACCGATCAGCACATCCCCGGCTTTTACGTCTTCTCCGGTAATGATATCCTTCTTGTCAACCACACCTACGGTAAATCCGGCCAGATCATACTCATCCTCCGGCATCAGTCCCGGATGCTCTGCAGTCTCTCCACCGATCAGTGCACATCCGGACTGCTTACAACCCTCTGCCACACCGCTTACGATCGTTGCAATTTTCTCCGGATAATTTTTTCCACATGCAATATAATCCAGGAAAAATAACGGTTCACCACCGGCACAGGCTACATCGTTGACACACATTGCAACGGCATCAATACCGATCGTATCATGCTTGTCCATCAGGAAAGCCAGTTTTACCTTGGTTCCGCATCCATCGGTTCCGGATAAAAGAACCGGCTCTTCCATATTCTTGATCGCATCCAGCGAAAAAGCACCGGAAAATCCGCCAAGTCCGCCTAATACCTCCGGACGCATGGTTCCCTTTACAAACTTCTTCATCAGTTCCACTGACTCATATCCTGCTTCGATATCTACGCCCGCGTTCTTGTAATCCATTTATTTTTCCTCCTAATATCTGTGTTTTAATCTATTATTGTCGCTTATAGTATATCGGGTATTTTTCGATTTTACCAATCATAAATGTTAATAAATCTAATTAGTAGTTCTTATATCCCACTTCCTGCAATCTGGCATCCTTTGCCTCAACCTGCTCTTTTAAGTTTTTAGAATACTCTTTCAGGCGTGCAAGTAAATCCGCATCACTGGTTGCAAGAATCTTTGCTGCAAGAATACCGGCATTTGCTCCGCCGTTGATTGCTACGGTTGCTACCGGAATACCGGTCGGCATCTGCACGATACTGTACAGGGAATCTCTTCCGCCAAGAGAAGTGGTGTGCATCGGGATTCCGATGACCGGCATCGGGAAGATTGCTGCGCACATGCCCGGCAGATGTGCTGCCATACCTGCACCTGCGATAATCACTTTAAATCCTTTTTCCTCCGCACTCTTTGCATATTCAAAAAATACATCCGGCTCGCGGTGTGCGGAAATGATCGTCATCTCATAGCTGACGCCCAGCTGGTCTAAGATGTCTGCTGCCTTTGCCATGATCGGCATATCTGAATCACTGCCCATTACAATTCCTACTTGTGCCATTTTAAATATCCTCCTATATGTGAAAAAATTTATGGTTCCATTGCATCCAGCGGCTCATTTAACGGTTCCGTTCCCGGAACGACAAACCGCCCGTTTCTTATAATATCTGTCGTCGTGCCATCTGCACGTACTACCGTAATCGCTCCTAACTCATCATACGGAATCGTAATATCGGTATGACAGTTAAAATATGCTTTTGAAATATCTTCTTTGCGCCGGATCGAAATTTCATTGTCCCTTGCGATGATCGCTTTTCCATCCGGATTGTATGTCATGTTGTCCTCATCGTACGTGTAACAGGTGTCTCCGACCGCAAAATGCGGACCTGTCTTTTCCGCAATCAGAATCGGAAGCTTATCCGCGATCTGATATTTCCGTGCCATCCGGTATGCGGTGGTATTTGTTCCGATTGCAAACTCTCCCATCGGAAGTGTTTTGTGATGGAACAGAATATTGTCCTCTATATACTTGCGGTTTTCATCCTCAGAATCAAAATTTGTACAGGAATAAGCTGTAATTCTTCCGTTTTCAAAATCCAGTTCCAGATTCTTGAAAAGGAATTCCCCCAGATAGACCTGTGTGACGTGCAGCTTTCCTTCTGTTTTCTGCAATACCGGAGATGTGAACACTTCCCCTACCGGAATATTGACATCTGCCACACAGTTTTCAAATGCGGTCTCTTTGGCAGGATCGGAAAGCGGATGAATCTTTACATACAGATCCGTGCGGTTTCCGTTACAGCCTTTGATGTGCACACGGTCCGCCGTATCCAGCACATCAATGATCTTCTGCTGCATATTGCGGTAAAGCATATAATCAAGCGTATTGATATGCACCGTTTCCGCAAAGATTTCTTCGTATTTTTCTCCGATGGACGGAACCGGGTAAGCAATAATCGTAAAACTGCGTTCCTCCCCGTGAATGTAATGATTGATCAGCTGGCTCTTCTCGCTGCGCTCATACACATCGATTTCCCTCTGTTTGTCGGTATAGGTAACGCGCTCCTCTTTCTGCTCCGGCGAAAACGGCTTTGTCCCGAAAATTTCGATCACTGCCGGTCCTCCGTAATTTGGAGCAATCGCTTTGTGATTTTCCCAGACAGTACGGTCAACTTCGAGTCCCCGCTCGATGAGTGCCTTATCCAGCCACAGCCCGCGATCCTCTTTGTGATCGTAAGTAAACTGCTTGTTCAGGGAAATAGAGTACGGACGCAGCACCGGCTGCAATCCGATCTTTTTAAAATTGTGTACGGCGGCGCGTACCATCCGCTCGAATCCCAGCGGATAACGGATCTCCACTACCGACTTTTTAGAAATATCTTTTCCGGTTGTTTCAAATCCGATCCGGTATCCTTCGGTAAATGTATCCGCCATTGCCTGCATCTGCTGCTTTGTCAAGGAATGCAGAAAATGTGCGGACTCCGTCTCATCTTTTCCGATATACAGACCATAACGGTACAGATATGCCGGATGATCCAGCTCCGCTTCCATCACGATCTGGGTGAAATAATCATATTCCGGATCGATCAGTCTGCAGATCGCATCCGCATTAAAAATTTCTGTGTAATCATGCATAAAAGAATAAATGCATTTTCTGATCTCGTGCACATTCAGATTCTGTGCATCCTCAAAACAGTTGTAAATTTCCACAAAAAGTTCCGCATAAATACACAGATAACGGATATTTCCTTCCATACAGCTGGTATAAATTCCATGCAGTCTGGCATCCAATGCCGAGAGCAGCGGTCCGTATTCCCAGCCCATCTTACTGACGGCATATGCCGGGTTTGCATAACTGTCCGCATAATCTTCCTGCACATCCAGATACAGACGGCGATTGATCTTTTTCCCTTCCAGCGTGGAAATTTCTGCCAGTTTTCCACTCAGGGACGCTTCTGCTAATTTATACAAAACCAGAAACAGTTCCGACATTTCAAAGAAATATCTCCGGTACAGTTCTTCCACACTGGAGGCTTCCTCCTCGCTGACCGCCTCAATGCGCTCCATCACAAGTTCCAGCCGTTCCCAGTATTCCTCGTTATTTTTGTGATTGATCTCTCTAAAGCTCATAGTTTGTTTCCTTCTTATAATTTTTAGCTCAAAAATCCCCAGATATAGGTTCCGATCCAGCATACCATATCCAAAAGGGTCAGTCCCAGTCCCAGTCTCGGAAACAACTGGAAGGAATCTTCTTCCCGCAGACTTTTGGCTGCGATGACAAGAACAACAAATGTTGCGATCATCGCAACGACTCCTGCGCTCCCATAATAAGCAGACAGCGAACCGCCTCCCTGAAAAGCAAGCTTCAGGAACACAAGATACCATACCAGAAGAGCAAGTGCTAATACCGTGGCCAGTATTCCCTGTCTGGAATGTTTTTTCTCGGTAAACTTATAGCCACGTCTTCTCCGGTTTCTCATATGCGTCTCTCTTTCCTACAACCTTTTTGCTTATTTGCATCCATACTGCTCATAATAGGCATCGATTGCTTTCCTGATCGTGTCATCAATTACAATTCTGCCCTGACATTCCCGATTATATAAGTGTTCTACCACTTCTTCCATGGTAACAATTGCTTTTCCTTCAAAACCATATTTCTCATGAATTTCATCGAGTGCGCTCTTTACGCCGCCCTGTCCGACTTCCATGCGGTTTAAGCTGACCATAAGACCAACGATCTCAACGTTTGCAGCCCCACGTACTTTTGGAACAGTTTCTTCCATGGACTTGCCGGATGTCGTCACATCCTCGATCATCACCACGCGGTCTCCATCTTTTAAGCTGCTTCCTAAAAATCCGCCTTTGTCTGCCCCGTGATCCTTGGCTTCCTTGCGGTCACTGCAGTAACGGATCTCTTTTCCGTACAATTCACTGAATGCAATTGCGGTAACAACAGCCAGTGGAATTCCCTTGTATGCCGGTCCGAATAACACATCAAAATCATCCCCGTAACTGGCGTGGATCGCCTTTGCATAATACTCTCCGAGTTTCTTTAACTGGGAACCTGTCACGTATGCACCTGCATTCATAAAAAATGGCGATTTTCTTCCACTCTTCAGTGTAAAATCGCCAAATTTGAGAACATCACTCTCTACCATAAACTCAATGAACTCACTCTTGTAACTTTCCATTGTATACTTTCCTCCTGTATCAAAAGGCATTCTGCCCTTGTTATTTCGCAGTTTTCTATTAAATTTTAGCATACTTCCGGTGGGTTTTCAATGCGCGAATCATAAAAAGAAACAGCATCCCCAACCCTGCGAGGCGATCCGCCCCGCAAAGTTTCGGATGCTGTTCTTAAATACGGATCCGGCTGTTATTTAACGGTTACTTTTACTGTGTTGCGAGGAACTGACCAGCAATACCACAGATCTGCGTAACTCTAATCAGGCAATTTCAGATTCCGTACAGACAATTTCCGCAGTTTCTGAAGAACTGACCGCCCATGCATCCGAAACAATGGATGCAGAGACCGTAAACACACAGATTCTGGAAAACATTGCTGCCAAAATGAAATCCCTGGTACAATATATTCAAAAACAGTAAGCAGTTACCATATCTTTATTATTCCGAAACGGCACCGATTAGTTCTTTGATATCGCTCACATGATATTTTTCCATGTAGCGCTCAATCCCTTCTACAATTTCCATGGTCACTGCCGGATTCTGGAAATTGGCGGTGCCGACAGATACAGCTGTCGCACCCGCCAGTATCATCTCAATCGCATCTGCAGCATTCATAATTCCTCCCATTCCAATGATCGGAATCTTTACTGCCTGTGCCGTCTGATAAACCATACGCACGGCTACCGGATGAATGGCCGGACCGGACATCCCACCGGTCTTGTTTGCAAGAACAAATTTTCTCCGGTTGATATCAATCTTCATTCCCGTGATCGTGTTAATCAAAGACAAGGCATCCGCACCACCTGCTTCCGCTGCACGCGCCATCTCTGTGATGTCTGTGACATTCGGACTCAGTTTCATGATCACCGGCTGTTTTGCATACTTTTTCATTTCCTTTGTGATTGCTTCTACCGCTTTCGGATCCTGTCCAAAAGCAATTCCACCCTCTTTTACGTTCGGGCAGGAAATATTGATTTCCAGCATATCCACCGGCTCTTCTGCCAGCCGTTTTACCACTTCCACATATTCCTCTGTCGAGTGTCCGCATACGTTTACAATAATTTTAGTATCATATTTTTTCAGGAATGGAATATCTCTCTCGCAGAACAGATCAATTCCCGGATTCTGCAATCCCACGGCGTTGAGCATCCCGCCATAGACTTCTGCCACACGCGGAGTCGGATTTCCCGGCCACGGTACATTTGCCACACCTTTGGTAACCACCGCACCAAGCCGGTTTAAGTCTGTAAATTCACTGTATTCTGCTCCGGAGCCAAAGGTTCCGGATGCCGTCATTACCGGGTTTTTTAAGGTAACACCACATAATTCCACACTTGTATTCATTACAGATCCACCTCCTCAGCCAGAAATACCGGTCCTTCTTTACAGATTCTCTTGTTTTTCACATTGGAATGTGCATCTTTTTCTTTGGAATCGCACACACATGCCAGACATGCACCGATTCCGCATGCCATCCGTTCTTCCATGGAAATATAACAGGTCATGCCCTGCTCTGCTGCATACGCTTTCAACGCCCGCAGCATCGGTGTCGGTCCGCACGCATATATTACATCTGCATTTAATTTATATTCTTTCATGGCATCCAGCACATTTCCCTTTGCACCGACACTTCCATCTTCCGTTGCCACGTAACAGTCTCCCTGTTCTTTAAATTCATCCAGAAGAAACGTCTGTGCATCCCGGTATCCCATCACACTGACAAATTCACAGGTGCCGGCAGCCTTGATGCTCTTTGCAAGTTCAAGCATCGGAGGAATTCCGATTCCTCCGCCGATCAGGAAAGCTTTCTTTCCCGGCTCCACGGTAAATCCGTTTCCAAGCGGTCCCAGTACCCGGATCGTATCGCCCGCTTTTAACCGGGAGAATTCTTCCGTTCCGGTTCCTTCTCCCGTTACCCGGTATACCAGACGAAGTGTTCCTGCCTCTGCATCAATCCCACACAGGCTGATCGGACGTGGCAGCAGTTTGCTGGCATCATTACTGTACAATGATACAAACTGTCCTGCCTTTGCATGTCCTGCAATATGCTTCGTCTGGATTGTCATGTCATAGATATCTTTTCCGATGCACTGCTGCTTCAGCACCGTAACATTTTCCTGAAATTTTTCGCTCATAAAATCCAACTGTCTCCCTTTTGTAAAATCACGACTTTATTTTTATCTTTGTGCAAGTGCTCCGGATATGTCTGCGATCATATCTTTGACTGCCAGACGGGAGGCATCTGCGAAGTTCTCCGGTGTAATTCCCTGCTCTTTATACTTATCCTGTTTGTAAGCACAGATGATACCACGGGAAGAGTTTACAATTGCTCCTAATCCATCCTCATTAAAGAAATGTACCAGATCCTTGCCCTGTCCTCCCTGTGCACCATAACCCGGTACCAAAATGAACGATTTCGGCATCACTTTACGAAGAATTTCTCCCTGCTCCGGATACGTTGCTCCGACAACTGCTCCAACATAGCTGTAGGAATCTCCCATACATTCGCTTCCCCACTCTGCTACCTTTTCACCAACCAGTTCATACAGCGGACGACCGTCGATCAGACGATCCTGGAACTCTCCGCTGGATGGATTGGAGGTCTTTACGAGAATAAAGATTCCTTTCTTTTCTTCTTTGCATACATCCACAAACGGCTTGATACCATCGGTTCCCAGATATGGATTTACTGTAGCAAAATCCTCATTAAAACCGGTATATGTTTTGCTTGCGATCTGTACTTTTCCGAGATGTCCGGTCGCATAGGCTGCGGATGTGGAACCGATATCCCCACGCTTTACATCTCCGATCACAACCAGATCTTTCTCGTGGCAGTAATCTACCGTCTTCTGGAATGCCGCTACACCGGCCACACCAAACTGCTCATACATCGCGATCTGCGGCTTCACTGCAGGAATCAGGTCGTATGTTGCATCAACAATAGCTTTATTGTACTGCCAGATGGCTTCTGCTGCTCCCTCTAACGTCTCACCGAACTGAGCGAACGCTGCTTTTTGTATGTGCTCCGGCACATAAGAAAGCATCGGATCGAGTCCCACAACGATAGGTGCGTTGGTCTTTTTAATTTTTTCTACTAATTTGTTGATCATGTGATTGATTTCCCTTCTTAATTTATTACTTATTTAATTCATTAAATACAACTTCGCCGTCACAGATCGTGCACTTTACACGTCCCGTAACTTCTTTCCCGTCAAACGGTGTATTTCTTCCCTTGGAAGCAAATGTGTTTTTGTCAATGCGGTAGGTTTCCTCTGGATCAAAGATCACGACATCTGCCGCTTTTCCCGGCTGGATATCTCCCTTATCAATACCGACAATCTGTGCCGGATGGTAACTCATACACGCTGCCATCTGCATCGGCGTCAGATATCCACCGAGTACCAGTTCATTATGTGTAAGACATGCGGCGGTTTCCAGTCCGACAATTCCAAACGGTGCTTCCTGCATCGAACGGTTTTTATCTTCAAATGTGTGTGGCGCATGGTCTGTGGAAATCACTTCCATAATGCCATCCCGCAGTCCCTCACGCAGTGCTTTCACGTCTTCCTTTGTGCGGAGTGGCGGATTCATCTTGTAATTGGTATCCGCTTCTTTCATATCGTCTGTGGACAGCGTAAAGTGATGCGGACACACTTCTGCCGACACCCGGACACCTTCTTCCTTTGCCACTTTTACCATGAGCACGGAATCCTTTGTGGAACAATGACACAGATGAAGCTGTGCCCCGGTATCTTTTGCCAGAATAATATCTCTTGCAACAATCACATCCTCCACGGAATTGGTAATTCCCGGAAGTCCCAGTTCTTTTGCTTTTGCATCGGCATTCATGACACCTCCGCGTACCATATGGATATCTTCGCAATGGGCAAGTACCGGAATGCCCAGACGCGCTGCTTCAAGCATACCGTCCCGATACAAAGCGGCATCCATGACAGATTTTCCGTCCTCGCTGATTGCCGGACTTCCTGCCTTAACCATTCCTTCAATATCCGCAAGCTCTTTTCCCTGCTGTCCCTTTGTCACCGCACCAACCTGCAGGACATGAATACAGTTCCCGGATTTTGCTTTGTTGTGCACATAATTGACAATATCCGGATTGTCTGCTACCGGCTTTGTATTCGGCATGGTCAGCACTGTCGTATATCCACCATGCGCAGCGGCCTGCATCCCGGTATAAATATCCTCTTTCTGTTCAAATCCCGGATCGCGGAAATGTACATGCATATCAATAAATCCCGGCATCACATAACATCCGTCCGCATTGATCACACGTTCGGCTTCTTTTTCCGGAAGTTCTTTTCCAATCTTTTTTATCTTCTGATCTTCGATCAGGACATCTGCCACCTCATCCATCTGTGTTGCCGGATTGATGACATGTCCCCCTTTGATTAAAATGGTCATTCTTTTTCCTTTCTTTTAACGTTTCACAGCAACAGATCCCGAAAAATTCCCACAGATCCGAATACCCTGCGTTGTCTTATAAGCGCGTACTTTATAATATACCGACTTCTTTGAGGTTGTCTTAATTTTGTACTTTGTGGACGTTGTAGCTGCAATCTTTTTATAAGTTCCGTTCTTGCTGGATGCCTGATAAATTTCATACCCTTTCGCACCTGCCGTTTTGCCCCAGGAAATACGCACTGCATTTTTTGCACAGCGGACTGCTTTTATATTCTCTACCGCACCGATACTTGTCCCTGCATTATCCGCATATGCCTTGATACAGATGTTTCCGATTCTTCCACCGTAACTGGTGCTTACATCCGCCACATCTTCCCAGCTGCCACCGCGATAGAGGAAACTCTGATTATAATCACAATATACCCGGCTGGTTAAACTGCTGTCACTGACTGCATATTCCATATCGAGTCCGACACCGCTTTTCTGCAGTTCTACCACAACCGCATAGTAAGTTCCCTGAGGTACGGATACCGCTTTATTCAGCCTGATGGTATGGGTTCCGGCATACGTTGTTGTACCGGACACCTTTGCTGCAAGTATGCCACTCTTAGGATTATGCAGGTTTGTCAGATTCGTATATACACGGATCGTATATGGAACATTCGCATCTTTGGAAAGGGAAATTGAAACTGCTTTCACCAGTTCATTATCTGCCTTTTTTGCCCTGAAAATATTCGCTGAAGTCGAAATTCCACGCAGTTTTCCCACATCTGCCCCACCATCATACTGATAATTATAATCATAATTATCCGCAGACTCAAAATCAAAAATCCATGCAGCATCCTCGATGGATTTATCATAATAAGAAAGCCAGAAATAACTGTTGATATTGTTTTCTGTCTTATCCGACCAGCTGTTCCTGCAAAGCCATGCTCCGTCTCCTGCCGGTTTATTTTTAAACGAAGATGCCGGAAAATTATCATCCCAGCCCACAATATTCACTGCATGGTTCGATGCAACACTGCTTGTCGGGCAGTAATAGGTTGCCACATTCTCTCCTGTTTCTGCATAGACTGCAGATCCCACATAGTTGGCCGTTCCGTCCATATACAGTCCCAGCCCGGCAGATCCGTGCTGCATAATCTCACATTTCACCTGGGTAGCATTTTTGTGAATATTAATAATATATACATTCTGCAGATGTGCCACATCCTGATCAAAAGCGTAACTTTTTGCCAGTGTCGTGGTGGTCGGTGCCAGAGCGTACGGTACACGGTTCTCGTCCGTCACCCCTTCCCACTGCAGAAGCGTCCGGCTCGCGAAATCCAAATTTCCGCCCATGGTCAGATAATTTTTATGGTTCATAATATTTAAAGAGTCGCCAAATGTTCCACCCAGCGGGTCTTCTACATTATTATAAGTAAAATAGGCAAGCTGCAATTCACTCAGATCAATACTTTTGTCTGCCGTCTGATTGTCTGCAATCAGATCAAACTCCGCAAGTCCGATTGCGGAAAATGCCCAGCACGTATCATATTTTCCCTGATCACGCACGCCAGGATAGCGAATCGTAAGTTCCGACAACTTGTTCATATAGGCGGACGGCACTGCTTCTGCCTTTTTCAGCCTGGATTTTGTTTCTTGTACCACCGGAACATTTTCACTTTTGGGTGACTCTGTGTATCCGCCGGTTTTCTGGGCATAAACCCGTTCCTGCATTCCCGGAACAGCAGTTATGACAACTGCTGCAGAAAGCAAAAATGCTGCAAGCCTTCTGGTTTTATTTTTCATTTTCTACCTCTTTCTTATCGTCAGGTTTCTTCTTTCCATTATAAATATGAACCAGCTGCACTGTCAAACATTTTGCGCAAAAAAGGCACTGATTATCAGTGCCTCTCTTCCCGTTTATTTTGCCGCAATGACATCTGCCATATCATAATGTCCTGCAGACTTTCCTTTTAAAAATTTTGCTGCTTCCACAGCGCCCTTTGCAAATACCGCCTTGGAGTATGCCGTATGCTTGAATTCAATCACCTCATCCTGTCCGGCGAAAATCACTTCATGCTCTCCGACAATATTGCCGCCACGAACAGAAGAGAGTCCAATTTCGTATTTATCCCTCTTCTTGCGCTTCTGGCTTCTGTCATAGGTATAGGTATATGCCTCATCCAGTGCCTCATTCATGGAATCAGCCAGTGCCAGTGCCGTGCCGCTCGGTGCATCCAGCTTCTGGTTATGATGTTTCTCTACAATCTCCATATCAAATCCTGCCGGCGCAAATACCTGCGCAGCTTTTTTGAGCAGTTCCATCAGAGTATTGATTCCGAGAGACATATTTGCGGATTTTAAAATTGCAACTTTTTCGTATGCTTTTTCCACATCGGCAAGCTGCTGTTCGGAAAGTCCTGTCGTACAAAGCACGATCGGAATCTGTTTTTCCACACCATATGCAAGCAGCGCATCCACTGCTTTTGCATTGGAAAAATCAATGATTACATCCGCATCCACCGTACACTCTTTCAGACTGGCAAATACCGGATAATCATTTTTGATTCCATCATAAGTATCAATTCCTGCAACAATCTCAATGTCCTCATCCTGCGCACAGATTCCTGTGATACACTGTCCCATCTTCCCGTTGCAGCCATTCATGATCGCTCTTGTCATTTTCTTTTGTGCCTCCCTGATCTATGCTAAAATTCCATAATTTTTCATTACTTCTGCAAGTTTCTTTGCATTAGCCTCGCTCATCTCACAGAGTGGGGAACGAAGAGGTCCTACTTCCATACCCATCAGGTTTAATGCCTTCTTAACCGGAATCGGATTTACTTCGGAAAACAGTGCATCTACCAGTGGAAGCGCCTCCAGCTGCAGTTTTCTTGCTGTCTTAATATCACCCTTGAAGAAGCTTTCACACATTGCGTGTACTTTGCCCGGTGCCACATTGCTCCATACCGAAATCACACCGACTGCACCGATTGACATAAGCGGTACAACAAGACCGTCTTCACCGGAATAAAGATCCAGTTTTCCGTCGGTAAGTGCCATCGTCTTGGAAGCCTGTGCCAGATTTCCGGTTGCTTCCTTTAATCCTACGAGATTACTCTTGGTGCGGACCAGCTCGGCAACCGTCTCCGGAAGAAGATTACATCCGGTACGTCCCGGCACATTATACATAATGATCGGACACTTGGTGCTGTCTGCGATCTGTGAATAATGGCTGATCAGGCCTGCCTGTGTTGCCTTGTTATAATATGGTGTAACGATCAGAAGTCCGTCTGCTCCTGCCTCTTCTGCCTCCTGTGAAAGCTGAATGGCTGTACGTGTGCAGTTTGAACCAGTACCTGCCACAACCGGAACACGATGTTTTGTAAACTCGATGGCTGCCTTGATCACATCACGGTGTTCTTCCATCGTAAGTGTTGCGCTTTCTCCTGTCGTACCTGCAATTACGATGGCATCTGTACCACCGTCAATCTGCTGGTTAATCAGTTCCTCAAGTTTATCATAATTAACTTCCTCATTGTTCTTCATTGGTGTCACGATTGCGACTCCGGCTCCCTTAAAAATTGCCACTGTTTTATTCTCCTTTCTAAATAAAAAAACCAGCTCAAAACGAGCTGGTCAATCTAACCTTTTTTAGATCTGATAGCTCTCCATCCACGCTCATACGCTTCTGACAGTCATACGATTATTCACCGCATGCCCAAAAACCAGACTGCAGTCATCCGGTTCTTTCGGCGCTTTCCCCTTTTACCTGCATTCGACTGTGTCTGCCACATCCAACAGGCTACTCATGAATTACGCGACCTCTATCCCATGTATTTCTTTCATTCTACCACCACCGGCATAGTCTGTCAATCTATTTCTCCGGTGCGATATTATAAACCTCGTCTGCTGCCTCACGGATTTTTTCATCCAGAACGCGTCCTGTGCAGACCAGAGTCATTTCTTCCGGCTTTGCGGCAAACAGCTCACAAATTTCTTCAGGGCTTATCACCTTTTCGTCCACAATTCCAAGTACCTCATCTAAGATTAGCATATCACAGGCACCTGTCGTAACGACTTTCTTTCCGTAATTGAATCCATTGCGCAGATTCATACTTTCTTCCTGTTTTGCCTCCTCGGAAAGTGCCTCAAAACACTCATCCGATTTTGCAAAACGGAATATTTTTATTTCCGGCTCCAGCCGGCTTAAAAATGTCAGTTCGTTTTCATTTTTTCCCTTCAAGAACTGAATGATAATGACGCTTTTTCCCTCGCTGGCAATACGAATTGCATTCCCGATTGCCGCGGTCGATTTACCATGTCCCTCTCCATAATAAACCTGAATCACTCCTCTGTCCATTTCAGCCTCCATGATATCTCTTAACCAAATGAAATCCTATGTAAGATAACACAAAAGCGTCAAATAATCAAGTCTACTCCAGGAATTCAATCTTGCTGACGGATACCTCGTAAGCAACCCTCTGCTCCACCTGTGTCTCACTGACTTTCTTTACATACTCGCGGCTCTGGATTCTTCCCCAGATCTGCACATGTGATCCGACCTCGAATCCGGATGCAAATCTTGCATTTCTGCCCCAGCAGATGCAGGGAATATAGTCCGATTTGCCATATGACCGGTTGACTGCGACCAGAAGATCCGCGATCTCCCTTCCCAGAGGTGTTTTTCGGTATACCGATTCCTTACAGATAAATCCATCCAGAAAAATCTGGTTGGCTGCATTTTCTTCCTCAAACTGCTCAACCAGTTCAAACTCCCTCGCAAAAACCGATAACACCAGACGGTTTTTATGCTCCTCATGCCGGTTGAATGAACGGAACTGTCCTGTAATATAGACGCATTTTCCCTCCGCACTCTCCTGCACATTGACCAGACGCTCCGATACCATCACCGGAATATAATCGACGAAACTGGACAGGCGGTGGACAGATACTTCCACCATATAAAATCCTTCCCCATATACCTCGTGACTATACGAAAAGTCCGATACAATTTCTCCCATAATAGTGACCTGATTGTTTTCACACATTTTATCTGCCATGAATACTCCTTCCTTTTGTGGAAATTTTTGATAGGCTTCTGTTTTACCATTTAATGGTTGGTAGAAATCATCAAACCTTGTCGATAAGGCCGGCGAAAACTATCTAAAACGCTTAAATCGCCGGTGTACGCTGAAAAAAGCTTGCGAAATCAGCTTTTTATGATAAAATAGGATAGGTTATTTATGTAAAGTTAAACAATATTAAAAAGAAGGTTAAATTTATGGTAACAACAAGAGACGACATTCGTAATATCGCAATCATCGCCCATGTCGATCATGGTAAAACCACATTGGTCGATGAGCTGTTAAAACAAAGCGGTGTGTTCCGTGCCAATCAGGAAGTACAGGAACGTGTCATGGATTCCAACGATATCGAGCGTGAGCGTGGTATCACTATCCTGTCCAAAAATACCGCTGTATTTTATAAGGATACAAAAATCAACATTATCGATACGCCTGGCCATGCCGATTTCGGTGGTGAGGTAGAGCGTGTTCTTAAGATGGTAAATGGTGTAGTCCTCGTCGTAGACGCATTCGAGGGAACCATGCCGCAGACCAAATTCGTACTGATGAAAGCACTTGCTTTAAATCTCCCGGTTATTGTCTGCATCAACAAGATCGACCGTCCGGAAGCGCGCCCTGCAGAAGTGATTGATGAGGTGTTAGAGCTTTTCATGGATCTGGATGCTTCCGATGAGCAGCTTGACTGCCCGTTCATCTACGCTTCCGCAAGAGACGGATACGCTATGTATAATCTCGACGATGAAAAGAAGGACATGACTCCTCTTTTCGAGACGATCGTAAACTATATCCCGGCCCCGACCGGAGATCCGGATGCCAACACACAGGTTTTAATCAGTACCATCGATTACAACGAATACGTTGGCCGTATCGGTATCGGTAAAGTCGACAACGGTTCCCTGAAAGTCAACCAGGAAGCAGTCGTTGTCAACCATCACGATCCGGACAAACTTGAGAAAGTCCGCATCAGCAAACTGTATGAGTTCGATGGTTTAAATAAAGTAGATGTCAGTGAAGCAAAGATCGGTTCCATCGTAGCCATCTCCGGTATTGCGGACATTCACATTGGAGATACCATCTGTTCTCCGGAAAATCCGGTAGCTATTCCGTTCCAGAAGATTTCTGAGCCGACTATCTCCATGAATTTCATCGTAAACGACAGTCCTCTCGCCGGTCAGGAAGGAAAATATGTCACTTCCCGTCATATCCGCGACAGACTGTTCCGTGAGTTAAATACCGATGTTTCTCTCCGTGTCGAAGAAACCGACAGCCCGGACAGCTTAAAAGTATCCGGCCGTGGTGAGCTGCATCTGTCCGTCCTGATCGAGAATATGCGCCGTGAAGGATATGAATTTGCAGTCAGCAAAGCCGAGGTTCTCTATCACTACGATGAGAATGGCAAAAAACTTGAGCCAATGGAACTTGCTTACGTGGATGTACCGGATGAATTTACCGGCGCCGTTATCTCCAAACTGCAGCAGCGGAAGGGTGAACTTTTAAATATGGGTTCCATTGCCGGCGGTTATACCCGCTTAGAGTTTAAGATTCCTTCCCGTGGTCTGATCGGATATCGTGGGGAGTTCATGACCGACACCAAAGGAAACGGTATCATCAATACCATGTTTGACGGATATGAGCCATTCCGCGGTGAGATTGCTTACCGTTCTACCGGTTCCCTGATTGCATTTGAGACCGGTGAATCCGTAACTTACGGTCTGTTCTCCGCACAGGAGCGTGGTACGCTCTTTATCGGACCTGGCGAAAAAGTATATTCCGGTATGATCATCGGACAGAGTTCCAAAGCCGAAGATATTGAGTTAAATGTCTGCAAGAAAAAGCATCTGACCAATACACGTTCCTCTTCTGCAGATGAGGCACTGACTCTGGTTCCGCCTCGCAAATTAAGCTTAGAGCAGGCTCTTGACTTCATTGATACCGACGAGCTTCTTGAGGTAACTCCGGAAAGCCTGCGTATCCGCAAGAGAATTCTGGATCCTACGATGCGCAAGCGTGCTTCCATCGCCAAGAAAAATGCCATGAAATAAATAACAGGCAAAAACATACACTTACAATTACTCCACCTCCATGGTGGAGTAATTTTTTACAGGAGACGTTCCATGGATTTGAAGAATTTTACAAAACATTTGATTTATCAGAGTGCAAATACACAGATCCCGGATAACTTCAGCCGGTTTCAGATTCTGCATCCGGAATATTCGGCTCATGAAAGCGTTGTCAAAACCTATCCGCTTCCGGAAAATGAACATCTGTTTTCCCTGCTGTGGGATATTCATGACGGACATATGCTTTCTGCAACGATTCTGCCCTCCCAGCCCTCGTTCCTTTATGAAAAAGAGTTTACACCCGGCATGCGCACGCAGATGCACTCACACGAATATCTGGAATTGTTTTATATCATTGACGGAGAATACCGGCAGAAAATTCTGGGCAATGAATTTACTTTTCACCGGGGTGAAGTCTGCCTGATCGACAAAAACTGTCTGCATCAGGAAATCATGGAAGGAACTTCTGCCACACTTCTGTTTCTTGGCATTACCAATGTGATGTTTCAGGACATTATGAAACGGCAGATTACAACAGAGCGTATCAGCTCGTTCCTGAAGATGGCACTGATGGAACAGAAATCGCTCCAGCAATATCTGCATTTTCTCCCTCAGGCAGAGGAGGCAGTCTCACAGATGGATGAAACCATGACATCACTTCTTTTGGAATTACAGCGTCATGATGAGGCTTCTCCGATCATCTGTCGGGGACTTCTCCTGCGCATTTTTCGTATTTTAAATACACAATATGAATTTTCGCTGTCAAAAAAACTGCGACAGAAAATGAACTGGATTTTATATGAAGAAATTTCTGATTATATGAAGCAGCATATGAAAAACATTTCCATACGAATGCTCTGTGAAGAATTCCATTTTCAGGAAGATTATTTCAACCGGTTACTGAAAAACCGGACCGGAATGACTTATACGGAATATCTGCAGCATCTGCGTCTGCAGAAAGCCGAAGAACTGTTGCTGCACACCAGACTGACAATCGATGCGATTGCTGCCGAAGTCGGCTACAAAAACAAAGGATATTTCTACAAAATATTTACGGAACGGCACCGGATGACTCCGGCACAGTTCCGCAAAGAATCCTGTTGATATTTTATTTTATAAATCCCATTTCCAGTCACGGATCTCCGGCATATCAACACCATACTCATGAATGTACTGCTTGTGTTCTACAAGCTTGTCATTCATTTTCTGTGTCAGATAAGCGCCACGATTTCCTAACTGTGGAAGATGCTCAATTACGCTCTTTACCAGATGGAAACGGTCAATCTCATTCTGTACACGCATATCGAATGGTGTTGTGATGGTTCCTTCCTCCTGATATCCGTATACATGAATATTTCTGTTGGTACGACGATAGGTCAGCTCGTGGATCAGTGTATGATACCCATGGAATGCAAAGATGATTGGCTTATCTTTGGTGAACAGTGCATCGTACTCTGCATCTGTCAGACCATGCGGATGCTTGGTGCTTGGCTCAAGTTTCATCAGATCGACAACATTGATCACGCGAATCTTAATCTCCGGCATTGCCTTTCTTAAAATCGTAACTGCTGCTAATGTCTCCAGTGTCGGAGTATCTCCACAGCATGCCATAACCACATCAGGCTCCTGTCCCTGGTCGTTACTTGCCCACTCCCAGATGCCGATACCCTGTGTACAATGCTTTACTGCCTGTTCCATAGTCAGCCACTGCTGTCTCGGATGCTTGGATGTAACAAGCACATTCACATAATCGCGGCTTCTGATGCAGTGATCAAAGCAGGACAGCAGACAATTGGTATCCGGTGGCAGATAAAGACGTACCACATCTGCCTTCTTATTTGCAATATGATCTAAAAATCCCGGGTCCTGATGGGTAAATCCATTGTGATCCTGCTGCCATACATTGGATGTAAGAATCAGGTTCAGGGAAGCAATGGACTGTCTCCACGGAAGCTGATTACATACCTTTAACCACTTTGCATGCTGTGCACACATAGAATCTACCACACGGATAAATGCTTCATAACTTGCAAAGAATCCATGACGTCCTGTCAGAAGATATCCCTCTAACCATCCCTCACACATATGCTCACTTAACATAGAATCCATAACACGGCCATCTGTAGCAAGGAATTCATCGGAATCCAGTTTTTCATTGTTCCAGTCACGGTTTGTCTCCTCAAAGACTTTCATCAGACGGTTTGACATTGTCTCGTCCGGTCCGAAAATACGGAAGTTCTTGGAATCCTCATTCAGTTTGAAGATATCACGGACAAATCCGCCAAGTTCTACCATATCCTGTGCCTCAACGCTTCCCGGCGCCGGAACATCAAGTGCATAATCACGGAAATCTGGAAGTCTTAAGTCACGTAAGAGCTTACCACCGTTTGCATGTGGGTTAGAACCGATTCTGCGGTCTCCGGTCGGTGCAAGTGCTTTCAGTTCCGGAATCAGTTTTCCATTCTCATCAAACAATTCTTCCGGATGGTAGCTGAGTAACCACTCTTTTAACATTTCCAGATGCTCCGGTTTGTCCATCATGATCGGAACCTGATGCGCACGGAAAGATCCCTCGATCTGCTTTCCGTCTACAACCTTTGGTCCTGTCCATCCCTTTGGAGTACGAAGTACAATCATTGGCCACTTTGGTCTTGTGGTATCGTGGTTTTCTCTTGCATTCTTCTGGATCGCCTTGATTTCGTCCATAACGGTATCAAGTGTCTCTGCCATCTTGCGGTGCATGGTCATTGGATCATCGCCCTCTACAAAATATGGTTTCCATCCGCATCCATCAAAGAAATGCTCAAGTTCTTCATGAGAAATACGTGCAAGAATGGTTGGATTACTGATCTTATATCCATTCATATGAAGGATTGGAAGAACCGCTCCATCGCTCTCCGGATTTAAGAACTTATTACACTGCCATGAAGTTGCAAGAGGTCCGGTCTCGGACTCACCGTCTCCCACGATACAGGCAGCAATCAGATCCGGGTTATCAAATACCGCACCAAACGAATGTGCCAGGGAATATCCCAGCTCACCACCTTCGTTGATGGAACCCGGAGTTTCCGGAGCTACATGGCTGGAGATTCCTCCCGGGAAAGAGAACTGCTTACACAGTTTCTTCAGTCCATCCATATCTTCTCCGATATTTGGATATACCTCGCTATAGGTACCTTCCAGATAAGTATTGGCAACAAAGAAGTTTCCGCCGTGTCCCGGACCGGAAATTAAAATCATATCCTGATCATACTTTTTGATCACACGGTTTAAATGTACATAGACAAAGTTCTGTCCCGGTACGGTTCCCCAGTGACCAACAATCTTTTTCTTTACCTGATCTCTGGTAAGCGGCTCTCGAAGAAGTGGATTATCCAGCAGATATAACTGTGCGGCACCAAGGTAATTGGCTGCGCGCCAGTAGGCATCCATCTTCTTCAGGTAATCTTCGGTTAACGGCTGTTTTTCAACAACATCTGACATCCTGACTGTCCTCCTGTAAAATCATATTATCATTAGATGCCTATATTTTAGGAAATCCATCCATATTCCACAATTTCCTATTCCCATTAATTTCCCAAAAAGTTACCTGTTCCGACTTGTATTTCCTGTTGTTTACTTATTTTTTCATTTATTTCCATTAAAACCATAGCCAAAAGAAAGGATTATAAAATTTCACACACAGCGATTACAGTTTTCCGTATACCTCCATAGGGACATATGCCCGAATGGAAATTCCTTCCGGCACATACTCTTCTGAGACAAGTTCTCCCTTATTTCGTACAAGCTGCAATACACCTGCCTGCGCATAGGGAATCACGCGTTCAATATAAATTTTATCTTCTCTTAACATTTCCTGCAGCACATCTTTTACTGCATCCAGTCCGGCATTTTCCGTTGCGGAAATCTGAAGAACATGATCCGCACGAAAATCCTGCAGTGGGTCATCATCGGTTCTGATATCGATCTTATTAAAAAGCGTCAGAATTTTTTTATTTTTAACGCCAAGATGATCAAGTGTCTCATAGACGATATACATCTGCTTGTCGCGCTGCGGATTGGAAGCATCCACTACATGAATAATATAGTCCGCATATTTGGCTTCTTCCAGTGTACTTTTAAATGCCTCAATCAGATGATGCGGCAGTTTCCGTATAAAACCTACCGTATCCGTCAGCAGCACCTGCTGGTGTCCTTCCAGCTCCAGCATCCGTGTCGTCGGGTCCAGCGTTGCAAACAGTTTATCCTCCTCTAAAACCTCTGCGTCCGTCAGATGATTCAGGAGGGTGGATTTTCCGGCATTTGTATATCCGACAATTGCCACAACCGGAACTGCATTGCGCTCTCTTTTTGCTCTGGCAATTTCGCGGTGTTTGACCACTTCTTTTAATTCCCGGTTGAGCTGTGCAATCCTGTCATTGATCAGACGGCGGTCAATCTCAAGCTTTTTTTCTCCCGGTCCACGGGTACCGATTCCACCACCCAGACGGGACATGGATCTGCCAAGTCCGGTTAATCTGCTCAGGCGGTACTTCAGCTGAGCAAGTTCCACCTGAATTTTTCCCTCACTGGTTGTTGCACGGGCTGCAAAAATATCCAGTATGATAAGCGTCCGGTCCATCACCTTGGTATTTAACATCGTCTCCAGATTTTTTAACTGCGCAGGGGACAATTCATCATCACAGACAATTCCCGTTGCCCCCGTGTGCTCTAAAAGTTCTGCAATCTCTGCTACTTTTCCGGTTCCCACATAGGTTCCCGGATGGATCAGCTCCCGTTTCTGGATCAGCGTACCGGCAACCGATGCCCCCGCAGTCTTTACCAGTTCGGCAAGCTCAGCGAGCGAATCCTCTGCATCGTCTCCATCCTGCTCACTTACACCCACCAGAATAACTCTCTCTTTAAAATCTTCTAAAACAATTGGTTCACCCATTATCTAGTCTCCAAAAATGTATTCTCGTGTTTTGCTTCCTCATCATCCGGATAAGCCTTTAAATATTCCTTCATCATCTTTTTCGCGGAATCAAAGTCGCCACTGTACTCATATGCCGCAATGGCACTTTTCATGAGATTCTGCTTATTCGGCACTTTCTCCAGTTCCAGACCGGAATTAAAATAAGTCAGTGCATTCTTATAATTTCCATCCTGCATCTCCTGCATGCCAAGTTCATACAAATCATAGGATGTAGCCACTCCACTCTTTATATACTCCGCGATACATTTCTTTGCCTTGTCCGAATCTCCATTGGCATCATATGCAAGTCCCAGATAATACGATGCCAGCATCTGCTTATGTTCTTTTGCTTTTTCCAGATAACTGATGGCATCTTTGTTTTCACCGAGCAGATAACTGATTCTTCCTTTGTACAGTTCGTCTTCCGGTTTATCCCCTTTGATCTCCATCGCAGCAGACAGATATTTCTGTCCCTCATCCTTTTTCTCGTGCCGGCTTAAAGACTCATAGATTCCAATGTAGATTTCATAATTTTTTTTGCCTTGCTGCACAGCACTCTCAAAATCTGCCCTGCCCTTTTTTTCTTCTCCCATATCCATATAAAGATCTCCACGCAGATAGTATGCGCGTGCATCTTTATTATATTTGATAATGGCATTATACGTTGCAAGTGCATCTTTTGTCTTTCCGTCCAGTGCCTGTGCTTTTGCCTTGTAAAAACAGATATCCAGTTCTTTCTCCCCGATATGTCCGATCGACTCTCCAAGCGCATTCTGAAATGCCTTGACCGCATCTTCATACTTTCCGCTCTCCATGCAGGTAATTCCATACTGCCGATAGGCATCCTGTTCCTTTGTATCTTTCGTTCCGCATCCAATCACAGACAGCGCAAACACTGTTGCAAGCAGCACGGAAATGATTCGCTTCTTCATGTTCTATTCTCTCTTTCTGAAAACTACTTTTAGCATGCCACCGCTATATTTACCCAGTTGTCACCGATCCGCGGTCCATGCTCCCGGTAATAAGTACCACCGTAGGTAAATTCGTCCGGTTCCACTGCATAGGGAAGTCTGATCCAACACTTGGCAAATGAACCATCCGTGCCATACTCCGGGGATGTTGTGCTCAGATGCCGCCCATGCAGCCCCCCTTCAAATGCCGTCTTTGCAATTTTCTCATTTTTATTCATCAAATAATACATGCCGTTCTCCTTCTTCATTCCTATATCTTACGGTATTTTCCGTACTTTTGCAATCATTTCAGAAAAAATGGGAACCGGACATCCGGTTCCCAGAAACAGCACTTATTCGCGCTGTGCTTTCCGCGCTTTTTTAAACTGATACATTTTTTCATCCGCATTATTGATACATTCATTGAGACTTTTTTCCCCGCAGAGAACTACCTCATATCCGATACTCGCTTCCACATCAAATTCAGCATGAAGACTTTTCGATATTTCATCCAATGCTTTTAAAAACGCTGCCTTTAAACTTTCAGCCTGCGTTTTTTCGCATCCCGGAAGCAGTACAACAAACTCATCTCCACCGTACCGCATGGAAACGGCTTCCGGTGGAAATACTTTACGAATCACATCCGCTATCCCACGAATTTCCAGATTCCCCATATCATGCCCAAACGTATCATTAATATATTTCAGATGATCCGCGTCAATGAACATAACCGTCACCGCTTTTTTTTGCAATCTGCATTTTTCATACAAAGGCTCTGCAAACTCCTGGTATGCCATACGGTTATACAACCCTGTAAGAGAATCCAGCACATACAACCGGGATAATTTTTCGTTTGCTTTTCGAAGCCTGAGTTTGCGATACAGATATTCCAGGGATTCCAGATACGTATTCATTGTTTCAAACAAGAACTGATTTTCAAGCATATAATCGCAGTCTGCCAGAACAACATACCCTACTTCCCGCTCCCGGAAATGCAGTGGTACATACACATACAATGAATATTCCTGCTCCATTCCCTTTTCACAGATCACGTGCATGGTATCCGGATATCCATCTGTAATATAAGAAGCCTCACCCGTGGAATCGCTCAATGATTCCTCCACCAGATCCTGATTCATCCAGATACGCACGCCTTTACAACGCAGACCACAGACACATTTTGTAAAATACTGTGCCATCTGCTTATAATCTTCACACTCGATAAGATTGTGCTTTAATTCCATAATCTCATTGTGCAGATCAATTTCCCTCACTTCCTGAAAAATCCGGTCTTCAATATATTCACTCCTGCTTCTTACCTGTTCTGGTTTACAGCCACAACTATCCTGAAACAACATTTGTACAGGAACCGTTTTACAGTCAGCTGTTGTATTCTGCCCCCAGATCTGTACCAGAAGATCCATGGCTGCCTCAGCAATGACTTCTCTCTCGTATGACACCGTCGTAATCCGCGGTCTGTAATAAGATGCTTTATCAAAATTATCAAATCCTGTCACACAAAAATCAGCCGGAATTTTAAATCCTTCCTGCTGTGCCTGATGGCAGAGCCCCACCGCAATATTCTCATTTGCGCAGACAAAGGCATCCGGCAGCAGATGTTTTTCCTGAAAATGTATGAATGCACGGACACCGCTCTCCACTTCATAGCTTTCATTCCAGATTCTGTCATTTTCAAGCGGAATTCCATATCTTTGCAGGACATCTTCATAAGCCTGCCGACGCAAAAGATTTTCCTGGCTTTCTGCCGGTCCTCCCACATAGTTTAATGTTTTGCAGGAATGAGCCACTATCAGATGCTCCACCATCTGTTCCATTGTTGCGTAATTGTCCGGTCCTGCATGATACAATCCCGGAATTTTTTCAAGCAGCGATACTGCCGGTACCCCGGACTCCTGAATAATCTGTATGATCTGCTGCTTCTTTTTCTGATTCAGCATATTCGTAACTTCCAGAATAATACCATCAAACTGTGACAAATCCGGCAGATGGATGATATTGTATTCTCCTGCATTGAATTTTTCATCCCTGCTGAAATTTCCGAAACTGTGAAATACCGAAATTTCTATATCCAGCTCATGTTCTTTGATGTAATTCCTGCATCCCCGGATCCAGACATATGTAATATGTCTGCGCCATCCGTCTGCAATAATTGCAATTTTTCGTTTCATACCTTCTCCATCTGTGTCCTTTATTAAATAAAGTGTTCTGCTTCTTCACTGAGTACATCAGCTATTTTTTTATTATGCATGATTTGGCTGGAAATGTGTGAAATTTCTTCGGAAAGCGTGGCTGTATTTTTTGCAGCAAGATTAATACCTTCAGAGCCTTCTTCTACCGCCCTCTGAATCTGTGAAATATATTCCATTACTGACTCGGTGCGCTGTTTTAAATCTGCCGCCATCTGATGAAACTTCTCAACCACTTCATTAATATAGACTGCATCATCATTATACTGTGCCCCAGCGCACACAAAATTGTCATAATCCGGAAGTATATTCTGTTCCATATAAGTTACCAGCGCGTTAGCATTTTTTATCAATTCCTGCACGGTTCCAATCACGGTACTATTGATGGACTGGATATTAACCGCTGCGTCCCTGCTGGATTCCGATAATTTACCAATTTCAGAGGCAACTACTGCAAAACCACGTCCTGCTTCCCCTGCACGTGCTGCCTCAATGGATGCATTTAATGCAAGCAGATTGGTCTGATCTGCAATATTTAAAATATCATTAGTAAGTTCACTGACTTTTTCTACTTTTTTACTTTCCTGAATTGTTGTCTGCAGTTTTCCGATAATATCAGTGACAATTTCTCCCGTATTTTTTTTATTTAAAATTGCATCATTTTTGAGTTTATCCGCGTTCTGATCCATCGTATCTGAATAGGATAAAAGACCATCCGATTTTTCCGAAAGTTCTTTCGTACGATCTTCCACTTCTTTCATATTTTTTGTAATCCCGGAAACCATATCTGCAACGGAAATCATGGATGCCGATAATTCTTCCATGGCAGTGGAAATATCATCCGAATTTTCGTTTGAACTACGTACCTTGTCATCCACCTCCCGGATAATCTGGTTCATACGCAAAGAACTGTCTGTAATCCGTCCCATAACATTTTGAAGCGTATCAATAAATGCATTTACATTCCTTCCAACTTTACCAATCTCATCTTTTCCTGAAATCTTTAATCTTACAGAAAGATCTCCCTGATTTTTTTCAATATCTGCCACCATTTTCTGCAATGTGTGACTGATATAGTGCATCGGTCCTACAATCCCTTTCACACAAATCCAAAGAGAAAACAAAATCATAAGCATTGAAACTGCAACGAATACAATAGCAGAATTCCTTGAAAATTCATATTCTGCCTGCTGTACTTGTAATGAATGATTCATTGCCTGTTTCCGCATAGCAATCAGACTGCTGATTTTCTTTGCAAGATAATCTTCCGAAGGTTTCTGTATCACATTGATTGCCTCCGTTGCACCATCCGCATCGCCTTTTGAACTTGCGGTAAGAACCTGTTCCATTCCTTCTTTATACTTTTTAAAGCGATTTTGTAATGCCCCGAAATATTCTTTTTCCCGCGCTGTTTTTTCTGTTTTTTATACTGTTTAAAATAACTATCCATAGATTCCAGCTTTTCATGGATGGTTGTTGCAAAGCTTTCTTTGGAAATAGAATTTTCCGCATCACAGTGTCCATACATATTTTTCCCCATGGATTCCAGCTCGGATGACATATCCATCAATAGTTCAATACTCTTCGAACAATCCTGCGAAATTACAACCCCCGCCTGCAACAGCCTTTTCGAATTTACAAGACTTGAAATACTTGCCAAAAGAATAACAATTCCCAAAATACAAATTGGCAGCATAACCTTTACTTTAATACTGATCTGATTCAACCACTTCATAGGTATTTCCTCTCTTTCTGCCTAAATTAATGGGATAATTCCGGATGCAATTGCTCCATCTTTTTATAAAAATCGTCCATTCCCTGCGCAAGTGAAATTTTACCTTCAAAATACGGATGCAGACACTGTTGAATCTGCTCATTGCAGTCCTTATCATAATCTGATATATTACTCATATCAATTTTCTTTGCAGCCTCTGCAAAAAGTGCAATATGATTTTGTCCACCAAGGAAATCCGACTGATAGTTACTTTTTGCAATCTCATCCATTGCTTTCTCATTATTGGTATAGTCCTGCGTATCCAATGTAATCTGCTTCATGGTTTTGATATCACACGTCAGACGCTTCATCAAATCCCTGATAAAAGGAATATTATCGGTTCCCTGCGCCGCACACATCCATGTACCGCCCCAATAATATGCCTGTGGACCTTCACACACGGCATAATCTCCGTAAATTCCATTTCCTTTTTCTGCGGGTTTACTACTGTCTGCCAATGCATTTCCCATCAGAGTAAAATTAATGCCCCAGGTCGAATAGAAAAAGCCAAAAACATTCCCATCCGGTCCCTGATCCTGCGTCCACTGCGGACTCCACAGTGTGGTATGATTGTTATAATCTTTTTGAGCATATTCCTTCGTCTGACGAATCCACTTCTTGATATTTTCATCTATAACAATCTTGTTACCGACCACCCAGGGATGTGAGACATTGTTGGAAAATGCCCGATAGGAATCATCATATCCCGATAACATTTTATATCCGGCGGCATTCATCTTCTGTGCAACCTGATCAAACTTATCCCAATCCTTCAGTTGCTTTTGTACCTGATCCGGATCGTCTGTACCCAATACCTTTTTTGCAATGGACCTGCGATACGCAAACAACCCCGGCGTTGCCTGCCAGGTCACTCCCTTTTGTATTCCATTTTCCGATACAATTTTCTTTGTATAATCATATTGCTGCTTCAGATCCTCATCGGTCAGTCCCACTGTTTTTTTTACATCAATGGAATTATCTGACTTTACATATTTTGATGCGTAATCTGCCTCAATTAAAAACAAATCCACTTTGTCATCATCAATACATGTATTCTGCTCTTTTAATGCTTCATCCAGATTGATCTGATAAGCATTATTATCACTGGAAATTATGACAAAGTTCACTTCAACATCGTGTTTTTTAGCAAGATCTGATGCATATTTGTCATAAATTTCCTTAAACTCATCATTCCAGCAATAAATATTTACAACCTGTCCTTCCTTACGCCCGGTATTTTTTTTCTGTCCGTTTTCTCCCGTACATCCACTTAATAATGCCGCACATATGACAATTGCCGCTACCTGTTTCCAACTCTTCTTTCTCATTCAAATGTCTCCTTTTATTACTCCTCTTCTCCCCTTTTCTTCCCCCAATATGCAGAAAAACGCCATGACACGCCCCCTGTCGTAAAAATGGATTCTGTCATGGTGTCTTTTCTGTTTTCTTTTTAAACTATCTTTCTGGTACTACTCTGTGATCTTCTCAAGAGAGAAATTCGTCAGCGTAATGTCTGAAGCTGGTGTATTTTTATCACTGATTTTTCCCATGGAAATAAACATTTCTGAAACATTATCTGTGTCCTGCTGCATCGTAAATTCATAACTAACTTCCTTTTCCTCTGCTTCCGCCAGAGAAATATCTGCTCCGCCATACCACTTCTGGGAACTGTTATCCATTAAGCCGAGTTTTATGGTTCGTGCTTTCGTCGAAGTGACTTTGAATTTTACACGATATTTACATCCTTTTTCAAGTGTAAATCCAGTCTGCTTAAGCTGAACATCCCAGTCTTTTTCGCCCGGATTTTTCACCTGAAACACAATACCGCCATCAGTAACTACTGTTGTTGCCGTCTGATCCGCATTTGCATTAATGTCCCATCCATTCGTTCCATTCGAAAAATCTCCATTGGTCAGCAGATTCTTTCCGGTTTCCTCCGGCTTGATCTCCGGTGCCTCTATCTTTTCCAGCACAATGTCATCCATACAGATTCTGTGCTGCTGTGTGATCTGTTTTCCACCGACTGCACCCATGGCAATATTAAAGATCGTTTCCAGATCTGTATCCTCTTTCATCTGAAACTCTTTCGTGATCGTCTGATATTCGCCGGTCAGATCTACGGTTTCCTGGCAGTATGGAGTCCAGTCCTCATTTCCATCTGCATCCTTATGGGTGCTTCCATCTCTCTGCAACGCATAAGACACTTTACGGTCGATAGAAGATTTCATTTTCAGGGAGAGTCGATACCATTGTCCCTGTTCGAGTTTTACCCCTGTCTGCTTTAACTGGATATGCCAGTCAGCTTCCCCGGTATCGTCAATTGTGAAATCTGCCGCATTGTCTTCGTTTAAGGAGTCAACAACATACTTTACATTGGATGGTGTATAGCAATAGACTTCAAAACCTGCCATACCTGCATTAAAACTTCCGTTTTTGATCAGACTGTCCTCATCAATCCGCACATCGTCGAGATATACGGTTGTCCCCAGCCCGAGATCAAAGGAAATATTCTTATCTGTCAGATCCGCTGCCGTCTGAAAGGAAAAACGGTAATTTTTCTTTTCATTGGTAAGTTCTGCCTGAAATTCCTGTCCGGCAACATGTACTGTCATAGTTTCTGCTTCGTTTGCCTGAGCCGAAAAACTGAGCACATATTCTGTATCCTCACTCAGAGCAAGCCCCTGCTGTCCTGCTGTTACCACAGTTCCTTTTGGGCTTACCACTTTCAGACGGCGTCCATCTTCCAGACCGGTTACCTCTGTGGTTGCATTTTCCGGTTTCGTGATGTCCCAGTAACCCAGACGGTTCTTCCCTTCCTGGAAGGAACCGTTGTAGACATAATTTCCGTCTGCAAGCACTTTCTTTGTGGTGTCTTCTTTGATTTCTTCATATCCGGTCTTTTCAATGCGCACATTGGAAAGGTGCACTGCTGCTGTGGAAGCAGCATTTCCCAGATTAAATTCCAGACGTCCGTTGGCATCATCGGAACCTGTCATCTGAAACACATAAGTATATGTCGTTTTCTGTGTTCCAAGTTCCACTTTTGTATCCTTCCAATACCTCGTATAATTATGATCCGGTCCGGAAATATCTGCAATCATTGTACGCGCCTCATCCGCATAAGCATCAAAGGTTACTTTATATGTTCCGCCTTTTTGTAACGGCACATCCGGCTGTACCAGCTGAATGCTGTAATCTGCGGTTCCCATATTTACTGTAGAAATAACCATCTCATGATTCTTAATTTCTGCTTTTCCATCACCATCTAAAGTGGTAAGAAATTTCCAGTTTTTGTCATCACTTAAATTCTCTGCTATGGAGAAATCACCGTTGTTAATATAATTTCCCGTTGTATCCGGCTCTCTTAAAATAACATTCTTTACCGGTTTTTCCACATTTTCGTCATAACTGTCTTTCTGATATACTTTCACATAATCCACTGCAAACTGCTGATCGGCATAGGTGGTCGAATCATCCGGATACCCTACCCAGCTGCCACCGACCGCCAGATTCAAAATCATATAAAACGGCTGATCAAACGGTGCCGGATAAGCCACTTCTCCCTGCCCGCTCTTTGCAGAAAACCAGTCGGACTCTTCATGAAATTTCACACCATCAATATACCAGGTAATCTTTCCTGGCTCCCAGTCACAGGCATATGTATGATACTGATCTGCAAAATTATTTTTTGCATCTACCGTACAGGTTCCCTGACTCTGATCATGCGGTTCTCCGTAATGAATGGTACCATATGCTTTATTTGTTTCCTGCCCCATCACTTCCATGATGTCGATCTCACCGCATTTTGGCCACTGTCCATACAGATTTTCGTCCGTCGGCATCATCCAGAATGCCGGCAGATAGCCTTTTCCGGTCGGAACTTTTGCACGGCACTCAAAATATCCATACTTAAAATCATGTTTGCCCTGTGTATTAATACGACCGGACGTGTAGCTTCTGGTTCCGTCTGCATTCACCGTTTCCACCGGCTTGATCAGCAGTTTTCCGTCTTTGACCTGAATATTTTTGTCAGAATCCACATATTCCTGCCACTCACTGTTGACCCAGCCTTTTTCATGCAGTTCCACATTCCAGTCTGCACGGTTTAAAAAATTTCCGTCAAAGTTGTCCTGCCACTTCAGTTGATAGCCCTGTTTTAAGAGATCCGCTTCGGTCAGCTTTGAAGGTGTCTCAACTGTTGTTCCACCAGAAGAATTGCCCGAAGAAGAACTGCCGGAAGAAGCATTTCCGTCCGAGGTATCGTCTGTTTTCTGGTCTTTTCCATCCGTCTTATCTTTTTCATCCGTCTTGTCTTCTCCGGAAGTGTCTTCTTTCTTTCCCTTCGGAGTTATGGTGCAGGATTCACCGGATTCCACTTTCAGCGTTGTTCCATCCGCAATTTTTACAGATATTGCTTTCTTTGTCTGATTATCCACCTGTGCCTGTACATTTTTTGTACACGTTATGGATGATTTTTCCGCACCTTTTTTGAGCACAATGTTCACATCTTTCTTTGCGGTTATTTTCGCCGGTGCTGCCAGAATCATCGAAACGTCTTCGGCATTTACAACAACCGGCACTGCCTTTTTATGGTTTCCGGAAAAGGAAACACTTTTTGCATTCTGTACCGTCACTTTCTTTATGGTACCATTGTTTTTGATCGCAACCGTTCCCTTACTGTTTACAACAATTTCTTTGACGGTACCATTATTTACAACGGCTGCCTTTTTTCCGACCACCCGAATGGTCACTTTATAAGTTCCCTTTGGAATCGTAATCTTTACGTTTTTCCCTGCTTTTACGGTAATGACCGCATTCTTCCCTTTTTCGGTTTTTAATGCCTGATTCAGCTGCTTTTGAGAAGAAACGGCAAGCGTTTTACCGCCTGCCGCCTGTACCGGCGTCGCCGGTACTGTACTCATTACCATGGCAGCGGCAATTGCTGCCGCTCCCACCTGTTTCCATAATGTTTTGTTTTTCACTGTAAAAACCCCTTTCTTTTTCTATTATCCTTTTACGCTTCCCAGAGCAACCCCCTGTACAATATGCTTGGAAAGAATCAGATACACAACGATAACCGGCAGGATCGAGAATGTAATCATGACATATACCTGCCCCATATCAAACTTCAGCCAGTCTGCACCACGCAGCTGCGCGATCAGAATCGGAAGTGTCTTTTTCTTGTCATCATGCAACACAAGTGCCGGTGTAAAGTAATTGTTCCAGCTGCTGACGAAACTGAAAATTGCCTGTACGGCGATCGCCGGCTTCATCAACGGCAGAACGATGCTGTTGAACGTACGAAACTCTCCGGAACCATCAATACGTGCAGCTTCTATCAGCGAAAGCGGAAGCGCACTCTCCATGTACTGTTTCATGTAAAAGAACGTAACCGGAGATGCAATGGCCGGAACAATCAGTGGAATAAAGGAATCCATCAGTCCCATGCCTGTAATCAGTTTGATAAATCCGAGTGCCGTAACCTGTGTCGGAATCATCATAATCATCAGAATAAACGGATAAATAAATTTCTTTAATTTAAAATCGTATGCATGAATGGCATATGCAGTCATGGTAGAAAAATATACACACAAAACTGCGGTTGCTGCTGCAATGATCAGACTGTTAAACATGCCCGACCAGATCGGCAGTGTTCCATGTACCAGATTGTTCCAGTTTGTCAGCAAATGATCGCTCGGCAATGCCGTAAACCCTGCTTTCAGCTCACCTTTAGAACGCGTCGCATTGATAAACATGATATAAAACCAGAACAGGCAGAAAAATGAAATTATAATTAAAACAATATATGCGATGGCACGTCTGGCATGAATACCAAGTCCGCCTTCCACATCTTTCTTACTTTTTGCCATCACAATCACCCCTTTCTCTTATCGTTTCCGGATACTTTAAATACAAGCAGACTCAAAAGACTTGTAATGATAAACAGTACCACGGAAAGTGCTCCTGCCATACCATAGTTCTTGCTGTACAGATGCTTGTTCAGATACATGATCAGTGTCATGGTAGAACGCATCGGATTTCCGGTTCCGTTTGTCAGAATCTGTGGCACGTCAAAAAGCTGTAATCCACCGATCAGTGAAGTAATCACTACATAAATCAGAATCGGGCGAAGCAGAGGCAGTGTAATCTTAAAAAATACCTGTGTAGAAGTTGCTCCATCCACTTCTGCCGCTTCAAATAAAGAAGTATCAATTCCCATCATTCCGGCCATCAGAAGAATGGTTGTATTTCCGAACCACATCAGGCAGTTCATCAGTGCAATCAGGCCTCTGGCACTTCCGGTATGGGATAAAAATTTATATGGTTCTGAGATAAATCCAATCTGCATCAAAAGAGAGTTAATCGGACCTGCATCTGAAAACAGTGTAAAAAACAACATGGAAAATGCAGATGCCATAATCAGATTTGGCAGGTAGATCACGGTCTTAAAAAAACGTGATCCTTTCAATCGCAGGCGTACATCGGAGAACCATGCGCCCAGCAGGAGTGAAAAAAAGATCTGCGGAATAAAACACATAATCCAGAGGATCATTGTATTTTTAAAATAAATCCACACGTCTCCACTTTTGAATAACTCTCTGTAATTATCTAAACCTACAAATGTCGGTCCAACCTGGTTGAGACCGGACATATAATTTTCGAAAAAACTGTTATAAATTGTGCTGATCAATGGTATCAGCTGAAAAACGACATATACAACAATAAACGGGATCAGAAAAATGTAGCCCCATTTGTTGTAACGAACGACCTTTCCTTTACTCTTATTCATATTTCTACCTCCGCGGTATTGGCGGTCGTCCCGCCGGAGCCATAATAGGGGAGAGGTGACTCCGGCTTCAGACCTTATGTGTAACAAAAATTAGTAAGTAAGCTCTGGATATTTCTCGGTAACACCTTTGTAGAATAACTCTAATGCTTCGTCCTTGGTTGCCTTTCCTTCAAAGTAATTCTTCATTGCTTTCTGGAACTCTTCGTTGCAGCCCTGGTCATATGCGGAAATGTTGCTCAGATCCAGTGTCTCAACACCTGCGCAGTACATAGACAGTGGGTTCTGTCCTCCAAGGATCTTGCTGCTATATTCTTTTCCGTCTTTTGCCTTAATCGATCCGTCTGCCAGTCCGTTCATAACGGTATTGTTGTTTACGAAATCATCATCATCTAAAACAATGTCTTTCATGACGTCATCATCGGTTGTCATCTTTAACATAATGTCTTTTACAAGACTTGCATTATCTGTATCCTGTGCTGCGCAGATCCATGTACCGCCCCAGAAGAATCCCTGTGGTCCCTGGGCTGCACCCCATCCGCCGTTGTAACCGATAGATCCTTCGGTATCAGCTGCCATAGAGAAGTTTACAAGCCATGCCGGTCCAAAGTAGCAGAATACTTTTCCGTCCGGATAGAATCCCTTTGACCAGTCATCGGACCACATATCAAAGGTTCCTGCCTCTTTTGCATCTACAAGTTTCTTGGAATCGTCCACCCATTTCATGATATTGTCATCTACCTGTACTTTTCCGTCTTCTACCCACTTGCTTGAGACATTGTTGGAGTATACACGGTATGTATCATTTACAGATGAAATCATCTTGTAACCTTTTGCCTGCATTTTTGCAGCAGTATCATTGAAAGTATCCCAGTCACATACATAATTCTGTACTTCATCCGGATCATCGGTTCCCAGTACATCCTTTGCAGCCTCTCTGTTATAGAAAAGAACACCTGGACATCCCTGCCATGAAACTCCTTTTAACACTCCCTTGGAATCGGTTACGATATCCTTTGTGTACTGGTACTGCTTGGAAAGATCCGCATCGGTAATTCCAAGATCCTTTACCGGTGCTGTGTAATCCGTATCTACATACTTTAATGCGTTGTCCGCTTCTACCAGAAAAATATCAATCTTGTCATCTGCCGGAGCATCCTGCTGATTTAACAGTGCTGCATCCAGGTTGTTCTGATATGCATTGTCATCACTCGGTGTGATGTTCCATACAACATCCACATCTCCGATTTTTCCGTGTGTTGCATCCACTTCCTTGTAATCCGGATAGTGTGCGGTAATACGGCTCTTGAACTCCTCGTTCCAGCAGTAAATATTTAATACCTTTCCATCATCTTTCAGATTTGATGAAGCACTTTCTGTTGCGTTTGACGCATCCCCCTTGGATGTATCTGACGGTGTACCGGAATCACTTCCTTTTCCGCAACCTGCAAGCATTCCTGCTACCATGGCTGCACATAATAATGCACTGACTGCTTTCTTTTTCATAGTAAATTTCCTCCTTTTCTTTTCTGCCTTAAGCATGGTTTTATTATAGAGTTTTCCAATGGGTTCTGATACAAAAATGCTTGCAAATATATCAGATTCATGACATAATCTACAGATATAAACAGGAGGTCTTGCCATGCTGAAAAATCAATGGAGCAAAAAAGAAATCGAAGACAGCGAATACGAAATCCATCATCGTGCACTTTCCGAGGAATATTCCTTTTTTGAAGCCGTAAAAGACGGAAACATCGAAGCAGTCAGTAAAAATTTAAAGGAAGAAGCGTTTACCAATCCCGAAGGCATGGGAATTCTTTCCAAAAATCCCCTGACAAACTTAAAATATCATTTTGTTATTACCGTTGCACTGGTCACACGGTATTGCATTGACGGCGGCATGGAAACAGAGCAGGCCTACCGTCTGAGCGATTTTTACATTATTCACATGGATGCCTGCAGCACCATTCAGGAAATATCAGATCTGCATCATGAGATGGCTCTTGACTTCACCGGAAAAATGCGCCTTCTGCAGAAGAATACCGCATTATCCAAACCGGTTGCACAGTGTATTGATTATATCTATGCCCACATCAGTGCAAGAATCACCGTGGAAGATCTTGCGGTCTGCACCAATTTGTCTGCCAGCTATCTGTCCCGGTTGTTTAAGCAGAACCTCGGTGTGTCGATCAGTGATTATATCCGCGAAAAAAAAATCGAAAAAGCGCAGAATCTTCTACGCTTTTCCGATTTTACCTACATTCAGATTGCAAACTATTTATCATTTTCTTCCCAGAGTCATTTTATCCAGACATTCCAGCACTATGTCGGTATGACCCCAAAACAATACCGCAGTTCCAAGTACAAAAGCACATGGTAAAATTCTGCTATCCCAGAACAATCCGAAGTGTATGGTTTTCTTTTCCTTCAAGTACGGCAAACGGAATGCAGATGCCTGTATTTGTTTCTCCGGCATACCGCTGACCATCCAGCCATACTTCCGTGATCTGGTAATCCCCATATTCTTTCTTTTGTGGATTCTGGTAAACCACTGCGTATGTCTGTCCACGGAATGGGAACTGTGCCGAATAATTGCCACTTTCGTCAAACTGCCGCAACAGAATTTTGGGTTCTAGTACCAGATCTCCCCATTCTCCGCGGAATCCAAAAATCTGTGTAACCATTGTCATCATATACCAGCTGGCTGCCCCGGTCAGATACGGATATTTGCCTTTTCCGTCCGCATCAAAATATTCCGGAATTCCAGGATACATCAGGCTCACCGGTGTGTTCATGGCCTGTTCGAGCAGAGTGTACAATGCCCTATATCCTTCCTTTACAAAACCTCTCTGATACAATGCATTTGCATACATCACCGTCATATGGGAAAAAACCGCACCATTTTCTTTTTCGCCATAAGCAAATCCAAACATTCGTCCCAGATCAAATTTTTCTTCCTTAAAATCCGTGTTCAGCCGGTAGCCTCCCACCTCTTTTTTATACAGATACAGGTCTGCACTTTTTGTAATCGCAGCGGTCTGTGCATCATCTGCGACATTTCCCATAACAGAAAATACCTGACCGGTCAGCATCATGCGGACATGATTATCCCTTTTGCCTTCCACCGGTCTGCCGTGATTATCATAATATCCGTTAAACCAGCCATTTCCGTTTTCGTCCGTTACCCATTCCTGCGTACGGATCAATCCGGTATACCAGTCAGCACGCTCCCGCAGATTCTGCACCAGAGTACTGATATCCACAGAAATCTGTTCTCCAGAAATATTATGCACACACTGACTCACATAATTATTTAAAACAACATTCCGTTTTTCTGCCGAATCATACGATGTGCGGTCCTGTCTGATCAGAATTTCCATCTCTTTTGCCAGTGTAATCTCTTTCTTTCCGCTTGCCGCTTCGTATTTTTCAAGGGTATCTGCCAAATCACGGAGATTTCCGATATACGCACAGGTAAAAGCCACGCTTTCTCCTTTTTCCGCTGCCATATCCAGTGCATCATTCCAGTCAGCACCGCGAAGACGCATCATTCCATGTTCTCCCGCCTCGTAGAAAGCGCACAGATTCTGCAAAAGCAGATGTTCTAAAACCGTGCCCTCGTAAATATTGCCATTTACATCTTTCTGGCGCATCCCATATGCCGGTGTCCACTCTGCGTCCCCGGCAGTTCCACGCTTTGCCTGTGGGTCCTTAAAATACGCCACTTTCTGATCCAGAATATCCAGATCTCCCGTCTGGTTCAGATACAATTTTGTGGTAACAAACGGCCAGTACGCATGATCCATCCAGACTCTTGTAATATTGTTGCGGTCTGCAACAAATTCTCCCGGCTTATCCCCGATAATTGTCGCATTGGTCCCGTCAAAACGGACACCCGCAAAGCTGTTTAAAATCATGGAGCGAACTTCCTTCGGGTCGAGAATCAGAAGGGAGAGACAATCCTGCCACAGATCACGCCAGCCCCTGCCGCCTCTGCCATAATCATGGTACGGCAAAAACGAACATCCGTAGATTCTGCGAAGAACCGGCTGGAAACAGATCCATTTCAGATAACTGTCTTCTTTGGGGTTTCCGGTTTCAAAGGAAATATTGACCAGCCCATTCCAGTAATTTTTTGCCTGTTCAAAGGCAGCATCTGCCTGTTTGGTCGTGCAAAACATTTCTGCTGCCTGTTCTGCCAGCTTCGGATCCTCTGTCATGCCACCAAGCAGAATATAATCGACATGTGCTCCTGCTGCAAGGGTAATCTCCGGAAATGCCATCGCCCCCATTGCTTCTTTTCCATCCACGGTACAACCGGCCGGACAGCCTTTTTCTTTATTTTTAAGCGCATCCGGTGCCAGAAATGTTCCGGTTTCTCCGATAAACGATTCCACCGTTGGGAAGAACGATTCCGGTTTTGTTCCATCTCCCTGACTGCCCATCTCAAAATAAATCATATGATTTTTCTGATGTCCGCGTTCATCAAATGACAATACCGGTTTACAGATCACGCCGCGTCCGGTAGTACGGATCCGGTGAAGCAAGGAAGTTACATGGCGGTGATCGCGCAGATTATCCGCGCTTCTGCCGTAAATTGGGATAGCAGAAGTCACGCGCACACACATATCCATATCCGATTTATTGGTAACGCGCACCTGCATCAGTTCTGCCGGTACTCCAAGCGGAGCAAAGATCCGCACGGCTGCCTCGATTTTCTGTTCTTTTAATTCCCGCTTCGTCTCCTGCCACATAAATCCGGCATCGAATGTCACTTCCTCCTCTTTTCCAAGGAAATGTGCATATTCTGCCTGCGCCGAAACTCCGGTCAGTGACACATGTTCCTTCCGGTTGATTGTACACCAGACATTGCGGGTACTTCTGTTATTGTGCAGATTTTCGATGCTCACCGGTTCCAGCAGAAAATGGTTCTGATCCAGCTTACAATCGCCGCCGAAGGTCTGCGTCACGCTGCTTTTGATTCCCTCTTCATTTGCCACCGGAAAATTGAGCTGTGTTTTTTCAACCATATGACGGATTTGAAATTCTCCGTTTTTTCCTGTAAACTGCATATCGTTTTTCATAACTTCTCCCTTCTATGCCATCACAAGGCGTACCTTCGTCTGATCGGTCATTTTTTCTACCGGAATGTAGTTGTCTTCCATCTTTTCCTCATTCACGTACAACGCTTTGCATCCACTCTGTACATGCTCTGGATTTTCTACCACAATATGAAGATGTTTTCCCCGGAAATCCTTCTCAATGGTAAACTGATCCCAGTCCGCCGGAATGGATGGTGCAATACGAAGTCCTCCAAAGTCCGGACGCATGCCAAGGATTCCTTCCACACATCCTACCATTACAGTGGAAGCAGTTCCGGTCAGCCAGTGCACATGGGAACGACCAAAATGCGGGCTGTCTTTTCCTTCCGTAAACTGTCCATAACAGTATGGCTCCAGTTTCCGGATCTCAGCACGATCGTTCTGTGCAGACGGTGCATTTTCCATAAAATAGGTAAATGCCTGATCCCCATGCCCCAGCAATGCTTCTGCCAGAATCAGCCATCCCTGCGACTGGGAAAAGATACCGGCATTTTCTTTTGTACCGGGATTGTAAATCACAGCCAGTGCTCCGTCAAATGCATGCAGGTGATATGGTGGATCCATCAGAATCGCTCCATACTCTGTGTTTAACCGCTTTCTTACATTTTCCATGGAAAGTTCTGCCTGCTGCTTTGTTGCCAGTCCACTAATCACAGCCCAGCTCTGTGGATTCAGCCACATATTTGCTTCCGGATCCGTGCGTTTTCCAATCACCTCTCCGGCTTCCGTAAATCCACGGATAAAACGATCCTCATTCCAGCAGAGATTGTTAATTAATGTTCCAAGTTTTTTCTGTTCTTCTTCCAGATAATCCATATATGCCTGATCTTCTTTGTATGCGGCAAACTGTTTTAAAATCGTCATTGCATAATAAAACTGCAGTGCAACAAACGAGGACTCTCCATTTTTGCCCAGACGCAGACAGTCATTCCAGTCCGCATAAAGTCCTGCCGGAAGTCCGTGCGGTCCCAGATGATTCACAGAAAACGCAAGTGCTCTCTTCAAGTGCTCGTATACAGTGGCTTCATCTTTATTGGCAAACGGAATCACTTCATCGATAAATGCCAGATTTCCGGACTCCGCAATATATTTATATACCGTTGGAAACAGCCACAGAGCATCATCCGCACGATATGCCGGATGCCCGGTTTCCTGTACATAGGAAGCATCATCCGGCGTATCCTCATGTCCGGCATTGTGTGTAAATTTGACAAGCGGAAGTCCTCCTCCGTTATCCACCTGTGCCGAAAGCATAAACCGGATCTTTTCGAGTGCCATCTCCGGTGCAAGATGAATCACACCCTGAATATCCTGCACGGTATCGCGGTATCCGTAACCGTTTCGCAGACCACAGTAGAAAAATGACGCCGCACGTGACCAGATGAATGTCATAAAACAATTGTATGCGTTCCAGGTATTGATCATGGTATCAAATTCCCTGCTTGGTGTATGTACCTGAAAATGTTCCAGTTTTTCATGCCAGTAGCCCGTCAGTTCTTTCAGTTCCGTCTCACACTGTGCTGCCACATCTGCATAGCGGTTACAGATTGCTTCTGCTTCCTCATGTTCTTTCATTCCGACAAGAAATGCAATTTCCTTTGTTTCTCCCGGTTTCAGAAGCATCTGAGCTGCCAGTGCTCCGCACCCGTTTTCGTTGTAGCACATTTCCCCGGATAATTTTCCGTTTTCCACCCCCACCGGATTATGATATCCGTGATAGCGTCCAAGAAACGATTCTTTATCTCCACAGTAACTGTCCACCGGTGCACCGGTCAATGCAAAGAAACGGGAGATTGCAAGCTTGTTATCCACTTCCTCTCCTTCTTTCACCCAGTCCAGATTACCGTGAATAATATGCCGGATACGGTTTGTCTCAAATACCGTACTCGTGATGAACTGGGAATACTGCAGATTTACCTGATCCTGTTCATAATTATTGTTGTTGGTAAATTCCGCATAACCGGTGATGGTCAGGTTTCTTTCACACGCTGACGCATTGGTCACTTTCAGATGCCAGACCTCATATGTCTGATTCAACGGCACATAATAACATACTTCAGAATGGATTCCACTGTAATCTGCAAGCATCTTTGTGTATGCTGTTCCATGATGACACTCACTTTTATAACTTTCCAGATCTTTTCCTACCGGCTGCCAGGATGCAGACCAGTAGTCTTTGCTCTCATTATCCCGCAGATAAATATAGCGTCCCGGCTGATCAAACTGGTTAAAAATATAACGCAGGATTCTTCCGTTTGCACCAGATCTGGCAAAACTGTATCCTCCTGCATTATTTGAAATCAGCGCACCATACTCCGGTGACCCCAGATAATTCGCCCACGGTGCCGGTGTATCCGGGCGTGTGATTACATACTCTCTTTTCTCATCATCAAAATATCCAAAATTCATGTGAAACCTCCAACCTTTCAATTTTCAAGCCTTTTACCCCATTGTAACGGATTTACAAATTTATGAATATCAGAATCACAGGATTTATACCAGATTCATGACATAAAAAGAGTGCCGGAATTTTCCGACACTCTGTGTTTCTTTTAAATATGAAAATACCCGATTCCTTTTACCAGTTTATCAGAAATCTCACGCAACTGCTCGGCACTTACATATACCTGCTGGAACGTTCCCACAACTTCCTGTGTTCCATCGTAGGTTTTTTTCGTGCTTTCCACATTTTCTTCCGCAATTCCGGACAATTCCCCAACTGCCTGAACGACTTCATTTCTTGAATCTTCCAAACGTCTGGTACTTGCTTTGATCTGTTTGATGCTCTGCATGGAACTGTTAATTTCGCCCAGCACTTCTTTTACAATATTCTGCGTTTCTGCCATGCTCTCACTCTGGCTGGTAATAATCTGCTGCATACTCTGCATACTTTCCACAGCAAGGGAAGAATCCCTGATCAGCGTTGACGCTATCTGCTCAATTTCCTGACTCGACTGATCCGATTGCTCTGCAAGTTTTTTAATCTGACCTGCCACCACAGCGAATCCGCGGCCGCTTTCTCCCGCCCGGGCAGCTTCAATGGAGGCATTCAGGCTCAGCAGATTGGTTTCCTCTGCAATAGAAGAAATGATGGTTGTGGCCTGCTGGATCTTCTGTACAGAATCGTTTGTCCGGTCGGTCTGCTGCTGAACCTGTGCCAGCATCTGCTCCACCTGTTCATTGATCCCACAGAGTTTTTCCAGCGTTGCGGAAGCATTTTCGCTGGAAGAATGCATAAATGTGGCATTTTGATCCAGATTTTGTACCTCTGCTGTAGTTTCCGTGATATTCTCCCCCATAATTTTCATATGATCCGAAGTATTTCTCGAATTTTTCGCCTGCTCACTGGAATTATCCACTACAAGGCTGACCGCCTGCTGTACCTGTGACATTGTTCCATTGGTGTTGTCTGCTGCCGTACCCAGAATCTGTGACGTTGAAAGCAGCTGCTTTGCATTTTCTGAAATATCCCGGATTACGGACTTCATGGCATCCCTTAATGTCATGGTTCCGCGAGACAGATCACCAATCTCATCCTTTCGTTTCAGAAGTTTTTCATCTACCCACACATTTAAATCACCATCTGCAAGTTTTCCTACAACAGCAACACTGTTTTTGATATTTTTACTGATAGAGGCTGCCATGCGCATCGCCGTAACAATGCACAAAAGCATCACTACAAGCAATGCCATCATAATACTTCCAAGGATTTTATTGACAATTGCATCTTTTCGTGCCTTATTGGTTCCGACAAACACCATACCGATAACCTGATCTGTCGTTCCATTCTGATACACTGGAATAAAATATCCATAATTTCTCGTCCCATCCAGTGAAACATTTGTACTGAAAAACGGCTTTTTCCCTTTGATCACCTGATTCACCACACGCTCTCCGGCTTCTGAACCAAGGATACGGTTTCCTTTTTTATCCAGTGCAGATGTCATAATCCTTTTGTTTCCATAAAAAAAGGTTACATCCATACCGGTATTCTCTTTGATCCGGTCCACAAGACTCTCCGACTTTGATATATTATAGCTTCCTTTCCAGATATCCCCATTGGTACTTTCCAGATAATCCCCGGTATTCTGGTCATAGGCGGCAAGGGTGGCTGCCGCGGTACCTTTTAATGCATCCTGTACCTCATCCATCAGGGAGCTTTTAACCATCGTAAGCATAAAAAGCAGGGTAATTACCCCTAATACAAGCACCGGCCCTATGCTGATTGCAAGAATTTTCTTTCGTATACTCATATATGCCCCCTATTCTACCACTTCAACGGTTTTAAAATACCAGTTGATTCCACCTGTAATTGTGGCATCATCCAGCGTTTTTCCTTCTTCACCAACCGTTTCCCCGGTATTTGTTTCAATCACACCGTCAAACACACCGTTTTTCCCGGATAAAATATCTTCTTTTGCAGTATCCACAGCCTCCTGTGTTCCATCTGTGCAAAAATCAGCAAGTGACGTAATCCCTACCAGATTTTCATTCATACCGCCATAATAATTGCTTCCATCCCAGGTACCGTCAATCACGCTCTGCACCGCTGCTGTATAATAAGCACCCCAGTTCCAGATCACGCTGCACAGACAGGCATCCGGAGCATTTTTGCTCATATCGGAATTGTACCCGATACCATACACCCCTTTTTCCTGTGCCATTGTCTGTGGATATTCTGTATCACAGTGCTGCGTGACCACATCACAGTCCATATTTAACAGGGTTTGTGCTGCTGCTTTCTCCGCATCCGGGTCAAACCAGCTGTTCGTGACTTTTACATAGATTTTTGCTTCCGGTTTCACGGAATACACCCCAAGTGCAAAGGCATCAATACCTCCTGTCACTTCGGAATTGGAGGAATCCATCGCTGCCACATATCCCAGCTTATTGGTTTTGGTATTCATTCCCGCTACGATTCCGCTTAAATATCTTGCCTGATAGATTCGCCCGAAATAGTTTACAAAATTCTTTCCGTTGCTTTTGTATCCTGTTCCATGTGCAAAATATATATCCGGATATTTTTCCGCCATCTCCTCCGTAGCATCCATATATCCCCAGCTGGTGGTAAAAATAATATTGCATCCATCATCCACACACTCCTGAATCGCTTTTTCGGTTGCCTCTTTATCGGAATCATCAACATTTATTTTTCTGTCAATCTGTTCATCTGATAATCCAAGATTCTGCTGCATTGCCTGAATGCCGAGATCATGTGTATAGGTATATCCACTGCCTTCTGCCGGATCCGATAAGTGCAAAACCCCTACCTTGATCTTGTCCTTTGAAATCCCTCCGCTTTCCGTTCCCGTTGTTTTGGTGGAAGCCTCCTGTGTACTTCCCTCATTCGTTGCATAATCATCGACCTGTCCGGCTGCCCCGCATCCTGCAAGCAAGATACCGGTAAGTGCCATGGCAAGCAGTCTTCGCCCTTTCCATTTCATAGCGTTCCTCCTTCGCACATTATATCCATTTTCTCCCCTGTAACCTCATAATATTTATTATATCCAATTCACCCCCATTCTTCCAGTAAAATTTTAAAAACACCGTGCCCGTTCCCGTGTGCCCGGCACAATAAAAAGTGGGAACCGAAACATACGGTTCCCACTAAAGGAGGAGTTAAAATATTTTTATGATAATTTCCAGATTTCTTTGTTGTACTGCTCAATCGTTCTGTCAGATGAGAAGAAACCTGCCTTGCTAATGTTGATCAGTGCTTTCTTTGCCCATGCCTTGCGATCGGTATAAGCTGTATAAGCTTTCTCTCTGGTTGCAATATATTCCTCGAAATCCGGGAATGTCATAAACCAGTCTTTGTTTAACAACTCATTGTACAGACGCTCTAAGTTCTCACTGCATCCTACAGACTTTACAGTGTCACTTACAATAAAGTCAACGGCTCTCTTTAACTCAGAATCTTTCTCATAGTAGCTTCTGGAGTTGTAATCGCCTCTTGCATAGCGGTCGATAACAGTCTGGGAATCCTCACCGAAGGTAAAGATATTCTCATTTCCAACCAGCTCTGCGATCTCAACATTTGCTCCGTCCATAGTTCCAAGTGTCAGTGCTCCGTTTAACATGAACTTCATGTTACCGGTTCCGGATGCTTCCTTGGAAGCCAGAGAAATCTGCTCGGAAATATCACATGCCGGAATCATCTTTTCAGCCATGGTTACATTGTAGTTTTCTACCATAAATACCTTTAAGTATGGGCTGACTTCCGGATCATTGTTGATGATCTGCTGTAAGCAGAGAATCAGATGAATGATATCCTTTGCGATAATATATGCAGGCGCTGCCTTTGCTCCGAAGAATACCGTGATCGGAGTTGCCGGCTTCTTTCCTTCCTTGATCTCGAAATATTTATGGATGACATAGAGTGCATTCATCTGCTGTCTCTTGTACTCATGCAGTCTCTTTACCTGAATATCATAGATGGAATTTTCATCAATATCAAATCCCTGTTTCATCTTCAGGTAATTCTTCAGATCTGCCTTCTTTCCGGCCTTTACTGCAAGGAGACGGTCGAGAACGGCATCATCGTTTACGAAATTGCCAAGTTTCTCCAGCTCATTGGCATCCTTCTTCCAGCCATCGCCGATCAGGTCAGTAATCATTGCGGAAAGTTCCGGGTTGCAGGACATGAGCCAGCGGCGGAATGTGATTCCGTTTGTCTTATTGTTAAACTTCTCTGGATAGAGCTTGTAGAAGTTATTTAACTCACTGTTCTTTAAGATCTCTGTGTGCAGATATGCAACACCGTTAACACTGTATCCGTAGTGGATATCCATATGTGCCATGTGTACCAGACCGTCTTTGATAATATAGGTGCTTTCATCGGAAACCTTTGCACGTACACGGTTGTCCAATTCGCGGATGATCGGCATCAGCTGAGGAACTGCCTTCTCAAGGAATCCGATCGGCCATTTTTCAAGTGCTTCTGCAAGGATTGTGTGGTTGGTGTATGCACAAACCTTAGATACAATAGATACAGCCTCATCCATAAGAATTCCACGCTCCTGTAACAGACGGATCAGCTCCGGGATAACCATGGACGGATGGGTATCGTTGATCTGAACAGTCGCATAATCTGCCAGATCATGCAGGTTTGATCCCTTCTCAACTGCCTCATCAAGAATCAGTCTTGCGGCATTGCTTACCATGAAATACTGCTGATATACACGCAGAAGACGTCCCTTATCATCGGAATCGTCTGGATACAGGAATAAGGTCAGATTCTTTGCAATGTCATCTTTGTTAAAATCAATGGTATCTCCGACAATGCTCTCATCCACCGTTTCGATATCGAACAGACGAAGCTTTGTCGTACGGTTGTTGTATCCGACAACATCAATGTTATATAATCTGGACTGTACGGTAAATCCGCCGAACTGTACCGGATAGGTGATATCGGTCTTTGTCAGCCAGCTGTCCGGTGTGATCCATGGGTTTGGAGTCTCTTTCTGCAGATTGTGATCAAATACCTGTTTGAACAATCCGTAGTGATAATTTAATCCGACACCGTCACCGTTTAATCCGAGTGTTGCGATGGAATCTACGAAACATGCTGCCAGACGTCCAAGTCCGCCATTTCCGAGTGAAGGCTCAAGTTCGATCTCCTCAATCTCACCGATATTCTTTCCGGATGCTTCAAGTTCGGATTTTACACTGTCATAAATGCCAAGGTTGATCAGGTTGTTGGATAAAAGCTTTCCGATTAAGAACTCTGCTGAGATGTAGTACAGCTTCTTCTTTCCCTCATTGCTGACCTTGTCCTCTGCCATCTGCTTGGTCATATCAAGGAGTGCATAGTAAATTTCCTCGTTTGAGCACTTCTCGATGGTCTTGTTATATTTCATAGATACTGCTTTTGCTAAAGTCATGTGTTTTCCCTCCCACAAGATTTCGTGTTGTTTTGATGTACTTAGTATATGATTTTTTCCTGCTGATTTCTTGTCGTATTCAAGCAAAAACTGATACTATTCTATCATTTTTCATATTCAAATAACCCCCAGCTGTTAAATTTCACCAATTTCGTGCCACCTGTCTTGGTACATTTCCACAGTGCCTGCATATCCTGTGTTTTCGCCTGTTTCATGCGTTTTCTGTCGTTTTTGTCCTTTACAGTCATAGGACAATTCTGCTAAAATAAAGATATGAATATACTTGAATATGAAAATTATCACGAAACCATCACACATGGGGATATCATCTTCCCTTATAATACATATCTATGCTCGATCCCACTGGATTTTCCGCGTGTACCGCTGCACTGGCACGATGAACTGGAACTGATCTACATCAAAAAGGGGATGGGACGCATTACGGTAGATTTCCGGGAATACAAAGTAAAAGGTCCGACTCTGGTTCTTATTCTTCCGGGACAGCTCCACTCCATTGACCAGCTGGAAGATGCCTTCATGGAATATGAAAATATCATCTTTAATCCGAGTATGCTGATTCCACGGCAGAACGATGTGACTGCCACCGATTTTCTTCTTCCTCTTATGAGCGGAAAAGTCACGGTTCCAACCATCTTCACCCCTGTCTATCCTTATTACACAGATGTCATCATGCCAATTGATGCCTGTGACGAAATCAGCAAGACCAAACCACAGGGCTATGAACTGTACATCAAAAGTCAGTTGTACCAGTTTTTCTTTATTTTAGACAACCGCTGCCGGAACTTAACGACAGGCAGTAACCGCAAAACGCTTGATAAAATGAAAATTGTTTTAAAATACATTGAAAATAATTACATGCAAAAAATAACGATTGCCGACATCGCGGCAACCGTTGATTTTTCCGAATCTCATTTTATGCGGTATTTCAAAGAAACTATGGGAACGTCTTTCGTGGACTATCTGCGGGACTACCGCCTGACAATCGCCTCGCGTCTGCTGACAACTTCCGACTCCTCCATTCTGGATATTGCGGCGGAATCCGGTTTTGAAAATCTTTCCTATTTTAACCGGGTGTTCAAACAAAAATACAGCATGACACCGCGCCAGTTCCGGAAAGAAAGCCAGTAATTTTTCCGGCATAGCCGGTGAAAACCACACTAAAAAAACAAAGAAAAAAACGCAGCAAAAAGAAATCCCGCCACTACATCACTGATAAAGTGCACTCCGGAAACTACCCGGATCCATGCAATAGCAACTGTCATAAGCAAAAATACAATCCCCACAGCCGGGCACACAAACCAGAACGTAAACGCAATCACTGCCGCGGAAAACACATGCCGGCTCGGCCAGGAATGTCCTTTCGTATCTTTTGGAATCACAGATGGCAGTTCAAATATTTCATACGGCCGTTTCCGGTTGATCCAGGCCCGCACAACCGTCACAATAATAAATCCGTCCAGCGGCACACAGATGGCTTTATATAGCCGCATATCCTTCTGCCACAGCAGCCACAGAAGCAGGCATGGATATGCCACAAAAATCACAACCGTCAATATTTTATTTGCTCTATGTAACGCCCGCGCACGTTTCGGGTCATCCCGAAACGGCTGGGTCATTTTAACGTAAGTTTCTTTTTTCATAGGTAATCCTGTCTAACGTCCGGTATTGGTCTTACCGCCATTGTTTGTGTCTGCATCCGGATCTACCGCGTCAATTGCATCATCCACGCCATCTGCCACAGCATCACCGGCATCTTTCACACCATCCACGACATCTTTTCCCATATCCCCGATATCTTTTCCGACATTGCCATCGTTTTTGGAATTTCCGGCATCCGTATTATTGTCTGTTGTACCATTTCCAGTCGTATTGTCCGTTCCCGGAATGTTTTCCTGTGTAGTAACCTGTGTATTGGAAGTATCGTTTACACCATTGTTCGTTCCGTCATCATTTGCTGTACCACAGGCCGCAAACAGACAGATCCCTGCTGCAAGCATTCCGCTCATCATCAGAACTTTTAATTTTTTCATCACACATATCTCCTTTTATTTGATCTACAGAGCTAGTGTGTGCAAAATTCCCATTTATTATACAACAGAATTTTCCCGATTTGCTAGTGCTTTTTCATCTTTGGCTGGCAGAGCAGGGAGGCAATATAAGAAAAAACGAGTGCTGCGGAAAGTCCTGCCGCACAGTTTTTAAAGCCTCCCAGAAAAATACCGATAAATCCTTTCTTGTCCACCATCTCTTTGACACCCTTCCAGAGATTGTTTCCAAATCCCAGAAGCGGCACATTCGCGCCCGCCTGCGCCCATTTGGAAAACGGCTCATAGATCCCCACAAATCCAAGGATGGCCCCCAGGCAGACCAAAAGAACCATGATACGTCCCGGAAGCATTTTTGTTTTTTCCATCAGGATCTGTGACAGTGCACAGATCATTCCCCCTGTTACAAATGCAATTACATACTGCATATCCTTATCCCTCCTTTTTTGCGGATGAAACACAGCTTTCCAGCACAACACCGTGTGCAATCCCCGGTATTGTCTGTCCTTCATTGAAACTGACCGTAGAAAGCAGTGCGCCTGTCGGCACAAAGAGTATTCTTTTCAATTCCCCGCTTGCCAGTTTTGGCAGAAAATGCGCACTCAGCACCGAGGCTGCACATCCGCATCCCGATCCTCCGGAACCGGTTCCCTGTGTCTGTGAATCAAAAATTAACATGCCACAGTCCTCATGCTGCTTGCGGATATCCATGCCTTTTTTCAGCAGCAGATCAAACAGAATCTGCTGACCGACTTCTCCCAGGTCTCCCGTGATAATCCGGTCATAATCTTCCGGTTTTCGTTTAAAATCCGTAAGATTCTGCGCAATCAGCTCAGCGGCAGCCGGTGCCATCACGGCTCCCATATTCATGGAATCTTTGATTCCGTAATCTACAATCTTTCCGGTTGTGACCCCCGCCACCTTTGCCAGCGGCTGCTTCGCATCCTTTGACAGAATAAATGCACCGCCTCCGGTCACTGTCCATGTGGCACTTACCGGACGCTGATTTGCGTATTCCAGCGGAAAACGGAACTGTTTTTCCGCACTGGCAAAATGGCTCGAAGTGACTGCAGCCACGCGATCCGCATATCCGGCCGCTACCGTCATTGCAGAAAGTGCCAGTGCTTCTCCACATGTGGAACATGCCCCGTACAGTCCAAACAGTGGAATTTCAAACGTTTTCAGTCCAAATGATGAGGCAATCAGCTGTCCAAGCAGATCTCCAGCAAACAGATACCGCATATCTTCCGGCTTTTGATCTGCTTTCCCGAGGGCAAGCGTCAATGCTTCTTTCTGCAGACTGCTCTCTGCGGCCTCCCATGTCTGCTGACCAAATTTATCATCCGGTCCGATACAGTCAAATGCATCTGCCAGGGGGCCTTCCCCCTCTTTGGTTCCAACCACAGATGCTGTTCCAATAATAAAAGGAGCCTTTGCAAAGCAAAGACTCCCTAATCCAACCTGCTGATCCATACTGTCTCTCCTTACTTTGTTTTTGATACAGTATGTGCAGAATTTTCTTTTTTATTCGATTATTTGCCTTCGAACTGTACGACAGAGTCCACGTCATAGTCCTTTAAGACTTCCCGTCCGTTGAGATCGCTTAACTCTATGAGAAACAGCATCTTTACCACTTCACCGCCAAGTTCCTCTACCAGTTCTGCAGCAGCTTTCATGGTTCCGCCGGTTGCAATCAGATCATCCAAAAGTACAACCTTTTCTCCTTTTTTAACGGCATCTTTATGCATTTCAATCGTTGCCGTACCGTACTCCAGATCATATGTTTTTTCAACTGTCTCACACGGCAGTTTTCCCTTTTTACGAATCGGTACAAACGGCTTATGCATGACATAAGCAAGTGGTGCTCCAAAGATAAAGCCTCTGGATTCTGCTCCGGCGATCACATCAAAATCAACGCCCTCCAAGCGTTTTGCCAGTTCATCAATGGAAAGCTTCAGTGCATCTGCATCCTGCAGTACACTTGTGACATCACGGAAAATAATTCCCTTCTCCGGGAAATCCGGGATACTGCGAATGTACTCTTTTAACTCTTTCATCCTCTTACCTCACTACTACACGAATTTCTTCGCGTTTTTGACTTTTGATGGTTCTATTATAAGACTTTCCACACGCAAGCGCAACTCTCACTTGACTTTTTTCCACTCCTGCGTGCGCCTTGTGACCTCTTTTACCGTCAGGATTCCCTCTGCCACCGTAAACCGGATGTCATAATCAGCAAATGCCATCCCGTAGATATAATCCGGCTTTTTGTTGTATGCTGCCCTTGGATCCTGTGCCAGAACCTCAAGAAGCGGTCCTCGCAGATGTTCCGGAAGCTGCGCCTGCAATTCCTCCGGAAATACTACCGGTATCTGAAACTCCCGGAATTCTTCCGCAAAACCGTTTTTTGCCTCCGGATGGGCATCCACGTACGGCAGATACGGTTTGATATCAAAAAGCGGTGTGTGATCAAGCAGATCCAGCCCGGAAACCGTAAGAACCGGTCCAAGCTTCTGATCGATGCGCACTTTTTCAAGTTTCACGCACGAAAGACCGATCGAATTCGGGCGAAAGGGGGAACGTGTGGCAAACACGCCCCGTTTTTCTTTTCCTCCCAGACGGGGAGGTGCTACCGTTGCATGAAAGGTATCCTGCTTTGCCCTCGAAAACTCCCAGAGAAGCCACAGGTGGGAAAACTCCTCGATTCCACGCACCGCATCCGGATTCCGGAATTTCGGTGTAAAGATGATCTCTCCACAGGTACTCTCCGCCAGCCCGCTCTGTCTGGGAATTCCAAATTTTTCTTTATACGGGGTCTCTACATAAGCTATATATTCCATATCCGTTCCTACATCTGATAAAACCGCAGATTTTCTTTCAGTTCCGGTGTGATCTCTCCGCCGGCAGCCTCATATTTATCATAAACAGAACGGAACCGCTGCAGTTTCTTTCTGTTTTCCGCATCAAGTCTGTGAAATGCATTCTGATACTGTGGATTGGTGGCCAGTCCCTGGCGGATATCCTTTGCAAACGGACAATACCTTACCAGAATATCTCTTGCCACTTTATTCAGTCGGAAACTTCCCTGTGACTCATACTTCATCCACGCCTGATAATCCTTGACAAATACCTCACGGTAACTGTTGCGCGCACGGGACAATGCAGTCTTGATCTTTTCCTTTGCATCTGCAGAAAGATCTGAATTTTTGCGATAATACTGAATATAATCACAGTACTCCGCCGTAAGCGATTTCTCCCGGATATCGTTCCAGTATACACCCTGCACACGTCTGCAGATCTCCCAGCGGTATCGGCCGATACATTCCACCATCTGATCATCGAGATCCACTGCGGAAAAGATCGGAAACAGAAAACGCGCTGGTGTATCAATCTTGGCCCCGGATGTCTCCTGCCACATCAGGGTACGGGTTCCGGCATTTGGCATCAGAATCACATCCGGCAGAATTTCCTTTTTGATCCATTCCTGATTGATTCCGCGATCCGGATCGGAAAACATGACATCATGATAGAGTGCAGAATAATCCACACAGCGCACCTTATTGATGGCATCGGCAATTTTTTCTGCGGTAACTGCCATCTTTTCCACGGTGTTGATGAAATCCTCTTCCATCAGAACCGGACAGAATGTAGTCACACGGCCATAGGTCACACGGTTTCCGGAGGTAAACATATTGCGGATCTCAAACTGTACTTTCTGCCTGCGGTCATTTTTATACTGTTGCATCTGCTCTTCCGTAATATTCCCAGTTCTCTTTTCTTCCAGCAGAAATGCATTGAAATCCTGGTCAAATTCATTGCGGGACGGTTCTTTCTTTCCCTGATAAATCTGTACCAGCCAGTCATAAACCGTATAGACATTTGCAGAGTGAAACAATCCAAGCGAATCCGTCAGATTATACAGTGCATTTGTGTTAGTTTCCCCCAGCACCTCCGCATCCATAAACCCAAAATTGAAAAACATCATCATGATCGGTGACGGCTTGACCAGTTCCTCAACTGATCTCATAAACGCCTTGGTATAAATATCGTAAAAGACCTTTGTGATTTCCCTGCGCAGCTGTCTCGCCTCATTGTCTGTAGACATCATATCCGGCAGCTCCCGGTACTGCTGCACAATGCTGTGGAAATCCCTGATCATATCGCTGCCATATCCTGCATACTCCATAATATGTGCAATACAATCCTCACGCATAATATTGATACGTCCTTCGGACTCCTTGGTAAAGTCGTAATTTTCGCAGAGTTCATGTGCCTCCGCCATCTGTTTTTTATCGTACACATCAAGCTTTGTCATGACATCCACCATATTTAACAGACGCTTTTTGATCTCGGAAATGTCCTGCTTTTTCTGCGACTGCTGGACTGCCATTGTAAAAAACAGACGAAAAATATCATCTCTGGAATCTGAAAATAAAATATCCCTGTTGTACTGCAGATAATTTACCATCTCGCCGATTCCCTGTGTCACACGACGCATCTGTGCCGCCGCCTCCATGATTGCTCCCACACACAGACTGTCATCTTTGATCATCAGCTGCATATATTCTTTCAGATAACTCCGGACCAGACTGTTACTGTTTGCAATCTCCCAGTTTTCCGCACGGTGCTGCATTTTTAAAGCTGCAAACTGTTCCATACGCGGAAAATCCTGTTCATCAAGAAGCTTCTCGCTGCACAGATTTTTGTATTCGCTGTACAACGTTTCCGCAGCATTATGTAAAAGCATGCATTTTTTCTGCAGACTGGCATACAGACACAGTGCCTGATGCCGCTGTTCCACTGCCGTACGCAAAAAAATCGGGCGGAAATTCTCATGTTCGGACAAAATCTTCCGCAGATCCTGTGCATTTTTACATGGAATCACAATCAATGTCGTATCTTCATTTGCCACATAATCGCAGGCAAACCATTCGTTCTCGAGAATACCCACAATTGCATTCCGGTGCATAATGATCTCTGCAAATGCAAACTGCCGGATCACCGATCCCTCCTGAATCAGATACCATTCCATCACCTTGTCCTGTTTTCTGGCAAGCGTTTCTCCCTTTTTTACCTTTAAAACATTCATGTCTTACTGCTCCTTGTCTGCGCCCCCGGACAGCTGAAACGCTATATGATCTACCGTAAGTCCGGTTGCCCCAAAATATAATTTCATATAATGATGTCCCTCGAATGTATCAAACCGGATCTGCTGTGTCACCCACTGCCCTTTCGATCCCCTAAATGACAGTGTTCCTTTGATGATATTATCCAGATATACTGTTACCGGAAGCTGTGCCAGATCATCCAGATTTGATTTCACTTTCATCTGCAGTTCATAACTTCCGGCTTTCATATCCAGATCCGCAAGTATTTCTTTTCCCTGATGTGTATCCCAGCCGCCACCGGAAATGCGGATATTTCCCTGCTCATCTGTCACAAATTTCATCATCTTTGAGACATCCGGATCATCTTTTGCAGCATTCTTCCGGTCTTTAAGTTCTTCCGGAGAAATCCTATCCATCTCATAAAGCATCGCCGGGGATTTTAGTACAAACTGCAATATATTGATGGCATTTCTCTGCAGCTGTCCTCTCGTAAGATTTCCCTTCTGGAATTCTTCGAGCATATCATCCTGCTGCATATCCTGCGCGTCTGCAGTCACCATATATACATCATTCTGTGCCGCTGCCATGACCGCATGTATACGCGGATCCGATGGCTGTCCCTCATGGTTTGCCTTTGCCCACCAGTCAGTCATAACGATGCCGGAAAATCCCCAGTCTTTGCGCAATACAATGGTATTGAGATCATAACTTCCTGCAGTCCACACCCCGTTGACCGGGCCATATGTAGTCATAACAGAGCGGGCCGGTCCTTCTTTTACCGCAATTTCAAATCCCTTCAGATAAATTTCCCGCAGTGCCCGCACGGAAATAATCGAATCTGCCTCATGTCGTTTCGTTTCCTGATTGTTTGCCGCAAAATGTTTGATGGTTCCTGTGGAACCTGCAATATTAAGTCCCTGCAGCTGTGCGGCTCCCATTTTTCCGGTTAAAAACGGATCTTCGGAAATATACTCAAAGTTTCGTCCGTTCAACGGATTTCTGTGAATATTCAATCCCGGTCCGAGCAATGTATCTACACGGTTTAACCGTAGTTCAAGCCCTGTCATTTCATATAATTGACGCACCAGTTCACAGTTAAATGTACATCCGAGCAGCGTTCCGTTCGGAAGGGAAAATGCCTTTGTTCCGCAGTCCATACGTATTCCGGATGGTCCGTCCGATGCACATTCTGCCGGAATTCTAAACTTCCTCAAAGACGAAGTCAGTCCTGCAAATGCCGCTGCAGTACCCGGAGTCACCTTCGGACTGCACATGCCTTCTCCGCGGAACAGCATAATCAGATCCTCGTCCGACAATTGTGCCACAAATGTCTCCATGGAAATCTTTTTGTCATATACATCTTCCAGACGATAGCCTTTATCACCAGTCTGTGAAATCTCTGCCGGTTTTTCCACTCGGTCATACGGACCATAGATCCGTTCCGGTGTATCGGAATATCCGATCACATCACCCGGCTTTCTTGTCATACGGGCAAACGGTTTCTGCGGTGCACAGACTTCCTCAAGCTGTTCAAGTACTGTAAACGTCTGCGGATAACTGCCTGCCTTTTGTGCCGTCCGCACATCGGTTCCCACATAAATGGTATAAGTACCCTCCAGCAGCACAAAACAGTCCCTGTGTCCGGTTACACCACTGTCATCATAGGAGGCAAATGTATTTTTCGGAATCTCCAGAGTAATATGCTCTTCTTCCCCTGCTGCCAGTTCCTTTGTCTTTGCAAATCCACAAAGAACACGCACCGGTGTATCCAGTACCCCCTGTGGGGCTTTGGCATATACTTCAAGCACTTCTTTCCCCGGTTTTGTTCCGGTATTTTTCACTGTTGCCTTTACACAGACCGTATGCTCGTCCTTTTCTTCTGCAGACGCTTGCACGGAAAAAGAAGTATACGACAATCCAAATCCAAACGGATACAAAACTTTATCTTTGGCAAATGTCTCAAAATACCGATATCCCACATAGATATCTTCTTTATAATAGTTTTTCTGTAAATCCCCGAAATTTGACGTGGATGGATAGTCACTGATATCCTCTGCAATCGTATCGGTCAGTTTTCCGCACGGATTCACACGCCCCGTAAGTACATCACAGACACCGTTTCCACCTTCCTGACCTCCCTGCCATGCATAGAGTACCGCTGCCGGATCAAATTCTCTGACCCATTTCATATCAATGATATTTCCCACATTTAAAATAACGGCCGTGCGTGAAAATTGACTGCTCACTTTACGGATCAGGTCTTCTTCTGTCCGTGTCAGCTTATAACTGCCCGGCTTGTCCGTATTGTCCTGGTCTTCCCCCGCCGTACGTCCAAGAATCACCAGTGCCACATCATCCCCGGATGCGGTTTGAAGCATCTCTTCCGTCACGGGCATTTCTTCCTGTGACCACGGAACCAGCCCCCATCCCTCACCTTCGTCATATGGATGGTCTTTAATCCATTTTTCGTAGATCCCAATCAGTTCTTCATCCAGCGCAATATCTTTGCAGGCGCGCAGCGCATCAAGGATTCCAACCACATAGCGTGTATTTACCAGTCCGCCCGAGCCAAGTCCGCTTTTGTAATAATGAAACGCCATGCGCCCAAATACAGCAACTTTATCTCCTTTTTTAAGTGGCAGGGTACTGTTGTCATTTTTCAATAACACGCATCCCTCAGCAGATGCAGTCCTTGCCAAATCTGCATATTTTTCCATATCCAATGCATATCTGCCCATTTAAAATCCTCCTGAAACTAATCATACCTTTTATTATACGCCAGTCACAAAGAAGATTGCAATTAGAAAATATGGATTTACCAATATTTTGGAAGCCCGTAACCAAAAAAGAAATAATAAAAAGAACCAGCCATTTTCCCCAGTGCCATGGCAATCATAACACCACTGAGTCCACGGTTGATATACAGACGCCGGAACAGGATCGGAAAAGTATTTAATATTTCTGCCAGTGCCACCGCAATACATCCCACAAAAATTCCCGCTGCAGTTCCATAAGCGCCCAAAATGACATGCGCCAGCCACGGATACGGCAGCTGTGCCTTCCACTCCACCACAGAAAATACGGCACCGGTCAATACCCCCAGTATAACCGTATTTTCGACCATCAGTATCCGTTCTCCAAAATTGCAGCGTTTGATCATGCGCGGAATGACCCCGATCACCAGAAGAAACGCAAACGTTCCGGCAGAAACCGCAATGCCGCAGGCTGTCGCAAGGCCCGCCATAAAAATGTGTCTAAGAAACATCGTGTTCATGCCCCTTTCTTCCCGCGTTCTCTATAAACGCCATATCGACATCCTGTTCATACTTTCGCATCTCAACCTGAATCGGTGTCGGATCTGAAGTAATTTTTTTCTTTCCGATATGGTTAAAAAATACCAAAATTCCCACTGCCAGTCCAAGACAGTAAAAAATTTCAATTTCTGATACTTTCGGTTTTTCTTTTCCCATCACCTGCTGATAAAACCGGTTGAACACTTCCCCCACGGACACGTCATTGTTAAATGCCATAATCGTAAATGCCGCTCCAAGAAAGATTACTACAACCATCACAACAACTTTAAGCGTCTCCAGCCATTTCGGTGCCATCGGTGCATCTAACAATTGCACCACAAAATCCTGTTCCCCGATACTAACAATTTCCACATCCGGGTAATCCGTCTGTATCCGTTCGATCACATTTAGCATCGAAAATACTTCCATTCGTTTTTTCTTTTTTCCTTCTTTTTTCTGGTCATCGTTTTTCTTAAACGTATACAGTGTTTTATTTTTTATTCCGGCACAGATTGCAGAATCTGCACACTGTACAGACATCACATCCTGTATCTTTATTTTTGGATCATGGCAGACACTGTTGCGGTCTGCCTTCAGATAAACTATTTCCCGTTTTTCTTTCATTCTGCACCTCTTTGCTTCCTTATTTTCTATGGTAGTATGTGCAAATTCAGGAAAAGTACGCGGAAAAAAAATATAATCGAAAAGCATCCTGTTAAATCACTTGATGATAAAACACGGTATCTGAACATTAAATTTTCAGTATATAGATACCTCACTGGTATCTTTTACATGGATTTTATCGACATAGATACCACCGAATTTAAAATAGCCAGTAAATCAATCCCAGCACCCAGCTTGAAAAAATCCCATACAAAATCACCGGACCGGCAATCTTAAAAATCTGGCATCCGATACCAAATACCTGTCCCTCTTTCTGGAATTCCACCGCAGAAGCACACACGCCATTTGCAAATCCGGTAATCGGAACCAATGCCCCTGCACCTCCCCAGTTGGCAAGAATCCCATATACATTACAGCTCGTCAGGATCACCGAAAGAAGAACAAGAAGTAAACTGCACCAAAGAGCGGCATCCTCTGCCTTAAGTCCGAATACCCCGGCTGCAATCTGTAAAATAATCTGTCCCAACAGGCAGATACCTCCCCCCAGCAAAAAGGCTTTTCCCATATTTGCCCACAGATTATGTTTCGGTGTCATCTGTTCGACATACTCATTATACTCCTGATTGCGCACTTCTTCCTGTTCCAGAGTCATCTTACTCATTTCATACATCCTCATCTTTCTTTTAAAATTACTTGTAGTATGTACGAAAATTGCAAAAATATAAGGTAACTATCGCTCATAGTTACCTTATAACCGGATGGAACGATGTCGTGACCTGCCACATGTCAGGTTCCTGTTCTCCCCAGGCAAACAGTTCATCCATCTGTGCATCATGATCCGCTGACGGCTCATAATTCTTTATGATCTGTATCAGATATTTTTCCTGTTCACTCTGCGGAGCCAGATTATCCTGCATCTGCAGAATCGCTTCCAGAATCTGTTCCGGTTCCATATCTGTCCGGATCTCTATGTTGTATAATTTTCTCATCAATCCCGCAGCATAGAAAAATTCGTAGTTTCCAAGCATCACGGATTTTTGCATATTACATTTTAAAATCACACTCTGACGTGCAATGGAAGGTACCATAGCATTCCCTTCTTTCCGACTGTTCCGTAATAGTTTTATTCTTCGTAACTATTCTTCCTTTTTCTTCTGTTCCTCTTTTTCCTTTTCTTCTAAAATTGCTTCATTCAGCTGCAGCATCTTTGCATCGAGGTTTGAAACAATTTCTGCACAGGCACGCAGATCCCGGCTGATATATTCCGGGGCATGCCCCTCAAATTTATAATAAATCTTGTGCTCCAGACTTGCCCAGAAATCCATTGCAATGGTGCGGATCTGGATTTCCACCTTTGTCTCAACCACACGGTCCGATAAAAAGATAGGAACCGTCACGTGCATATGGAAACTCTTGTAACCGCTGACTTTCGGATTTTTGATATAGTCTTTTACACAGATCACGGTCAGGTCATTCTGTTTTCCGATCATCTCTGCAAGACGGTAAATATCCGAAGTAAACGAGCAGACAATACGGATTCCTGCAATATCGTTAATATAATTTCTCATATTCTCGATCGTACTCTCATATCCGTCACGCTTTAATTTTTTTACAATACTTTCCGGTGTTTTAATCCTCGACTTAATATATTCAATCGGATTGTACTTATGTATATGAACAAACTCGTCATTTAAAATCTCAAGTTTTGTTCCCACCTCTTTCAGTGCAGAATTATATAAAAACATCATAGTTTCCCAACTATCAATATCTTCCCCCAGCATCTGCGATGTTCCCATGTCATTCCTCCTCTTTCCTGCCACAATGGCAGACATTCCTTTCATAAATGCGAAAGCAGACCTCACACATGTATTAACGTGCTTTCCCATATGGTATTATCATATCACAAGAAACACGTTCTGTACGCAGAAAGCAACAAATTTAATATTTTTTTAATCTTCGTCTATCACCTGTATCTCCAGATAATCAAATTCTGTTTCCTCCACAAAATTGTCCTTGCCAAACCTCGTTCGCGCATGCCTTTGAAATTCCGCTATATTCGCATCAAACCAGATCGGTTTTCCAAGATCCCACTTCAGACAGACTTCTTCAAGCGCATGAAAAATCTTATGTGTACGTGTATCCTCCGTATCATCTTCTATGGTTTCCGATTTTAATAAGTGTGTGTTTTCCCAGATTTTAAACCATATTTTCATTGTGCTCTCCCCGCTGTCTCTTACATTCATACATCAAAAGTGCTGCAGAAACGGCTGCATTCAGCGACTCCACCTTTCCCTCCATGGGAATCTTCAGATAGCAATCCGCACACTCTGCAATTTCATCAGACAGACCGTTCCCCTCATTTCCAATCAGGAAGCCACATGCCCCGGTAAAATCAAAGGCATCATAATATGTATCTCCTTTTAAATGTGCCGCATACAATCTGATATTCTCCTTATGCAGCTCATCAAGCAGATCCGGCAGATGCTCCGTGATCAGGTACGGAACACGGTAGATACTTCCCATCGTCGAGCGTATGGTTTTCGGGTTAAACAGATCCACCGTCGTTTTATTCATTATAATTCCCGTGATGCCGGCACCCTCTCCGGTGCGCACCATCGTTCCAAGATTTCCCGGATCCTGCACGCTCTCAAGAATTAAAAGATGCGTGTGATCCCCCTGCAAAAGATCGGACAGATCATACTTCGGCATGCGGACAATCGCAAGGATTCCCTGCGGAGTCTGTGTATCCGAAATTTCCCGGAATACCGCATCACTCACGACCTCATACCGGTATCCCTGCAGGCATTTTTCATGTTCCGGTTTTTCCAGAAAACTTTCCGACACGTAGACAGACACCACCGTATCCGCCGGTGCTTCCTGAAACATCTTTATTCCTTCCACAACAAAGACCTGTTCTTTTTTTCGTTCTTTCGCCCTTTTCATCAGCTGTGACAGATGTTTCATCTGCTGATTTGCACTGCTTGTAATCATATCATCCGTACAATCCTTTCCCATTACTTACTGTTTCCTTTTATGAAACAGTGTTTCCGGAATCGAGAAGCCAAAAATAATCCCAAATACAATGGCCAGGGCAATCTCAAAAGTTTCCAGCCCTTTTGCCGAGCATTTTGCCGGCATTCCGGATATCAGATAATATGCCGTATAATAGATACCGGCTCCCGGAACCAGTGGGAAAATCCCGGATACCAGATAAATCGTGGCAGGATTGCATCTTGCTACTGCCAGAATACGACTTAAAATTGTCAAAACAAAGGTTGCCACCAGACTGCCCAAAACCACATTCCCCGACTGCCTGTACAAAATAAAATAAACCAGCCAGGCAAGCCCGCCTGATACGCCACAGAAAACCAGTTCCTTTTTCGGTGCCGCAAACAAAATGGCAAAAGTAACCGTGGCAACCGCTGCAATAAAAAACTGAAGCACATAACTCATACCGGTAAATTTCCTCCATATCGCAACAACAGAATCGGCAGTGCAATGCCCACTGCAATGCAAAGTGCCGTAAGAAGTGCATCAATCAGATGGATCGTTCCGGACAAATAATCGCCATTATAAAAATCACGAATGGATGTTGTCAGTGCAATTCCAGGTACTAACGGCATAATTGCCCCGATCACCACTTTGTCATGCAAAACAGGTATCACACCCGCGGCCGCTGGCAGACTAAGCAAAGAGATCAGCAGACTGACATATACATTCGTTAAAAATCTGGAAACTTTACGCTTCCGGCACACAAACAATGCCAGCTGCTCTATCAGCCCTACAAAAAATGCATACAGTGCTTCCGGCAGATGCCCTCCAAACATGAAGGTAAACGCTGCACAACCGATTCCACATGCCAGTAACTGTACCGCATTCGCATAAACCGGAATTTTTTTGCACTGTTTCAACCGCTCTGATGCCTCTGCAACCGAACATTTATGATTACAGATATCTCGGGTCAGCTGATTTAAAGCAGCGAGTTTCCCCAGATGGGTTGCCGAAAGTGGAACATATCTTACCACACTGCAGGCATCCTCCCTGCTCTCATTTGCACTTGCAAAAATTCCGTTGGATAAAACATAAGCATCAAAATCATCCAGACCAAAAGCTTCCAATATGCGTATCACAGAATCTTCCACCCGGTAAATTTCTGCTCCGCACCGCAGCATCGCGTCCCCGATTTCTACTGCCAGTGTGAGAATTTCCTTGGTGTTGTCCATTGCCCGTCTCCTTGAAAATCCCATTGATTTCAAACCTAAAAATGCGGCAGAGAGAATTCCCTGCCGCACTATGTTCTCCAATAAAAGGAATAACTATACCAGTGTCTTTGAGATTTCGTACATGTACTCATCGACATCTTTCTTCATAGCCAGAGCTTCATCAATGTCGAAATCTACAAACTTGCCACCCTTATGTCCAATGACACGGTTGCTCTTTCCTTCGCAGAGAAGGTCAACTGCCATTGCACCCATTGTGGTTGCATAGACACGGTCCTTACATGTCGGGCTTCCACCACGCTGCATATGTCCGAGAATCGTTGCGCGTGTCTCAACACCTGTCGCTTCCTCGATACGCTTTGCCATGCTCTGTGAATGACCGATACCCTCAGCATTTACAATAATATAGTGCTGCTTTCCGTTCTTTCTTGCGTTGACTACCTGATCAATCAGACGCTGCTCATCGTAATCATATTTTTCCGGAAGAAGAATCTCCTCAGCACCGTTCGCAAGACCGCACCATAATGCGATATGTCCGGCTCCCCGACCCATAACCTCAATAATTGAGCATCTCTCATGAGATGTAGAAGTATCACGAACCTTATCAATCGCTTCCATGGCTGTATTAACAGCGGTGTCAAAACCAATGGTATAATCAGTACATGCAATATCCAGATCAATGGTTCCCGGAAGACCAATGGTATTGATTCCCAGTGCAGCAAGCTTCTGTGCACCCTTGAAAGAACCATCTCCACCGATAACTACAATTGCATCAATTCCATGCTTCTTACAGATCTCCGCACCTTTCTGCTGTCCTTCCGGTGTGGTAAACTCCATACAACGGGCAGTCTGTAAAATAGTACCACCACGAGAGATTGTATCTGAAACGCTCTGTCCGTTCATGTCAATAATTTCTTCGTTTAATAATCCAGCGTATCCACGCTTGATTCCTTTCACTTTCTTTCCTTTAGATATAGCCTGACGGACAACTGCACGGATTGCAGCGTTCATTCCCGGGGCATCTCCTCCACTGGTCAGTACACCAATTGTGTTAATCTCTTTCGCCATTGTGAAATCCTCCATTTATTAAAATTAAAATGAAATTCTTTAATCTGTTTTATTCTATACTTATTACGCGCGATTTTCAATGCCTTTTTCCACAACTTTTACATTTTTTTCGCCCAGAAATTCCGTCAAACGTGCCAAGAGCACAGAATTTATACCAACCGCACGGTTTCTTGGCAATCTTTTAAATGCTTTGACATCTGATATATAAATTACCACTTCATCATTTCCGTCCGAATCCCGGAGAATATCATACACCTGCTGTTCTTTCTCCGCAAAATCACTCTTTGTCGGAAACTGCAGCCAGAGTTCCTTTCTGGTATCGTCAAACGGAACGATCCGCTCGCAGATCACTTTTCCGTCCTGTTCCTCCTCCACCGTTGCGTGTCCGACTACGAAAATCTTCTCCTCATCATTCAAAAAGCGGTTGTACCTCTCATAATCTTTTGGGAATACAATAATTTCCACAGAACCGGTCAGATCCTCCACTGTCAGAAATGCCATTGCCTGATTATTCCTTGTATATTTAACTGTTTTTGCTGCAATCATGCCACCCACAACCACATGCATATTATCTGTCACACGAATCGCGCCGCTTTCCTCTTCCCTGACAAAATCCGCTGCATTTGCCGTGACATTTTTCTTCATTTTACCAAGGTAATCTTCCAGCGGATGCCCGCTTAAATAAATCCCAAGCACTTCTTTTTCAAAGCCAAGCAGCACTTCCTTCGGGAACTCCTCCACATTCGGATAATGGACTTCGTAGTCCTTTTTATCTTCCTCCCCGACAAAATCAAACAGGCTCATCTGTCCTTCCAGCCCGGTCTTTTTCCGTCGCACGACATCATCTACAATGGACGTATAGACAATGGACATCTGATGCCGGTTACCGTCAAGCCCGTCACAGGCACCTGCCTTGATCAGATTCTCGATCGCACGTTTGTTGATGTCCCGCTGCACCGTACGTTCAATGAAATCCTGCAGGGTGCGGTATGAACCACCTTTTTTGCGTTCCCCGATGATGCTGTCAATCACCGGACGTCCCAGGGATTTAATGGCATACAGACCATAGCGCACGGCATTTCCCTCTGCCGTGAATTCTCCCTGTCCCACATTGATATCCGGCGGGAGCACGGAAATACCGAGTTCCTTACAATGCAGCAGATACTCCGCGGCTTTTGCCGAATTGTCAATCACGGACGTCATAAGTGCTGCCATAAATTCCACCGGATAGTAAAACTTCAGCCACGCAGTCTGCACACTGATGACCGCATAGGCTGCCGCATGGGATTTGTTAAACGCATACTTTGCAAAATCCACCATGGAATCGTAAATACTGTTTGCCGCTTTCTCATCAATGCCGTTTGCCACGCAGCCCCTGATGCCGCGCTCTGAATCTCCGTAGACGAAACTCTGCCGCTCCGCATCGATGACATACTGCTTTTTTTTGCTCATGGCGCGGCGGATGTTGTCCGCCTGTCCCATCGTATACCCCGCAAGCTGCTGTACGATCTGCATCACCTGCTCCTGATAAACGATACATCCATACGTTGGCTCAAGGATCGGCTGCAATTCCGGCGTCACGTAAGTAACGGTGTCTGCATTATTCTTTCCCCTGATGTAGTTTGGAATAAAATCCATAGGTCCCGGACGGTACAGGGAAATTCCGGCAACAATATCCTCGAAATTCTGTGGTTTTAACTCTTTCATGAAGTTCTGCATGCCCGCAGATTCCAGCTGGAACACACCCTCGGTGCGCCCGGTTCCGATAAAATCAAGCACCTTTTTATCATTCAAATCGATATGATCGATGTCAATGTCGATGCCTTGGGATGCCTTTACATTTTTGACGGCATCTTTTAATACGGTAAGCGTGCGGAGTCCTAAGAAATCCATCTTTAAAAGACCAAGTTCCTCAAGCTGTACCATATTGTACTCTGCCGTCGGTGTTCCGTCACTGGCACGCCCCAGCGGCACATAATTGCTCGCCTCTCCCGGATAGATCACAACCCCTGCCGCATGTACGGATGTGTGGTTCGGCAGCCCTTCGAGACGCTTTGCCATGTCAATCAGTTCGTGCATACGTGCATCCCCATCATAGAGGCTGCGGAATTCCGGGTTGACCTGCAGGGCACGGTCAATCGTAATGTTCAGTTCCATCGGCACCATTTTTGCCACACGGTCCATCTCCGCATACGGAAAATCGAGTGCTTTTCCAACTGCCTTGATGACACCGCGGGCTGCCATCGTACCAAAGGTCGTAATCTGTGTCACAGAATCCTTTCCATATTTTTCTGTGACGTACTCGATCACGCGGGAACGCTCCGCATACTCAAAATCCACATCAATATCCGGCATGGACACACGCTCCGGATTTAAAAAACGCTCAAAAAGGAGGTTATATTTGACCGGATCAATGTTTGTAATGCCGGTACAATAGCACACGCGGCTGCCCGCGCCGGAACCACGCCCCGGTCCGACCCAGCAGTCATGTGTTTTCGCCCAGTTGATGTAATCCCACACGATTAAGATATACTCGACAAATCCCATCTTCTGGATAATGCCAAGCTCGTATTCCATATCGTCATGGATCTTTGCACACTGCGTCTCATCGTACGCCGGATTGTCCGTATATTTTTCCTTAAATCCCTTCTCACACAGCGCATCCAGAAATGTCCACGCACTGTCATAGCCTTCCGGCGGTGCATATTTTGGAATCTGGTAATTGCCAAATTCGAGTGTGACATGGCAGCGGTCTGCGATTTTCTGCGTGTTGTCTGCGGCTTCTTTTGCATACGGAAACAGACTCCGCATCTGCTCCTCGCTTTTTACGAAAAACTGTCCGCCCTCGTAACGCATACGGTCTTCATCCGTAATCTTTTTACCGGTCTGGATACAGAGAAGGACATCGTGTGCCTCCACATCCGTTTCATAGGTATAGTGGATATCGTTCGTGCAGACAAGGGGAATGTCCAGTTCCTGACTGATCCGAAGAAGCCCCTGGTTGACCGTCTTCTGATCCGGGATGCCATGATCCTGTAATTCCAGGAAATAGTTGTCTTTTCCAAAACAGTCCTGGTATTTTTTTGCAATGCCTTTTGCCTCTTCATAAAATCCACGCACAATATAGCGCGGCACTTCTCCCGCCAGACACGCCGACAGGCAGATCAGTCCCTCATGGTATTTCTGCAGCGTCTCAAAATCCACACGCGGCCGGTAATAATACCCTTCCGTAAACCCGATGGAGACGATCTTCATAAGGTTCGCATAACCGGTATTGTTTTCCGCAAGCAGGATCAGATGGTAATACCGGTCCTCGCCATGGCTGGTCTCGCGGTCAAACCGGGAATTCGGCGCCACATAGATCTCACAGCCAATCACCGGATTAATATCTGCTGCCTTTGCCGTCTTGTAAAATTCCACCACACCATACATATTGCCATGGTCAGTGATCGCGGCACTGTTCATCCCCAGTTCTTTCACACGGCTTACATATTCTTTTATTTTGTTGGAACCATCGAGTAATGAATATTCCGTATGTGTATGCAGATGTACAAATGCCATGATTGTTTCCTCACCTTTTTCGTTCATTGTGGTATCCCACATGTGTAACTATTATATCTATTTTCGGCTGTTATGACAAGTTTTCTCTTTCTCAGGAAACACCACAACTTTTTCTACATCGCTTTACATAATTATCCTTTTTCGATATTCTCTAGGTGTGATTTTATATCTTTCCTTAAACACGCGGTTAAAAGTTCTTTGACTTTCAAATCCACAATCAAGACATATATTTGTAATGGAATCCATTGTGTTTTCCAGTGCCGCAACTGCATAATTTAACCGGACTCCATTCACATATTTACTAAAATTACAGTGAAAGGTTTTTGCAAACATTCTTGACAACACATATTTACTTACACACAATTCATATGCCATTTTTTCAAGGCTGATGTTTTCCCTAAAATTTTTGGCCACGTATTCTACCGCATTATAAATCAGATCATCACTCCCTACCGCACTTTTGTCCATCATTGGCATTGTTGTGAAAACATGTGCAAGGATCATCTGTGCATATGCCTGTATCATCCGGGGATCCCCCTCTGTTATTCCGGTCAGATATTTTATGGCATTTACCACATCCGGATGCACCTGCTCTTTTTTTACAACCGGGTTCTTCGGGCTGTATATCTGCAATTCCCTGTAATAGGAAGGAAACAGTGTTGGTTCAAGGTACAGGAATATTACCTTGTTTTCTTTTTCCCCAAACACCTGATAATGATGTATTACATTTGGAAACACAACTGCAAAATCCCCTTCATCCATATGGAACAATTCCTGTCCCACTCCAAGTTCTATTTCTCCATCCGTTACATACACTACTTCTATTGCCTCATGTAGATGCGGCGGCACATGTACTGGCTTCTTCCACTCCGCGGATACTCCTGTATTTCTGTTTTCATATACCAATAGCACTTACAAGCAACTCCTTTTATTTATACTCCCTGTTTCTCCAACCACAATCAGCATATGGTAAATGAATAATCTATATTATCTTCTGCACTGATACGATATCCCTCTTCCACATCAGTTCCCCAGCTGTCGATGCCTCCAACACCTCTTACTGCACCATATACACATAAAACGGTTCTTCTTGCCGGTGGTAGTTCTTCGTGGTGAAGGGCATTTTCAATCTCAGATGCTGTATAAGGCAGACAGGAAAATGCAAATTTTTCGCCATTCTTTTCAATGCGCAGTATCTGTGATGAACTGTCTGTCCTGCTGTTATCAAGAGCCGTATGTCTTGTAATCTCAAGCCACTCTGTATCCATTCTCATACCACATTCCTGCGGAACAAGATATTGTGTAAGACTCAGGTCTTCAATCTCATAGATTCCTTCTTTTGCCCCCGCTTTTCTGTCAGGATATGTTTCCCCGGAGAGTCCCTTATATAAATATTTGTCTGCCAGTGTTGGCATGATAAATCTCATTCCAAATACAGGTAATTCTGGAAGTCCCTGTACCCCATGATAATGTACATCCACGCGAATCTTTCCAGATACATCAACGGTATAGCTTACAAGAACCGTTGTCTCCGGAGTGGTTATGGTCTCGTATGTGTATGTTACGACAATTTCATCCGCATAAACATCACCACCATAGCTATTATTATCAGGGGCATATGGGGTCTGCTCCTTGCCATCCATGATGACCTTTATTCCCTTACAGTCAATGAACATATCTGCGGAAAGCCAGCTTCCGCTTTTAATGTGAAACCTGCTTCCCCTGTCATTATCTGTCAATGCTCTCCAGAAAGTAGGTTTTGGACAACGGTACAGCCACTCATATCCATTTTTAACGATAGATTCCAGTCCACCCTGTGCATAAGAAAAAATATAATCAAATCCCTCCCCATGTACACCAAGTGTATAGTCACCATAGACCACTCTTAATTTATCTGTATAAGCCATAGTAATACCTCACTTCCTGCATTGCCGGTTTCTCTTTCCTGTCAGCAAATACGATTCCATTTGCTGAAAATTCATAGTCTGCCGGTTTATCATCAAAATCCCCTCCATAGCGTAAAACATCTTTTCCTGTCACCGGATCTTTTACCATAATTGCCTGATCAATAAAATCCCATATAAATCCGCCATGATACCTATCATATTTGTCAATCAGCTTCATATAAGAACCAAGTCCTCCCATGGAATTTCCCATATCATGCATGAATTCACATAAAATATATGGTTTCTTCGGACTATTATTCAGGTATTCCTCTACATCCTCCGGTTTTGCATACATTCTTGTCTCTAAATCAGAAATAGTATCCTCATATGCCCTATTATAATAAGAGCTTTCATAATGAACCAGTCTTCCATCCTGCTTTTCCGCAAAATAAACATTCATTGCCTCAATGTCGTCTCCTGCATAGGATTCATTTCCTAATGACCAGAAAAGGATGGACGTATGATTTTTAAAAGTTTCAAAATTGTTTTTTGCACGATCAAGCACAGCATCTCTCCACTGTGGAAAAGACCCCGGTACATTACACGATGGCTCGATTGCCCCCAGCTTCTGGAATGAACCATGGCTTTCCAGATTTGTTTCTGCCATCACATAAATACCTGCATTGTCGCACATATAGTACCATGGTATCTGGTCAGGATAGTGGCAGGTACGAACAGAATTAATATTGTTCCTGAGCATACAGGATATGTCTGCTTTCATATCTTCCACACCAATGCATCTTCCTGTTTTTGCATTCCACTCATGACGGTTTACTCCTGTGATAACAAGTCGTTTTCCATTCAGATAAATTACTTTATCTATAATCTCTATTCTTCTGAAACCGATATCATAAGGAATTACCTCTGCCAGAGAACCATCCTCTGCTTTAAGCTCAACATAAGCATGATATAAATATGGATTATGATTATCCCACAGTTTGACATTTTCCAAATCAACACAAATCGTGCCTTCCATATGGCCGTTTTCTTTCGTTAACTGTATGGATTTCTCTACTAATACATTTTCCTCCCTGTCTTTTAAAATAAAGCATGCAGTTACATGCTGACTGTCAGGTGCAGATACCTTCATGCTAGTCGATACCCTTCCGCTTACATTATCCTGATTTAACACAGGTTTAAACCATACATCCTCCAGATGAACATCCGGTAATGCCTTCAACGTAACATTTCTGAAAATTCCAAAAAATCTGAAAAAGTCCTGATCCTCCAAAAATGCCGCTGTGCTCATCTTATGTACCTGCACTGCCAGTACATTTCCTTTTTCCTTAATATATGGTGTCAGATCAAACTCAGAAGGTGTAAAGCTGTCTTCGGCATACCCTATAAACTGGCCATTCAGCCACAGATACATAGCTTCTTCTACACCTTCGAAGCAGATATGGATTCTTTTTCCACACATACTCCTGTCCAAATCAAAGTATTTGATATAAGAGCCTACCGGATTGTACTGTGCCTCTGAAAACATTCCTTCTTCTGCTCCGGTTGCCTCCATGCTATAGGCTCCTCTGTGGTACTCTTTTCCTTCCCACGGATACATCGTGTTGATGTAACGGATTTTATCATATCCAGCCAGTTCGATATGTCCTGGAACCATAATTTTATCAAATCCTGATGCATCAAATGTTTCCTTATAAAAATCAACAGGTCTTTCCATCACATTTTTGCTGTAAGCAAACTCCCATTGACCATTTAATGACTGTAATAATGGATTTTTTTCTTTTTTCATGTCTGAATAATCCAGATAATAACAATGATCACTATGTGATTCCAATTGATTTACCTTAAACACTTCCGGATTGTCCAGCCATTTCATATCAGCGTTCATATTTTCCCTCTCTTTCCATACACCCCATACAATTTCTTTCATTCCACTATATTCCACGTCAACACTCCTCCATCTGTTCTCTAAGTCGCCGGTTCGCTGCTTCCACATTCATTTCTGACATAATAAATGTAATGACTAATGACAGGATCATTGGAATCCATAAATACATAATGTGAAGCATATTCATGCAGGATGCAGGCTGCACGGCCGCTTCCTTGACAAATCCGCTTGCATCAAGCAGCCATCCGCAGAGGGCAACTCCGATTCCACCCCCGATTTTGGTTCCAAAGGATGTACAGGAATACATGGTTCCATCAATGTGTTTATGTTTTGTCAGGTATGTGTATTCTGAACAGCTTGCCACAACAGCTCCCATATCTCCCTGCCATGGTGCCATTCCAAGTGCTGCGATTGCGGTAAAAGCAAGCATCAGCGGAACACTTCCCATATAGCCTGCAAAAATAACACCGACACGTCCGGCTGTTCCAAGAATGTATCCTGCAAGATTCATTCGATATAATCCCTTCATCTTTTCCACAAGCATAGGTGTAATACACATTGCAATGATGACAGGGATATTAATTGCCCAGGAAAAGACCGAATATAAATCTTCATTTTTCAAAACATAAATCATATAGTAAATACCCATATTTAACATAGCCGAATAGATCTGCTGACAAATATAAGTAACACAAATCATAAGATAATATTTATTGGAAAATAAAAGTTTTGCGGCTTCAATCAAACCATATTTTTCTTCTGTCTGTTCTCTGCCTGCCTTTAATTCTTCCTCCGGAAGTTCTTTGATTGAGAATACGGAAATTGTGTTTACAATCAGTCCGATTACTGCGTATATGATTGCTACGGTTCTCCATGCAGCAGCTCCACCGCCTGCCATTCTTACAAACTGAACGGTGATAGATTGAATGATCAGACTTGTTAAAAACGCAAAAATAAAACGGAACGACCCCATTTCTACCCGTTCTTTGCTATTTTTTGTACAAAACGTAACCAGTGATGCATAGGCAATATTGTTTGCAGTAAAAAATACTGCATTCAGCAAAGTATATGCAATAAAAAACCACGCATACTGTGCTGTTTTTCCAAGACTTTCCGGTATTGCAAAGTTCGCCACAAGCGTTACTGCACAGCCAATATATGCATAAAGCATCCACGGTCTTGCTTTTCCAAGTCTGCTCTTTGTTTTGTCAATCAATGTACCAAAAAACATATCACTGACACCGTCGAATAATTTTGATACCATGATCAATGTTCCGACAACTCCCGGATTTAACCCTACCGTATTTGTCAGATACAACATTACAAACGAGGAAAGAAATGCATACACGACATTTCCTGCCAGATCTCCGGTTCCATACCCCACCTTGTTATACCATTTCAGGTATTTCTTTTCTTCCATGTGAAACTGCTCCTTTCGATGATCCTTATTTTTGTTCCCACAACTTTGTTATAGATAGTATATAAAAACTGATGTCAAAAAACCATATCATAAATTACACAAAACATGCACAAAACAGTATAATTAACAAAAACCATTTTCTTTATTCCTTTCTTTTGTTATTTTTGACATGTACTTTTATTGACTTTCATTTTCCAGCACGTTAATTTATACAAAAAATACCATTATTTCAAACGTTTAAAATCCAAATAGACAAGACATGCATAAAATGATAAAATTGCATCATGAGCCAAACATAAATTTATGTATTTCAGATTATTATTTCATGAACATTTTCAATTATCATATGGGGGTCTCAAATGTATACCAATAATGCATATCTGAATAACTCAACAATTGACAGAAAAGATAAATCCAAGCCACTTGTCGTAACCATGTGTGGGACTTACAAGTTATATACGCACCCTAAACTTCCCACCTGGAGACCACGTGGCAGAGTTGATTTTCAGTTGATCTTTATTGCTGCCGGGAAAGCTCATTTTCATTTTGACAACGATGAGGAAGAAACGATTGTTCATGCTGGTCATATGGTTTTATACCGCCCAAGAGAACCCCAGAAATATGAATACTATGCCAACGACCAGACGGAGGTTTACTGGGTTCATTTTACAGGAAACAATGTCACCAATCTGCTCCGTTCCTATGGATTGACAAATGATAAAAGGGTGTTCCACTGTGGTTCCGGTTCGGAATATCAGTATCTTTTCCGTGCCATGATAAAAGAATTACAAATGTGTCAGGATAGCTATTCTGAAATGCTTGAAATGTATTTAAGACAAATTTTTATAAAACTACAGCGCCACTTTAAATTTTCTGTCAACACAGTGAACTCCCATGCTGCTGAGGAAATAGACAAAGCAATTTCTTATTTCAGTGAGCATTACAATGAACCAATCAGCATTGATGACTATGCCGAACAAAATCATGTCAGTGCCAGTTGGTTTATCCGTAATTTCAGATTATATGCCGGAATCACACCAAAACAATTCATTCTGCAAAAAAGAATATATAATGCCGAAGCACTGCTTCAGAATACACAATATAATATCAATGAGATCGCACAAATTGTCGGATATGATAATCCACTGTATTTCAGCCGGATTTTTCAAAAGACAAAAGGGCTGTCACCTTCTGAATATCGTAAAAACATATAAAAAAATGCAAAAAGCAGAGGATTGGAATCTCTGCTTTTTGCAATTTTTGTCCATTTATTTTTTTATTTTGGCAAGTAATATCCCCTTTCGTGTTTTATAATGACAACGTAAACAGAAAGGAGATGAACTTCCATGAGAAACAAATTCCACAACTTTATTGAAAACTTTCTTAGCTTTTATGAAACTTTCTTCACAAAAGGATATTATCATTTTTAAATATTATCCCATACCTTCCTCAATCTCCCCATTCGTCAAATCATATCTCATATCAAAAAATCCAATATCTCTGCCTTCCGGGCTGTCCCCATTCTAAGGAATTGTCAGCCAATCACTTTTTTTCAAATGTCCCGGCACTACTGAAACGGTTGCAGAAAAACAAACACATATTGTTAAAAATTTGACAAAAAGAAAAAAAGTGCTACAATAATGCTAATTTCAGGCAAAAGGAGTATCCCAGACATGAAGACAGGACTTGTAGTAGAAGGCGGCGGCATGAAATGTGCCTACAGCGCAGGCATTCTTGACCGCTTTTTAGATGAACACATTACATTCGATTACTGCATCGGCGTATCGGCCGGATCTGCAAACACAGCAAGCTATCTCGCCGGACAACGCGGGCGCAATCTTCGTTTTTATGTAGACCATCTGCATGAGCCCGGTTATATGGGTGTCAAAAATCTGCTGCGCACCGGACAGTTTTTCGGTCTTCAGTATATTTATCAGACACTGACCAACTCCGATGGAGCTGACCCGATCGATTATCCTGCCATCGTGGAAAATCCGGCCGAGTTTGAACTCGTGGCAACAGATGCCGCAACTGGAAAGCCCGTTTATTTTACCAAAGACGATATGAAACAGGATGACTACCGTGCCATTATGGCAAGCTGTGCCCTGCCTGTGATGTGTCGTCCGATTTCTTTTAAAGATCAGACATATTTTGATGGCGGATTATCCGATTCTGTTCCGATTATGCGCGCATTTGCAAAAGGATGCGACCGTGTAGTCGTGATCTTGAGCAAACCGCGCAGCTTTGTAAAGCAACCGGAAGGCTTCCGGCACATTTACCGGCATGCCCTGCGTAAATATCCGCAGACAATTGCAGCACTTGACAACCGGCATCTGATGTACCGTCAGAATATTGCCGATGTAAAAAAACAGGAATCCGCTGGAAAAGCGCTTGTCTTTGCACCTTCGAAAGAATTAAAGATGAGTACCTACGCGCGTGATGAAAAGTTAGAACAGGAGTTGTATGATCTGGGGATTTCCGACTTTGATGCACGCCTGAACGAACTGCATACATTTCTTTCCTAAAAAAACAGATAGCGGATATTTATCATCCGCTATCTGTTTTTAGTTCTATTTTCCTATTGTATATATGCCTTCCACATACTATATTTTCTTTACACATATCGAATGTGCAGTCTTTTTATATTTGACTGCATTTCATTGGATATTTCATCCATTTTTCCATGTGTACTAATTAGATATTGGAGAGAAATTTCGTGCAGAACAAAGATTCAGTTGTTATTTTATTATTGTTTTGTAACTATTCAGATATTGAAAGCTGGAGACTTCCATGTAACAATTCTGATAGAAAAACAGCCTCTATATGACACCTTTTCCTCTCCACCACTACAAAGGAGAAGAAGATGCATATGAGCAAAAAGTTCGAAGTTCTTACCATTAGTGATGATTTTATGTTTGGCATTATCATGCGCAATCCAAAGTACTGCAAACCGTTTTGGGAAACAATACTGAATATTAAGATTTCGCGCATTGAGTACCCACAAGACCAGAAAACGATCAATCTTTCTCTCGATGCCAAAAGCATCCGACTAGATGTCTATGTTGAGGACGATTCCAATACAGTTTACAACATTGAACACACAGTTAAAACAGAGTTTTGTAATCTTTGTCTGCACCTTTGATCCGTTCCATATCGGCAGACATGTCTATACTGTCGAAAACCGCTGTGTGGAAGATACAAATCTGTTGCTTAACGATGCTACACAGAAAATCATTTTAAATACAAAGGGAATTTTTGACCAGACAACAATTAATGTATCCGTTAATTATTATTGATGATGATGTACTATCATTTCCCACAGAAAGGCTTTAAAACTTCCATAAATCAAGTATGCGGCTCTAACCACGGTTAATTAGTTGCTCTCTCATTCCATACACGGCATTCCTTAGTTTTCACAAACTATCAGATAATGGGAATCGCACTAACTTAGTTAATACAATTCCCATTATTTTCTCCGCAATGTTATATTTTTTGTCTCACAAGCTGCGCAAGTTTCATAGAAACAGAGCATAATATAATTGCCAATGATATCATTATAGAAATTTCTTCAAAATTTCTAATTTGCATTCCAACTATAATCATTAACAATTCTATTATACATACCATTCTGGCACATTTTTTACTTGCCAACAATTCTATTTTATCCATATCTATATTAGGATGATTCATCGTACCTACAATCAAAAGATAACTAGCCGCTATACAGGTAAAAACAAGCAACAATTTTGAATATGTATACATAATATTTTTCACAAGCAAAACACCTATAAATGTCCCGATGGTTGCCACGTAGCATGCTTTAAACGTCTTCATATGAAAACCACCAGTTCTTCTTCGTAAAGCCAAAAATGAAATAAGAAAAATCACCCCATTCACAAATTCCTGCATACATATAATTACCACAAGTATTGTTCCAACTGTCAAACTTTCTTCTACCAATAGTTCCATAGCATACTGATAATATTCCCTGTTGTCTTCCATAATCAGATTTTTTTCCTGCATTTGATCCAGACAATTTTTAATTATTTGATCTAACATTATCTCCACTTCCACCAACTCAATATTCAAACAAACCAATAGACTATAAAACTAATAACTACAAATATTGGCAGCAAAAACAAAATCCATCCTGTAATCAAACCAAATTTTTTTGGCGTTTCTCCCCGGACTTTAGCCCTGTGCCGTCGAATCAACGATATAATCAAGACAATAAGACCTATCGTGCTGATTGTCCCGGCAATCACCATTGCAATTACTCCAGCTATTACCATGTATGCAAAAATCATTGTCACAAACGCCATAACTTTTTCTCCTACTGTTCCTTTGTCTACCACTCCCAATAAACATCATCATAGCCCACGCTTTTCTGCGCATCAGAAAGATCTATGTCTTTATCTTCCATATTTGCCTTTTCTTGTTTTTTGGTATCAATTACAAGTAAATCTGTCACCCCTTCATATTCTGGATGATCCCTTACTGTAGCATACACCCCATAAACAATCTCATCTGTTTTCCCTGTATCGGTTTTTACATTATCAATTTCTATACTTCCTCCCCATATAATATATCCATCTTCATCCCATGTTGCATCCCCAAAATCACGAACAGGTTCACCATAGGATATAATTTCTCCGTCTAAAAAACCCATCCATTTTTTGATATCATTTTCTAATTCCGGATGTTTTTCTTTCGCAATCGGACTAAACTGATCTGCTATTTTCTCTGCATCACCGGATTTTATCCCCTGTAGTATTGTTTTTGCCTGCTCAATTGCTTTTTCACTTTTGGATTTTACATGCGGTTCCCCACCTGCCGAAACTGTGCATGCACTCAATACGATTGCCAGCATGATTACCAGCATTACTACTATCGTGACACTTCTATTTTTTTCTAACCGCTTTATTTCATTTTCCATATTCTATCGTCCATATATCATCATATTCCACTCTAACTTGCGAATCCTCTTTGTTTTCTTTTTCTGCATCCAAATCACGAATTAATAAATCTGTCACTCCTACGCAATCTGAATGATTTTTAAATACAGAATATGACCCCATACCTATGCAGTAAGTTTTTCCGGTATCCGTCTTCACATTATCAATATCAGCTTCCATAACCAACATTTCCACTCCTGATTCCCCGGTATTTAACGATCCTCTTTCTGTTGTTGGCGGATCATAAGATATAATATTGCCATCAATATATTTCATCCATGCTTTTATATCTGTTTGCAGCTCCGGATGATTTTTTTTGATATAAGTGCAAAAAATATCTGCTATTTCTTCGCAATTTTCTGACTGAATGCCATCCATAATGATGTCAGCCTGTTGCAGAGCTGTTTGGCTATAAGAATCAACGTATACCTTTGTATTATCTTCTTTAATTGCATTACATCCCATCAAAAAAAAACAACTGAATAAACATAAAATGTCATTTACGATCATTTTTTTTTTCATCATTTTCCTACCATCCTTCCATTATCCAGAGCAGTACATAGTTCCATTACCAGTATTATTATAAATGTTTTTTGGGCATTATTTATTTAATTCCTTCGTACCAATATATCCAAATCAAATAATTTTTATCATCAAAAATCAAATACTTATTATTCGCGGTCTTTCTATCCCCTTTATAATTTCTGCCAGCATTCCTAATCCCTTTATATATATCTATATGTTTTGATAAATCAACATACCCAATAGCTGCCATGTTATTACAATTTGTATTTCTGAATTGAGAATTATCTCCACTAAATCCTGTAATCCACCATTGACCACCATATGGATACCAGTTAAATATCGTATCGATCTGCTTCCCATTGTTAGAATATCGATACAAACTCAAACGCATTGGTACTTCAAAATCAATGGCATCATAATGTTTTGTTCCAGCATGGGTTCTATCATATTTGTACAACCCTATTTCTGCTCCACTATGCAAATTCCAGTAATTCCCTTTCCACATCCAAAGCGCATACTCTTCATTTCCTACTTTGAATGGAAAATCTTTTTCATTCATCTTTGTTCCAATCCGGAATACTTCATCATAAAACACATTATATCCAAAACTTCTTTGCCAAGTTTCTACCTGGGAATGATATGCCTCATCATCTGTATCTTTTACAAAATTTAAAATAGCTGCCCCCGCCTCCGTTGCTTCCTTTCCACTTGTAAATCTTTTTAAAAACTTTGCAAAGCACTTAATCTTTTTTTCATTTTGGTTTACGGTATTTCTCATATCCAATGCCCATTCGACAATTTGGTGTACCGTCTTCTTGGTGGTTCCTTTCTTCATTCCATTATTTATATATTTTTGCAGCTGTTTCTTTGAATAATCATGTTCAAATTCATATTTTCTGCTTACTCTTACTTTCTGTTGGTCAATATGCGCATTCCATAATCCCATCGGTTCATTTGCATTATTAGGATCTGGATCTTTCGGTGCAATAATATTTCCATTTTTAAACGATACTCTTCCATCATTCAGTCCATCTCCATCACTATCACTACTACATGGATTTGATTTCCCCAATAATACAAGCCTCATTTTTTTCCCATTATCGCAATATTGTGGTCTTGTTACAAGTATTTCTTCGCCATCGCTTAATCCATCCTCATCACTATCAGCTTTGTATCTATCCGTTGTTATTTTTACCCCGTTAAACAAAGTCAAATTATCTTCTGCATAATCACATAATCCATCTCCATCACTATCCATCTGTAAATCAATTCTTTGATTACATTTTTCAAATACATCCTTTATCTTCGTAGCATCCGTTGCCATATAAAATGCTCCATCTGTATCTTCAGCCAATGGTTTTAGATATTTTTTAAAATAATTTGTTGCAGTTCCAAGCCCAATGGTATATATTCGGATATCTTTTTCTTTTGCCTGCTGTACGGTTACATCATGCTCTTCTAAATTTTTTGAAGCACTATCCGTAAGCACTATCATGATCTTAAGTGTTTTTATATCACTTGACTCATATAGTGAAAATGTATTTTTTACCGCTTTATACATTTCTGTACTGCCACTCGAAGAAAAATAATCGGTAGTAAGATATTTTTCGGCTTCTGTTTTATTTGTCACAAGCTTCTTTGTTAGTTTCTTAGATTCATTACTAAATCGTACTATACCTATCTTACAGGAATCCGGTAGATTTTCTATCATACTCTTTGCTGCTGAAAGACGTTTAAAAGATTTATCATTTGTCTTCATGCTCCCTGTATCATCCATAACAAAAACAACTTCAGCATTATTATACACATCGATTGGAGAACTATCAATCCAAGTAAATGATTTTTCATACTCTTTCCTGTTTAATAAAATATATTTTGAAAAATGTGTTGTTTCGGTTGTCGCCGTATTTCCATGAATGGATGTTGGCATTTCCTCCATTCCTATGTTTTCGTTATAATAATAAATTATCGGGTCAAAATCCTTATCTTTTAATAATTCCTCGTCAAATGTAAAAGACAACTTTGCAGAATCAAACGTTCCATCTACAGAAAATTCATATGCATTTCCAATGTATCCAGGCATTTCTTTTGGAAAAAGGAATTCAGTTCCGGTTGGTTTTACCGTAAGTGTTTCAACCTGTTCACCATTTAAATCAATCGTAACAGATGCCTGCACTTTTCCATCACCTTCCGCTTGTTCTGTAACATGAAAACTTTCTTCTTTTTTCAGTGGATCTGTCCCTATTTCAATTTCTTTTTTATCTGAAACTTCATCCCCATCAGAGTCCTCATTCACTGGATCTGTCCCATATGTATTTATTTCTTCAAAATCATTCAATCCATCCCCATCGGTATCCTCATTCATCGGATCTGTTCCAATCTCCAATTCCTCTTTATTTTTTAAACCATCTTCATCACTATCCTCTTCCCCATCTTCTATGCCATTTTGATCACTATCCGACATTGTCGGATCTGTTCGCAACTGATCAATTTCTATTCTATCATTTATTCCATCTCCATCTGTATCTTCTTTCAATGGATCTGTTTCTAATATTCTCTCTAACTCATCACTTAAACCATCTTTATCTGTATCTGTTTCATCTATATAATTAAACCAATCTGCATAAAGCACTAAATCTTTTACAATAGGTGTTTCATCCGGAATAAAATATTCATCTCCATTTACATCTGTACTCCATCCCAAAAAAACATATCCATCTTTTTGTGGATTTTGTTCTGGTTCCTGCATATATTTACCTGTTTCCACAATTTGATCCTCTGGTATATTCGTAACTCCATCCGGATCAATATTAAGTTCAAAATGAATCGTCTTATATTGTTCAGCTTCATCATTATATGAATACAAATGATATGCTTCCGGCTCCATTTCCTTTTTTCCATTTATTCCATTAAATCCAAATGAAATAGTTTGCCCCGCCATTATATTACTATTATATCCAGCATTTTGAATTATATAATGATTTTCTTCATGTAATTTGATTTTCCCATCCCAAATATTTGTAATTTGACGCGCAAAATCCATTTCCAATACCCAATCTTCTAGTGTCTGCTCTGTATTGTTTGTAATTAAAACTCTCCCTGTAAAGCCATCTCCCCAATCACTATCCAACTGATATTGAATTGTATAATCATCTTTTTTCACTTCCGAGCTATCGCCAACCAGTTTACATTCTTTTGGAAAGCCTGTAAAACTTTTATTTCCACTAAAACCAAATTCAATTGATTTTCCTGATTCAATATCCTGATTCCATGTAACATTTTTAATTATATAGTTTGCATCTTGATGTGACTTCACTTCAGCATTCCAGATATTTGTAATATCTTCTTCATACACCCACTGCAAATACCAGTTTTCAATTGTTTCCTCACCTATATTTTCAATTTTTACATTAGCATTATATCCACTATCCCAATGTTCTTTCAAACTAATGATTATCTTATATTCTTTCTCCTGATATACAACTTCCAAATTATTTTCAACTATCTCTGTCGTTTCTTTTTCTTCATCCGCGTAAACCTTCCATTGGGCGAAAGTTACCATAAGTGTCATTACAAGTATAATGCTCACTGCTCGTTTCCATTTTATTTTCATAAACTTTACTCCTTATCTTTTTATTTTTTCTTTGGTCTTTTAGGTTGATGATAAATTCCCGCACAAAGTGGCGGCCATGATAATTTCTGCTTATCCACTTCTCTTGTAGCAATTTTCCAAAGCACTTTTAATGTTTTTTCTGACAGCTTCAACATTTTATTTTTCACTTCCTTTCTAAACTATTATTTAAACTTTATATTCTACCTCCATTTTTACATTATAAGAATAATTTTCTCCAAGCAAGCCTATGAACAAAAAACAGCATTACTGGTACAAAATTCGACCATTTATCACAACAAAAAAGAGAACCCTTACATAATATCTGTAAAAGTTCTCTTTTCAGCTGCTTGAATCTCTATTCTTCCATCCAGAATAAAATAGTCACAATAAATTTTCCCTGTATTTTTTTTATACTGTAATTTCCACCATAAGATGTGATCACATGTTCTACATTTTTTAATCCTATTCCGTGTAGTCCCTCTTTCTTTTTCCTATTCATTTCGCAATATGTATTTTTTACGGATAAAATAATTTTTCCCGATTCCTGAACACATTTAAACCAGATATGCTTTTTGTCTTCGCATAATTTGCAGGCTTCAATTGCATTATCAAGCAAATTTGCAAGCAATATCGTCACATCATTGTAAGCCATCCTCCAGCCAGATAAATCATTAATCTTTATCGTAACTCCAATTCCACTTTCCTGTGCTTCCTGATATTTTGCGTTGAGAACCGCATTTACAATCATATGATTCGTATCAATAACATTCCATACATCCGCACCCACATTACACATCTGCTCCAAATACTGCTCTGCCTCCTTGTAATTTTTTTCATCAGCAATGTTCTGACACACTGCATCTGATTCTGGTAATCATGTATAAAAGCCGTCTGCTTTTGATATAATTGTATTTTTCCCTCTGCTTTCGCCATGGACACCATATATTCTCTTGTCCTGACTTCTTTCTGAAGGATATCATAGAGCAATCCATAAATAAAAACATTGAGTCCTACCAGTGAAAATGCCAACACTATAGGGATTTTTCCAGGTCCCGCCTGTGAACTCTGAACGACCACCAGCATCCATGTGATCATAAAAATGGTGAATATCGGAAATACCAGAAACTTTATCCATTCTCTCTTCGAGAGTGTTTCTACTGCCGATTTTCCGAATATTCGTCTTACAAAAAGAATAATTATAAATAAGAACATTTTCCCAAGCAATGCAATCAGCCATGCTTTCCACCCATACACTTTTGTTTCCCCTCCCATACGAAATTGCAAAATGTCATTACAGGCATATGCCAATACATCCACAACCAGAAGAAGGGCATAGTACAAGGCTCCCATTCCCAATGCTTCGAAAAATTTCATTTGAAACATTCCATACATCGATACCGCAAATAAAAACCAGACTGTTGGCATTTTCCAAAAAGGAATTGTTGCAAAAAGATAGATTACCGCCGTCATACACCCTGTCAGCCCAATAAATTGCAAGATTTGTATTTTCTTTGTAAACCGAAATTTTGAAAACGTTTGAAAATACAGACAGCAACATATCGTCTCAATTAAAATAAAAAACAGATTTTCCACAAAATCAATCATTTCTGTTTTTCCACTCCTCATACTGCATTTCCACCACCGCATAACGCTCTCGCGGAATCGGCAGCTGTTTTCCCGAAAATAACTGAACCTGATAACGTTTGAGCGTGCTGATGTCGTTCATATTCACCAAAAAACTTTTATGGATACGCAAAAATCTTCCTTCATCCTCCGTCAGTTCTCTCTGCATTTCATCAAGTGTCCGTTTTCCCATACATCGACAGGTATCATCGCACAAATAAAAAAACAGCTGATGAGCTTTGCTTTCAATATACATAATCTGATCCAGTAAAAGCGTTACGGTCTCCCCCCGAAAACGAAATGTTTTTTTCTTTTGTCTCTGCGTATACACGGAAAGAACGGTATCCATGCTTTCTTCTATTTCTTTCTGCAAATCTTTTGCATTTTTCAAAAGATAACGTAGCGCATTTACGCGATATCCTTCTACGGAATATTTAATAAATGCCGACACAAATACAATCGGAAGCATTGCATTTCTCTGATGCACCTCTCTTGCAATTTTCATTCCCTGCGCTTTTCCACCAAATTCCACATCTAGAAACAAAGCATCAAATTCCGCCAGCATACCTTTTTCTAACAAAGCATTTCCATCCATAAAAATTTCTGTTTTCCCGTATATATGATGCTTGTCCAAATATATTTCCACACATTCCTGTATCTGTTTGCAGTAATGTTTTTCATCATCACATATTGCAATTTTCATCGATATTCTCCTCCATTTTTATTTTACCATTTCTTTTATCTACGTCAAACTGATCCTGAAAATGTTACCACAAAGGAAATTTTTGACCAGTATTTCTACGCGAAAAAGGCGGAAACCGCAACCAGGTTCCCGCCTTTTTTACTGCCATCCAAGCGATTAACAGCCTTCCGTATTCACTTCAATCTTATCCAGTTTCCAGATATCATCGACATATTCCTGAATGGTTCTGTCAGAAGAGAATTTACCACTGTGCGCAATATTTAAAATTGCAGACTTTACCCACGCACTCTTGTTGGTGTAATAAACACCGATCTTCTTCTGTGCATTTGCATATGCACGGAAATCTGCAAGGATAAAGTAGCGGTCTGCTACCTGTCCCTGCTGTGGATTGAGCAGTGAGTTGTACAGCTCGCGGAACAACTCACGGTCATTATGAGAATACGTTCCATCTACCAGCTGGTTGACAACCTTCTTGATATCCTCATCATTATTGTAAATATCATATGGATTGTAATCATGATGCTGCTCATGTGCAATGACTTCGTCTGCGCTCATACCAAAGATAAAGATATTGTCTGCGCCAACTTCCTCGTACATCTCAACATTTGCGCCATCCATGGTTCCCAATGTGATCGCACCGTTTAACATAAACTTCATATTTCCGGTTCCGGATGCCTCTTTACTTGCTGTGGAAATCTGTTCGCTGACATCTGCTGCCGCAAAAATCCACTCTGCAATGGATACGCGGTAATCCTCAATGAACACAACCTTGATCTTTCCGTTGATGGATGGATCATTATTGATTACATCCGCAACAGTGTTAATCAGCTTGATGGTCTTCTTTGCCGTACGATATCCGGCTGCAGCCTTTGCTCCGAAGATAAAAGTTCTCGGATAGAAATCCATGCCCGGATTTGCCTTGATCTGGTTGTACAGATACATCACATGCAGGATATTCATAAGCTGTCTCTTATACTCATGCAGTCTCTTAACCTGTACATCAAAGATAGAATTCGGATCGACTTCGATACCATTGTGCTCCTTGATATATTTTGCCAGACGGATCTTATTCTGCTTTTTGATCTCCAGAAATTCCTGCTGTGCTTTCGGATCGGTTGCATATTTTGTCAGATCCTCGACCTTCGCAAGACTTGTGATCCAGTCTTTTCCGACATGCTTTGTTACCCAATCTGCAAGCAGTGGATTTCCATGTGCAAGGAAACGTCTCTGTGTGATACCGTTGGTTTTATTGTTAAATTTCTCCGGAAACAGTTCATAGAAATCACGAAGTTCCTGCTTCTCAAGAATCTCTGTATGCAGTCTTGCCACACCGTTGACAGAATATCCGGCAACAATTGCAAGATTTGCCATCTTCACCTGTCCGTCGTAGAGAATTGCCATCTTGCGCACCTTCTCCTCATTATCCGGATATTTTGCACGGATCTCTTCTACAAAACGGCGGTTGATCTCATCCACGATCTGATATACACGCGGAAGCAGTCTCTGGAAGATGTCGATCGGCCACTTTTCAAGTGCCTCTGCCATGATGGTATGGTTGGTATAAGCTACACAGTGTGTTGTGATCTCCCATGCCTCATCCCATGACATGCCTTCCTCATCCAGAAGGATTCGCATCAGTTCTGCAACAGCAACCGTCGGATGGGTATCATTCATCTGGAACGTTACCTTCTTTGGCAGATCATGCAGATCATTGTGATGTTTCTTAAAACGCTCCAGCGCACGCTGGATACTTGCGGAAACAAAGAAATACTGCTGTTTTAAGCGCAGTTCCTTTCCTTTTACGTGATTGTCGTTCGGATACAGCACCTCTACCAGGTTGCGGGCAAGATTTTCCTGCTCCACTGCCTGATCGTAATCTCCACGGTCAAAGGAATCCAGTGAAAACTCTTCCTTCGGCTGTGCATCCCAGATCATCAGGGAATCTACCACATGGTTGCCGTAGCCAACGATCGGCATATCATAAGGAATTGCAAGAACAGACTGATACCCTACCTGCTCAAAGTGCAGATTTCCGTCCTCCCCTGCGGTTTCTTCCACATGACCACCAAACTTGATCTCGTAGCAGTATTCCGGTCTGCGCAGCTCGAATGGATATCCATCCTTCAGCCAGTTGTCCGGTACTTCTACCTGGAATCCATCGATGATCTGCTGCTTAAACATACCATAACGATAACGAATTCCACATCCATATGCGGCATAGCCCAAGGTAGCAAGAGAATCCATAAAACATGCTGCCAGCCGGCCAAGTCCACCATTTCCAAGAGCCGGATCCGGCTCCTGGTCTTCAATGACACTCAAATCCAGTCCAATCTCTTCAAGTGCTTCTTTTACTTCCCCATAAGCCCCCAGATTAATCAGATTATTCCCCAGTGCCCTGCCCATCAGAAACTCCATGGACATATAATACAATATCTTAGGGTCATCTTTTTCAATGACCTGCTGTGTTGCCATCCATTCATCCATGACAACATCCTTGACAGCCAGTGAAACAGCCTGATAAATCTCCTGCTGTGTCGCTTCTTTCAATGTCTTACGATACATCGTCTTGACATTTTCTGTCACGGAAGCAATAAACTCCTTTTTACTAAACACTTTGTCTCGCATCAAAAGTCCTCCTCTGTGCTTGGTTTGCGTGACACTATTGTTTTTCCACTGCCAGCGTAACCTTCTCACCGTTAATGCTCCATTCTTTCTGATATCCGGCAAGTGTGCCTGCAGTGATAGCATTTGCAAGTACCTCTGTCTGGATCTTTTCTCCGTATTTATTGAAAATACCAGTTACCTTCTCGTCTGCTGTATAGGAAACAGCAATATGATCCATAACTTCAAAACCAGCCTCTTTACGCATGGTCTGAATCTTACTGATCAGTTCACGTACAAAACCTTCTTCGATCAATTCCGGTGTCAGTCTTGTATCCATAACAACTGTCACATTGTTATCCCCCTCGGTCACAAAGCCTTCGGCCTGTGTCATGGTAATCAGAAGATCCTCCTCCAATAATACAACCTCGGAACTTACACTGTCAAGTTTCAGACATCCGTTCTCTTTTAATTCTTTCATTGCAGCATTTCCGTCAAGTTCTGACAGGGCAGCCTGAATCTGTTTTAAATACTTACCATATTTCGGACCAACCGTACGAAGCTGCGGCTTGAACTGATAATCTGTATAAGAAGAAACATCATCGGTAAATGCCACATTTTTGACATTCAACTCATCGGCAATAATCTCTTTATAAAAATCACCCAGTGCTTCCGGTGCCTTGATATACATCTGTCCGATCGGCTGACGGTTCTTGATATTGGCACTGTTACGGCACGCACGTCCCATAACAACGATCTTTAATACCTCATCCATTGCGGTTTCGAGATCTTTGTCGATCAGCTTTTCATCCACAACCGGGAAGTCACACAGATGAATACTTTCCGGTGCTGACGGATCGATGGAGCATACCAGATTGCGATAAATATCTTCTGTCATAAATGGAATCATCGGTGCTGCCGCTTTGCTGATTGTAACAAGTGCGGTATACAATGTCATATAAGCATTGATCTTATCCTGCTCCATGCCTTTTGCCCAGAAACGCTCACGGGAGCGGCGGACATACCAGTTACTCATATCATCGACAAACTCCTGCAGATATTTTGCAGCTTCCGGAATCTTATAATTAGAAAGACTTTCATCCACACCAGCTACTGCAGAATTGAGCTTAGAAAGCAGCCACTTATCCATAACCGATAATTTGTCATACTCCAGCTTGTATTTTGTAGCGTCAAACTGGTCAATATTTGCATAAAGTACGAAGAACGCATAGGTATTCCAGAGCGTTCCCATAAACTTACGCTGGCCCTCAAGCACAAGCTTGCCGGAGAATCTCTTTGGAATCCATGGTGCGGATGCCGTATAGAAATACCAGCGGATAGCGTCTGCGCCGTATGTCTGCAGGGCATCAAACGGATCTACGGCATTTCCCTTGGACTTGGACATCTTCTGTCCGTTTTCATCCTGTACATGTCCGAGCACGATGACGTTCTCATAAGGTGCTTTGTTGAAAAGCAGTGTCGATTCTGCCATAAGAGAATGGAACCATCCTCTGGTCTGATCAACTGCCTCTGAGATAAATTTGGCCGGGAACTGCTGCTCAAATACTTCTTTATTTTCAAATGGATAGTGATGCTGTGCAAACGGCATAGCTCCGGAATCAAACCAGCAATCCAATACTTCCGGTACACGGTGCATATCCTTGCCACACTCCGGACACTTGATCGTCACCGCATCAATATATGGTCTGTGAAGTTCTACCTCTGCTGCCTTTGGATCACCGGCTTTTTCTGCTAATTCAGCGCGGCTTCCGATACATTCTCTGTGTCCGCACGCACACTCCCAGATGTTAAGTGGAGTACCCCAGTAACGGTTACGGGAAATTGCCCAGTCCTGAATGTTTTCCAGCCAGTTTCCGAAACGTCCGGAACCGATGGATTCCGGAATCCAGTTAACAGTGTTGTTATTGCGGATCAGATCATCCTTTACTGCAGTCTCTTTGATGTACCAGGACTCTCTTGCATAATAAATCAGAGGCTTGTCACATCTCCAGCAGTGTGGATACTCATGTTCAAACTTCGGAGCATCAAACAGCTGCTTTCTGGCACTTAAATCCTTTAATACTTCCGGATCGGCATCCTTTACCCACATACCGGCAAACGGTGTCTCCTCAGTCAGTTCTCCTTTTCCATTTACGAACTGTACAAACGGAAGGTCGTAGTTTCTTCCGACATTGGCATCATCCTCACCAAATGCAGGTGCGATATGAACGATTCCAGTACCATCGGACATCGTGACATAAGTATCGCAGGTCACAAAGAAGCCTTTCTTGCCCTGCTTATCTGCCAGTTCCTTTGCACAGGCATAAAGAGGCTCATATTCTTTACGTTCAAGATCCTGTCCCTTGTAGGTTTCAAGCACTTCGTAGGCTTTCTTTCCTGCCTCTTTATCCTCTTTGGAAAGAAGTGGAGAAAGCACCTTGTCTGCCAGTGCCTCTGCCAGATAATACGTATAACCATCTACTGCTTTTACCTTGATATAGGTATCATTCGGGTTTACACAAAGTGCCACGTTACTTGGCAGTGTCCACGGAGTTGTCGTCCATGCCAGGAAATAAGCATCTTCATCCACAACCTTAAAACGAACAACTGCGGATTTTTCTTTTACCAGTTTATAGCCCTGTGCCACCTCCTGTGCAGAAAGCGGAGTTCCACAACGCGGACAATACGGCACAATCTTAAATCCCTTGTAGAGAAGACCTTTGTTCCAGATCTCCTTTAACGCCCACCACTCAGACTCAATGAAATTGTCATCATAAGTGACATATGGATTGTCCATATCTGCCCAGAAACCTACCGTATTTGAGAAATCTTCCCACATACCCTTGTATTTCCAGACGGATTCTTTACACTTTTTGATGAATGGCTCAAGACCATATGCTTCGATCTGATCCTTTCCATCCAGTCCAAGAAGTTTCTCCACTTCGATTTCTACCGGAAGACCGTGGGTATCCCATCCGGCTTTCCGTGGAACGTACTTTCCTTTCATGGTCTGGAATCTCGGAATCATATCCTTGATGGTACGTGTCTCTACATGTCCGATATGTGGTTTTCCGTTTGCCGTAGGCGGTCCGTCATAAAATGTGTAAGTCTCGCCTTCCTTACGGTTCTCCATGGATTTTTTGAAGATATCATTTTCGCGCCAGAATTTTTCCGTTTCTTTTTCGCGATCGACAAAGTTCATATTGGTATCTACTTTGTTGTACATATTTTCCTCCTGCATTTATGATTCTGAAATAAAAAATCCCCACGTCCAGTAATTAGGACGCGGGGTCACGTTATACCACCTGATTACCATGTACTTAAATCCCGTATTCAAAAAGGATTTGCATACTTCGTTCCCATAACGCTGGAAATACGTCGAACTCTACTCTCCTGGGATTTCGATCCGCAACTCGGAAGTGATTTTCACTGTCATATTACTCGTATTGGCTCTCACCTGTTCCAACTCTCTTTGACTTTCCTATCACAGTTACTGTCTTCGTCTTCGTTTTTCACCTTTGGTTTTAAGTATAGTAATGATTCTTTCAGATGTCAAGTAAAATTCCTGTTCAGCCAGGCTTTCCATGCACAGTAATTTTCCAGTTCCCCGGATACCTGTTTCCGGTAAGCAAATCTCAACATCTCATAATAACAGTCATTCTCATAAATTGGATACTTCAGTTCCCAGTCATTGTCCGGATTTGTTCCATCCATATACACAAGTCCCTCTTCCGTAAACAGCACGATCCCATGCCTGCTTCGGATGCACTGCCCTGCGGCTTCCTCCTTTGCCAGTCTGCGTGCCAGTTCAACCGAATCTACCAGATCCGGGTAATCCATACTGTAAATTGTTGCAAGCATCCGCAATTTCTTCACCTGGCTTTCACTCTGCAGAAGCAGCCAGGTACCGGCATATCCATTACTGCGCATCTTCAATCCGTCAATCCCTGTCACCATTCCTGTCCATATATAGTAGTCCGGGTTGACCGGAAGAAAGCAAAGTTCTTCTATCCCTGTAAATGCACGCAGACACTCAAGCAGCAGAGCTCCCGCTTCAATAACATCAATCAGCCCGCGTTCCTTGTCTTCACAGACCACCAGCACACGGTTTCGCTTCTCATCTTTTTGCAATGTCGTAATTGCCGGGTCAAACGCAAAAAATGTGTTCAGTTTTTTATCATAAACGGCCCATGCATTATTTAATTCTTCGATCTCTTCCAACCGGTAATTATCATTTTCCACGGGGGACAGCATCCCCTGCGCCATCTTAAACAAACTATGCTCTGTGACATCCGAAACTGTGTGTTTGTCCTTCCAGTAATACCATTCAACCAGTGGGTTTTTGGGCTTTATCTCCCTAAGGATTCCCTGATTGATCCTTGACATAAGCTGCTGTCCCCTATCCATATCCTGATGAATGGTTTCCTGATTTACCAATGGTGCCAGATGAATGGTTGTATGACACCGAAATGAAATAATCGACATGTGAATACTCCTTTAATCTTTGTGTTTCCAGTTATACAGAAAATTTCCCAGTGAAGCCAGAATGATCAATCCATATCCTATCAGACTGTATCGATCCGGAATCTCCGCGAATAAAAGAAATCCAAGTAATGTTGCAAAAATAATCTGTGAATAATCAAAAATAGAAATTTTTCCGGCGGGTGCATAGGTATATGCTGCGGTGATCGTAAACTGTCCTCCCGCTGCAAAAAGTCCCGCAAGAAGCAGCGTCAACAACTGCCGCAGTGACATCGGCTGATAATGAAATACGATCCACGGTATCACAATAATACAGGAAAAGCAGGAAAAATAAAACACAATGACCGGTCCCTTTACTCCGTGTGTACCCATCTTCCGCACCATTGTATATGCGATTCCTGCACCCAGTCCTCCGCATACGCCAATAAGCGCAGGGATCAGATGTGCATTTTCAAACCCCGGTTTTACCACAAACAAACAGCCGACAAATGCCAGTATAACGCACATTGCCTGAGCTGGTTTTATCCTTTCTTTTAATAACAGGAAGGAAAAAATAATTGCAAAAAAGGGAGATAATTTATTTAAAATAGAAGCATCTGCCACCAGCAGGTGATCAATCGCGTAGAAATTACAAAGAATTCCAAGTGTCCCAAATGCACAGCGTAAAAACAGTGAACCCCACTGTGTTTTTTCCACCTTAGGTGCTGTATGATTTTTGATAAGAATAATTGCCGCAAAAAATGCAGCTACCAGATTCCGAAAAAAACTTTTCTGTACGGACGACAGATCTCCCGCCAGCCGCACACTCACATTCATACACGCAAAAAAGAATGCCGACAAAATGATCATTATCATGCCACGTATATAATTTTCCTGTTTCATTGTACAATCACCTCAGATTTTTATTATAGAACCGGCATCCGTGATGCCGGTTCAGACCGTAGACAAAGTGCTCCGAGAAACTTCCGTTTCTCGGAGCATTTTTCTTTGTGTTTATGAAATTTATTCCGAAAA
>NZ_CVRR01000070.1 GCF_001406815.1 Roseburia faecis | reverse complement strand
CTGTCTCCGGATTCCGGATGCAGCTGGTCAAGCCATGACAAAAAAGCCTCTATGACAGGTTTTTGATCCTTCAGGCGGCGATGATAAATCTGTCTGGGCGATAATCCTTTTTCTCGATAAGATCGTTCATACTCAAACAGCTTATTACAGTATAGGAATCCCTGGACTGCCGGATGTGTATAATCCTTTTCGTGGCCTTTGGGTATTGCCCGCAGCCAATAGCGTCGTATGTGAGCCCAGCAACAACAACGCTGTGCCTCCGGCACTTTGTTGTATCCTTTATAACCATCAACCATTAGATAGTATCCGGGATCTGCACCTGCAAGAAAAGTAGCGGCATGACTGCCGGCTCTGGTCGGAGTGTAATTATAAAGGATGATAGGAAGCTCACCATCGTCACCAGTGCGTACCAGCCAGACATAAGATTTACTCTGTGGTCTGCGGCCTTCTTCTTTTAATACCTGGATTGGAGTCTCATCTGCCATCAGATATCTGCGTCTCAACAGTTGCCGGTGCAGATATTCATACATTGGCAGAAAGTAATTCTCTGCGCAGTAGATGATCCAGCTGGCCATGGTCGTACGGCTGATCTTTACCCCAAGATGTTCAAAGTCCTTCTCCTGACGGTATAAGGGCATGGACATGACATATTTATAATACATCACATGTGCTGCAAGACCGGACG
>NZ_CVRR01000069.1 GCF_001406815.1 Roseburia faecis | reverse complement strand
GTAAGCGCCTAGTTTCAGGGTGGATTTAAAATCATCACAAAATTTGCCATAATTATAGATGATAGATGCCAGCATTTTACTACAGTATCGGCGCTAGATACTATAAATGCGAGCGTTTTACTATAACTATGGAGGTTTCCTGTATGAAAACGCAAAGACGCACAGCAGACGAACGATATCAACTTATCATGGAATGCCGCAGCAGCGGTCTTAGTGACTACCAATGGTGTACAGAACATAACATCAATCCCGGCACCTTTTACAACTGGGTTAAAAGACTGAGAAAAAAAGCTTGTTATGATATCCCCTCTGCCACAGGACGCGGCGATTATAAGCCAGCCCTTAAACCGGATGTTGTAAAACTTGAGGTGATACCTGATCATCAAAACCCGGGCATTCCAACTGTCGAAAGCACAATGCTTCCGCTGGAAGAACCCTGCCCCGCCATCGAGGTCATGCTTGGGACTGTTTCAATAAAAATTTCAAATGATGTTGACCCGAAGCTGCTGTCACAGATCCTTAAAGCTGTGACAGGGACATGTTAGGAGACATCACTGTTGCAGACGAGATTTATGTGATCTGTGGTTATACAGATATGCGCAAGTCCATTGATGGATTATGCGCTGTCGTAAAAGACCAGCTGAATATGAACCCTTCCAGGCCAAATGCAATCTATCTCTTCTGTGGCAGACGTAGTGATCGAATAAAAGTGCTTCTTCATGAACGTGAAGGATTTGTACTTTTATATAAGCGGCTTGATGCCAACGTAGGAAAATACCGTTGGCCGCGCAACCGTAATGAGGTAAAACCCATTACATGGAGGCAGTTTG
>NZ_CVRR01000068.1 GCF_001406815.1 Roseburia faecis | reverse complement strand
ATGATTGGGCAAATCGAAGAACAGCAGACCTTAATGGCAGAAATGCTTCTGGAAATGCAGAACCGGGACACCCAACTCTCTCTTATGCAGGAACAGAATCAGAAATTGCAAAAATTAAACAGCGAGTTATCCGAGCTGCTCAACATTTTGCCAAATACCGAGGAACTGCTTTCCAAGATGGAAGAACAGAAAACGAAGATAGAACTTTTGGAAAACGAAAATCAGCAATGGCAGATATTGGCACAGAAGCTGAACAGCGAAAACAGTTTATTACTGAAACAGAACACCGAATTGCTGAACTGGAACAGCAGGTAGAGAAAGGACGTGATATAGATGAACGAATCCAGAGAATTAAAGAACGCCGAACAGTTGGAAGAACTTCTGCTCTTGACCGAGGAGATACAAGAAGAGTTGGAACAGAAAGACCAGCTTATCGTGGAACTGAAGACGCAGCTCAACGAATCTCTGACCTTGAACGAGAAATTAAACAAAGAGAACAGAGCCGGGAATATTCAAGCATTAAAGAACGACTTGAAGCTGGCAGACAGAGCATTGCGGAGCGAGAAAGAGAAGCTGCGAAGCGCAAACGTCACGATAGAGGAATGTCAAGATAAAATACGATGCTTAACACAACAACGGGATTATGCCCGGACACATCAGAAAATCGTAGAGATACCGGTAGAAAAGCCGGTACTCTATAAAAAATGCGAAGCCTGTGACCGGACAGCCTATCAGAATGCAAAAGCAAGATACGAAACACAAAAAGAGCAACTTGCAGGACAATATAAAGCAAAAACGGTAATGTTCCAAACAACCTTGTTCCTTCTTGCATGGTATTCGCTGACAACCACTCTTTTTCAGGCAGTACAGTCAGAT
>NZ_CVRR01000067.1 GCF_001406815.1 Roseburia faecis | reverse complement strand
TATACCCTGTCTTAATCTGCTCTGTTTTTGTCACACCGGGACGTGATGTTTTTAATTCAACTGTACTTGTTGTCACGTTGCCATCTTTTGTATTTGTACTATCCTTTTCACTATCTGTTTTTTTTACAGTATTCTTATAATTTGAAGCATAATACGATGTGTAACTGCTGTTATTGATACCCGTAATTGCCATAATCCTACCTCCCTGTTATTGAAGCTTAAAATAATTTCTATTATATTGAACGACTTGGATATTTAATTTCCGTTGATATAAATTCATCTTCTGCCGAAACATTGATATGCCCACTGCTGTCAATAGCATACTCTTTACCATAAACGGAAAACGTATCTCCTTCTTTATATCCGATTTCTATCCAGTTTATATCATTTAACTGTTTTATCTTTGCGTCAACATTTATGGTCTTTCCTGATTCCTGCAATAAATAAGTGCGTTTTCCTGCTCCCGCATCTATAGAAAAGAATCCCGGAGAAATCCCGACTTTCTCACAGACTGACAGTACTTCCTCATTACTGTAGAGATAACCCCACACACTCTTTCCCTGTGCCAGATCAGATAAAATATTACTTGCTTTGCGCATTTCCCACTTATAATTTGTCCCTTTTTGATTTGTATTCTCTGCAAGCAACGATTCCGAGGCTGCCCAGCCTATCCTTCCATTGTTGACCGTCCATGTATATTTACCGCCACTTGATGTTGTCCATGAATAATAACTTTTATTACTTAGTACCAGAGAATTATTCTCAGCACAGATGCCTGACAAGGTGCTTGTATTCATTTTCGATACTGCATAATTAGGTACTACCTGTCTGCTCCCATTAAGGTCAAAGGAAATAACCCCGTACTCCTTAAAATCAGAATTATAT
>NZ_CVRR01000066.1 GCF_001406815.1 Roseburia faecis | reverse complement strand
ATATAATTCTGATTTTAAGGAGTACGGGGTTATTTCCTTTGACCTTAATGGGAGCAGACAGGTAGTACCTAATTATGCAGTACCGAAAATGAATACAAGCACCATGTCAGGCATTTGTGCTGCGAATAATTCTCTGGTACTAAGTAATAAAAGTTATTATGCATGGACAACATCAAGTGGCGGTAAATATACATGGACGGTCAATAATGGAAGAATAGGCTGGGCAGCCTCGGAATCGTTGCTTGCAGAGAATACAAATCAAAAAGGAACAAATTATAAGTGGGAAATGTGTAAGGCAGGCAATATCCTATCTGATCTGGCACAGGGAAAGAGTGTGTGGGGGTATCTCTACAGCAATGAGGAGGTATTGTCCGTCTGTGAGAAAGTCGGGATTTCTCCGGGATTCTTTTCTATAGATCTCCCGTGATGAGCTGGAGGGAATGCAGATAAAGATTGAAAGCAATGGGAATGTAACAGTGAGCGGTATCGAAGATAAGGAAGTCCGGGAGCAGGTTCAGAAACTGGTAGAGGAAAAGTACAGTGACCGGATGTATCAGTATTACACAGGAATTGCTGACAGTGTGGGAAATCTGACGTCCAATACCTGGCAGTATGCCACGGATGTGCAGGAAGTCAGGCGTTACTTAAAAGGAGTTACGGGAGAAGATATTTCTCTGGAGAACCTTTACCTGACACCAGACGGAAAGATTGGCGGGCTGCCGGAAAAAGCCGCTAATCTGATCAACAAAACAAAAGACAATGCCAAGATAGAGCGGATAAAGGATGCATTGATAAATATTATAGGACATAATAGGACAAGCGGTGATCTGGGGATTCCAGACTTCACTTCGGAGTTTAAATTCAGTAATGGTGCTTTTTCTGTGGCAGACAGTGGTTTTACGGTGGATATGGCGGCATTGGATAGAAGGCTGACGCCCCAACCGCATGATAACATGTATTCGGATATGTATGCGTATAGTTTCAGGAAAGTATTATGATTATGAAAAGTAATTATACACA
>NZ_CVRR01000065.1 GCF_001406815.1 Roseburia faecis | reverse complement strand
GGGGCTGTAAAATAAGTCCCTAATATAAGAAACGCCAATTCCGGCAAATGTCGGTTTTGGCGTTTCTTTGTATTAACTTTTCTATTTCTAAGCAAGTCTGCATCTTTGGGTATAAAAAATGGTGCATTTAATAAAGCTCGGCTAATCACGCCCGCTTAAGTTTTATGCAACTTTCGTCTGTCGTTGCTTTTTGTTGTGATATTTATAAAGATTGAATCCACATGAAATCAGTGTAAGCTCGAGAATTACATTTTTCTCGCCTCTTCGCAATAATCTTTTATACGCTTTATCCCACTTTAATACACCAAAAGTTCCCTCCGATTGAATACTTCGGTTCATTCTCAAGAGAGCACCATGTATGGATTCAAGATTTTGCAGCACTTCCTGATGGATAGCAGTTAATTCCTGATTCATTCGGATCGTTCGGTTTTTGTGTGCTCTCGGACAACATTCCTGTTTATGCTGACACCCTTCACAAGATTCACATTCGTATAATTCTTCCGTTCTTCCATATTTATTATATTTCACATGCTGTGTTCTCTTGAAGAGGAATTTTCGACCGTTTGGGCATAAGAGATTTCCATCTGCATCTTTTGCAAAGTTTACAGCACGATACGGATTCTCATGATACTTTTTGTCCGTCGTTTCTTTTTTGTACATGGTAAATTTCATGTATTTTTCCATGCCGTGTTCTTCACAATAAAGATAATTATTGTAAGAACCGTATCCGGCATCAGCAACCGGATATTTCGGATAGTGACCATATGTGCGATTGAATTTTTCCATCAAAGGAACAAAGCATTCCATATCGGATGCATATGGTTTTACGTCGATTACAGCTATGTATTCATCACAGATGGCTGCCTGTAGGTTGTATGCCGGAAGTAGCTGATCGTTTCCCATGTAATCACGCTTTAAACGCATGAAAGTTGCATCATGATCTGTTTTGGAATAACTGTTTCTTTCTTCTCCACAGGTCTCGATATGATATGCATAGGATTTCAAACGTTCCAGATATTCATGCAATTCTTCGTATTGTTTTTGTCGAATGCTTTTTCTATGAC
>NZ_CVRR01000064.1 GCF_001406815.1 Roseburia faecis | reverse complement strand
ACCGAGATGCTGAAAAATATTAAGCAGTGTTCCGAGATTCGGGGTTGTTTTGCAGGATTCGATCCGTGCTACGGATGATTGTGGAATACCACACATAGCAGCAAGCTCTCTCTGGCTAAGTCCAAGAGAAGTACGCTGTTCCACCATGGCACTTACGATGGAGGAAATATTTTCAACTTCATCGATGTCTTTTCCAATTTCAGGATCAACGGTTCTTACATGTTCCTTATAGTCATTCCAGGTTTTCATAATCATTCAGCCTCCTTTCGGGCAAGGTAATCATCACGTTCAGCCTTTGCCCGTTCAATTTCGCGCTTGGGAGTTTTTTGAGTTTTCTTGCGGAATTGATGCAAAAGCACAAAGGTATCATTTTTGAAATAAAAATATAAAACACGGTTATTGCCTGGGCGAAGCTCCCAGATATCATCATCAAGGTGTTTTGTGATATTTTCATTAAGCCGTGTACCATTATCTTCGAGGAGCTGGATGTACAAACTTATCTGCTTGTATTGAATACGGGCATCTTTGTTTGTAGCTGCTTTGACTCGAAGAGATTCAAGAAATTCCCAAAGCTCTGATCTGCCATTGGAATCTTCCTAAAATTCAATGTTGTACATTAGTATATGTTCTCCAAGTGGAAATATTTATTCTATATACATGATAGCATTTATGCTATCAAAAAGCAAATAAAAAATGAAAGAAGGAAACAAAATTTGAGTGAAAAAAATATAAAATTAGTAATTGCCGAGAAACCTTCGGTGGCGCAGTCCATCGCAAAGGTAATCGGTGCAGATAAGAGAGAGGACGGATACCTGGAGGGCAAGAGATTGTGTTTAAAGATGGAAAACTTGTCTGAGACGCAGCGAAGTAAATAAAATGAATAATATAGGAAGTCAGTAGTGCGAGAATAAACTGCTGGCTTCTTTTTTGATAGATACAGTCACTCCCAGAGAGTGTGCAGGATAGTAAAGTAATAATATCAACATGACGATATAGAAAATGCAGGGAAGCATTGTATTTCAAAGAGTTTGAGATACAGTGCTTCTGCGTTTCTATAGGAGATAGTCGTTCTATGCGGAAAATAGTCATTTGATGCAGAGAATGATCGAGTGAAAGATTTGTTTGATATAATAAAGAGTGCTAGGTGAGACTTGTATGGTTTATAGGCATGAGAGCAAT
>NZ_CVRR01000063.1 GCF_001406815.1 Roseburia faecis | reverse complement strand
TAATATTCGTAGTACACTCTGTTTTTCTCTTTGACCTCTTTGTAGTAGTTCGTGTGATAAAGTTCTCCGTACTGCATTCGATTTTTTAACTGCTCTTTCCGGGCATTACGGAAAATCTCTACCAGTGTATCTCCAAAATCAACAACCCTTACTTTTTTCCGCTTGGTTGGTCCGATGATATATTTGCGCTTTGAGCCATCATATCGGATGCTGCGTCTTATGGTAAGGCATTGTTCTTCCAGATTTACGTCCTGCCATGCCAAACCGCAGGCTTCTCCAATACGAAGCCCGGCATAATAGGCTATCTGGATTGGAAGTATTGCGGCTGGGTTCTTTTTTTGCAGATAAGCAAGCAATCTTTCATAATCTTCTCGTGAAATTGGTTGGACATTTCCGTCCATATCCTCATCGGAAAACAAATCCACTTCATCCGTCTGATACCGCAGTTTAATATACTGCATGGGATTGAACGTAATATACTGCTTTGGAAATACTGCAAAACGGAAGGACTGCTGCATGACTGCGGAAAAAGAATGGATATAATCTTTGCTGTAACCCTTTCTCTCTTTTCCGTCGGGATGAACTCCCCCGAAGGAAAGCAAATCAAAGAAGGATTGCAAATGTTCAGAGGTTACATTTTTCAGTTTCCGTTCTGCCAATGGGTGTTTCTTGATATTTCGGATTGTTCCGAGGTAATTCTCCACCGTACCATTGCTGAGCGTACCTGTTTTTAATTCCTCCTCTGCCCACACATCCAAAAGCTGTCCGACTGTGAGATTTTCCGCTTTGGCAACAAATTTCTTTTTCTCATAATCATCCATTGCCTGACGGAGCAGCTTTTCAGTTTCACTTTTGCTTTCTGTTCCAACGCATTCTTTCTGAACAAGATTGCCGCTTGCGTCCTCTACATAGAAGCGGTAGTACCATTTCTTTCCTTTTTTTCTTACAGATCCTTTTGCCATAATCGTATGTCTCCTTTCGATATTAGACAATCGGAACTGATGAAATGCTTCGTGCGTGTAAGTATATCATAACTCCGGTTGTCTTACTATACCGATTCGGAATCTTCGTATAAGACTTCTGATAAAAGATTTGCAAGCCTTTGTTCTGCTGTTTTTGGTTTCTTGGAATAGAGCCTTACAACGTCTGCCATCTCATTAAAAGCATTGATGGTGTGAGTGATTTCCCTTAAGAACATAATCTCATTATATTC
>NZ_CVRR01000062.1 GCF_001406815.1 Roseburia faecis | reverse complement strand
TGGTTCTATGTCAAGATTTAGTACAAGTTAAAATGAGAAATTTCTCCCCATTTTAACCTGCCAGAAGCTCAGCCTCAGTGTGCGTTCTTTCATACACTCGTTCGAATTCGTTTGGCGACATATAGTTGCAATGGCTATGAATTCGTTTCGTATTGTAGAAAGCTTCCAGATATTCAAAAATCAACTGGTATGCCTGCTTATAGTCGCGAATTTTAAAGCGGTTGAGCCATTCACGTTTGATAATAGAATGAAAGGATTCAATGCATGCATTATCCCACGGAAAAGCTTTCTTCGAATAACTGCGCTGCATATTTTCGGTTGCTTTTTTATATTCCTTTGCAACATATTGGCTGCCACGATCCGAATGGATAATTAATGGTTGATCGATATTTCGGCGAGCTTTGGCTTTGTTTATAGTATCAATCACGCAAGATACTTCCAGTGTTTCTGAAAGCGTCCAGGCTATGATTTTTCTGGAAAATAAATCCATAACACTGGTCAGATAGACAAATCCATCTATTGTCCAGATGTAGGTAATATCCGAACACCAGACTGCATTCGGACGATCAGGATTAAATTGCTCATCAAGGATATTTTGTAATTCAGTGCTGAAATCGGAATCTTTTGTGGTGATCGTCCATGGTTTGCTCCACTGGGCACGGATTCCCATTTGGCGCATATATGTACCAACGGTTCTTTCCGAAATGACTTCACCAGTTTTTCGAAGTTCTACAGTGATTTTCGGAGCACCGTAGTTCTGCTTGGAATCATCATAAATATCCTGTATTTTTGCTTTTACAGCTTTACGATGTTTTTCTGTATCAGAAGGTACGTGGTGGAGCCATGCAAGATATCCTGAGCGAGAGACACCTAAAAATTTCAACATTCCGGAGACGGAAACCCGGCGTCCAGCCTTTTTGGCAGCTTCCGTCTTCTCAGACACTTCAAGATAAATGGCTTCCGTCATTTTCCCAGAATGTTGATTGCTTTTTTTAACACATCAAGTGCATCTTTTGCATCACGTAATTCACGTCTGAGACGGGCAATTTCCTTCTGCTCATCAGATGCATAATTACCAGAACCACGAACAGGAATATCACCTGATTCCCGGAAGTCTTTCAGCCATTTTGTTAATGTGCTGTATCCGATGCCAAGATTTTCTGCACATCCACGTACTCCGAGATCTTTGTGATCCTGATAGTACTGGACTGCATCAAGTTTAAATTGTTTGTCATGTTGCTTTGCCATATGAGATCCTCCTTCAGCATGCCTCTATTGTATCATGCTTATGTGTATTTGGAATTTCTCATTTTGGCTTGTACTATTTATATTCTAGCACCA
>NZ_CVRR01000061.1 GCF_001406815.1 Roseburia faecis | reverse complement strand
TACGATTAATGGATGTTTGGGCACTGTGACAAATCAGAGTTATATGATTGATGCAAACGGAAATATTATAGAGACAGCATCTTGTACAAATGATCCAGATGGGAAAATAGCGAAAGAGAATGCTGAACGAAAGGCAAAAGAGAACAGAGAAAAAGAGGAAAAGGTAAAAGAAAAAAGAGCTGCTAAAAAAGCAGAGGAAGAAAAAGCTGCAAAGAAACGTGCAGAAAAATCGGCAGAAGGAAAAGAAACGGGTGATTATACCTTATCCGTAACTGGTAATGATGTAAAAAGTATGACACAGAGCCTTGTAGCAGAATCTGTGAGTATTTCTGCACCTGATAGATCAAGTTTTGATATTAAGGCATAAGAGGATTCGATAAAAGGAAAATATCAAATTGGTGCATTGGATGGCATCACCAGAGAGTAGAGTGGCAGAAAGTCAGTAGATATAAATCGTTTTATTGGTTCATTGAGCAATGACAGTGATGTAGATTACCTGAAAATAGATGCAGGTTCTTTGACATCGAGCAAGATAGATAAAGAAGTATAGAAAGTGTGGACTAACTTAAGGAGGTTGCTATGAAAGTTCAAGGAAATAGGTATATTAATAATCCAGAAATGATAAAAAATAAGGTTGAGAAGAAAACAACTGTTCCTCAGAATATTATTTCGGAGGATGATGTGAAAATCAGTGATTCAGCAAGAAAGTTAGTTGAGACTGCTCGTAATAAGGTATCGGATTTTCATACAATGCATTTTTCATCTATTATGGGAGAGATAAGAGAGATACCAGCAGAATATAAATGTGAAAATTTATTCAAATTAGATTTGAAAGCAACTTCCATTTCTGGAGAACAAAGTGCGTTTGAAGGCTGTTCGGAAAATCAGTCAGAGGTTTTTGAAAAATGGCTGGACGAAAATGCTTCTGAATATTTGACAGAAGATGAAATGAAAGATTTAAAAGAGAAGATTAATGCAATGACAGCAGATGTAGATTCTTTGAATGCTCAGGAGGGATATAGAGGAACTTCTTATGAATCTGTATTTTTGTTAAGTGCAAGTGAAGCGGGGCTAAGGAAAGTAAATGAAATGTATGTTCCAGAGCAATTACAAGCAGGTTTTTCAGACATGATTGACGAATATGTTCATTTTAATGATTCGGCACGTAATTCTATCATGGAGAGAATGACACCAGATTACATGGTTGTTGGAATTGGAAGCAAAACAGAATCTTATAAGTACAAGTCAGAAATAATCTCAGATGAGACAGCTTTTTATACAAATGAGAAGAAAGAGATAAGTGGTATCTGCAATCAGTTTTTAAATGGTAAAACAGATCAAAAATTATTTTGTAATGAGAT
>NZ_CVRR01000060.1 GCF_001406815.1 Roseburia faecis | reverse complement strand
TCTAACGGAATCAGCGTTGTCCAGGTAAATCCATATGCTGTAAAGCAGAGTAAAGAAATAGAAGACAATAGCCAGCTCAAGGATGACAGAAAAGATCCAAAACTGATTGCGAACCTTGTGAAAGATGGAAACTACGGAATGCCTTATCTTCCAGAAAAAGTTTACGCGGACATGAGAAGACTCTCCATGTTCAGGGATCAGCTTACCGAAGACAGGATAAGAAATATCAACCGCCTTCACAGGGAATTAAAAATCTATTTTCCAGAATACATGGACGCATTTGGAAAAATAGATGGGGCATTTACTTTGGAAGTACTGAAAGTATCAGCTATCCCATCGGATATCACAGCACTGGGAGCAGAAGGCATAAAAAATATCTGGCACAATGAAAAACTGAGAGGACGCGGTTACAGCAGAGCCAATGAAATCGTGAGCTATGCAGAGAAAAGTGTGGGATTAACGGATGGAACAGATGCAGGGCGTGAGACAGTGAAATGGTATGCAGAACAGATCCTGAAGCTGGATGAGCAGCTTGCTGTGATTGAAAGTACTTTACATGAAAAATGCAGGGAAATACCTTACGCAGAAAACATACTTGAAATCAGAGGTGTAGGTGAAAACATACTGGCTGGAATACTGGCAGAAATGGGAGATATCAGCAGATTTGATGATGTGAAGGAAATCCAGAAGCTAAGCGGGATGGGGCTGGTGGCATGCAGTTCAGGCAAGCATAAAGGACAGACGAAAATCAGCCACAGAGGACGCAAGAGACTCCGGTATTGGCTGTTCCAAGCGGCAAAATCGGCGGTGTCGCATGCAGATGAATTTAAGCAGCTACATGAGTACTATACAACACGAACCAACAATCCGCTGAAAAAGATGCAGTCACTGGTTGTGATAGCCTGCAAGATACTGAGGGTGAGTTACACGATCCTAAAGACAGGGACAACTTATGACCCGCAGAAACTGTTGAAAGATATTAAACGACCAACGGCTTCACAGGCACCAATGGCAGCATAGCAAATAAAATAAAAGAAGTAACTCCAGAACTCTGTCGAGTGGCTGATGGAAGGCATTGGAGACTGGACAGGGTTCTGGAAAAGAAACCCGTAAATCAGATGGGAGTGTGAAATGCACTACATCAGCACAAAGACCAACGGAAGGCTGTAGTGGTGTAGCGTCCACTGAGTAAATCAGTATCATGACAGTTGAACGCAGGTCAGTAACAATCAAACAGAAAAACAAGAGCTGTAGCCGGCAACGGTATTTTCCATGGGGCATGACCCCGTCTAGGAGCTTGGCTGGCACTCAGTGTATGGTAGGTGGAACGAAGGAAGTTGGGATATGATCCCCTTAGACACGGAAGGTTCATCATCATAGTTGATCAGAGGGAAAATAGCCTTTATAAAGCAAACAACAGGGATGCTTTAAGAAGTGTACCCATTAATCAGCTATTCGGTACAAGATACTACGATATCCATCACTCCCGGCTCTTGTTTTGAGGTAAATAAATATCGTCAAAGCCAGTAAAATCAATAGATTTAGGCTTGACAGAATAGGAAGGATGTCAGATGAAAGGTAAGAAATTTGCAGAGGTATTTGCGTCACTTGTAAAAACAGTGGCAATTGCATCCGTATCTGAAAGCTCAGATTGGTATAATTATCAGACTAAGGAGCCGGAAGGACTGAGGAAAATCTATTTGATAAAACATGAAAAGAAGTAAAGAATGAAATTGGTAAAAATTTTTGTGGAAAAACGTACTTTACAGGAGGAAATAACAATGAAAAACAAATTAAAAAAAGCACTTTGCTTAGGGTTAGTGTTAACCATGTTTTCAACAACAAGCGTTATGGCAGCAACCTATGGATATTCATTTGGTCTCATGCCGGAAAATGTTCAAAATACAGCCTATAAAGCAAAAACTGGAAGTACAGCCTATGCATCTGTGCATGTTACGGAAATGAATTATCCGTCTGCCTCAATTAAGTACCGTACACATGTAGCAGATAAGGGATTTACAGCGGAGTATACTGAACAAAGAGGCTTAGGAACGTGTACAGTTATTTACAATAAAACGGTAAAAAAAGATGAAAATGTAAGTTTATATGGTTATAATCCTTCATCAAACGGTGGAATTACGGTTTCAGTAGGAGGAACTTGGGAACCATAAGAAGTTATGATAAGCAGATGCGGCATTTGGCGCATCTGCTTATTGGAGGGGGAAAGAAAGATGGGAAGAAAAAATTGTGCAGTTATTATGCTGACAAGTGCCTGTCTTGTTCTGACAGCCTGTGCGCCAACGGAGTTTCCCGAGCAGAATGGCACAGAGCACCAGAATCAGATGGAGGGGGTCGCCAAACAGGAGCTTACAGAGTTTGATACAGATGATGTTGAGAAAATTCCAGATCATCTGACCTGTCAGGTGGATGATCTGTTAATGGTAGATGCAGATGTCCGGTTATGGGGGCTTTCGGAATGGAAGCTTTCCGACTGGTATGCGACAGAAAAAAATTATACAGAATCAGAAGAAGAGGCACATGAGCTGATTCAGAAAATGATGAACGAAGCAGGGTGGAAATATGAGGAGAAGGATGTAGAGTGTTACAGGAACAGTGAAGGGGAAAAAATTTATTATGTAGAGATTTCAAATCATGAGGACAATGTTTATGTTTTACCGGACAGATTTAGTTATTCAACTGAACGCGGGTATGTTTCCTTAAATCAGTCAGACTTCTGCGGAGATTATAAGGGAGACAACAGAGAACTGTACAAAACCGGCAGAGAGCTGGCGTTCGGTTCGATAAAAGAGAGTGAACAGCTGGCAGTGGATTATGCAGAAAAAATGGGAATTCAGGTCAGTGATACAGTGGACTGCTATACACTGGATGAAAAGAATAAGAGAATATCATGGCTGGATCTTGATAAATTCGACAATCACACACCGGAGGAAGAAGAAAATAGGAATTTCTCGTATGCGATATTTCTTTATCAGGATTACTTTGGCATTCCGGGTCTTAGATATGATCCGGGGGATGGAAAACTTACAAACGATACCACTTTCCGTTCAAGCGTGTGTGAAGTAAGTGTAGACAGGGATGGAATTGCATATTTTCAGTCTGCACCAACGTATGAGCTGGAGAAAATGGGAACCGAACAGGAGATTCTTCGTCCGGCGGACATTATAGAAAAACAGGTAGAGATGATGAAGTCAAAGGAGGAAACCGGTGAAATGAAGCTGTCGGAGGTTTCGCTGGAATATCTGCCGGTTTACGATAAAGAAACGGAATTGTACCATATGTGTCCGGTATGGGCATGTTATTATTCGCAGACAGTCACTCACTATGGTGAGGTGAATTATGATTCCGAAGAGAAATATATAGCTATTTATGATGCCTATACAGGTGAAGTTCTGCAGACCAAATGAGGGGGGAGAAATATGAACCGGTATTTTACAACAAATGTACTTCGCATGTTTCAGAATCGAAAAATATATATCTGCACACTTGGAATGGCACTGACACTGTATATGAGCGGAATTGCTTTTATCCGCTCAGACGGGGATTCTGCGAATCTGCAGGATGCTTTTTCCGTCGTATCCAGTTCCGGGTTCATTATCCTGTTTTATCTGCTCTGCGTGATTGGCGGAGGTCTCAGTTACTGTGAGGACTGTAACAGTGGTTTTACCAGATACGCAGTCGTAAGAGGTGATGCAAAAAAGTATATCAGGGGGCATCTTTTTTCTGCAGCCCTTGGCGGCTGTGCAAGCATGCTTGGCGGTATGGCATTGTATGAACTGCTCATGATTTTTACGCTTTGGCCGATAAAAGGCTCGTTTTATGCTATGTTTTCGCAGAATCATGCTTACTTTATCCAGAATATCTGGAATGCTCTGCTACTGTCCCTGCTGGGTGCGGTTCTCGCAGGATTGGCGATGACGGTGACGGCATGTATTCCCAATATATTTGTCGGGACGGCAATGCCCATTCTTATTTATTACATGGTCATCTGCCTGTCCAATAAATATGCTCCGCTGGAGCTGGGACCAATTCTGCCGGCATGGGTATACTTTGGCAATGCGGAATTTCTGGGGGGAGGAATCTGGCAGATGCTTTATGCTCTGGCGTATACAGGCTGTATCTACTTTGTTTTGTGGAAGATTGCGGCAAGGCAGATTATAAGGAGGATGGAAAATGCTTAGGAGTATGTGTAACAATTTCAGAAAGTGGAAAAGCAGCTACCGGGTATTCATCGTCTTTTTGTCCGTTTTGGTTTTCACATTTATCCGGGAAGATTATTTAAGGCAGTATGCGCAGGATGTGGGACTAGCGGTGACACCATATTTTTTCGCTTTTCAGATGGATGACGGAATAACGCGGATGCTTTTTTATTTTGGGGTGGTTTTATTGTTTTGTAATGCCCCGTTTATGGATGACCAGCAGATGTTTGTTCTGGTGAGGACAGGGCGGCTGCGCTGGTTTGCCGGACAGCTTGCCTACATTGTTGCCGCGAATCTGGTATATTTTCTGTGGACTGCACTGACGACAGTTCTGGTACTCATTCCGCAGGTCGGATTTTCTACGGACTGGGGCGGTATTATCCGGATGTGTGCAGAAAATAACGGACTGGCCGGAGTGGTGATGCACAAGGAAATCGTGGAAGCCTATACGCCACTTGCTGCCTGTCTGATTACCTACGGACTGAATGTACTTGTGGGTACGCTGCTTGGTCTTGTTGTCTTTCTTGGAAACATGCTTGGGAGCAGAATATATGGATCAGCAGTGGCCATTGGCTGGATTGTTTTTTCCAATATGATTGATGTGGTGAGGCTGCCTAAGCTCAGAGTTCTGTCACCACTGCACTGGACGACCACCTATGCTTATTTAAGGAGCGATGATGCAGTTCCGCTGTGGTATATTCTTGCGGTTGAAATCGCAATTATTCTGGTGACCGGATTTATCATTATGAAAAAATCGAAGACATACACACTTGACGCTATTGAGTCAGGCTTATAGAACATTTGCTGAAGGCAGAGAGGATTTAGAGAATGGAAAATTTGATAGAAATACAGGATGTCGTAAAAAGGTTCGGGGAACAGACGGTTCTGGACCATGTGAGCCTTTCTGTCACACCCGGAAAAATATATGGAATCATCGGAAGGAACGGAAGCGGCAAGACAGTTCTTTTTAAAAGCATCTGTGGTTTTGTCCTGCCGGATGCGGGGAAAATCCTGGTTCGTGGCAAACAGGTGGGGAAGGATGTGGATATCCCACAGGGAATTGGAATTATTATTGAACATCCGGGTTTTCTGCGGGATTATTCAGGCTTTCAGAACCTGAAGCTTCTTGCGCGTCTGCAGAAGAAAATCACAGATGAGAAGATAAAAGAGAGCATCCGGCTCGTGGGGCTTGATCCGGAAGATAAGAAGAAGGTGGGGAAATTTTCCCTCGGCATGCGTCAGCGACTTGGAATTGCACAGGCAATTATGGAAAGTCCGGACATCCTCATTTTGGATGAGCCGATGAACGGTCTGGATAAACATGGCGTGGAGGATATGCGGAAGCTTCTGGTTCAATTAAAAGAAGAAGGGACAACCATCCTCGTAGCGAGTCATAATCCACTGGATATAGAAATTCTCTGTGATGAGGTGTACGAGATGGATGCCGGAGCAATAACGAAAGTTCATTAAAACAAAAAAACCAAGCAGGGAATTATTATATAATGCTTATTGACTGTGCAATCATACAAGAATATATTCCTGTCTTTGACAGTTATTAGAAGAAAAAATCGCTGTATCCATTGATTTTACTGGGGTTCAGCGATTTTTGCCGTTGTTTTGAAGTATAGTAATTTATTCCTTCCCTTTGCAGATATAAAAGGACTCTGCATTTTTGGATTTTGATATATGAAGATGCATATGCAACACCTTCTTATTATACAATACAATAACAGAAAATAACATATATAAAAACATAAAATTTGACGCAAAAAAAGCAGGTTTTATAAGGCCTGCAAGTACTTTTTCTATTATTCAACTGTCAAACTCCCGAGTAGGCGGTGATAGTGATGCGCTGTTGACAAAATGTAGTTTACAACATAAAATAAATATGAATTAAATATAACACTTATCGTTGCCACCGGGCAGCGATTAAATGAAAGGTGTTCAGGACACCGCCGTAGGTACAGCGCATTAAAAATGTGCTATAAGGCGATGCCTTGGATACTTTTTTCTTTTTGGTGGCAATTGGGAAAGAAAGGAGATTTTATAGTGAAGATAAGAATAAATTCTTAGAAGATTTTTGTAAACAAAGATTAACTTATGGTAACATTGAGGGAAATCCTGAATTTAAAGCAGGAGTCTGCAAGCTTTATAAAACTATTAAATTGGATGAGATTATCCCCACGCATGGTGCTACGGGTGCCAATCATCATGTGTTTTATTCTCTCATTTCGCCGGGAGAGAGAGTCATTAGCATCAGACCGACCTATCAACAATTGTATTCTATTCCGGAATCCTATGGTGCAGATGTGCAGTTGATTGATCTTAAAAAGGAAAATGGGTATCTTCCTGATATTGAGGAGATTCGCCGTCTGGCAACACCGGAAACAAAAATGATCTGCCCATTGATTCTTATACGTTTTGTGAAGAAATGTACAAGCAGACAGGTGCTTTTGTCACGCCAGGGGACTGTTTTGAACAGTCGCACAGCATGAGGATTGGATATGCCTGTGATGCCGAAATCCTGAAAGCTGGTCTATGTGCGGTCAGCGAATATATTAAGATGAAATTGAAAGTGAATTAAAAAATCATGTGATTTATCCGATATATGAAATATAAGGGAAACAATGGATATATTTCACGGAGGAGACATTATGAAAGTAGGAGAGGCAAGAGGAATCTACAGTTCTGTTCTGAAATCATACAATCAGCAGAAATTCAAACTGTCAAAGCAGCGAAATGAGCTAAAGGAACGGATGGAAAGCACACCGGACGGTAAAACGTTGTATGCCGATGAGGCAGCCACTCTGGATTTGCAATATAATGCCGTTGCAGAAAAACAGGATGAATATCAGGATTATGTAGATCAGCTTATGGAGCAGTGGGAAAGCAAGTTTAACAGTGTTGCGGCAAAGCAGCAGGACGAGGCTGCGAAAGACTACAGTGAGGAAATGGGAAAAATCATGACGGTAGCCAGACGCATCATGCATGGAGACATTGTGCCAGCACAGGATGAGAAAAAGCTGATGGAATTTGATAAGGATCTGTACATGATGGCAAAAAATGCCGGAATGATGGCGCGGTTGGAAAAACGCAAAAAGTATAAGTCGCTTTGGGATGATGAGGAAAAGAAAGAGCGTGAGGATCCAATGGAAGCAGCTGATGCAGAGGAAGCATTTGCAGCCGGACCGGAGGTTGTGTCGGTGGAATCGGTTATGGAGGCAGCGACTGGGGAGATGGAGTCGGAATAAGAGTAAATGGACTTTCAAGTTGGTAAAAATTGTGCTAAAATAACAGTTAGAAATAACTAACCTGAAAGGAGAGACGTAACTATGGTAATCAGGATTACAGTAGAAGCAATCGTGTACAGTCTGCTTTATACAGCGTTTATGCTCGTTTTATTTAGAATCCAGGGAGCAAAATACCAGCTTTACAATTATCCACCTGCAATTAAGGCGCGGGCTATTGAAAAAGGGATTACAACACAGGCGGAGTTGGATGCACATGCGAAAAAGAATAGAGTATTCGGGCTTTTCGTGTAAGTGAGTATGGAAATAGCATCCTATGTATTTTTTACAAGAAAGTTTAGTTTGACTTTTTAGAAAAAGAGAAATATAATGATTTTCAAACGAGTAGCAAACGAGCGTAAATCCAGTTTTGCTGCTCGTTTTTATTTTTATGATGCCATGAAAAAGTGTGTAGCTTATCAGCGTAAGTCCAGCTTGTGAGATAAGTACATGCTTTTTTTATGCAGAAAAAGGAGGATTCAGTTAAGATGGCAGAAAGTAACAGGATGAAGGAGATGCCGGTCAATAAGCTCATGGTGCAGATGGGAATACCGATGATCTTGTCAATGGCATTACAGGCGGTCTACAATATTGTGGACAGTGCCTTTGTCGGAAACATGAAGGAGGGAAGCGAAGCCGCATTAAATGCACTTACGCTGGTATTTCCGGTGCAGATGCTCATGGTTGCAGTAGGAATCGGAACCGGTGTGGGGACGAATGCACTTCTTGCGAGGACACTTGGACAGGGAAACAGCAAAAAAGCAGCAAAAGTTGCGGGAAACAGTTTATTTCTTGGAGTAATTATTTATGCGGTATGTCTGTTGTTTGGAATTTTCGGAGTGAAAGCCTATATTTCATCGCAGACGGTTGATCCGGAAGTAATTGCAATGGGAACAGGTTATCTTCGAATATGCTGCGTGATTTCGTTTGGAATTATCTTCTTTTCCCTGTTTGAAAAGTTATTACAGGCAACCGGGCGTTCACTTTATTCTACAATCGGTCAGGTTGTGGGGGCAGTAGTAAATATTATTCTTGATCCAATTATGATTTATGGTATTGGACCTGTTCCTGAAATGGGAGTAGAAGGTGCTGCGTATGCGACGGTAATCGGACAGGTAGCATCGGCAGTATTACTCTTTATTTTCCATATGAAATTAAATAAAGAGTTTGCACATGGAACAAAATACATGAGACCGGAGGGCGGGATAATAAAAGAAATTTATTCGATCGGACTTCCGGCGATCATTGCACAGGCATTGATGTCGATCATGGTATATGTGATGAACCTGATCCTAAAGTTCAGCCCGTCGGCACAGACTGCATATGGATTGTTTTATAAAGTGCAGCAGTTTGTGTTGTTCCTTGCATTTGGTCTGCGTGATGCGATCACACCGATCATCGCTTTTTCTTATGGAATGGGAAGCAAAAAGCGTATCAAGGATGGAATCAAATACGGGCTGATTTATACGATTGCACTTATGATCCTCGGTGTGCTGATCACGGAAATTTTCCCGGGTGCATTTGCAACTTTATTTAACGCAGGGCTGTCAAGAGAATATTTTATCGGAGCAATGCGGATTATTTCTATCAGCTTTCTTTTTGCAGGAGTCAATGTCGCATATCAGGGAATTTATCAGGCATTGGACGGAGGCATCGAGTCGCTTGTGATTTCGCTGCTCAGACAGCTTGTAATTATATTACCGTTGGCAGGCATTTTCTCTATTTTCGTCCGAAATGGACAGATGGGAGTTTCGCTGATCTGGTGGGCGTTCCCGATCACAGAGTTTATCGCGTGTCTGGCCGGCTATGTATTTTTAAAGAGAATATGGTGTATGAAGCGCAGAGAAAAGTGATTTTGGAGATTGCGGAAAAGGAAAGCTGTGTGATCATAGGACGGAATGCGGATTTTATCTTAAAAGACAAAGATAATGTGCTGAATGTTTTTATACATGGGGATATGCCGGAAAAGGTAGCGCGTATCTGTAAACTGTACAATGTTACCGAGGAGGAAGCAGAAAAAATGATGGCGGATATTGATAAAAGGCGTATGACAAATTATCGATTTTATACGGATCAGAAGTGGGGTATGGCAAAGAATTACATATAAATATGATTACATTGCTTTTGCAACGATTTTCTCATCGTTGTTTTGAATCTCGTTGCTGCTTTTTTCTTTCTTACAATTGTTACAACAAAAGAGAAATTTGAACAAAGAAATGGTGCCGAGAAAAATGCTGTTTATTGTATTGGACAGACATCTGTAAGTCAGTATGCTAATCTTTGTAGTGTACCATTAAATTCTATTTTAAGGAGAAACTATGTATGGGATTAACAGATACAAGTAAATTTTTAAGTCTGGTACTCAGATATAAACCGGATACAATAGGAATTTCGCTGGATGAACACGGCTGGGCGAATGTATCAGAGTTAATAGAAAGCATTTCAAAGACAAGGCCGTTTGACATGGAAATGCTCGAAAAAATTGTACAAACAGATAATAAACAAAGATATTCATTTAATGAAGATAAGACGTTCATAAGGGCAAACCAGGGACATTCCATACCCGTAGATGTTGAATTAAAAAAAGCCATACCGCCGGAGTTTCTTTATCATGGAACCGGGGAGAAGTATGTTGCATCGATTGATAAGACCGGTCTGATTCCAAAGAGTCGGTTATATGTCCATTTATCAGGGGATGAAGATACGGCAGTCAAGGTTGGAAGCAGGCATGGAAAGCCGGTGATTTACAAAGTGGCTGCTGGAAAGATGGAAAGGGCAGGTTATGCGTTTTTCTTATCGGTAAACGGAGTCTGGCTTACAAAAGAGGTGCCGAAAGAGTATTTGATTAAAATGGAATAAGAGTAATTCCGATTGACCATTTTGAGTGTCTCCTTGCTTAGGCTTTATTGTTGCGTGCAAATTGTATTTCTGTGTTAATGTCATTTAAGGATAAATCCTGCAGATTGTTTTGTTCTGCGGAATGACGCAGGGCATTAAAAGCAGAGCGTCCGTCCTCTAAAGAAACGCTGGTGGATGCACAAATTTCAAATGGAATTTTACGTTCTCTGACAACTGCCCGCGCAAAAATATTAAATGCGGTGGAAGCGTTCATACCAAATTCTTTACATAAATTATCAAATTGATTTTTTAAAGACCATATGGAGCGCTGGTCGATTTTTGTAAAAAGTGCAGGTAGAAACAGTTAAGCAAAGATGTTATCATTTAAAATATCAAAGTGAAATATGTGGAGGAACTATATTGGTTAGAGAAATTTATGAAAATGAATTAAAGGATCTGCTTGAATTATATTTGCATTTGCATGAAAGTACAATCTCGGAAATGTCAGAGTATTTAAGTAAAACATGGAATTGTGTATTTTCGACAGCAGGACACGCAATAGACAGCGAACAGAGAGGGCAGGGGCTGGAAATTGCTTTGCCAATCACAGTAGGAGACAATGTCTGGATTGGAACGAATGTATTCGTGCTGCCGGGCGTGACAATCGGAAACAATACCATCATTGGTGCCGGAAGTGTTGTGAATAAAAATATTCCGGATGGTGTGATCGCGGCCGGTAATCCCTGTAAGGTAATCCGTAAAATAACCGAATCCGATAAGAAAAAATATCCAATTTTTGAGGAAAATCATGAACATTTTAATCATAGAAGATGATGCAGCCATCCGTCAGGAATTAAAGCTGCTGTTAGAAAATGCACTGTATCAGGTCACGGTACTGACAGAATTTCATCACGTGGTAGAGGACATTCTGCAAATGGAGCCGGATCTGATTCTGCTTGATGTAAATCTGCCGCAGCAATCCGGATTTGAGATCTGTAAAAGTGTCAGGAAAACGTCGGATGTTCCGATTATTTTCCTGACCAGCAGGACGGATTCAATGGATGAATTAAGCGGAATGCTGCAAGGCGGTGATGATTATATCACAAAGCCGTTTCAGCCGCCGTTACTTCTGGCGCATATCGCGGCCGTATTAAAACGGGCGAAAAAAGCAGACGTAACAGAGAAGATGACCTGTAAAGGTGTGGAACTTGATGTTGTCCGTGGCTGTGTGAAGTGTCAGGAGCAGCAGGTGGATCTGTCGAAAAATGAATTGAAAATCCTGCATTACCTGTTTTTGCATCAGGGAGAGATCGTGCCAAGAATCGAACTGGTGGAATACCTGTGGGATCAGCAGGTCTTTATTGATGATAATGCCCTCAGTGTAAATATCACACGCCTGCGCGCAAAACTTGCAGAAATTGGTGTATGCGACTTTATTGAGACAAAAAGAGGGATGGGCTATCGCATATGAAACTGACAGAATATCTGAAAGACAAAGTGTTGTTGCTGCTTTTACATATGGTATGTATGGCAGGGCTTGTTATCTTTTTGCGGCTGACCGGCTATTCCATGGATAAATGTGTGATTATACTGGTGTGTTACGGTGTAATACTGGCAGGATGGCTTTTCCTTCAGTTTTTTTCACGCAGAAGCTATTTCAGAAAATTAGAGCAGCTTACGGATCAGCTGGACAGGCGTTATCTTCTTGGAGAACTGATGCCGGAATCGTTTGGGCTGGAAGATCGCAAGTACCGGGAACTGATCCGCAAATCCAACAAATCGGTAATCGAGCGGATACACCAGATGGAACAAAACCAAAAGGATTACCGGGAGTACATTGAAAGCTGGGTGCATGAGATCAAGGCACCGATCACGGCGATTGCGTTAAACTGTGAAAATAACCGGGATGAGAGGAGCCGCTATCTCCTTGTGGAAAACCGCAAGGTTGAGAATTATGTGGATATGGCACTGTACTATGCGCGTATGGATGCGGTATACAAAGACTACATGATCGCGGAATCCAATCTGCAGGAAGTGGCACAACAGGTGCTTTTGCAGAACAAATATTATCTGATCCAGAGCCATGTAAAGGCGGAAGTTGCCTGCCCCGATACGGTATACAGCGATAAGAAATGGATCGCTTTTATTTTAAACCAGCTCATTCAAAACAGCGTAAAATACGGAAGAAGTGAGGGTACTCACATTCAGATTGTTACTAAAAAAACAAAAAGAGGTGTTCTTTTGAGGGTAAAAGATGACGGTATCGGGATTCCAAAGGAAGAAATCCCACGGATTTTTGAAAAAGGGTTTACGGGAACGAACGGAAGAAACCGGGAGCGTTCGACCGGAATGGGACTGTATCTGTGCCGTAAACTCTGTGACAAGTTAAATATAGAAATCCGGGCAGAATCTGCGGAAGGAAAGGGAACAGAGATCATACTTATGTTTCCGGTGAGTGATTATCTTACCGGTTACAGGGAGACATAACACGTTTATCTTTCAAAACTGTAAGATTCAGGAAAGGTAACTCCATACAAAGCGGACAGATCCCGTGTTAAAGTAGGCATAGTGAAGAAAAAATGATATTCTTTACTATGCCTTTTATTTACAAGCGAGGGAAAGGAGTGTCAGAAGATGCAGGAAATCATACGCGTAAGCGATGTGGAGAAATATTATGGAAACGGGGATCAGGTGACAAAAGCGGTGGACCGTGTCAGCTTTGCCGTGCAGCAGGGGGAGTTTATCGGTGTGATGGGAGCTTCCGGTTCCGGAAAGACAACGCTTTTAAATCTGTTGTCAACCATTGACCGGGTGACAGCGGGACATATTTATTATGGAGATACCGATATCACAGAACTGGGGGAAGAACAGCTTTCGGAATTCCGCAAAAAACAGCTTGGGTTTATCTTTCAGGAATACAATCTGCTGGATACACTCACACTGGAAGAGAATATTATGCTCGTTATGACGCTGCATCGGCGCGGCAAAAAGGAGATTCAGAAACGGTGCAGGGAGCTGCTTCGCATTCTGGGAATCGAGGAGGTTAAGGATAAATATCCGTATCAGGTGTCCGGCGGACAAAAGCAGCGGTGCGCATGTGCCCGTGCACTTGCAAATCATCCCACACTTCTTCTGGCAGATGAGCCGACAGGGGCGCTGGATTCCTTGTCGGCGCAGACCCTGTTAGAGACATTTACAGATATGAACCAAAACATGGGCGCAACCATTCTGATGGTGACACACGATGCTTTTTCCGCAAGTTATTGCAGCCGTATTCTGTTTCTGAAAGACGGACGGATTTTTCATGAACTGGTGCGTGGGGAAAAAGAGCGCCGGGCGTTTTTAAATGAAATACTCGATGTGATGACACTGACGGGAGGTGAACGTTCCCATGATGTGTAAACTTGCTCTTCGAAATGTAAAGCGCATGGCAAAAGACTATGTGGTGTATTTTATGACGATGGCGGTTGTGACTGCACTCATGTTTTCGTTTCATACGCTTTTGTTTTCCAAAGATGTGCAGAATCTGTTTCAGATGGATGCCATGATGAGTGTGATGACGGGACTTGCGACAGCATTTATCGTGCCGATCATTGCGTGGCTGATCAATTATATGGTGCGGTTTGTACTGGAAAAGCGAAGCCGTGAGTTTGGAATTTATCTTCTGGTCGGGGTAAAGAAAAAAGAGATTGCAAGGCTTTATTTTACGGAAAATCTGCTGCTTGGAGCGGGCGCATTTCTTGTAGGAATGGGACTGGGTCTGCTTTTTCAGCAGATCCTTCTGTCCATTTTTTACAGCATGGTGCAGCTGGATTACAAACTGCATCTGGAATGGAACCGAAACTGTATTTTGATGACGGCTGCATGTTATCTGGGCTGTTATCTGCTGGCGCTGTTTCGAAGCCGAAAAAAATTCCGCAAAATGAATATCCATGATCTGATGGAAAGTCAGAGACAGAATGAGGAAATCAAAGAAACGCATGAAAAGGCAAAGAGATGGTTCCTTCCGTTATCTGTGCTGTTTCTCGTCGTATTCGGTGTGTTTCTGTTTTGTTTTAAAGCATGGGATACCGGAGTTGTAATCGCTTTTCTTATTGGACTGGTGTTGACGATTTATCTTTTTTACACAGGCATTGCGGCGTGGATCGCCTGTTATGTCAGAAAAAAGGGAGCGGCTATTTACCGTGGGGATGCGCTGTTTCTGCTCCGGCAGTTTTCTTCTAAGATCCGGACACTGCGGTTTACCATGGGAACACTGACGGCACTGTTTACTCTGGCGATACTCGGAAGTTCGGTGGCATTTATGTTTAATCATTTCCAGAATGAGGTGCTTGTGAGCAAATTTCCGTTTGATGTGCAGGTATACAGCAGCAATGCGAAGGATGATTTTAAGCAGGAAATTGCTCTGCTGAAACAGGAGACAACCATAAAGGAAATTTTTACTTATAAGGTTTATGAGAACGAAACGAATCAGGTCAATGCATATCTGTACACGCACCTGAAAGAATTTGGAACAAAGTATCTGAACACAGACGGCACACCGGACTGGAAGAAGATCAATAAAAATGAAGAACTTGCATACTGCAATTACGATACCTATATGGGGCTCTCTGATTACAACCGGCTCCGTACCATGATCGGACTTTCGGAAGTGCAGTTAAAAGAAGATCAGTATGCTATCCATATCAAAGACCGCGTCCTGAATCAGATCGGTGATTTTTCCGGTCAGATAAACATCCAGGGTACGGACGGTAAATTATCCTTTGCGGGCTATCACACGGAGGGATTTTCGCAGAACGGTCATAACGGTGGGGATTATATCATTATCGTTCCAGATGCTGCCCTTGCGCAGATGCATCCCTATTATGCAGAACTGGTGGCGGATATCAAAGACAAGGCGCCCGTAGATCTGGAGAACCGGCTCGATCATTTGGAAGAAGATCCGGATAAGATCAGCGTGAATGGGCACGCCATGACGGAAGCAGCTTCGGATGACTGGGATGGAGAAGCGCTTGGAAATTCCTGCTCGGGTTCGGATACGATTGTAACCTATACAGCAAAAAATCTTGTGCGCGACAATCTGATTCCGGAAGTGAAATATATGTTATCTTCGCTGATGTTTCCGCTTTTTTATATTGGTCTGGTATTTTTATGCGTGGCACTGACAGTACTTTCTGTGCAGCAACTCAGCGACTCCGTAAAATACAAATTCCGTTATCGGGTTCTCTCGCAGATTGGTTACAGCAGAAGAGAAATCCGCCGGATGATTTTCAAGCAGCTTGTCGGTTATTATCTCTGTCCGGCGTGTGTGGCGCTTGCAATCAGTGGACTGGTCTGTGTATATACCGGTGGCAAGTTTGATTTTTATACGGGGGTTCAGGCGGCACCGGCAACTTATTTTCTGATTTCTTCGGCATTGTTTTTCGGAATTTATCTGGTGTATTTTATCATTACCTATATTGGATTCTGTCGGAATGTGGAAGAGCAGGGATAGGAGGAAAATAGAAAAATGAGTACCAAAAAAGTAATTGGCGGTTCGGTTGCGGCTATAGTTATTCTCATCATTGCACAACTTGCAGCACAGCTTGCCGCAAGTGCATTGAACCTGATAAAGATTCCGGATGGAATATGTAATATCATTGCAGGAATTTTTTATGTCGGACTGACTTATGTTATTTTAAAGATATATATTGAGAAAGTGATCAGGTTACCTATTTCTGATTTTGGAATGCCCGTATTTCATATTAAAAGAAAATGGATTTTAATTGCTATTCTGTTGCCACTTCTGGTAAAAGGAAGTTATCTTTTGTTCTTTCATGGTGCGTATGTTTCCTCGCATATGAATGGAAAGCAGATATTTCGTACATTAAGTGCCGGAATTATGTTTACCGGAATCGCGGCTGGATTTGTCGAAGAAATGGTATTTCGGGGCGTTATTTTAAATCTTTTAAGGAAAAAATGGAATCGTAAGGTGGCGGTTATTGTTCCATCGGTGCTGTTTGGCATGGTTCATATTCTGGGAATGGATTTTTCCATCGGAAGCTGTTTGCAGGTTCTTGTTGCAGGCACGATGGCGGGAATTATGTTTTCAATGATTGCAATCGAGAGTGGTTCTGTCTGGAACAGTGGAATCGTGCATGCCATCTGGAATATTGTAATGATCGGTGGGGGACTGGCAATTGGACAAAAAGCGGATCAATTCTCTGTCATGACTTATGTTCTTGATGCAAAATCATTTGCGGTGACGGGCGGTGAATTTGGCATGGAAGCGTCTGTTATTTCGCTGGTGGGGTACATCATAGTTACTGGTGTGGCTTTTTTCGGAAATAAAGAATTATGTGATATCATTTACAAAAAAGAATAGTTGAGGTATATATGTATAAGACAGTAAAAAGATGGATGCAGGGAATGGCCGGTTCCGGGTGCTTCAACACTCTCCTGGAAGGGAAAGCCCCTTGCTTATATGCCGTTTGTGTATGAACATGGAACGCATTTTGTACTGCCGGAATCTTTGCTTCGTATGGCTTTGCCGGTAGGACTTAAATTTGTGCTGCCCTTTATATTCAGAGCGGCAAAAGAATACCCTGATGCGTGTGAAGCAACCAGAATAGATATTGACAGAAAGCTTTCTGCTGCACTAAAAGAATGGCGGGAAGAGTAGAATATAAATAAAGAATCGCGTGAATAGTCCGATATATGAAATGTAAGGAAACAATGGATGGATGCATTTCACGGAGGCAATATTATGAAAACAGGAGAGGCAAGGGGAATTTACAGTTCTGTTCTGAAATCATATAACGAGCAGAAATTCAAACTGTCGAAGCAGCGGGAAGAGTTAAAGGAGCGGATGGAAAGTACGCCGGATGGAAAAACACGGTATGCGGATGAAGCTGCTACACTGGAACTGAAATATAATGCGGTTGCGGAGAAACAGGACGAGTATCAGAATTATGTAAATCAGCTTATGGCGCAATGGGAAGGTAAGTTTAACAGTGTTGTGGCAAAGCAGCAGGGCGAGGCCGCAAAAGATTATGGGGAGGAAATGGGAAAGATCATGACCGTGGCAAGACGCCTGATGCATGGAGATCAGGTGCCGATGCAGGATGAGAAGAAACTGATGGAATATGATAAGGATCTCTATATTATGGCGAAAAACGCCGGAATGATGGCGCGGTTGGAAAAACGCAAAAAGTATGATTCGCTCTGGGAAGATGAGGAAAAGAAAGAGCATGAGGATCCGATGGAAGCAGCCGATGCAGAGGAAGCATTTACAGCCGGACCGGAAGTGGTGTCGGTGGAATCTGTCATGGAGGCAGCGGCTGGGGAAACGGAGTCATAGTCATAGGATGGTTTAAAAACTATAGATAAACAAAAAGGATTCATCCGTCTGGATGAATCCTTTTTCGATGCAGGAGATGGGACTTGAACCCACACGATATTGCTACCACAGGCACCTGAAGCCTGCGCGTCTGCCAATTCCGCCACTCCTGCGAACAAATGCTATTCTATAGGAATCTGAGCAATATGTCAATAGATAATTTTAATTTTTTTTATTTTGTTGCAATAAAAGAAAAAATTTAAAAAAATTAAAAATTACCATTGACATATGAGGGAGAGTTTGCTATTATAAACAAGTCGCTAAGACATGCGGAAGTGTCGGAACTGGCAGACGAGCAAGACTAAGGATCTTGTGATCATTGCGATCGTGTGGGTTCAAGTCCCATCTTCCGCACTAAGATGTGAGAAAGCCTTGAGAGATCAAGGCTTTTTTGTTATATAAAATATGGTATAATGAAGCATGCTGATGCATGCGCAGGTCATCAGGCTCCGCCTGGTGACAATGTATAATGAAGCATGCTGATGCACACAACAAAAAGGATAACTATATAAATATGAATATTCAAAAACAGTTTATAAAATATGTTTCCCAGAATATCTGTGGAATGTTGGGGATTTCCTGCTATATTATCGTGGATACATTCTTTATCTCGCAGGCAGCGGGAACGGACGGGATTACCGTATTGAATCTGGTGTTGCCGGTATATAACCTGATTTTTGCCATAGGATCGATGATTGGGGTAGGATCGGCAACCCGGTATACGATATTAAAAGCACAGGAAGATGACAGTGCAAAGAAATATTTTGCAAATGCGATTTTGTGTATCCTCATAATCAGCATTCCATTTGTCCTGTCTGGCATTTTTTCTCCGGATACGGTGATGCATATGATGGGGGCGGATGCCGGGATCACGCAGCTGGGCCGCACATATACGAGGATTTTCTTATTATTTACACCGTTTTTTATGATGAATTATGTGTTTTCTGCGTTTGTCCGCAACGACAATGCTCCGACCCTCGCCATGATTGGAACGATGATGGGAAGTTTTTCCAATGTTGTCCTTGACTATGTGTTTATGTTTCCAATGGGGATGGGACTGGCAGGAGCAGCACTTGCCACAGCAGCCTCTCCGATCGTCAGCATATTAATCTGCAGTATTCATTTTTGTCAGAAGAAAAATACGGTACAGTTTGCAAAGACCAGACCATCGGTACGGATGCTTACAGCATCCTGCCAGCTGGGGGTGCCGGCATTTGTGGGAGAATTTTCTTCCGGAGTGACAACAACGCTTTTTAATTACCTGATTTTAGGGCTTGCCGGAAATGTAGGAGTGGCTGCCTATGGCGTGATTGCCAACTTTGCACTCATATTTACCTGTATTTTTAACGGGATTTCCCAGGGAGCCCAGCCACTGGTCAGCCGTTATTACGGAGAAGGGAATGAACGTGCGGTTAAAAAGATTCTGCATCTGGGACTGGCTACGGGCGTTGTTTTCAGTCTTTTGATTATTTCGCTTGTCTGGGGATTTACAGACCCGATGGTAGCCTTGTTTAACAGTGAACATTCGGTAAAGATGGCGGAATATGCATTTACAGGAATGCGGCTTTATGTGATCGGATTTTTGTTTGCCGGTTTCAATATTATCGGAACCGGGTATCTGAGTGCATCGGAGCATGCAAAAGAGGCATTTACGGCCTCGGTTTGCAGAGGATTTGTAGCTATTGCGGTGTGTTCCGTGATATTGTCACGTATATTTGGAATCCGTGGTGTCTGGCTGTCGTTTATGGCTGCGGAAGCACTGACGGCAGGAATTACGGCATGGGCGCTTCTTAAGGATCGCAAAAAGGAGGCTATGGCATGAAGTATGATAAGAAAGAACCTGAAACGATGGATGCAGATCCGATGCGTCTTTTGGTTTCCGCCATATTGGCATTTACGGTGATGCTTTTTATCAATGGGTTTGTCGGAAGTATGGGTGGATTTCCTGCGTTTGTTGCATTTACGCTGGTATTTTTCCGGATACGGACCCGTGCGGGAATGGGAAACGGAGGGATGCAGCAGGAATTGTCAGATCGTCAGATCACAGGACGGCTGTTGTGGAAATATGCTGCTGGTTATCTGGTTTTATGGGGAATTTTAAGAATTGCGTTTCTGATCTCCCGGGTCACCGGCTGGGGAAATATCAATGGAGCTTCCGCAGTGGAATATGTACGGCAGATGTGGAACACATCGCTTTTGGAAAAATGGGCATATTTTTTTGCGGGGATGATCATGTTTGCGTTTGTGCTTTCACTGTTTCCGCTTGCTGTAATCCGGGAAAAGGTGCGGTGGATTCGCTATGCACTGGTTGATGGTGCGGTGTTTGCACTGGTATGTCTTGGAAATAACGGCGTCTGTCGTTTGAAATTTGAACAGAAATCATCAGGCGGAGCAACATGTCTGATCGATCATCTGCTGCTTTGCGGCCGGATGCGGACCTGGCAGGAAATCACCTGTCTGTTGGCAATGGTTGTTTTTATTCTTGTCATCGGTGCATTTGTATTTAGCTATGCATCCAGACAGTATGCGGTTAAAAATATAGATGGAATACCGGCATCCGCCGGGGAAGAAGAATCGCGCAGACACCGGATGATCAGAAAGATTGTGACGGTTGGCTGCAGTATTGCGGCGATAGTCATTGTTGTCGTGATAGTACTTCTGATGCCAAAAGATACCGCAGGGGATTATACGAAGGTTGCGGAATTTCTGACTGAGGATACGCGGATGGGACCGATGGAATATGGAGATGTGGTTTATGTATCGGTAAATGAGGAAGCGGATCTGGAGAAAAACGGAATTGCCCAGGGCTATCTGGCAGAGCGTGGAGAGCGCTGCGACAGTCGGTTTTATCAGCTTGCGATTGCAAATCTTCTGTATACCGATCCGACCGGAAAAACAAATCTCGTACAGACAGCCGGAACCGATGGAGGAACATATGCACCGGTGGCATCGGTGGAAACAGATAAGACATGGGAAACGGATGATGTGTTTCTTCTCTGGGATGAAGATTGGGCTTTAGAATCGGCATATTCGCACGAACCGACAGGCTATGTGGCATGTCCGGCGGATCTGATACAGGGGCTTAGGATGCAGTTTCCGGATGTGACTTACCGCACAGCGGATTTTTCGGATTATGATGCCTATTTTACACTTCGGGGATATCAGAACATGGAGCAGGCGCTGGAGGAAGATCCCGTGGATGGAGACTGGGTCGGATGTATTCTGGTGAAAGATAACAAATTTTATTTTGGAAGCTACGAAAATCAGATTACGGGTATCTGTCTGCAACAGCTGCGGAAAGTACTCGGAGGAAATGCAAAATAAAAAAGGAAATCAGGAATTCACGCAGAATATATAATATGTAGAGTTGTTTGAAATATTGTAAGGATTTTGGCGGTTTGTGCCGCAGAAATGAGCAGAATATGACAATTCGGGAAAGAATAGAACAGATAGAAGCAGATACTTTAAGTCCGTACGCCTGTCTGTCCATAAATTCAAAGGGCAGAGACAGGGAGGAACCGCAGTGTGATATTCGTCCGGTCTTTCAGAGGGACCGTGACCGTATCCTGCACAGTAAGTCTTTCCGGAGACTGAAAAGTAAGACGCAGGTTTTTCTCACACCGATGGGAGATCATTACCGGACGCGGCTGACACATACGCTTGAAGTATCGCAGAATGCGAGAACCATTGCGAAGGCGCTCCGGCTGAATGAAGATCTGGTTGAGGCGATAGCACTGGGGCATGATCTGGGGCATACACCGTTTGGACATGCAGGAGAATTTCTGCTGAATCAGGTGTATGAAGGCGGGTTCCGCCACAACGAACAGAGCGTACGTATTGTAGAAAAACTGGAAAAAGACGGAGAAGGACTGAATCTGACCTGGGAGGTCCGGGATGGAATTTTAAACCATCAGACACGGACGATTCCGCACACGCTGGAAGGAAAGATTGTGCGCCTGTCCGATAAGATTGCATATGTCAATTCCGATATTGACGATGCGATCCGTGCAATGATTCTGGATGAGGAAGATATTCCCGTGGAACTGCGTCGTACGCTGGGATTTACCACGAGAGAGCGCCTGGATCACCTGATCCACGATATCATCAGCAACAGTATGGGAAGAAACGATATCATTATGTCGGATGAGACCGCGGAGGCGCTGCGGGATCTGCGCTTGTTCATGTTTGAACATGTATACCGGAATCCGGTCGCAAAAGGCGAGGAAGTAAAAGCTAAGGCCATGCTGGAACAGATGTATTATTTTTATATGGACCATATCGAGCAGCTGCCGGCAAAGTTATTAAAAATGCTGGATGAGGGTGAAGACAAAGGGCGCATCGTCTGTGACTATATTTCCGGTATGACAGATAAGTATGCGATTACCAAATTTAAAGAAAATTTTATGCCGCAGGCATGGAAAGTGGATGGATATTGATGACTAGAGAAAGGAGGGGATTTCCACGCCGTATTTTTCAGATGATCTGATTGAGGAGGTACGTTCCCGCAATGACATTGTGGATGTGATCGGCGGGTATGTGCGTCTGCAGAAAAAAGGAAGTACATATTTTGGGTTATGCCCCTTTCATAATGAGAAGACGGGATCATTTTCCGTTTCTCCGAATAAACAGATGTATTACTGCTTTGGATGTGGAGCGGGAGGCAATGTTTTTACATTTCTGATGCAGTATGAGAATTATACTTTTACCGAAGCGATGCAGGTACTTGCCGATCGTGCGGGAATTGAACTTCCCAAGCAGGAGATGACAGGTGCACAGAAACGTGAGGCGGACAAGCGCACGAAGCTGCTGGAGATTAACAAAGAAGCCGCAAAGTATTTTTATAAACTTTTGCGCAGCCCGAGAGGGGAAAAAGCATATGCGTATTTCCGTAAGCGGGAGCTGTCGGATGAAACGATGCGCAAATTTGGCCTGGGCTATTCGGATCAGTACAGCGATGATCTCTATCGCTATTTAAGACATGTGGGATATGACGATGCGCTGCTGAAAGAGTCGGGGCTTGTCTCCATCGATGAGGTGCGCGGAGGCCATGACAAATTCTGGAATCGTGCCATGTTTCCGATCATGGATGTACATAACCGGGTGATCGGATTTGGAGGGCGTGTCATGGGCGAAGGGGAACCGAAGTATTTGAATTCGCCGGAGACGAAGATTTTTGACAAGAGCCGGAATCTGTATGGATTAAATATTGCAAGGACAACCAGAAAACCGCAGCTGCTTTTATGTGAGGGATATATGGATGTCATTGCACTGCACCAGGCAGGCTTTGACAATGCGGTGGCCTCTCTTGGTACATCGCTTACCAGTGGACATGCCAGTCTGCTGAAACGCTACACCAAAGAAGTGTATCTGACATATGACAGTGATGGGGCTGGGGTAAAGGCGGCACTCCGTGCAATTCCGATTTTAAAAGAAGTTGGAATTATCACGAAAGTCATAAACATGCAGCCGTACAAAGATCCGGATGAATTTATCAAAGCACTTGGGGCCGAAGAATATCAGAAGAGGATTGATCAGGCGGAAAACAGTTTTCTGTTTGAAATCCGTATGCTGGAGCAGAATTATGATATGAATGATCCGGAGTCCAAGACGGCATTTTATAATGAGACGGCGCGGCGGCTTTTAGCCTTTCCGGAGGAGCTTGAGCGCAACAATTATATCCAGGCGGTCGCTGATAAGTACAGGATTGGCTTTGAGGATCTGCGGAAGCTTGTGAATAATCTGGCAATGGCAGGGAGCGGGATTACAAAGGCGGCTCCGTTAAAGAGCGGTATCCATGAAAAAAAGAAAGAAGATGGCATGAAACAGTCACAGAAGCTGCTTCTGACCTGGCTGATCGAGGATACGCGGCTTTTTGACAGCATCAAAGGATGGATCACGGAGGAAGATTTCACGGAACCGCTGTATCGCAAAGCGGCACAGGAGCTGTTCACCCAGTATGGGGAGAGCGGACAGGTGAATCCGGCAAAGATTATCAGCCGGTTTCAGGAGGAGGAAGAACAAAAAGAAATTGCGGGGCTTTTTAATGCAAAAATTCATGAAGTAGAGACAAAACAGGACAAAGAAAAAGCATTAAAGGAAACAATTGAGAGAATCAAGGAAAACAGTATTGATGTTCGAAGCCGGCAGTCAGATCCGAATGATCTGACGGTCGTTATGCAGCTGATCAATGAACAGAAGGAATTGGAGAAGCTGAAGAAAACGCATATTTCTATTGATTAGGGACAAAATAGAAAGTAACCTGAGAGGACGAAACGACATGGCAAAGAAAAAAGAAGAGAATGCAGCAGTGGAAACGGAAGAAACAAAGGCAAAGTTCAGAGAAAAACTGAAAAGTCTGCTGGAACTGGGAAAAAAGAAACGGAACATTCTGGAGTATCAGGAGATCAGCGATTTTTTCAGGGATATGAATCTTGACGAAGAAAAGATGGAGAAGGTTCTGGATTTCCTGGAAGCAAATAAAGTAGATGTCCTCAGGATCAGTGACGGGGATGATGAGGATGATGATATCATTCTGGATGACGAAGACGAGGTAGAAGTAGAAAAGATTGATCTTTCGGTTCCGGAGGGCGTAAGTGTCGAGGATCCGGTACGCATGTACTTAAAGGAAATCGGCAAAGTGCCGCTGCTGTCTGCAGACGAAGAAATTGAGCTGGCACAGAAGATGGAGGCCGGAAGTGTGGCAGTTGAAAAAATTCCACTGCTCAAAGAGCGTCTGGCAGAAACCGGTGATGAACAGGAAAAAGAAGAAATACAAGCGGAGATCAAAGCATTGCAACTGGATGTCGACCGTGGATCAGATGCCAAAAAACGTCTGGCGGAGGCAAATCTTCGTCTGGTAGTCAGCATTGCCAAGCGCTATGTGGGCAGGGGCATGCTGTTTTTAGACCTGATTCAGGAAGGAAATTTGGGACTGATCAAGGCGGTAGAAAAATTTGATTACCGCAAAGGATATAAGTTCTCCACTTATGCAACATGGTGGATCCGGCAGGCAATTACCCGTGCAATTGCGGATCAGGCAAGAACCATCCGTATTCCGGTGCACATGGTGGAAACGATCAACAAGCTCATTCGTGTCAGCAGACAGCTGCTGCAGGAACTCGGGCGGGAACCTACGCCGGAAGAAATCGCGGAAGAGATGAAGATGCCGGTGGAACGTGTGCGGGAAATCTTAAAGATTTCACAGGAACCGGTATCTTTGGAAACACCAATCGGAGAAGAGGAAGATTCCCATCTGGGAGATTTTATTAAAGATGATAATGTACCGGTACCGGCAGATGCTGCAACTTTTACGCTGCTTAAGGAACAGCTGGAAGAGGTACTCGGAACACTGACCGAGCGGGAGCAGAAAGTGCTGACGCTTCGCTTTGGTCTGGAGGATGGAAGGGCGAGAACCCTTGAGGAAGTCGGAAAAGAGTTCAATGTAACCAGAGAACGAATCCGTCAGATTGAGGCAAAAGCGCTCCGTAAGCTTCGCCATCCCAGCAGAAGTCGTAAGTTAAAGGATTATTTAGAGTAACATGATGAAATTATCGAGGAGAATGAAAGCAGTGGCTTCCATGGTTACAACCGGCGGTATCCTTGCGGATATCGGAACAGACCATGCGTATGTGCCGATTGCACTGGTACAGAGGCAGAAAATAAAGGGAGCCATTGCAATGGATATTAATGAGGGACCGCTTGCCCGGGCACAGGAACATATCCGGGCAGCCAGGCTGGAGGAATATATACAGACCAGACTTTCGGACGGGGCAGAGGCACTGCTTCCAAATGAAGCGGATTCCATTCTGATTGCAGGAATGGGTGGAGAACTGATTCTGCATATTCTGACGGAAGGGGAATCCGTCTGCAGTACAGCGAAAGAACTGATTTTGCAGCCACAGTCTGAAATACATAAGGTCCGGGAATATCTGCGCCAGCATCAGTATAAAATTGAAGATGAAGATATGGTCTGTGAAGAAGGAAAATATTATCCGATGATGCGTGCCGTAAAAACGGAGCAGGATGAAACGTGGAACCGGTTGAACGATCAGACAATAGCAGTCTGTGATATTTACGGACCGCTTCTTCTGAGAAACGGAAATCCGGTACTGCGCCGGTTTCTGGTGCGTCAGCATGGACAGCTGACACAGATTCTGCAGACGCTTGAAGCACAGAAAGAATCGGAACAGATCATACGACGTATTGCAGAAGTGCAGGAAAAATTACAGCAGAATGAATCTGCGTATACGATTTTGGGGGCGATAAAAAGTGCAGGAATTTGAGATCACATTGGAGACTGCGCCGGAGAAAACCGAACTGGTTCTGATTCCGGAGCAGACAAAACTGGAACAGATTGCAAAACAATATCAGAAAAATTACAGTGACAGGATTGTACTGGCATGTGTAGATGGAAAACTGCGGGAACTTTCAAAAGTGGTGAAGGCACCCGGTAAAATTTCGTTTCTGACGATGACGGACAGGGACGGCAAACGCACCTATCGCAGAAGTATGACGCTTTTATTGCAGAAGGCGGTAGAAAATCTGTGGAAGGATCAGGTAAAAATCAGGGTATATTATTCTCTGGGAGAAAGTTATTACTGTGAACTGCATGGAACTGCAAATGATGCAGCAGCCGTGCAGGCACTGCGTGCAGAGATGCAGCGTTTGGTAGAGGCCGATTTACCGATCAAGAAATGCAGTGTAAAAACAGAAGATGCGGAACAGCTGTTTCATGATAAGGGAATGAAGGACAAAGAGCGGCTTTTACATTATCGCAGAAGTTCGCGTGTCAATATTTATGAGCTGGACGGACATCAGGACTATTATTACGGTTATATGGTTCCATCCACGGGATATCTCGGAGTGTTTGATCTGGAGTTATATGAAGACGGATTTGTTCTTTTGTTCCCAAATAAAAAGGGAGATGAAGTGGAACCGCTTCATACCTCCAATAAACTGTACCACACATTAAAAGAATCACGCAGCTGGAGCCGTATGCTGGACGTTGGAACGATCGGCGCGCTCAATGATGCAATTGCATCCGGCAGGGGCGAACAGATTATTCTGCTTCAGGAAGCGCTGATGGAGGAACGGATCGGTTCCCTGGCAGCACAGATTGCAGCAAAAAAAGGAATTAAATTTGTCATGATCGCAGGCCCGTCTTCTTCCGGAAAGACGACATTTTCCAACCGCCTGTCGATTCAGCTTCTGGCAAAGGGAAGAAAACCGCATCCGATCAGTTTGGATGATTATTATGATGACAGGGAGCGGTGTCCGAGGGATGCAGACGGAAATCTTGATTTTGAATGTCTGGAGGCACTGGATGTCAGACAGTTTAATGAAGATATGACCCGGCTTCTGGCAGGGGAGAAAGTAGATATGCCTTCTTTCAATTTCAAGACGGGAAAGAGGGAATACCGTGGCAGGACCCTGCAGCTTAAAGAAAATGATATTCTTGTCATAGAGGGAATTCATGGTCTGAACGATAAGCTGTCGTATACACTTCCCGCAGAAAGTAAATTTAAGATTTATATTTCTGCGCTGACACAGTTGAATATTGATGAACACAATCCGCTGTCCACGACGGACTGCCGTCTGTTACGCCGGATCGTGAGAGATGCCAGAACCCGTGGAACGACGGCACAGGAGACGATTGCGATGTGGAAATCTGTGCGAAGGGGAGAAGAAAAAAATATTTTCCCGTTTCAGGACAGTGCGGATGTCATGTTTAATTCCGCGTTACTGTATGAGGTTGCGGTGCTTAAAGTATATGCGGAACCGCTTCTGTTTCAGATTCCGCGTGACAGTGCAGAATATCTGGAAGCGAAGCGTCTGCTTAAGTTTTTGGACTATTTTCTGCCGCTTCCGACGGAAGGAATTGCACAGAGTTCTCTGGTGCGGGAATTTGTCGGAGGAAGTTGTTTTAATGTATAAAAACACGGTAAACTTTACGGCTTGAACCTTACTGGAAACTGTGTTATAGTGGAAAAGCATCTTAAGATGGAGGACAGGTGATCGCGGCTGCAGGTGTCGAAAGACCGCAGGTGAGGAAAGTCCGGGCTTCACAGGGCAGGATGCCGGTTAACGGCCGGTGGAGGAAACTCTAAGGAAAGTGCAACAGAAATATACCGCTATAAGAGATGCATCACAGATGCACCTCTATAGTAAGGGTGGAATGGCAGTGTAAGAGACTACCGCCTCGCTGGTAACAGAGAGGGCACATGTAAACCCCATTCGAAGCAAGACCGAAACAAAGCGCTGACGTGGCCCGCCAGCTTTAGGTAGGTCGCTTGAGACGGTTGGCAACAATCGTACTAGATAGATGATCACCCAACGACATAACCCGGCTTATCGTCCTTCTTCTTAAGATGTTTTCCGTAAATATCAGCAGTATTCTTTGGAAATTTTCATTTTTCACGTCTATACCATTATAAATTTCCCGGATTTCTAAACACTTTATGAAAAGTGTATGAAAAGAAAATACGTTGCTTGACGATATGATTTCCCATGATATATAACTAATATAAGACACGAAAAATATCGACGAAACACAGAAAAGAGGAATTGTATGAGAGACAAATTGTATCGTTTTATGCAGGGAAGAAATGGCATGGATGAACTGGCACGGATGCAGTCCTGGCTTGTTCTGATTCTTTTGCTTGTCGGTATGTTTACACGCATTGGCCTGTTTTCCTTTGTAGCGCTGATTTTAATGATTTATATGTATTTCCGGGTATTTTCAAGAAATACATCCAAACGTTATGAAGAAAACCAGAAGTATTTGAATTTCCGTTATAACCGCACCGTATCGTGGAACCGGTTTAAAAAACGCATGGGACAGGCAAGGGATTACCGCTTTTTCAAGTGCCCGATGTGTAAACAGGAAGTCCGTGTGCCGAGGGGACATGGAAAGATAGAGATTACCTGCCCGAAATGCAGGGAAAAATTTATTCGCAGAACCTAAATCGGAGGCAGTATGTTCGGATATATCAATGTAAACGGCGCACAGCTGTCGGAAGAAAATAAAAAAATATATCAGTCGTATTATTGTGGGCTTTGCCGGAAATTAAAAGAGTTCTGTGGAAAAAAAGGACAGGCACTTTTGAATTATGATATGACATTTCTGGTCGTTCTGCTGACCGGTCTGTATGAGCCGGACACGCAGACTGGTGAATTTACCTGTATGATGCATCCGATGAAAAAACGGCAGCTGCGGGAAAACGATATTCAGAGTTATGCGGCACAGATGAACGTTCTTCTGGCATATTACAATCTGGTGGATGACTGGAAAGATGACCATAATTACACGAAGAAAACCATTGCCTCAATGTTTGAGAAAGATTATCAGCGGATCAAAATAAATTATCCGCGGCAGACTAATGCCATTGAGCAGTATATGGAGAAACTGGCAACTTATGAGGCGGAAAAACAGACGAATATTGATCTTGTGGCAGGGCTGACAGGCGAGATGCTCGGAGAAATATTTGCATGGAAGCAGGACGAGTGGTATGATGAATTGAAAACACTTGGATTTTATCTGGGCAAATTTATCTACCTGATGGATGCCTACGAGGACCGGGATAAAGATGAAAAAAAAGACAGTTACAACCCGCTCCGGTATCTGGATACAGAAGATGAGCAGGAGTATGAGACGTTGTGCCGTCTGATGATGACCAGCATGATTTCGGAATGCGCGAAGTCTTTTGAACGCCTGCCGATTCTGCTTCACGCGGATATTCTGCGGAATATTCTGTATTCCGGTGTATGGTCCAAGTATGAATACATTCAGTTGAAGAAAAAGAGGAAGAAATCATGACAGATCCATATCAGGTGCTCGGCGTCAGCCGTAGCGCTTCGGATGAAGAGATAAAGAAAGCATACCGTACATTGAGCCGGAAGTATCATCCGGATGCAAATGTCAACAATCCGAACAAAGATCAGGCGGAAGAACGTTTCAAACAGGTGCAGCAGGCCTATGATCTGATTATGAAGGAAAAACAGCAGGGAACTTCCGGAAGCTACAGTTATGGTGCAGGCTCTGCAGATGGCAGATCGGCAGGCACAGGAAGCTATGGACAGGGGCCGTTTGGAGGGTTCAGCGGACAGTATTATTATGGAAATGGAACCTACCGTTCCCAGAGCCGTGCGACTTCTCCAAAATTACAGGCGGCACTTAATTATATTCAGAATCAGTGTTATCCGGAAGCACTCAATGTGTTAAGTTCGATTCCATTTTCCGAGCGTGCCGGACAGTGGTACTATTACAGTGCGGTGGCAAATGAAGGCGTGGGAAACAGTGCAACGGCGATTGAGCATATCCGCCGTGCGGTGGAACTTGAGCCGAGCAATATGGAGTACCGGCAGTTCCAGCAGCATCTTGAATATGGCGGAACCTGGTATACCAATATGGGGAGCGAGTATGAGCGTCCTTATGGAAATTACAGCAATTTCTGCATGAGTCTGCTGTGTGCGCAGGCATTGTGTTTCTGCTGTCGCCCATGTTAATTTTATATAGCTGCTATATTAGCCTTGAAAATAGCCGCAGTTTATTATATGATAGTAAAAATGCGTTAAGCTGAAGGAGGATAAAAATGCGGCATTTAATGAGTCCTTTAGACTTCTCCGTAGAGGAACTGGATCAGCTGTTGGATCTGGCGAGCGACATTGAGAAGCATCCAAAGAAATATGCACATGCCTGTGATGGCAAAAAATTGGCAACCTGTTTTTATGAACCGAGCACAAGAACACGATTAAGTTTCGAAGCTGCCATGTTAAACCTCGGTGGTTCTGTTTTAGGTTTCGCGAGTGCTGATTCTTCATCGGCATCCAAAGGCGAGAGCATTTCTGATACGATTCGAGTTATTTCCTGTTATGCAGATATCTGTGCAATGCGGCATCCGAAAGAAGGCGCGGCACTCGTTGCATCCCAGAAGTCCCGTATCCCTGTAATCAATGCAGGCGACGGTGGACATCAGCATCCAACCCAGACGTTAACTGATCTTATGACTATTCGTTCCCTGAAAGGAAGACTGGGGAATATTACGATTGGTCTGTGCGGGGATCTGAAATTCGGACGAACCGTTCATTCCCTGATCAATGCACTGATCCGTTATGAAAACGTGAAATTTATCCTGATTTCCCCGGAAGAGTTAAAGATTCCGGATTACATCCGGGAGGATGTACTTCAGGCAAACCATGTGGAGTTTGAGGAAGTGGAGCGTTTAGAAGATGCCATGAGCCAGCTGGATGTTCTTTATATGACAAGAGTACAGAGAGAACGTTTCTTCAACGAAGAAGATTATATCCGTCTGAAAGATTTCTACATTCTGACCAAAGAAAAGATGGAACTTGCGAAGGATGACATGATCGTGCTGCATCCACTGCCTCGTGTCAATGAAATTTCCGTTGAAGTGGATGATGATCCGCGTGCGGCTTATTTTACACAGGTACAGAATGGTGTATACGTCCGTATGGCACTGATCCTGACATTACTGGGAATCGAGGTGGAGTAAAGATGCTGAATATTAGTGGAATTCACGAGGGCTTTGTACTGGATCATATCCAGGCGGGAATGAGTCTTCAGATTTATCATGATCTGAAGCTGGACAAGCTGGATTGTTCCGTTGCCATTATCAAGAATGCAAAAAGTAATAAAATGGGCAAGAAAGATATTATCAAAGTGGAATGTCCGATTGAAGCGCTGGATCTGGATATTCTCGGTTTTATCGATCATAATATTACGGTAAACGTGATTAAGGGTGACCGGATCGTAGAGAAAAAGGAACTGAAGCTTCCGAAGCAGGTCAAAAATGTCATCAAGTGCAAAAATCCACGTTGCGTGACATCGATCGAGCAGGAACTGGATCAGATCTTTATTCTGGCAGATGAGGAAAAAGAAGTGTACCGCTGCAAGTATTGCGAGGAAAAATATACCAATCCGAACCGGCGTCAGATAAAAGTAATGTAAGAAAAGGGGCACATCACGAGAGGATGTGCTTCTTTTTTTGGGAAAGAATATATTCAAAGATCAGCCCGGCGGTGAACCATACAGGAAAATAATCGAGGCGGACAAGACCGGAAATATTGTAGGGGGTTTTGCTGTAATCCCAGGGACATAGAGAGAAAAGCCTAAGAAAACTGCCACTGATAAATTCAACGAGCATGATGCCGGCACCGTAAAAACAGCCGCGCAGAAGCACAGGCCAGTGGCGCAGGCGCACGGAAAGAGGTCCGATGACTGCTGCAAGTCCGTAGATCGGAAACATCCAGATGGATGTGTGTCCGTTTAAAAGCAGATCTCCCCGCAGCAGTCCGCCCAGCGAGGTGAACAGGATTTCCATGCACCATCCGGTCAGACCACAGATAAAAAATGTTTTCCAGTTCATGAAAAGACCTCCCGCAAAAAATACTATGCATGTAGGATATGCGATTATCCAGCAGATATACTTGAAAAAAATACAAAACAATTATAAGATAAGGGTATTATGGCTTATTTTCCAATGTTTATAGATATCGAAAAAAAGAAATGTCTGGTGGCAGGCGGAGGAACTGTGGCATTGCGCAAAGTCCGGGTGCTTCTGGATTTCGGGGCGCAGATTACGGTGGTGGCACCACAGATTGACCCGCAGATTCTGCAGCTTACAGGAAATGTATGTGTAAAGGAACGTACCTTTGAACCGGAGGATCTGAAGGAATGTGTTCTGGTTGTGGCAGCTACTGATGATGTCACAGAAAATCACAGGATTGCCCGGATGGCACAAAAAAAGCATATTCCGGTCAATGCCGTGGATCAGCAGGAGGACTGCAGTTTTATTTTTCCGTCCTATCTGAAACACCGGGATCTGGTGGGGGCTTTTTCCAGTGCGGGAAACAGTCCGGTGCTCACACAGTATTTAAAAGAATCTCTGAAAGAAATTCTGACGGAAGAACTGGGACAGATTAACGATTATATGGGAAGTATCCGTCCGGTGGTAAAAACGCGGATAGAAACAGAAAAACTGCGCAGACAGGTATATCAGACCATTCTTGCCAGGCTGCTTGCAGAGAAAAAAACTTCACTGTTACCGGAAGAACTGGAACAGATTCTTATACAGGAAAAGCGTATGAAAGAGTAAAAGAAAAGAGGAACAAGGGAATGGATCGAACAAGAAGATTAAGACAGACTGCTGTTATGCGAAGTATGGTCAGGGAAAATCACGTGAGGACAGAGGAACTGATCTACCCGCTTTTTGTTATGGAAGGGGAAAATATCGTACAGCCGGTGGAATCCATGCCGGGCATCTGCCAGTATTCCGTTGACCGCATGAACGAAGAGTTAGACCGTGTGAAAGCATTGCAGATTCCGGCAATTCTGATTTTTGGAATTCCGGAACATAAGGATGAAGTGGGGAGCGGGGCTTATGATGAGCACGGCATTGTACAGACCGCGATCCGCCGGATCAAAAAGGATTACCCGGATCTGCTTGTGATAGCAGATGTATGTCTCTGTGAGTATACTTCGCATGGACATTGTGGCCTGATCAGAGATGGAATTATTTTAAATGATGAGACACTGCCGCTTCTGGCACAGACGGCGGTCAGCTATGCGCGTGCGGGGGCAGATATCATTGCGCCGAGCGATATGATGGACAAGCGTGTAGGGGCGATCCGTCAGGCACTTGATGCGGCCGGATTTACCTATACACCGATTATGGCATATTCCGCAAAATTTGCATCCGGATATTACGGACCGTTTCGTGATGCGGCACATTCTGCGCCGGGATTCGGGGACCGGAAAACTTATCAGATGGACCCTGCAAACGGGCGTGAAGCCATGCGGGAAGTGGAAGAGGATATTGCAGAGGGAGCAGATCTGATTATCGCCAAACCGGCAATGGCATATATGGATATCATTACGGAGATCCGCAGAAATTATAATATTCCGATCGTTGCCTATAACGTGAGCGGGGAATATTCCATGGTAAAAGCAGCGGCGGCAAACGGATGGATCGATGAGAAAAAGATCGTGATGGAAAATCTGATCGGGATGAAACGTGCAGGAGCAGACATGATCATTACCTATCATGCACTCGACGTGGCAGAATGGATACAGAAAGGGGAAGTATAACATGACAGACCAGACATCAGAATTACTTTATATGAGAGCAAAACTCCGGCTTCCGGGAGGCGTGAACAGCCCGGTACGTGCGTACCAGGCTGTAGGGCGTACGCCGCGTTTTATTCAGAGTGCAAAAGGTTCCCATATTACCGATGTGGATGGAAATGAAATGATCGACTATGTATGTTCCTGGGGACCCGGGATTCTGGGGCATGCCGATTCACGTGTCATCGAAAAGGTAAAGGCTGCATGTGAGGAAGGTCTTACGTTTGGCGCCCCGACAGAGCGGGAAGTGGAGATGGCAGAACTTCTGGCACAGCTGGTGCCATCCATGGAAGTCAGCCGTCTGGTAAGCTCCGGAACAGAGGCAACGATGAGTGCCATCCGTGTTGCGCGGGGATATACGAAGCGTGACAAGATCATCAAATTCCGTGGATGTTATCACGGTCATTCGGACGGACTTCTGGTAAAAGCAGGATCTGCGGCATTGACAACATCTGTTCCGGACAGTGCGGGTGTTCCGGCAGATTTTACCAGACATACACTGGTTGCAGAATACAATTCCCCGGACAGCGTCAAGGCACTGTTTGAGGCTTATCCGGATGAGATCGCAGCAATCATCGTGGAACCGGTGGCTGCAAATATGGGCGTTGTTCCGCCGGCAGACGGATTCCTGGAGTTTTTGCGTGAGATCACAAAACATTACGGGGCACTTTTCATCTTTGACGAGGTCATCACCGGCTTTCGTCTGGCACTGGGCGGAGCACAGGAGTATTTTCATATTACGCCGGATTTGTCCACGTTTGGAAAGATTATTGGTGGAGGTATGCCGGTCGGCGCGTATGGTGGAAGAGAGGATATCATGCGTATGGTTTCCCCGGACGGTCCGGTTTATCAGGCAGGAACACTTTCCGGCAATCCGATTGCTACGGCTGCAGGGCTTGCCACACTTCGTATTCTGGAGGCAGATACGGATATTTATATGCGGCTGCAGGAAAATACAGCGATGCTGGCGGATGCGGTGCGCCATGCCGCAGGAAACCGTGTGCATGTCAATCAGATCGGCTCTCTGATGAGTATTTTCTTCACCGGCGAAGATGTGACAGATTACGATTCTGCGACAACCGCGGATACCAAAGCATATGCCGATTATTTTGGGTTTATGCTTGATCATGGAATTTATGTGGCACCGTCACAGTTTGAATCCATGTTTGTGTCCGATGCGCATACCGATGCAGATATACAAAAGACCATCCATGTGATGCAGGAGTACTTTGCAGAATGAAATTTGGATATATAGGAATTGATTATAAACATGCAGATCAGGACATCCGTGACAGGGTGTCCTTTACCGATAATCAGAAAATTGATTTTCTGCAGAAAGCTGGGAAAGCAGGAATTGAACAATGTTTTGTGCTTTCGACCTGCAATCGCAGCGAAGTCTATTTTTTTGCACCGGAAGAGATTGCACAGCCGCTTGGCGTGATTCGCACCTTGTATGAAGAGATGTTTCCGGGAGTAGATTTTTCGGAATATCTCAAACAACGGGAGGAAATGGATGCCATTTCCTATCTGTTCCGGGTGACTGCGGGACTGGAGTCCATGGTGCTGGGAGAGGACCAGATTTTAGGACAGGTCAGGGATGCATTTGAATTATCACGGACGGTTGGAAGTACCGGGAAAGAGTTAAACCGTGTGGTACAGGATGCGGTCACCTGTGCAAAAAAGATAAAGACAAAGTTAAGAATCAGTGAACGGCCGCTTTCGGTCAGCTATGTGGGAATCCGCCAGCTGCAGGAAACGTTTGGAATTGCAGGGAAAAAAGCACTGGTTGTGGGAAGCGGACATACGGCAACGCTGGCTCTGCGTTATCTGTATGAATACGGGGCCTCTCATGTAACAGTCTGCAGCCGGACATTTTCACATGCCGGAAATCTCCTGCATGAGTTTCCCACACTTACCATCATTCCGTTTGAAAAGCGGTATGAAGCAATGAAGGAGTGTGAGCTGGTAGTTTCCGCTACAGCCTCCCCGCATCATATTATCCGGGAAAAAGACATACAGTTGTTACATCCGACTGCAATTTTGGACCTGGCATCTCCGCGGGATGTGGAGACGGCGATTGGACGAAATCCCCAGGCATTTCTGATTAATCTTGACAGTTTAAATGAAATTGTAGAGACGAACCGGAAGCAGCGGGAAGAACTGGTGCAAAAAGGTCAGCGTATGATAGAGGAAGCCATTGGGGAAACCAGGGAATGGCTGGCAACGACCGGTGTCGATGAGACGATCGCTTCGTTGCAGCAGCGCTGTACGGAAATTGTAGAGGACAGTTATGCATATCTAAACCGCAAACTGGATCTGAGTACGAGGGATCAGAAAATTGTAAAAAAGATTTTAAAGGCATCATTAAAGCGTCTGATCCGGGAGCCGATCTTGGAGCTTAAACAGACGGAATCCAAAGAGCAGCAGGAACAGTATAAAAAGGTATTGCAGGATTTATTTCAGTTTGATACCGAAATCCGGGAGTAGGGAGAAAAAGAATGAATGTGATCATTGGAACGAGAGGATCAAAACTGGCATTGGCGCAGGCAGAGTATGTAAAAAACCGCCTGCAGAAACATTATCCACAAAACAGTTACGAACTGAAAATTATATCCACAAAAGGCGACCGGGAACAGAAAAAAGCGTTAGACCAGATGGGGGATAAAGGACTTTTTGTGCGGGAAATTGAACAGGAACTGCTGGATGGAACGATCAGCCTTGCAGTACACAGTATGAAAGATATGCCGGCCGAACAGCCGTCCGGACTTGTGTTTGCACATGCATGGAAACGGGAAGATCCGAGGGATGTATTGATTTTGCGGGAAGCTGTTTCACTGGAGGAACTTCCACAGCATGCTGTGATCGGCACCGGAAGCCGAAGAAGGGCATTTCAGCTTCTGCAGCTTCGAAAGGATCTGCGCATTACGGGAATACGCGGAAATGTCGATACCAGAATAAAAAAGATGCAGGAAGAACAACTGGACGGAATTGTACTCGCGGCGGCGGGACTGCACCGGCTGGGGAGAACTTCTTTGATCACGCAGTATTTTGAGCCGGAACAGATGATACCGGCAGCGGCACAGGGGACGCTGGCACTGGAATTGCGGGAAGGCGACAAAGAATTGTCCGGGCAGGTGAATGCACTTTCAGATATCGTGACGGAGGAGATTACATGTGCCGAGCGGCTGTTTTTGAAGGGAACCGGGGGGGACTGCCATATGCCGATCGGAGCATATGCCTGCAAATTGCCCGATGGAAGGATGCAATTGCTTGGAATGGTCGGAAGTGCGGATGGAAGCAGTATAAAGAAATGTAAGGTTTTCGGAGAGACACCGCAGGAAGCGGCACAGCGTGCATTGCGGGAAACCGGGTGTACCCGATAGGGGTTCGGTTGCGGGCAATACCGCAGAAGTGGTATAATAAGATAGATTTTTATTTGCAAAACCAATGCCGGAAAATGAATTTTCAGCATTTATTAAAAAGCAGCAGTGCTGACAGGGAAAGGAAAAAAGAATGGCATCTATGGTATATCTGGTCGGTGCAGGTCCGGGAGATCCGGGACTTGTCACAGTCAAGGGACTGGAATTGATAAAAAAAGCAGACTGTATTATTTATGACAGACTTTCGTCTCCGGAATTATTGGGGTATGCAGGAATGGACTGTGAGCGTATTTATGTAGGAAAAGCGGACCGGCATCATACGCTTCCGCAGGAACAGATCAATGAACTGCTGGTCGAGAAGGCAAAAGAATATCATTGCGTTGTTCGTTTAAAAGGGGGAGATGTCTTTGTTTTCGGGCGTGGAGGAGAAGAAGGCCTTTATCTGCGGGAACATGGAATCTCCTATACCGTTGTTCCGGGGGTGACTTCTGCCATTGCAGGACCTGCTTATGCAGGAATTCCGGTCACACACCGTGGTGTTGCCACAAGCTTTCGGGTGATCACCGGACACCAAAAAAACGGAGAGGATCTGTCAGAACCTGATTTTACAACGATGTCAGATTCAAAAGAAACTCTGATTTTTCTCATGGGACTTTCGAGAGTAAGACAGATTGTGGATGGACTGATGCAGGCAGGAAGAAACCGGCAGACACCGGCAGCTGTGATTTCCCATGCTACGACAGAAGCGCAGGAGATTTGTGAGGGTACGCTGGAGAATCTGGCAGATCGTGTGGAAGAGGCGAAACTGACCTCTCCGGCACTGATCATTGTTGGGGATGTGGTTGCACTTCGCCGCCAGCTGCATTTTTTTGAAGAGAAGCCGCTGTGGGGGAAACATTATCTGGTTGCAAAAATTGGTCCAAAACCTTCACGTCTGGCCGCCATGCTCCGGGCAAAGGGGGCATATACCAGTGAGTGTATGACAGGTGAGATTGTCGGTGTGCCGGCAGTGTATACCGCACAGGAACTGGCGCATGTGGACGTATTATTGTTTACAAGTGCCAATGGTGTGGATTATTTTATGAAAAATGTATTTGCATCGGGGCTGGATGCACGGGCACTTTTCCATACCAGATGTGCAGTGATTGGACAAAAGACGGCAGAAAAACTGCGGGAGTATGGAATTTGTGCAGACTTTATGCCGGAACATTCCAACAGTACGAATCTGGCACAGGAATTAAAGGAATATCTGGATCAGGAATTTCGCGGAGATCCGTTTAAGCGGGCAGTAATCTGGTATCCTACCGCAAAAAATGCAAAGGATAACCTTGTGGATACACTGCTTTCTTTCTGTGATTGCGGACGGCTCAATGTATACGAAAATGTACCTTGTCCGATGGAGGTGCCAGTGGACAAGGATGTATACGATGCGATCTTTTTTACCTGTGCGTCTTCGGCGGAGCGGATGCTTGGCAGTTTAAAGCCACAGGAGAGAGAAACACTGGCATCCGTTACGGATATTTATTCGATTGGGCCGAAATGCAGTGCAGCACTGGGAGAACTTGGCGTTTCTCCGGTGATTGAGGCTGCTGTAAATACCTATGAGGGCCTGGTCAACTGTGTTTTGAGAAAAGAATAAGTATGAAGTATGCAAATATTATTGTAGATATATCGGTAGAAAAACTGGATAAAACTTTTCAATACAGCATCCCGGAAAATCTGCAGGAGGAAATACAGGTTGGTGTACAGGTGGATATTCCATTTGGAAATCGTAAACTGACAGGGTATGTCATTGAACTGACGGAGGATGCCGAATTTGATCCCAGACGGATTCGCCCCATTATTTCGGTACATGAGGGAAGCGTGGCAATGGAATCCCAGCTCATTGCACTGGCCGGATGGATGCGGAAGAATTACGGTTCCACCATGAATCAGGCACTAAAGACCGTACTCCCGATCCGCAGGCAGACGAAAGAAGTACAGAAGCGGGAGATTGTATTACTGATTCCGAAGACAGAGGCGCAGCAGAAACTGGCACTCTTTGAACAGAAACACTATACGGCGAAAGCAAGGCTGCTGCGGGAACTGATACAGGAATCCGTACTGGATTATTCGCTTGTCACCGGAAAACTGAATATATCAGCAGCAGTGATCCGGGGTATGGCACAGCAGCAGATTCTTAAGGTGGAGAGCAGCAGACAGTTTCGCAATCCTGTGTCACATCTGGATCAGAAGGGATATCATCTGACACTGAATGAAAATCAGCAGCGTGTTGTGGACACAGTATGTTCGGATCTGGATGCTGGAATTCATAAAACGTATCTGCTCAGGGGGGTAACCGGAAGCGGAAAAACAGAAGTTTATATGGAACTGATTGCGCATACGGTGGCACAGGGACGGCAGGCAATTGTCCTGATCCCGGAGATTGCACTCACCTATCAGACCGTGATGCGGTTTTATAACCGGTTTGGAGACCGGGTATCAATTATGAATTCCAAACTTTCCCAGGGAGAGCGCTTTGATCAGTTTGAACGTGCCAAGGCGGGGGATATTGATATTATGATCGGACCCAGGTCTGCGTTGTTCACACCATTTCCGCATTTAGGGCTTATTATTATAGATGAGGAACATGAAACGTCTTATAAAAGTGAGACGGCACCGCGGTATCATGCCAGGGATGTTGCAATCGAGAGGGCGCGCATGAATGATGCATCGGTACTTCTTGGTTCTGCCACTCCTTCAGTGGACAGTTATTATCAGGCAATGCAGGGAAAATATCAGCTTCTGACGTTGTCTGAGCGTGTGGAGAAGAAACCGCTGCCGGATTGCGAGGTCGTAGATCTGCGCAGAGAACTTCGGGCAGGAAACCGTTCCATCTTTTCGGAGAGATTGCAGGAACTGATGGAAGACCGGTTAAAAAAACGTCAGCAGATCATGCTGTTTTTAAATCGGAGAGGAATTTCCGGATTTATTTCATGCAGAGCCTGCGGATATGTGATACAATGTCCTCATTGTGATGTTTCGCTGAGCCAGCATGCGGGAGGCCGGATGGTCTGTCATTATTGCGGATATGAGCAGCCATTGCCAAAGATCTGTCCATCCTGCGGCAGTAAATATTTAGGCGGATTCAAGGCGGGCACGCAGAAGATTGAGATGCTGGTGCAGCAGAGATTTCCACAGGCACGTGTGATGCGTATGGATTTTGATACCACACGGACCAAGGATGCTTATGAGAAGATTCTGCATGCATTTGCCAATCAGGAGGCAGATATCCTGATCGGCACACAGATGATTGTCAAAGGGCATGATTTTCCGAATGTGACGCTGGTAGGAGTACTTGCCGCAGATATGTCTCTGCATGTTCCGGATTTTCATGCATCGGAGCGGACGTTTCAGCTGCTGACCCAGGCGGTGGGACGTGCCGGGCGGGGAAAGGAACCGGGACAGGCGGTAATCCAGACGTATGATCCGGATCATTTTGCAATCCAGACCGCAAAGGAACAGGATTACGATGCATTTTATAAGCAGGAGATTGCCTATCGGAGAATGCTTGCCTATCCGCCGGTGTGGCAGCTGTTTCTGATTCATTGTACGGGAACCGATCCGCAGGTGACGACAGCTGCAGCCAGGGATCTGGCAGAATTTCTGCATCGCGTGATATCACAGAAAGGAAAAAATATTATGCTGGTAGGACCGGCAGATGCATCCATTGCAAAAATCAGTGATGTTTACCGAAAGGTCATTTACATGAAGGCGCCGGAATATGCGACGCTGGTGGCATGTAAGGATCTGGTGGAACGAAAAATAAAAAATAACAGCACATTTTCCAATGTGTCTGTACAGTTTGATTTTAACCCAACAAGTGGTTTTTAGGAGGTAATTATGGCACTTAGAACAATTCGAATTCAGGGAGATCCCGTACTGACAAAAGTATGCAGACCGATTCCGGAGGTGACGGATCGCATCCGTACTCTGGCGGAAGATATGCTGGAGACCATGTATGAGGCAAACGGTGTAGGTCTTGCGGCACCGCAGGTTGGAATTTTAAAACGTATGGTAGTCATTGATATCGGGGACGGACAGGGACCGTTTATTATGATCAACCCGGAAATTATCGAGTCTGACGGAGAGCAGACCGGAGATGAAGGATGCTTAAGTCTTCCGGGAAAAGCAGGTCAGGTTACACGTCCGAACCATGTAAAAGCAAAATTTTATGATCTGGACATGAATGAGTGGGAAGTAGAAGGCGAAGGTCTGATGGCACGCTGCATTTGCCATGAACTGGATCATCTGGATGGACATATGTATACAGAAAAAGTAGAAGGCGGACTTCATGATGTGAATTATGAGGAGCCGGAAGAGGAATAATATGAAAGTAATTTTTATGGGAACACCGGATTTTGCGGTGAATACATTGGAAAAGATCATAGAAGCCGGACACGAGGTTATGCTTGTGGTTACACAGCCGGACAAACCAAAGGGACGCGGGAATACCATGCAGTTTCCACCGGTAAAGGAATGTGCGGTTTCCCATGGACTGGAAGTATTCCAGCCGGTAAAAATCCGGGAAGATGCAAGTGTGGAATATTTGAAAAAGTTTGCGCCGGATATCATCATAGTGGCGGCTTTCGGGCAGATTCTTCCAAAGAGTATTCTCGATCTTCCGAAATACGGATGCATTAATGTACATGCATCCCTGCTTCCAAAATATCGTGGTGCCGCACCGATCCAGTGGGCGGTCATCAATGGAGATGAGATCACGGGAGTTACGATTATGCGCATGGATGTCGGACTGGATACCGGAGATATCATTGCCAAAAAACAGGTGCGCATTGCAGAAGATGAGACAGGTGGAAGTCTGTTTGACAAGCTGGCGGCAGTCGGCGCCGAGCTGTGTGTGGAAACCATGCAGATGCTGGAAAACAAAACGGCGACCTTTACACCGCAGGACAATGAGGCGAGTACCCACACAAAGATGATTTCCAAGGAGCTGGGAGATATTGACTGGAAAAAGCCGGCGGTGGAGATTGAGCGCCTGATCCGTGGATTAAATCCATGGCCGAGTGCCTATACCCATCTGGATAATAAAGCGTTTAAGATCTGGAAAGCCCGGGTGGTGGAGACAGATGGCGCTTATGCACCGGGTTGTATCTGTAAAGTTGGAAAAAATACGATGGTGGTACAGACCGGAGAGGGTGGACTGGAACTTTTGGAAGTACAGCTTGCCGGTAAGAAACGGATGGATGCAGGATCATTTCTGCGTGGCTATCCGGTTGCAGAGGGATCTTTTTTACAGCAGTAAGACGGAGGTAGATTTATGCCATACATTTATTGGGACAGTACCTATATATTGGTTGTTATCGGTGCAGTGATCTGTATGATTGCATCTGCACGGGTAAAGACAACGTTCAACAAATATTCCGCATACCGCAGTATGTCAGGAATGACGGGAGCACAGGCGGCAGAGCGGATTTTGCACGCAGCAGGAATCTATGATGTGCGGGTGCAGCATGTATCGGGAAATCTGACCGATCATTACAATCCTGCCAATAAGACACTCAATCTTTCCGACAGTGTCTGCAATCAGACTTCGGTTGCAGCTGTGGGGGTGGCAGCACATGAATGCGGACATGCGATCCAGCATGCCAGAGGATATGTGCCGCTTCGGCTGCGTACCGCATTTGTGCCGATTGCAAACTTTGGTTCCATGCTTGCATGGCCGGTGATCATTCTTGGTGTGATCATAAACAGCCGTTCCTCCATGATGCTTATCAATATCGGAATTCTGCTGTTTTCGTTTGCTGTGTTATTCCAGCTGATTACGCTTCCGGTTGAGTTTGATGCTTCGCGTCGTGCGATGGTTCAGCTGAGGGAACAGGGAATCCTGGGAGATCAGGAACTCCATTACACAAGAAAAGTTCTTACAGCAGCAGCACTCACGTATGTGGCAAGTGCAGCAGCTGCGATTCTGCAGCTGCTTCGAATCGTTTTACTGTTTGGAGGAAGAAGTCGTGACGACTAAGGTCAATGAGAGAGCACTGGTGCTGGAAATGCTTCTGGCGGTCAATGAGGAGGGACAGTACAGTCATCTGGTCCTCCGCGATGTGCTCGATAAATATCAGTATCTGGGAAAACAGGAACGCGCTTTTCTGACGCGCCTGATGGAAGGAACGCTGGAAAGACAGCTGACACTGGACTATGTGATCGATCAGTTTTCCAAAACCAGAGTAAAGAAAATGAAACCGCTCATCCGCAATCTTATGCGCATGAGCGTTTATCAGATTATGTATATGGACAGTGTGCCGGATTCCGCAGTGTGCAACGAGGCGGTAAAGCTTGCGAGAAAGCGTGGGTTTTCTGGCCTGAGCGGATTTGTCAACGGTGTGCTGCGTAGTGTGGCAAGAGGATGGAGAGAAGTTCGCTTCCCGAATCTGAGCGTTACATATTCGATGCCGGAATGGATCGTGGACATATGGACCGAAAATTATGGAGAGGAAAAGACCCGTCAGATTCTGGAGGGACTTACCGCAGAAAACCGGCTGACGATCCGTACCAATCTTTCCGCTGTGACACCGGAAGAACTCGTAAACAAACTTAAATCAGAAGGGGTGACAGTACATGCGGTTCCGGAACTGCCGTATGCTTTTGAAATATCCGGGCTGGATTATCTGGCGGGACTGAAAAGTTTTAAAGAAGGGCTGTTTTATGTACAGGATGTCAGCTCCATGCTGGTTGCGGAAACTGCGGCACCGAAAAAGAATGATTATGTGATTGATGTGTGTGCGGCACCGGGAGGAAAGAGTACCCATATGGCAGAACTGCTTCAGGGAAGTGGTATGGTAGAGGCAAGGGATCTGACAGAATATAAGGTGGATCTGATCCGGGAGAACATAGCCAGACATGGATTGTCAAATATGAAAGCGGTACAGATGGATGCAACGGTGGATGATCCGGATTCCCATCAGAAAGCGGACGTCTTAGTCTGTGATCTGCCGTGTTCCGGACTTGGCGTTATGGGAAAGAAGACGGATATCCGTTATAAGATGACCAAAGAAAAGGCGGCAGAGCTTGCAAAACTGCAAAGACAGATTCTTTCTGTTGTATGGGATTATGTCAGACCGGGCGGGACACTTGTGTACAGTACCTGTACGATCCACCGGTCAGAAAATGAGGATAACACCGCATGGTTTTTAAAAGAACATCCGGAATTTTCCCTGGAATTCCAGAGACAGATTTTCCCGGGAGAAGCCGGAAGTGACGGATTTTTTCTTGCAAAGCTGGTAAGGAGTAAATAAGAGGATGAGTGAAAAGACAGATATTAAGTCCATGGATCTGGAAGAATTAAAAACCTTTTTTTCCGATATGGGGGAGAAAGCGTTTCGTGCAAAGCAGGTATATGAGTGGTTGCATGTGCGGCAGGTGGAAAGCTTTGAGGAGATGACGAATCTTTCCAAAACCTTGCGGGAGAGACTGGATGAGACCTGCAGGATCATCACACTCAGAAAAGAACAGGTACAGATTTCAAAACTGGATGGAACCCGCAAATATCTGTTTTTACTGGAAGACGGAAATGTCATTGAGAGTGTGCTGATGAAATATAAGCACGGAAATTCCGTATGTATTTCTTCACAGGTCGGCTGTCGGATGGGATGCCGGTTCTGTGCATCAACACTGGACGGACTGGTGAGAGGACTTGCACCGGCGGAAATGCTGGATCAGATCTATCAGATTGGTAAGGATATCGGAGAGCGGATTTCGAATGTTGTTGTCATGGGCACCGGGGAACCGATGGATAATTTTGATAATCTGGTAAAATTTATCACTTTGCTGACGGATGAGAACGGACTTCACATCAGCCAGAGAAACCTGACTGTTTCCACCTGCGGAATTGTTCCGCGGATGCGGGAACTGGCGGATAAAAAACTTGCGATTACGCTGGCATTATCTTTACATGCTTCCAACCAGAAAAAACGTCTGGAGCTGATGCCGGTGGCGAACAAATATGACATTCATGAAGTAATTGATGCCTGCAGGTATTATTTTGAACAGACCGGCAGACGTGTGACGTTTGAGTACAGTCTGGTAGGTGGTGTCAATGATACAAAAGAAGATGCAAAAGAACTGACGGAACTGATCCACGGGATGAACTGTCATGTAAATCTGATTCCGGTGAATCCGATCAGGGAGCGGGATTATGTGCAGTCAAATGCACATGTCATCGAAGCTTTTAAGGAGAAACTGGAACGGAGTGGTTTAACGGTGACAGTACGCCGTGAGATGGGGCGTGATATTGATGGTGCCTGCGGACAATTAAGGCGCAAGTACAAAGAGAATCAGAGACTTGCATAACGAAAAGTCATGTGCTAAGATAGACAGATGATGGAAGAGTATGTATATTACATGTAATTGAGAAAGGATAAAGCGGATGAAGACGTATTCCATAACGGATACAGGCATTCTTCGTGAAATGAATCAGGATTATTTTTTCGCGTCGGATGAACCCGTTGGGAATCTCCCGAATCTGTACATTGTTGCAGATGGCATGGGGGGACACAAGGCAGGAGATTACGCATCGCGTTACACAACGCAGCGCATCGTTGCATCCGTGTCCCGGAGTTCGGGAGAAGAACCAGTTACAATTTTAAAAGAGGCAATAACAACTGCAAACAGACTTCTGATCACAGAAGCTGCAGAAGATGAAGCGAAAAAAGGTATGGGGACGACACTTGTTGCAGCCACCATTATTGACGGACGGCTTTATGTTGCAAATGTCGGAGACAGCAGACTGTATATCATCGGTACGGATGGCATCCGGCAGATCACGAGGGATCATTCTCTTGTGGCAGAGATGGTCAGGATCGGTGAAGTAGGTGCAAAGGAAGCACGTGAGCACCCGGACAAAAATATTATCACCCGCGCAGTCGGTGCAGGGGAAGAAGTAGAGGCAGATTTTTTTGAAGTGGAATTAAAGAAAGATGACCACATCTTAATCTGTACGGACGGACTCACGAATATGGTGGAAGACGAAGAAATCTGCAGTATTATTCTGCGGGATGCTTCCATTGAGGAACGCGCCGGACTTCTTGTAAAAACTGCAAATGACAACGGTGGAAAAGACAATATTACAGTAATGATTATAGAACCATTTTCTTGATGAGGTGAAAGAATGTTAACAGTTGGGACGTATTTAGCAGATCGCTATGAAATCGTAAGTAAGATTGGTGCAGGCGGAATGTCCGATGTTTATAAAGCAAAGGATCATGTGCTTGGCCGTTTTGTGGCAATAAAAGTATTAAAACCGGAATTTTCGGAAGATCGTGGATTTGTAGCAAAATTTCGCACGGAGGCACAGTCAGCAGCAGGGCTGGAGCATCCAAATATTGTAAATATCTATGATGTAGGAAGCGAAGAGGGGCTTCATTATATCGTCATGGAATATGTTGAGGGAATCACACTTAAGACATACATTGAAAAGAAAGGACAGTTATCCTTTAAGGAAGCCGTCAGTATTGCCATTCAGGTAGCAAGAGGTATTGAAGCTGCCCACAACAAACAGATCATCCATCGGGATATCAAACCGCAGAATATCATGATCTCCACAGAGGGAAAAGTCAAGGTCATGGACTTTGGTATTGCCAGAGCCGCATCTTCCAATACCGTCAGCTCGGATGTGATGGGATCGGTTCATTATTCTTCTCCGGAGCAGGCGAGAAACGGGTTTGTAGACGGAAGAAGCGATATTTATTCTCTGGGTATTGTTATGTATGAAATGGTAACCGGACGTGTACCTTTTGACGGAGATACAACGGTTGCAGTCGCTATTCAGCATCTGCAGGAAGAGATGACACCTCCAAGTGTTTATGCAAAGAATCTGCCGATCAGCATGGAGAAGATTATCTTAAAATGTACACAGAAGAATGCGGACCGCCGTTACCAGACCATTGGAGATCTGCTGGCGGACCTGCGCAGATCGCTGGTACATCCGGATGAGGATTTTGTTGTGATTGCTCCGCTTGTGGACAATGGAAAGACCAAGGTCATCAGTGGGGAAGAATTAAAGCAGATCAAAGAACACGGGGTGGAGCCAAAAGAAGACAGGCACGCTTCCAAGCTGGAATCTTCCTATGATCCGGATGAGGATGAGGACGATGAGGATGAGGACGAAAACGAAGGACTCAGTCCGAAGATGGATAAGGCAATGACCATCATGGGAATTGTGGTGTTTGTTGTAATCCTTGCAGTGATTATTTACCTTGTGGGAAGTTTCTTTGGCTTATTCCGTTTTGGCAGTAATTCATCAAAGAATACAGAAACGCAGACGCAGACACAGACGCAGACACAGACACAGACAGAAAGTGAACAGCCTGTCATGGTACAGAATGTATGCGGAAAGTTACAGGAGGAGGCACAGTCTGAACTGGAAGCACAGGGGCTGTATATGTTTGTTATTCAGGAGCAGAAGTCGGATCAGCCGGAAGGAACCGTTCTGAATCAGGACCCGGTTGGTGGTTCTGAAGTATCTGCCGGAACGACAATCAATGTAATTGTTGCCGGAACCGAAAATGTGGATTTCACAGATTCGGAGAGTCAGAGTGAGCAGAACGATGTTCCGGTTCCAAATGTAGTTGGAAAACTGGAAAAAGATGCTTCTTCTACCCTTTCGGCTGCCGGATTTAAAGTGTCCAAAACATACAAATATGATGATTCCGTAGATGCAGGAAAGGTTGTTTCCCAGAGCCCGAGAGGCGGAAATGCACAGGAGGGAAGTACGGTTACGATTGTGATCAGTCAGGGAAAGAAGTCTAGTACGGTGCCATCTGTTCAGGGTCACTCCAAGAAAGATGCACAGGCGGCTTTGCAGAAGGCTGGCTTAAAAGTTGCAGTGAAAGAAGAATACAGTGATTCTGTCAAAGCAGGTCAGGTAATTTCACAGAGTGTAGCATCCGGCAAGATTGTGCCGGCAGATACAACGGTAACGATTACGGTAAGCAAGGGACCGGAAGAGATAAATTACAGCTATAAATTCTCAAAGTCATATGCAGCACCGGAAGGAGCAGTCAGTGCAACTTATACACTGACGGGAAGTGATGGCACGACCTATGCAAGCGGAACCAGTGATGTCGATGGTTCTCTTACGATCGGGGCATCCGATATGGCATGTGAGTCCGGTAAAGTGACGATTACCTGGAGCATTGAAGAAATAGATGATGAAGGTCTTTCCGATACGTCTACAAAGACAGAAACACATTCTGTCAGCTTTTCAAAACAGTAGGTAATATATGAAGGGAAAGATTGTAAAAGGAATTTCCGGTTTCTACTACGTTCACGTGGCAGAAACCGGAATTTATGAATGTAAGGCAAAAGGAATTTTCCGTAATCAGAAGATCAAACCTCTCGTGGGTGATGATGTGGAAATCGTTGTACTGGATGAAGAAAAAAAGATTGGAAATGTAGAAAAAATTCTTCCACGTACCAGGGAACTGATCCGCCCCGCAGTGGCAAATATCGATATGGCACTCGTAATTTTCGCGGCTGCAAAACCGGACCCGAATTTTAATCTGCTGGATCGCTTTTTGTGTATGATGGAATATCAGAAAGTTCCGGTTACGATCTGCTTTAACAAATGCGATCTGGTGACGGAAGAACAAAGAGAAGTATTACGAAAAATTTATGAACTGGCGGGGTATGAGCTGCTCTTTACAAGTGCAAAGACACAGGAAAATGTGGAAAAACTCAAATCTGTGTTGCAGGGAAAGATGACGGCAGTGGCAGGACCGTCCGGAGTAGGAAAATCTTCGCTGATCAATGATCTGCAGGATGCGGTGCAGATGCAGACCGGAGGAATCAGTGACAAGATTGAGCGGGGAAAACATACGACACGCCATTCGCAGATTATACCAATTGCGGAAAACACCTATATTATGGATACTCCGGGGTTTAGTTCTATGGATCTGCCCGGATTTTCCAAAGAGGATCTGTGGACATGTTATCCGGAGTTCGTGCGTTTTGAGCCTGGATGCAGATTTATCGGATGCAGTCACATCGGAGAGCCGGATTGTGGCGTTAAGACTGCACTTGCAGAAGGAAAAATATCGCAGGTGAGGTATGACAATTACGTGCAGCTTTATCAGGAAATGAAGAATATGCGCAAGTATTAGGAGGAATCAATGAACTGTTTATCACCGTCAATTTTATCGGCAGATTTTGCTAATCTGGGAGAACAGATTCGGTTGCTGGATCAGGCAGGTGCGGAATATGTACACATCGATGTTATGGATGGAATGTTTGTTCCGAGTATTTCGTTTGCATTTCCGATCATTCGTTCCATTCGTAAATGTACCGATCGGATTTTTGATGTCCATCTGATGATTGAGGAACCGATTCGCTATATAGATGATTTTGTTGACGCGGGAGCGGATATTATTACGGTCCATGCAGAAGCATGCAGGCATCTTGACCGCACAGTGGAGGCAATCAGGGAAAAGGGAGTTCTGGCCGGTGTGGCATTAAATCCGGCCACTCCGCTGGAAACTGTCCGATATATTCTTCCGAAGGTGGACATGCTTCTTATCATGACCGTTAATCCGGGATTCGGAGGACAGAAACTGATTCCGTATACGTTAGATAAAGTGTGTGAAGCGAGAAATCTTGTGAAGCAGTCCGGATGTAAGACCGATATTGAAGTAGATGGGGGAATTAATCTGGAAAATGTGGAAGAAGCCATGGATGCAGGAGCCAACATAATTGTGGCAGGTTCTGCGGTTTTCAAGGGAGAGATCGAAAAGAATGTGGAAGCATTTCTGGAAAAGTTGCAAAGGCAGGGGTAGAAGATGAAGTATTTAATTGTTTCCGGGGGAGAAGTGAAGGAAGGTTTTTTAACCTGGATTGTAAAAAATGGAGGATTTGATGTCATATTAGCGGCAGATGCGGGAATGGAAGCATTGTATCGGGATCATATTCTGCCGGATATCATAGTGGGGGATTTTGATTCGGTAAATCCGGATACCCTTGAATATTTTCATGACAAAGAGCAGATCGAGGTGTGCATGCTGAATCCGGAAAAGGATGATACCGACACGGAATATGCGATCCGGGAGGCCATTCGCAGAGGTGCAATGGAGATTGTGGTCATTGGTGCAACCGGTACCAGAATTGATCATGTACTGGGCAATATCAGTCTGCTTGGTATTGGTCTGGAGGAACAGATAAAGATCAGCCTGGTCGATGAACATAATCGTATCCGCATGATTAATCAGCCGTTGACGATCCGGAAAGCGGAGCAGTATGGAAAGTATGTTTCTTTGATTCCATTTTCTGAAAAAGTAAGTGGTGTTACCCTGCGTGGATTAAAGTATCCGCTTACGGATTATACGATGGGAGGATTTAATTCTCTCGGAATCAGCAATGAAATTGTTTCAGATGAAGCGTCAATTTCTTTATCTTCCGGACAACTTATTGTAATTGAATCAAAAGATTGAAGATTTTATGAAATGACGGAAAAATGGTACGAAAGAAGTAATTTGTACCATAAAAAATAGCAAATATTATGGAAAAATGCTTGCATTGGAGTAATAAGTCTGCTATGATTATTACGACGAAGGTGTCAAAAGAGAATTCTTTTGACGCCTTTTTTGCGTTTAAAAGTATAAAAGAATGGAGGAAGATTAGATGAACGCAGGGGATACGGGATTTATGCTGATATGTTCAGCTCTGGTGTTTTTTATGACACCTGGATTAGCCTTTTTCTATGGAGGACTGGTGCGAAGAAAGAATGTCGTCAGCACCATGATGGCATGCGCAGCGATTATGGGATTGTCGGTTGTCATGTGGGTATTGTTTGGATATTCACTGTCTTTTGGTGGAAATCATGCAGGAATTATTGGAGATTTCCGGTGGTTTGGATTGCATGGAATTAAAATGAATGAAGCAGGTCCATATGCGTCGACGATACCGCATCTGGTTTATATTGCATTTCAGATGATGTTTGCCATGATTACGCCGGCTTTGATCACGGGTTCCCTTGTGGGTCGTGTAAAATTTAAGGCATTGTTTTTATTTATTATGTTCTGGTCCGTCATTGTATACTACCCAATGGCGCACATGGTATGGGGACAGGGAGGATTTCTTGCAGAGATCGGATCGGTTGATTTTGCCGGAGGAAATGTGGTACATATCAGTTCCGGTGTCAGTGCACTGGTATTTTCCATTATCCTTGGCAGGCGAAGAGGATATGAACAGACGGCATACCGGGTACATAACATTCCGTTTGTAGCACTCGGAGCATTTATTTTATGGTTTGGATGGTTTGGATTTAACGCAGGAAGTGCATTGGCAGCAAACGGACTGGCAGCACATGCATTTATGACAACTGCACTTGCCAGTGCAAGCGCCATGATGTCCTGGATGTTTATTGATGTGATCAAGGATGGAAAGCCTACCCTGGTAGGTGCCTCTACCGGTCTGGTTGTTGGATTGGTTGCAATTACACCGGGAGCTGGATTTGTTCCGATCTGGTCGGCAATTATCATTGGAGCACTGGTCAGCCCGATCTGCTGTGGTACCATTTCCCTGTTGAAAGGAAAATTAAAGATTGATGATGCACTCGATGCATTTGGCTGCCATGGCATCGGAGGAGTCTGGGGAGGAATTGCAACCGGATTGTTTGCAAAACATTCTATCAATCCGGTCGCCCGCTGGGATGGACTGTTTTTTGGAAATTACCGTTTATTTGTTGCACAGATTATTGGAATTGTTGTGACAGTTGCCGTGGCGATTGTCGGTACACTGGTCTGCCTTGGCATTGTAAGATTGTTTACGGAGCTTCGTGTAGATGAAAAAGCAGAAAAAGTTGGTCTGGATATTTCGCAGCATGGAGAGAGTGCGTATCCGACATTTAATGGTCTGGATTCATAAGTCCCAGAAACAGACCTCGTATGTTATAATGGATCCGTCAGTTATTTCGAGACAGAGATAAATCTGGTAGTATAAAATAATCATGTATAAGGAGAAAAAAGAAGCTTATGATGATAAAAGTGGAAGCAATCGTCCGGGAAGAAGTTTTTGAGGATGTAAAGGAAGCATTAAACGCGATTGATGTGAATGGTATCACCGTATCACAAGTGATGGGATGCGGTGCACAGAGGGGATATAAAAAGAGAGTGCGTGGTACAGAAGTAGATGTTATGATGCAGCCGAAGATTAAGTTTGAGATTGTGGTATCGTCCGAGGAATGGGAGAAAGCGACCATTGATGCCATTCAGAAGGCTGCATTTACCGGAGAAGTCGGGGATGGAAAGATTTTCAGCTATGAGATCCGTACTGCTACAAAGATCCGTACCAGAGAGAGCGGGGCTGACGCCTTAAATTAGATTTTTAACAGAATCTACAGCATTGAGTTTTGGTTTTGGTAAACAATAAAAAGAGCATCCACATGGGATGCTCTTTTTGCATATCGAATTTACCTGATACAGGGAAATTATAACTGAGGACCAGCAGAAACCAGTGCCTTACCAGCTGCATTTCCTTCATACTTGGAGAAGTTCTTGATGAATCTTGCTGCAAGATCCTTAGCCTTTGTCTCCCACTCAGAAGCATCAGCATAAGTATCACGAGGATCAAGAATTCCTGTATCTACACCGTTTAATTCGGTTGGTACTTCGAAATCGAAGTAAGGAATCTTCTTAGTAGGAACGTTGTTGATATCTCCGTTTAAGATTGCATCGATGATTCCACGGGTATCTTTGATAGAGATACGCTTTCCGGATCCGTTCCATCCGGTATTTACGAGGTAAGCCTTAGCGCCGCTCTTCTGCATCTTCTTAACGAGTTCCTCAGCATACTTTGTAGGATGTAACTCAAGGAATGCCTGTCCGAAGCAAGCAGAGAATGTAGGTGTAGGCTCAGTAATTCCACGCTCTGTACCAGCAAGCTTTGCAGTAAATCCGGAAAGGAAGTAGTACTGTGTCTGCTCTGGAGTCAGAATAGATACTGGAGGAAGTACTCCGAAAGCATCTGCTGACAGGAAGATTACGTTCTTTGCTGCTGGAGCAGAAGAGATTGGACGTACGATATTCTTGATATGATCGATTGGGTAAGAAACACGAGTGTTCTCGGTAACGCTCTTGTCTGCGAAATCGATCTTGCCGTTTGCATCTACAGTTACGTTCTCAAGAAGAGCATCTCTTCTGATTGCGTTGTAGATATCTGGCTCAGAATCCTTATCCAGGTTGATAACCTTAGCATAGCATCCACCTTCAAAGTTGAAAACGCCGTTGTCATCCCAGCCGTGCTCATCATCACCGATCAGGAGACGCTTAGGATCTGTAGAAAGTGTAGTCTTTCCTGTTCCAGACAGACCGAAGAAGATTGCTGTATTCTTGCCATCTAAATCTGTGTTTGCGGAGCAGTGCATAGAAGCCATACCCTTGAGTGGAAGGAAGTAGTTCATCATAGAGAACATACCTTTCTTCATTTCTCCGCCGTACCATGTATTGATGATAACCTGCTCTTTGCTTGTGATGTTGAAAGCTACACATGTCTCAGAGTTTAATCCTAACTCTTTGTAGTTTGCAACTTTAGCCTTAGAAGCATTGTATACTACGAAATCAGGCTCGAAATTCTCAAGTTCTTCAGCGGAAGGCTTGATGAACATGTTTGTTACGAAATGTGCCTGCCAAGCTACCTCTACGATGAAACGGATAGCCATACGGGTGTCTTTGTTTGCACCACAGAATGCATCTACAACGAAAAGTCTCTTGTTGCAGAGCTCTTTCTTTGCAATATCCTTAACAACTGCCCATGTGTCCTCTGTCATTGGGTGGTTGTCGTTCTTGTACTCATCAGATGTCCACCATACAGTGTCCTTTGAGTTATTGTCCATAACGATATATTTGTCTTTTGGAGAACGTCCGGTGTAGATACCAGTCATTACGTTAACTGCACCAAGCTCTGTCTCCTGACCAACTTCATATCCTTCAAGGCCAGCTTTTGTCTCTTCTTCGAATAATTTCTCATAAGAAGGGTTGTGAACGATTTCTGTGGTACCGGTGATACCATACTTGCTTAAATTGATTTCTGCCATCTTGATTTAAACCTCTTTCTTTATAGTATAGTAAGAAAAAATTCCTTTTTCCCTAATTTAGTATTATACATAATTACCCAATAAAATCAATAAAATTTGTATGAAATTTTCCCGTTTTTGAAATTTTGGGGGAATTTGGTCACATGTTTTTTTCCTGTACTTTTTTCACGGTTTCAATGAAGTGTGTTACATCGGCATCCGGTTCTTTGGCATAGAGAATTCCGTAAGGGATCGGGTGGTCCCAGTCAACAGGGAGTGTTACAAGAGCCGGATGGACATCTTTCCAGCATTCAATTGTGACCATGAGGTTCTGGGACTGTTCACACTGGTTAAATACCTCAATATCGTAAAACTGCGGAGCATCTGCAATGTGAATCTGTGGATGCTTCAAAATCTCGGCGCGGATTGCATCGACGGTATCGGAATCGCCTTGTTTTACCATCATAAGTGTTTCTCCATAGAGATCTTCGATGCGCAGGCGTTTTTTTGACGCCAGCCGGTGTTCACGCGACATAGAAATGCAGTGCTGATAAGTGCCGAGAGGCAGAAAGTTACAGCGGTCCAGCCAGAGCGCAGAGTCACAGACTCCGATGAGAAAATCAAATTTTTTGCCCAGGGAGGAAATTTCGGTAAGAATGCCCTGATGGTCGTCCTCAAAAGGAACAATGTGCAGCCGGTAACCCGGAAACGAAGCATTTACTTTGTACCACAGATCCATAAAAGGTTTGCACGGATTGAGAAGCGAACTTCCGATACAAAACGTTTTTTCAGAAAGGCTGGCAGCGGCACGGGCTTCCGCGATGGCATTCCGGGAATAAGAAAAAAGGTATTTGGCATGGCGGTAGATCACCTGACCGGCGGGGGTCAGATGCAGTCCCTGGTTAGTGCGGTGAAACAGTTTCATGTCCAGCTGTTTTTCCAATGCGTTTACCTGTTTCATGACAGAAGGTGCGGACAGATAAAGTTTTTCCGCTGCTTTGTTAAAACTTCCGCAGTCAGCGGCACAGACAAAAACAGTGAGTAAATGATTGAACATATGGAAAATACCTCCTCATATGTATTGCTTATAAGTTAATACGATATTATAATATCGATTCTTCTACGTCAAGAAAAGCGCGGTTAAAATACAACTAAGAAAAGAATAAGGGAGATTTAAAAGTATGAAGTACGAAGAAAGAGCAGCATTTGAACAGGCAGATGCCTTTGGAATCGGAGCACCGAATGATGCATATGCGCAGTATTTTGTCGGAGATTCCTTTTTGAATCCGTTGACCGATCCGAAAGAATGTCCGGTTTTTATGGCAAATGTCACATTTGAGCCGGGATGCCGGAATAACTGGCATATTCATCACGCAGACAAAGGTGGTGGACAGATCCTTGTCTGTACCGCCGGCGAGGGTGTATATCAGGAGTGGGGCAAAGAGCCGCAGATTCTGCATCCGGGGGATGTGGTATATATTAAACCGGGTGTAAAGCATTATCACGGAGCGGCAGCAGATTCCTGGTTCAGTCATATTGCGGTGGAATGTCCGGGAGAAAACTGCAGCAATGAGTGGTGTGAGCCGGTAACGGATGAGCAATATAACAGTGCTAAAATAGAGAGGTTTTAAATTATGGCAGTAAAACAGACAGCAGGAAGAACACAGTTGGGAGAGTTTGCACCAAAGTTTGCAGAATTGAATGATGATGTGCTTTTTGGTGAAGTGTGGAGCAGAGAAGAACAGCTTTCCCTGCGTGACCGTTCCCTTGTGACGGTTGTGGCACTGATGGCACAGGGACTTACCGATGAATCATTCAAATATCATCTGCAGAGTGCAAAGGCAAATGGTATTACCAAAGAGGAAATAGCAGAGATCGTTACACATGCAGCGTTTTATTGCGGATGGCCGAAAGCATGGGCAGTGTTCCGCATGGCAAAAGAAGTATGGAATGAGGAAAAATAGGGAAGTATAAATAAATATAAAATATACATTGAAAGGAAGAAAAACATGTTAGAAAATACATATACACTGGAAAAACGGAATTAAAATCCCCAAATTAGGACTCGGTACCTGGTTTATCGATGATAGCAAAGTGGCAGAAGCGGTAAGAGAAGCCGTAAAAATTGGTTATCGCATGATTGATACGGCGCAGGCGTACGGCAATGAAGTGATATGTTGTGAAGTGTAGATGTCAGATTTCCCAAAACAGTGTTTTTAGCGGAAACCTCCATCTGCTAGTCAAATGCAAGCATTTGACTCTCGCGACATTCGCCAAATTGACACGCCAGCGTGTCAGCTTGGCTCATTGTTCGCGGATATAACACAACATAGGCGGCTGGCTCATTTGTGGTGAATGATAGATTGCAGATGGTGTATTAAGAAGGTGATACTCTTTTAACTGAAACTGTAAACATTTAGCACAAAGGAAGGAGCAGCGTATGGAGTTAACATATCATTGGGAAGGCGATGTATTGATTCCAGATTTGGAATTGGAAGATGGAAGCAATTATCAGATTGGCAAATATGGCAGAATGCGACAGAGGTATTTGTTTGAAAATCATCATGCCATGTATACACATCTGGTTCTTACGGAAAAATTGTGGAAACATCTGGAAGAAGTAGATATGGAATGCAATGACATGATGGATATGCTTACGGTAAGAATGGCTGAGCGTGAAGGTGTGACGGAGCATTTGAAGTCAGTAGATCAGCTTGGATGGGTGCGGAAGATGAATAACATCCGGAGCAGAGCAGAGGAAGTAGTGTTGCATGATCTGATTTATAGATAAGAATAAAGCAGGAATCGTCATGGTTCCTGCTTTGTCTTACCATATATACGAGAATGGAGCTATTGGTTGTTATTATCATTCTCATTGACTGCTTCATCTAGCAGTAATCGAGATTCCAGCTCATCCGTTGAAGGCAGTAATGTTGCAAGATTTTCTGGTAAGAAATTCGATAATTCGTATGCTGAAATTGCTATTGGTTCGTTGGAACTGTTAACAGCATATTTGGCTAATACATTATTTTTTTCTTTGCAGATGATCAAGCCAATAGTTTTTCCATCGGAATCCATTTTGACAATATCGTCAACAATGTTTATATAAGTACCTATCTGACCAATATCACGAGATTTGAATTCTTTTATTTTGACCTCTACTACGACATAACAATGTAGGTTTAGATGGTAGAATAACAAATCAATATATTCCTCTGTGCCTTCTATAGGTAAAGGGTATTCTCGACCGACAAAGGCGAACCCTTTTCCCATTTCAATTAAAAGATTCATAACCTTTTCGGTCAGGGCATCTTTTAATTCTTTTTCGTTATAGTCACGATTTAAAGCAATAAAATCAAAATTGTAAGGATCTTTTGTTATTTCCTGAGCTAAATCACCGGTGTAAGCCGGTAGTGTTGTTTGAAAATTACTTATTGCCTTGCCTTGGCGTTCATATAGATTAGTGTCAAGGAAGTTTAGAAGAACAGCTCTTGACCAGTTATTCTTTATTACTTCATCAACGAAGAACATTGCTTTTTCGGGTTCATCTTTGCATTTATCAACAATTAATTTTATATGTCCCCATGGAATGGCATATATTTCTGCCCCAACTTGAGGCAGATTTGTAGCCTCCGGTAATTCTGCCCCAAGTTGGGGCAGAATTTCACCAAATAAATTGTAGTATCTTTTCATGTATCTCAAATTAGTGGTTGAAAATCCTTTTGCACCTGGGAACATCTTTTTTAAATCTTCACTTAAAGTTTCAAAAAAAGCACCGCCCCATTTGCTTTCAGCCTGCATGTTAACGATATCCTTGCCGATTGACCAGTAGAACCTAAGCAACTCGTCATTAACCTTGATAGATGCTTTTATTTGTGTATTTTTAAATCTTTTTTTAACATGTTTCAGCCATTCGACATAATCTTTATCAATTCTAATCATATTGTCCATAGTATTTCCTCCAGATATGTCATTTATTCATTATTCATCTGTTTTATTTTTCTTAGCCCTTGTTTTATAGACATTATACTGATTCTTGCATTTCGGAGAGCAGAACTCATTTCCCTTACGGCTTGCGATAAATGCCCTGCCACAGTGCTTACACAGTTTCATATCGCAGTCAGAATCCGTAAGCATAAAAGAGAAGCACATCTGGATCATGACGAGCAGGGAATGGAAGTTCCATACGATAACCGGGGTAGTTTCCGCTAATGCGATATGGTAAGTCGGGGATATGCCGCCAAATGCAGACATACCCTGACGATACAGGTTTTTTGTCTGTTCGTCCAGACGGTCATAGTCCAAATAATATAAGAAGCTTGTAGTAAAGGTAAACGCCCAGTCGGAAAATTCTTTCACCAGCCAGTCATAGCGTTCTGCATATTCCTTCTGAAAACTCATCGTAACAGCCTGTGGATTCTTTCCCGTTGCAAGTGCGATTGCAATGCCATCCTTGTCGGATACCGACCAACTTGATTCTACCCCTTTTTTGTGAAAATCCATCTTATCAAATGGATAAAAATAATCGAGATAACTTTCTGTTGATAGAGATTCTTCTTTAATAAAATGGTTTTTTGGAAGATATACAGATTCATAGGTGATAAATTCCGCAGTTGTCGGAAGTGCAGTCATAAAGCCTAAAAATCCGTAGGAATTGATGAAACGAAGAACCATACTTTTCAGTTCATCTTCTGGTGCTTTATGCATGACCTGCAAACCGATATTGACAGCATCCAGTACAAGTGATTCTGCATCTTTCATAGGATTATACATTTCTGGTTTGGCATCCGCAGATACTACAATATATAAAGTCCCATCCTCGGCGGTACGGTATTCATAACTGCTGTACCGTATCCATGGGGAACTGGTATGTTCAAATAGATTTTTCATGAAAAGCCTCCAATCTGATTTCACTGGAATCAGAGCAATCGTCTGAAATTCAATTCGTATAACTTCTATATAAAGAAACTGTAATCTATTAACAATTCTATTCGATTACACATTATAGGTCAAGGGTTATCATTCTGAAATTTCAACGCAATTTTCTTTTGACAAAACATTAAAAGTATCATATTACCCTGTTATTTATTTCAGGCAGCATAGTCACTGTTTTTCAGAATTCTTTTCGTCTTTAGTTCTTACCCCGTTTTCAAGAAAATATTTTTCGTCCAATGTAAGTGTCCAAGGCAGATGAAGCAGCCTTGTTTCAAGAGCAGTCTTATATTTCTTTCTTATCTGCTTTATGGCAGTTTCCCTCACACCACGCACATTGCGGTCAGTCTTTCCGTTCAACTCAGCGTATTGGAGTGTGGAATATGAACGGACAACCACATAGTACAAAAGCTGTTTCTGGTGTTCCTTCATATTCTTTAATATCAGGCATAAATCCTGACTGCGTACAAGCTCATGGATGTAATCCGGCTCATCAAAGATATAATCAATAAAATCGCCGGCAAGTATCTGCTGCCACAGCACCATATCATAGTTGGCATTACCGGGCAGGATATAATCAGAGGCGTGCCATTCAAGCGGTACTTCAGAGCGTCCGATTTCATGGTACCGCTCTCTGCGTTCCCTGTTGTCATCAAGTTTATCCCACCACGATATAACATTTGCGAATTCTTCCTCGGTTCGTGCACTTTCTTCAAGACGGCTGATTGCCAATGCACGGGCTTCCCTGTGCAGCATAGTTTTCTCACTGGAAGAATCGTTGTATTCCGGTATTAAGTTTTGTTTGCGGAAAGCTTTTAGTTCCTCATATTTTGGCAATTTAATCAGTCCTTAAAAATTTTTTCAAAAATAATTTCAAAACACTTCCGATTTTGTAGCCGTATTTCTCCTATTAGTGAAGAGAGTAATTCTTTTTATCACTAAAGCAATTACAGAAAGGAGCAAAAAGGCTATGAAGTATGGATAAACAAAAGCTTCGGTTACACGAAGCGGAAGCATGAAACAATTATAAATTTTATCAGAGAGAAAGGCAAGGATTGATTATGGAGGCAGAAAAACTAAATAATGGCAATAGAAAGTCCGGCTCATGTGAAGCTGGATTTTTTTATCGCAGGATTGGTGGGATAGTTTACAAAATCAGGGTATTAACGAGTGAAAACAGTACAGATACCTTTTCGGACAAGATTCGTTGAAAAATAAGGAATGGTACGTGGATGGCAAGGCTCCCTTGAACCTTGGCTATGATGCCATACGTTTGCGAGTAGACCTAGTAATACCAAGGGTTTCAGCGTTTGGAGACATAGCGTTGACACAAGTTTGACACAACATTTGACCAACGATTCAGAAGATGGATCGTTGGTCTTTTTTTATTTGTATAGGTAGTGAAGAATCCGGCACTTTGCCTATTGAACCCCAGACCCCGAGCGTTATAATCTCCCTGCTAATTAAGATATGGAGGTTAGGACGCTATGAGATATGAGGAATACTTGGAAAAGTTGAAAAATGCAGTGGAAAAGAAATTAGGTTGCCCGATAGAGATAAAAGAGATTAAAAAGAATAATGGATATACTTATCGGGGTCTGGTGGTACATGATGGGGCTTCAATAAAACCAGTGATTGCGGTACAGGGAAGGCGTGGATGACATGTTGATATTGACAAATATCTTTAGAATAAATGGTGCAGGTGTGATCTGTTATGATGGACTTCTCAAAATTATTGCAGACATGGCAGGTGAAAATCATATCATTATACCGTGTAGTATACATGAAACAATTGTCATGTCAGAAAAGACATGGCTGGATGAACAGGTGCTACAGGAAATGGTTTATAGTGTCAATCGGGAAGAAGTTCCAGCAGATGAAATTCTGTCGGATCATCCGTTTCGGTATGAGAGAGAAATGAACAGGCTTTGTATGATTTGAAACTGCATGGAAGGGTGTACAGACTGCACCCTTCCTTATTTTTCGTACATGATCTTGTAAGCGCATACACAAAAACGGACAGTATGAAATTGGTTGTGCACATGCAACAGTATCACTAAAATAAAGAGTATATCTCTGTTTATTAACACCACAGTAATTCTAAAGAATCAGCGTTATGATTGGTTCAGTAAAGAACAGGAGGACAGAGTGATGTTAAAGAATATGCAGGAAGAGAATGAAGGAACTGATGAAGGCGCAGCGGGAGGCAGCACGAAAAAAGGCACAGATGCAGGAAAGTGTCGCAGATGTGTATGATACGAATATTCGTACATTCAGTAAGAGTATAACAGGAGGGAAAACATGGCAGTAAAAGTTGGAAACAGTTGGGTGTCGGAAGCAGCTCTAAGTTATGCAAAAGTGAAAGCGGACAGTGGAGAATCCGCGACATTAAATGGACTCTTGGATCGCTACCCGGGCGTGAACTTCTCGACAAACACGCAGGCTTTTTCGCAGAAAGGTACGAATAATATTCAGATCGCACCGATTATTCTGGCACAGATGCAGAATAATCCGGACAAGCGGATCGAGTATGAGGCTTTGATCTATGATTGTGCAAAATTGATCTCAAGCGGCGCCATGGACTGGGCGCCTGCCGGTTCCCATGTGAAAGCGGCAGGAACGATCATCAATGCGGATGGCAGTGTGAGCGGCTGGGCGATCACGGAAGACGATAACGGGGATGAGTCGCGCGAAAAAACGAAGCTGGACAAGGACAAGAGAGATACGTGGGAGAAAAAGATCTTAGAGATGCATAAGCAAAAACGCATCAAAGAGAAGAAAGAAGCCCAGAAGCGTCTCGAAAAGAAAAGTATTGACTTGGACCCTACTTTAAGTTGTAATATAAACGTAACAGCTTAAAGTAGGGAGGCAATATGAAACAGACCGTAATTTTAAAGAATAAGTTATTTTTGTATCTGACGGAGTTTTTTGCGGGAATGTCCGTTATGGCAGTAGAGTTGGGAGCGAGCCGTCTGTTGGCACCGTATTTCAGTTCGTCGCAGATCGTCTGGACGATCATTATCGGAACCATCATGATCGCGATGGCGCTCGGCAATATTTACGGAGGAAGAAGTGCGGACAAGTCGCCGAATCCGGACCGCTTGTACACGAGAATCCTGATCGCTGCGATCTGGATCGCTCTGATTCCGGTGGTGGGCAAATATATCGTGCTCGGAATCTCGGCACTTTTGATTTTTACGGTGAGCAATAATTTTTTGATCATTGCAGCGTTTGCAGCATGTATGGTCATCTTTGTATTTCCTCTTTTCTTACTGGGAACCGTGACACCGTCGCTTGTAAAATATGCGGTGGACAGTCTGGATGATAACGGTAAGACAGTCGGTACACTCGGGGCATTCAACACGATCGGAAGTATCATCGGTACGTTTGTGCCGACCTTCGTGACGATTCCGGCGGTCGGAACGTCTATCACGTTTCTGATCTTCTCGGGAATTCTACTGGTTCTGGCAATCGTGTATTTTGTCAATGTCCGCGCAGGCAAAAAGAAAGTGATCGTATCGGTGGTAATCTTTGCACTGTGCTGCGGTCTTGGTTACTCGGATTCGTTTGCATTCTGGGAGAAGAATCTCACCTATGAGGGTGAATCGGTCTACAATTATCTGCAGGTATCGGAAGATGACACGTCGGTAAGACTGTCGACCAACGTGCTTTTTGGTGTGCAGTCGGTCTATATGAAGCAGGACAGGCTGACAGGCATGTATTATGATTACGCGATGGCGGCACCGCTCATGCTGGCGGATAAGAATCCATCGGATATGGATGTGCTGATCCTTGGAATGGGAACGGGAACGTATGCGACACAGTGCCGGAAGTATCTCGGGGATATGAACGTGGAAGGTGTGGAGATCGATGAGAAGATCACGCAGCTTTCGCGCAAGTATTTCTCACTCTCCGAGGATGTGCCGGTCACGACCTATGACGGCAGAGCTTATCTGAATGCGATGGATAAGAAATACGATGTGATCATGGTGGATGCCTATCAGGATATCACGATTCCTTTCCAGATGTCATCCGTTGAATTTTTTACACTGGTTAAGGATCATCTGAACGAGGACGGCGTGATGGTCGTAAATATGAACATGCGCGGCAGCGGAGATGGCAACATCAATCAGTATCTCTCCGATACGATCGGTCAGGTGTTTGACGCGGAGTATACGGTTGATGTGGCGAATACGACGAACCGCGAGCTTTTTGCATCGAACAATCCGTCGATCATGGAGAATCTGCAGGCAAATACAAAGCAGATCACAAATGCTGATTTAAGAAACATGATGGAGACGGTATACGCGGATAGCACTCCATACGGAAAAGGCGATTATATTTTGACGGATGATAAAGCTCCGGTGGAACTTCTCGGCATGCAGGTGATCGATCAGCTGATCGAGGAGGAAGTTGCCTATTATAAGGGAATCTACGAGCGTGACGGAATCCAGGGAGTGTTAAATTCATTGTAGGAGGAAACGGACATGATGTATAATCCGCAGTTGGATACGTTTTTGTGCGTTGTTGAGGCGGGAAGTTTCAGCAAGGCAGCGGAACAGTTGTATATATCGGCTCCGGCGGTCATCAAACAGATCAATTCGCTTGAGGCAAGTCTTGGTATGAAGCTTTTTGACAGGACGCACAGAGGGCTTGTGGTAACGGAAGCCGGACAGTCGATCTACAATGACGCAAAATATATCATCGGGTATTGCAAGGAGTCGGTGCAGCGGGCGAAAGAGGCAATGCAGGTATCGGACGATGTGATACGCGTCGGAATCTCGCCGATGACGCCGCCACAGGTATTTGTGGATCTGTGGCCACAGATCCAGAATCTATATCCAGATATAAAGTTTAAGCTGATCACATTTGAAAACACCTTGGAGAATGCAAGAGAGATATTGGCAAATCTGGGGCAGAATATCGATGTTGTAGCCGGAATATTTGATGAAACAATGTTAAAACTCAGAGGATGCGACGGCACTGAGATCTCAAGAGAACCGTTTTGTGTAGCGGTATCGATTCATCATAGGCTGGCGGAAAAGAAAAAGATTACATTGGATGATCTGGCGGGAGAAAATTTCATGCTCATGCAAAGAGGCTGGAGTTATTACGGAGATCGGTTAAGAGATGATATGATCAGGAATCATCCGGAAATCAACATCGTAGATTTTGATCTGTATAATGTGGAAGCGTTTAACTGGTGTGAGAATGAGAATAAGAATGAGGTTCTTCTTGCGTTCAAAAGCTGGGAAAGTGTTCATCCGTTGATCAAAATTATTCCGGTGGAATGGGATTACACCATGCCGTTTGGAATACTTCACTCGAAAACCCCGTCGGATAAGGTCAAGCGATTGATAAAGGCTATCCGGCAGATCAAATAAGGATGTGTGTATAAGCGCAAACCTAAAGGTTTATACTGCATAACAAAACGAGACTTCTTATCAGGTTACAAAGGAAGAATGTGAAAGATGCGTACTCGATGCGCTTAAAGTTGGATACCGTGCAATTGATACGGCGCAGAGTTATTTTAATGAGCGCGGTGTCGGGGAAGGGTCCGCACCTGTGGAATCCCGAGAGAAGACTTATTTGTTGTGTCTAAAGTTGCAGCAGAGCACAAGACATATGAGCAGGCAATGGCGGGAATCGATGAAACCTTAAAGAAGATGGGACTGTATTATCAGGATTTTTGCCGTGTTTTTTGCATTTTAAACTTTCAGTTAAAAATATATATTTGAATATAAAACATACACAATTTAAGGATAGATAAAAAATAAAGAGAAAAAATAAAAATTTTAAGCAAAATAGTTGACAATACAAAACACATATGGTAATATACAGTCAACAAAACAAACAAGACCTAATTACACAAGACTTCCAATCGAACCAAGCGGTTGGGAAGCCAATTGGAAATAAAGAGAAGCTTGGAGTAAGCAGGAATTGAATGAGAAGAGGAGGTACAGTCCAATGGGACGATAAGTAAAATCCAAAACTTCATGGTAAGTGTGGTAGTGTCTGATAGTTTTCAGCAGGAAAAGCCTTTTCAAATGGATGAGAATAATTCTTAAAGTTATTAGTAGAGGATAACAGAGACGATGGAAGGCAATGGATATGTACAGACATTTTACAGATGAAGATACTGCGGAAAGATACCACGGAAGGTAATTTGAGGGTAGGATGTACGGAAGAAGTTCATTCTATAAAAAGCGAGAGAGCATACTTCAGATTATTATTCAATATAGAGTATACATATCACTAATTTTCTAAACAGGTGGAAGCATTTGTGAGCTGGAAGAATTAAATTACAAAAGAAAGGAATAAAAAATTGAATAACGAAACCGAGTAGAACGGTCACTGTATTTTTAAAGTTGAAAGTATGGTGACCGTTTCTTTTTAATTTTAAAGTAAAATAAATTGCACATTCTACGAATTAAGAGTAAAATTTTATAAATAGTGAAAAACGGGATGAAACAGGGAGAAAAAATGTTGAAAAAATTAACGCAACAGGCTACAGATCTGATATTACATTCCATCGCCTCCGGCGAAGTCATGGGTGCTAATCTTCTCATAACAAAAGGAAATGAAGAACTGGTCTATGCACAGGCTGGAATGGCGGACCGGGAAGCGGAAAAACCAATCGAACGGAATACTATTTTCCGGTTATATTCCATGACAAAACCGATTACAGCAGTGGCGGCAATGATTCTGATGGAAAGAGGAATGCTTGATCTGTACGAGCCGGTAGCGGATATCCTTCCGGCATTTGCACACCAGAAAGTGGAGCGAGACGGAAAATTGTATACACCGGAGAGACCAATACTGATGCATGATCTTTTGGCGATGACTTCCGGGCTGGTATATCCGGAGGAACAGACCATGGGTGGACGTGCAGTCACAAAAGTGTTTGAGGAAGCGTGTGCGCGTCTGGAAAGTGATCACCCGGTGAGCACACAGAAAATGGCAGAAAGAATTGCGGCATGTCCACTGGTATTTGCACCTGGGACAAGCTGGCAGTATGTCGGCAAACCAGCAGCAGGCAATGCAGCAGTGGATCGGACTGGAAGGGTATACCTATGCAAATTTTATGCGGAGATGTGTGGCACCTGAATTGCAGCAGGGAATCTGTGTAAAGGGAGAATATGGCTGGGATGGCTGGCTGGGCGCATATTTTGCAAATCTGCCGGAACAGGATATCACGATCCTTATGGGAGCACAGAAAAAAGATGCGGGCACGTTTTCCCTGACACGCCGGTTGCGAAACCTGTGTCTTTCAAACATTCTGTAAATTACAGGAGGGTAATACATTTGGAACAGAAAAACATGCTTCCGGGACTGACGCGGGAGGCCGAAGAGCAAAAACTGCAGGAGATTATCGGGATTGCACAGCAAAATCTTGAACGCGCCAGAGCAGATATCCGGAAAGTGAACGAGGATCTGGAAGACTTGCTGGACGTGTATGAGGCACAGGATAAGGAAGGCCTGGCGTTGTGGAATAATGCAACCGCGCGTCTGAAGGAAAATGAGTATGATCTGGTGCGTTATGAGAAAGCGCGCAGGAAACCGTATTTTGGACGAATTGATTTCAAAGATCCGAATGTAAAAGGGGACGAGTCTTACTATATCGGAAGAGTGGGAATTGCAAAAAATAACTCGGAACCGGTCGTATTGGACTGGAGAGCACCGATTGCATCGGTATATTATGAGAGTGGTCTGGGGTCATGTCAGTATACCGTCAGTTCGGAGGGAACCTTTACGATTGACCTGAAACGGAAACGCACGTATGAGATTGAAAATGATCATCTGAAAGATTTTTTTGATTCCGATGTGGTGGCAAATGATGAACTTCTGACAAAGTATCTGGCGAAAAACAAGAAGGCGGTGCTCAGTGAGATCATTGCAACGATTCAGAAAGAACAGAATCTGATTATCCGGCGTTCGCCAAAGACCAATATCATTGTACAGGGTGTAGCCGGTTCGGGAAAGACAACCGTCGCCATGCACCGTATTTCCTATATTTTATACAATTACAGCGATGATTTCCGGCCGGAAGATTTCTATATTATAGGGAGCAACCGGATACTCTTGAATTACATTACGGGGGTATTGCCGGAACTGGATGTGTATGGCATCCGACAGATGACGATGGAACAGCTGTTCATCCGCCTGTTGTATGAGGATTGGGATGAACGGAAATATCGTTTTCACCTCCTGGAAAAAGATGATGAAAAGAATGCGCAGAAAGGAAAACGTGAGTGGTTTCATGATCTGGAATTATATTGTGCAGCTTATGAACAGAGGGAAATTTCACACGAGGAAGTTTATCTGGAAAACACAAAGACACTTCTGGTCGGGCATGTGCTGATCAATACTTATCTGCGGGAACATCCGGATCTTTCCATGCAGAGCAAAATTCTTATGCTCAACGAGGTTTTATATTCCAAATACGAAAACGAAGTTCTGGGAAAACAAATATCCTATCCGGCAAAAGTAAAAAAGGCACTGGATAAGAAATATGCTTCTTTTTTTGGAGATGGAAAATGGAAGACATCTATTTACGATTTTTACCGGGAATTCTTACAGGTGCAGGCAGTTGCCGGGAAAGAAGTAGATATACCAGAAACTTCTTTTGATGTATACGATCTTGCAGCGCTTGCCTATATTTACAAGCGGATCAAGGAAACTGATCCGGTGCGGGAGGCCAGTCATGTGGTCATCGATGAGGCACAGGATTTTGGAATGATGGCATATTGCTGTCTGCACTATTGTCTGCGGGGATGCACATACACGATCATGGGGGATACCTCCCAGAACATACATTTCCGGTATGGGCTAAATGACTGGGAGGAATTGCGGAAACTGGTGCTGACCGGCACGTATGATGCGTTTGGGCTGTTGCGGAAAAGTTACCGGAATACGGTGGAAATTTCCGAATTTGCAAATGATATTTTGCGGCATGGAGATTTTGCTGTGTATCCGGTGGAACCGATTATCCGGCATGGAGCAGCCGTGCGGGTGGAGAAACAGCCGGATGCAACAGCGCTTTTAGAAGAGACGGTACACACGATCCGGAAGTGGCAGCAAGATGGATATGAAACGATTGCGGTGATCTGTCGTGAGGAAAAAGAGGCAGCAGAGCTGGCGGAACAGTTGAAATCTTATATGGAGATTGTGGACTGTAACCCGGGGACTACGGAATTTGGAGACGGTGTTATGGTGCTTTCGGTTGCCTACACGAAAGGACTGGAGTTTGATGCGGTTCTTTTGTATGATCCGACGCAGAAAAAATATCCGGCAGATAACGGACATGTGAAACTTTTGTATGTTGCGGCAACCCGCGCGCTGCATGAGCTTGTGGTGTTGTATCACGGAAATCTGAGCAGAATTCTGACAGATCCGGTTTCAAAAGAGAAAAAGCAGAAAGTGTTTGCAGCAGAAACACTGACCAAGGCAAAGGAATATGAAAAGAAAACCTTTACGCAAAAAGAAATAGAGCAGCAGCGACGGACGGAGGCGGATAAGGAACGCAATGCGCGAAGTTATATCGGTCCGGAACGGATCGAGGTGTCTGCACCGAAGGAAGAGGAACCTGACATCCATCCGGTTTCAGAGAAGTCAGTACCCAAGAAAGAGAAACCTGTCATCCATCCGGGTTCGGAGAAGTCAGTACCCGAGAAAGAGAAATCTGTCATCCATCCGGTTTCAAAGGTGTCGAAGGCCCCGGAGATTGCGCAGATCAATCCGTCTCCTTATGCATTTGGGGATCTGCCGGATAACCGGTTGCTACCGGTACGTGGACATTCCCGCATGAATTATACGGTGAAATGGGCCAAAAAAACGAAAAAGCATATAGACATTGCAAGTATGGCAGGAATTCTTCGGCTGACACCGATGACACCCGAGGTGATAAGGGTAAGTTTCGTCAAAGGTGTGACGACAGAAATCAAGGATACCTACTGGAAACCGGAGGCAACGGATGTTTTTTCGTGGAGTGTCAGAGAGTCAAAGACGGCATTAAAAGTTTCCACGGAAAAAGTCAGTGCTGTGATTGATAAAAAAACAGGTGCCATACAATTTGAAACAGCAGATGGGACGGTACTGTTAAAGGAACGCTCCGTGGAACCGCGCCTGATTATGGATCAGCAGACCTGGGAATTTTTTGAATGGGATTCTTCGGAAAAGATTAATGCAAAGGGAATTCTTTCTACGGATCTGCTCGTGCTGCGTGCAAAGGCAAAGTATATTTCTTTTGGAGGAAAGCCTATGCGGATGCCTCTTGTTTTATCCGGGAAGGGGTATGGGCTTGGGATAGCGGCTAAAGAAACCGTTTTGCTCTGTAATATCAAAACCTATGGGCCTTACATTAGTACACTGGGCGAGGATCAGATCGACTATTATTTTATTTACGGGGAGACGAATGAAGAAACAATTTCCATGTACAAAAAACTAACTTTATAGACTTGTTCTTTTCCATATTTTCTTATTGAAAAACTTTCTCTTTTAGTAATTTACGTGTATAATTAAGAAAAATTATCAATAACACAAAAGAAAGAATGCAAAGGATAAGACAATATGACATTAAAAGAATTGGAAATCGGGAAAAGTGCAGTCATTAAAACCGTAGGCGGTGAGGGTGCGTTACGCCAGCATTTCCTGGATATGGGAGTGATTCCGGGAGCGGAAGTGACGGTGATTAAGTTTGCTCCAATGGGCGACCCGATGGAACTGCAGATCCATGGGTATGAGCTGACTCTTCGGTTGGCAGATGCAGATCAGATTACAATTGAGCAGATTTCTTCCCGTACCAGAAAGCATGAAGGAGCCAGAAACATTAATCAGTCGGTTCATCCGGGACTGGGCGAAGAAGGAAAGTATCATGTAAAAGGGGATGGAAACCCTTTGCCGGAAAAGACGAGGCTTACATATGCGCTGGTGGGAAATCAGAATTGTGGAAAGACGACGCTGTTTAACCAGCTGACCGGTTCAAACCAGCATATCGGAAACTTTCCGGGGGTTACGGTTGACCGCAAGGATGGACCGATCAAAGGATACCCAGACACTTTGGTGACAGATCTGCCGGGAATCTATTCGATGTCCCCTTACAGCAGTGAGGAGATTGTTTCAAGAAATTTTGTGCTGGAGGATAAACCAAAGGCGATCATCAATATTATTGATGCAACCAATATCGAGCGGAATCTGTATCTGACGATGCAGCTGCTGGAAATGGATATCCCGATGGTTGTGGCACTCAATATGATGGATGAGATGACCGGAAATTCAGGATCGGTGGATGTAAACGGGATGGAAGCGATGCTGGGTGTGCCGGTGGTCCCGATTTCTGCTGCAAAAAATGAGGGAGTGGATGAACTGGTAAGGCATGCACTGCATATCGCAAAATATCAGGAGCGGCCGGGACGACAGGATTTCTGTAGTGAAAATGAGTTTGGTGGAGCCGTGCACCGCTGTATTCATGCAGTCAGCCATCTGATCGAGGATCACGCAGAGCATGCGGGAATTCCTCTGCGTTTTGCAGCTTCTAAGATCATTGAAGGGGATCATCTGATTCTGCAGAAACTGGAACTGGACGAGAATGAGCACGAAGCAATTGAACATCTGATTGTACAGATGGAAAAAGAGCGTGGGCTCGATCGCAGTGCGGCGATTGCGGATATGCGTTTTAATTTCATCGAAAAGGTGTGCGAGAAAACGGTAGTAAAGCCGAAGGCAAGCCGGGAGCGCATCCGCAGTGAGAAAATTGATCGGATTCTGACCGGAAAATATACAGCAATTCCATGTTTTATCGGTATTATGCTGTTGGTGTTCTTCCTTACGTTCCATGTGATCGGCGCTTTTTTACAGAACCTGCTTGCCATGGGGATTGACGCACTGTCTAATGTGACAGACCGTGCGCTGACGGCAGCGGGAGTCAATGAAGTGCTTCACGGACTGATCATTGACGGTATTTTTGCCGGAGTCGGAAGTGTACTGAGTTTCCTGCCAATTATCGTAACATTATTTTTCTTTCTGTCATTGATGGAAGACAGTGGTTACATTGCGCGAGTTGCATTTTTTATGGATAAACTTCTGCGAAAAATCGGACTTTCCGGACGAAGCATTGTACCGATGCTCATCGGATTTGGATGTACAGTTCCGGCGGTGATGTCGACCCGCACGCTGCCGAGTGAGAGAGACCGGAAGATGACGATTTTGCTGACTCCGTTTATGAGCTGTTCGGCAAAACTGCCGATTTATGCATTTTTTACCAGCGCATTTTTCCCGGAGTATGGAGCACTCGTGATGTGTGCTTTGTATCTGACCGGAATTGTGATTGGGATCCTGGTTGCGTTGTTGTATCGGAAAACACTGTTCCGTGGAGATGCGGTTCCGTTTGTCATGGAGCTGCCAAATTATCGTCTGCCGGGGCTGAAAAATGTTATGCAGCTTTTGTGGGAGAAAGCAAAAGATTTCCTGCAGAAAGCATTTACCGTTATTTTTGTAGCAACGATCTGTATCTGGTTCTTACAGAAATTTGATTTGCATTTTAATCTGGTGGCGGATTCTAAAGACAGTATTCTTGCGATGATTTCAAACTGCCTGGTTCCAATTTTTGCACCGCTTGGACTGGGAGACTGGAGGATCTGTACTTCATTGATCAGCGGCGTTATGGCAAAGGAGAGCGTGATCTCAACTCTGGAAATTTTATTTGGAGGAGCAGTAAAGGATGCATTGACACCGGTAGCGGCAGCTTCACTTCTGGTATTTAGTCTGTTGTACACGCCGTGTATTGCAGCAATTGCTTCCATTCGCCGGGAACTTGGACGAAAATGGGCAGTTGGCATGGTGATCTGGCAGTGTATGATCGCCTGGGTGGCAGCATTTGCGGTAAGGTGGCTGATGGTTTTATTTATGAGATAATGAAAATAGAGCAGAAAGTACTTGAAGGAATCGGAAAGATAGAATAAAATAATAACAAAAAAGGATTATTTATTTATGCTCAGACAAATGTGGAAAAAGAGGGTTTGTTTTGTTCTGGCTGTGATTCTGGCAGTAATTGCTGTGACACCAATGGAAATGGAGCACACAGATGCAGCAATGGTACATTCGGTAACAGCATTGATGACGGGAAATCTGGTAAACAAGTCCAATGCGGACAAGCTGACTTACAGACAGCTGGAGACAAGCGCCTATGAGAGAAAACTGATTTCAAAAAGTGTGTATAATTACACGATGCAGCAGGTCCCGGCATTGTATGAGGGCAGGAACGTCATTAATGTGTCCGGTATGACCGGAAAAGCAAATACCAGTTATGTGGATGATGATGGTGTTGGTGAAAATGTCTCGTTTGTAAAATTTCAATGTAGAAAGAGCGGTAAATACCAGTTTACGGAAAGTGATTTTAAGGGAAAATCCAAGAATGAAGTGATCTATAATGATAACAATTATCTCATGTTTCTGCCAAAAGAGTTAAAAAGCGGGTATGAGATTTATGACCCATGGAACAGTACCTACTATCAGTTTCTTTCCAGAACTTTTGCAAGTGGTTATGGCAAAGTATGGTATGATGTCAACGCATCGAAAAAACTTACGAGAAGTGCGAAGCGTGCAATAAAAAATTCGGCAGGGTATACAAGCGCTATCCAGAGGGAACTGCAGAAGAAAAAAGACAGTATTTCCAGATACAGTATGGAATCTGAAAAAAATACGTATCGCTTAAAGAAAGGAAATACATATCTGCTTGTAATTTTTACGCCGGATTCCTTCCGCTTCCGGAAAAAAATAACAAACGGAAACAATTATTATAAGGAACAGTATCTTTCCGATATTCCATGGTCGTTCGATCTGAAAATTACTTATATGGATGAAAAAGCAGATTAGCAAAATTACCCTATTGTATTAGAAATCAGAACGTGGTACAATGCATAAGAATAGAAAAAGCATTGACGGAACAAGTAGTGAAATTGAAACATACAGAGAGAACGGTAGATGGTGTGAGCCGTTTATGGAAAGATTTCATGAAGACCACTCCTGAGCTGTGCGCGAAAGAAGCGTCACCGTGTAGCTGCGTTATAAGCCAAAGAGTAAAAGAATTAAGGTGGAACCGTGTATAAAGCACCCTTAGATATGTCATGCATATCCGGGGTGCTTTTTTATTTCCATACCAAAAGAAGGAGAGTTAACGTAAAATGGTAAACTTTAAGGAAAATGAAGAATTAAAAACACTGAATCATTCCTGTGCACATCTGATGGCACAGGCAATCAAGCATCTGTACCCACAGGCAAAATTCTGGGTTGGACCGGTTGTTGCAGAGGGATTTTACTATGATGTAGATCTTGGGGAAGATGTAATCCGTGATGAGGATATCGAAAAGATCGAAAAAGAGATGAAAAAGATTGCAAAATCCGGAAAGAAAATCATGCGACGTGAAGTTTCTAAGGCAGAGGCTATGGAAATGTTCCAGAATGATGAGTATAAACTGGATCTGATCTCCGATCTGGAAGATGGAAATATTACCGTATATGATCAGGGCGATTTTACGGATCTGTGCCGTGGACCGCACGTAGACAATGTAAAACTTTGCAGAAACTTCAAGCTGATCCGTCACTCTGGTGCATACTGGAAAGGTGACAGCAAAAACAAAGTGCTGCAGAGAATTTATGGTGTATGTTTCCCGACCGCAGAGGAGCTGGAGGCACACCTTAAGCTTTTAGAGGAAGCAAAGGAAAGAGATCACAGAAAAATCGGAAAGGACATGAACCTGTTTATGGTTGATGATCTGGTTGGCCGTGGACTTCCGATGTTCCTTCCGAAGGGATATGTGATCTGGCAGGAGCTGGAGAATTATATCAAGAACAAGGAAAGAAAGCTGGGCTATCTGCATGTTATGACTCCTTGTGTCGGTACCGTAAATCTGTACAAGACATCCGGTCACTGGGATCACTACAAAGAAAACATGTTCCCACCAATGGAGATGGAGGGAGAGTCTTTCGTTCTTCGTCCGATGAACTGCCCGCATCATATGATGATCTATGCAAACAGAAGACATTCCTATAAGGATCTGCCGATCCGTATCGGTGAGATCGCACATGATTTCCGTTACGAATCCAGCGGAACGTTAAAGGGTATCGAGCGAGGCAGACATTTTTGTCAGAACGATGCGCATCTGTTTGTAACACCGGAGCAGATTGAGGATGAGTTTACCAAGGTTGTAGACTTGATTTTTAGTACCTACAAGGATTTCGGAATTACCAATTACCGTTGTGTACTGTCTCTGCGTGATCCGGCAAACAAAGAAAAGTATCATGATGATGATGCTATGTGGAACAAGGCAGAGGATGCACTCCGCACGGTATTGAATGATCTGAAAATTGATTATACAGAGGAAATTGGAGAGGCTGCTTTCTATGGACCAAAGCTGGATGTAAACGTACAGCCTGCAGTCGGCAATGAGATCACACTTTCTACCTGCCAGCTTGATTTCTGTCTCCCGGCAAAATTCAATCTGTCTTATGTAGACCGTGATGGTGAGAAGAAGACACCGGTTGTTCTGCATCGTGCAATCCTTGGTTCCCTCGATCGTTTCATGGCATATATTCTTGAGGAGACCAAGGGAAATCTGCCGACATGGCTGGCTCCGGTTCAGGTTCGTGTGATGCCGGTTAAGACAGACAACGAGGAACTGACTGCTTATGCAAAGGAAATCTGCGATGCATTAGAGGCAAAGGATGTCCGTGTAGAACTCGATGACAGATCCGAGAAGCTTGGCTATCGTATGCGTGAAGGACAGGTGCAGAAGGTGCCGTATCTTCTGGTTGTCGGCTTCAATGAGAAAGAAGACAGAACCGTATCCTTCCGTCTGCATGGAGAAAAAGATACCACAGTTCTTCCACTGGATGAGTTTGTGGAGAAGCTTGAGAATGAGATCAAAAATAAGCTGAGAACTCATATCGGGGCTGAAAAATAAATAAAAGCCGATTTGAAACAGTAAAAAATGCGCGCAGCAAAAAGTGGTGCCCCCCTTTTGCTGCGCGCTTTTTTGCAGGAAAATATATTTTTACTTTCATGTTAGAAAGTCGTTGTATTCTGTTCAGAAACTTCCAACTTCCGGATCAACTGGAATTCATGTATAACCATTGCCAGTCCAACTGCAAAAGATAACACATCCGCAACCGGACTCGCATAAAGAATTCCCTTAATTCCCCAGAAACGCGGGAAAAGCAAAAGCAGAGGAAGCAGGAATAAAATCTGTCTTGTCAGAGAAAGAAACGTTCCCTTATATGCTTTTCCGATCGAACTGAAAAACGTCGAGGAAATCGGCTGCATAAAATTAAGCCATGTAAACAGCAGGAAAATCCGGAAATAGTTTACACCGAAATCAAAATATTCTTTGCTTCCGCTGCCAAACAGACCGAGGATCTGTCGCGGAAAAATCTGAAACAGCAGAAAGGATACAATGGATACAATGGCACCGACCGTAATCGCCAGACGATACGATTCCTTTACCCGGTTGTACTGTTTTGCACCGTAGTTAAAACTCTGGATCGGCTGGCTGCCCTGTGACAGGCCGATAATCACGGAAAAGTAAAGCTGGTTGACTTTCATGACAATTCCGGAACAGGCAATCGGAATTGACTCTCCGTAAACGGACTGTGCACCGTAATGTTTTAGCAGGTTGTTCATCGTAATCTGCACGATCATCATGGCAACCTGGTTGATGGCAGAAGCCATGCCAAGTGAGCAGATCTGTGCCAGATGGGAAGCATTCGGCCGGAAATGCTTGGAGTGCAGGGTTACTGTGCGGTAGTGTGACAGATAGCAGACCGCAATAATCGCAGAGATGACCTGACCGATCACGGTTGCCGCTGCAGCACCGTACATGCCCCAGTGGAATCCCAGAACAAACACGGCATCCAATACAATGTTGATGACGGCGCCGGAAATGTTTACAAACATCGCCATCTTTGGGCTGCCGTCTGCACGGATTAAGTGTCCGCTTCCGATCGTAAGAATTAAAAAAGGAAAACCGATCGCCGTCACACGGACGTATTGCCGGGCAAGCGGGAGAACATCTGCAGGGGAACCAAATCCGACCAGCAGAGGATTCAAAAATAATTCGGTTATGGCAAAAAGAAGGATGCCAACGGTAAGAAGCATTGTGATGGCGTTTCCGACAAAATAGGGAGCTTTTTCTTTTTTGCCGGCACCCATGTGAAGGTTGAAGCTTGCCGCACCGCCGATTCCAAACAGAAGTCCAAGTCCTGTGCACATCATGGCAAGTGGGAATGCAATGTTGGTAGCGGCATTGCCGAGTGTGCCGACCGCATTTCCGATAAAAAGCTGGTCTGCAATGTTGTATACCGCACTGACAAGCATGGCGATAATGCTCGGTACGGAAAAGCGCAGAATCAGCGAAGAAATTTTGTCCACGGCAAGTGGATTTTGTTGTTCTGAAGTCATATGTTTCGCCCTTTCTTATGTTAATATCTGTATTTGCTTTTATATGGCAAACTTATATTATTATAGCTTTTTTCCTGTTTTTTTTCAATGAAGCCGGGCAGCAGAAAAATAAAATGGAAATTTTTGTATTTCTGAAACTTTTATGTGTGATGAATGGTCTAATAGATAGAAACAAAAAAGGAGGAAAATAAAATGAGTAAACTGAGTAGTGTATTAAAAAAGACAGGTATTGCAGTAGCTGCTGCGGCAATGCTGGTGACAATGGGAGCAGGAACGGTGGTTACACAGGCAAAAACAAGTCTGCCGGTTTATAAAGTATCGCTGGCAAAGAAGTATACCAACAACCAGAAGGGCAAACAGATGGAAGCCAGTGTAAAGATTCCGAAAGTGAAAATTACAGGTACAGACGGAAAAGTTATGAAAAGCGAAAGTGAAAAACTGAATGCTGCAATATCCAGTTATCAGAATAAATTTATCAAAGATTATAAAAAAGATGTGGCAGCCATAAAGAAGGGAGAGAAGGGAAATGAGAGCCTTACTTCCGGATATAAGGTTGTAACCGACAACGACAAGCTGTTTTGCCTGCGGATTGATACGGTAATTGCTATGGGCGGCTCCCAGAGTTATGCAAAGATTTTCAGTGTGGATAAAAAATCCGGAAAACAAATCACTCTGAAAAATCTGTTCAAAAAAGGAAGCGGCTATATTGACCGGATTTCCGACAATATCAAAGAACAGATGCGGGCACAGATGAAAGAGAATGCAGATGTTACCTATTTTGTGGACGATGAAAACAATAAGTTCAATTTCAAGTCCATCAGCAATAAGACGAATTTCTATGTCAATGAGAAGGGAGAACTTACCCTTGTATTTGACAAGTATGAAGTAGCACCGGGATATATGGGAATGGTCGAATTTTCCATTCCGACGGGTGAGATTGTAGATATGGTTACAAACGGATATCTGAAATAAAAGGCATATAGAAAAAATGGCTCTGTGGGCAAATCCCACAGAGTCATTTTTTCTATTTGGTGCAAAGGAAGAGGATGCAATTTCTGATTTTTATGGTATACTGTCTGTAGAAAATAAAATGACGTGAGAGTATACCTATGAAAAACAGGACAAAAGCATTTGATTCCGGAATGGACGGTTATATTTCAAAACCGATGACCATCGATGCATTGTTTACCACATTAGAAGAAGTCTTACATTTATAAAACAGGATGTTTTAAAACAGAAAGGAGTCTGCCATGGATATAACGGGAGTAGGAAGTTCATCATATTTATATGGTTATGGAATTTCAGACAGTGATACAAAGAATGTCACAGGAAAAGAAAATGGCATCGGAAGCGTAGATGAAAACGGGAAACAGAAGGAATGCCAGACCTGTAAAAACCGTAAATATGTCGACGGATCAGATGAAGCAAATGTATCGTTTAAGAGTGCCGCGCATGTTTCCCCGCAGGCTGCATCATCGGCAGTCCGTGCACATGAGGGGCAGCATGTATCCAATGCCTACAGCAAGGCATCCGAGGAAAATGGCAGGGTGATTTCGGCATCTGTGCAGATTCATACTTCGATCTGTCCGGAGTGCGGGAGGTCGTATGTGTCAGGCGGAGTGACCAATACGCAGATCAAATACTACAATGAATCAAATCCGTACCAGAAGGATTTAAAGGTAACCGACGGGATAAAGGCACGGGGAGATCATGTGGATATGCAGGTGTAGGGGATTGAAGCATGCAGTTCGTGTTGACTAATTTGTATAACAGCTGATAAAATGATTGGGAAAATTACGGCATCTGATTCATTCATCTGCAGAGCATTTGGTGAAAAAGATACGACGGTAATTGTGTTGAACAATTTTAATATAAATGAATAAAAACTCTGACGGCAAGGATGATCCGAGCAGGAATAGTTAAGAAATAAGGATTTACAGAACCATCTTTCTGACAGATTGCCCGAAAGATGGTTTTTTGCGTTGAAAATAACAGGAGGATAGCATGTTAAAGGTAGCAGTATACGGAAAGGGCGGTATTGGAAAATCCACAGTGACTTCCAATCTTGCAGCAGCTTTTGCAAATATGGGAAAACGTGTCATTCAGATCGGATGCGATCCGAAAGCGGATTCCACCATTAATTTACTTGGTGGTGAGCCACTTCGTCCGGTAATGAATTATATGAGGGAAGAGGACGAGGAGCCGGATGAGCTGGCGCAGATTTCAAAGGAAGGCTATGGAGGAATCCTCTGCATTGAGACGGGCGGACCGACACCGGGACTTGGCTGTGCGGGGCGTGGAATTATTGCGACTTTTCAGCTTCTTGAAGATATGGAACTATTCGAACATTATAAACCCGATGTGGTTTTGTATGATGTATTAGGTGATGTTGTGTGCGGTGGATTTGCAGCACCGATTCGTGAGGGATATGCGGATAAGGTTCTGATCGTTACATCCGGTGAAAAAATGGCACTGTATGCTGCCAACAATATTTCCAGTGCAGTCAGAAATTTTGAGGATCGCAGTTATGCCCGGGTATTTGGCATCGTGTTAAATCACAGAAATGTGGAAAATGAGAAAGAAAAAGTACAGGCATTTTCAGAAAAGATCGGGGTGCCGATTGTGGGAGAAGTGCCGCGAAGTAATGAAATTATTCACTGGGAAGAGCAGGGAAAGACTGTGATCGAAGGAGATCCGGCCTCTGAAATCAGCAGATGTTTCTTTGATCTTGCCACATTGTTATGGAAAGAAGAGGAAAACGCATGAGACAGGAAGCATATTTTTGTACGGTAAAAGAGCTGGATGAGCTTGGAAAAAATAACATTCCCAGACAGCTTATTTCCCATACACATCTGATCTACAGTTCCCCTGCAACGCTGGCATTCAATTCTCCGGGAGCAGAAGGATTTGGTGTCAAACGTGCAGGTCTGGCGGTTCCGGATTCTGTTATGTTGATCGTGTCTCCGGGATGCTGTGGCCGCAATACCTCGGTGCTTAGTTCGATGCGGGCCTATCAGGACCGTTTTTATTATCTGTTGATGGATGAGACGGATATTGTGACCGGAAGGCACCTGAAAAAGATCCCTAAGGCAGTAGCGGAAATATGCGAAGGACTTAAGAAAAAGCCGTCTGTTGTGATGATATGTATTACCTGTGTGGATGCGCTGCTTGGCACGGATATGGAGCGTGTCTGTCACAAGGCAGAGGAATATGCAGGGGTTCCGGTAAGGCCATGTTATATGTATGCACTGACCAGAGAGGGCAGAAAACCACCGATGGTGCATGTGCGGCAGTCCGTTTATTCGTTGCTGGAACCGAAAAAGAAAAAAGGAAACGTGGTGAATTTACTGGGATATTTTTCACCGCTTACGGATGACTGTGAGCTGTATGATCTGCTTCATGGGGCAGGAGTAAAAACAATCCATGAGATTTCCAGGTGCAAGGATTATGCACAGTATCAGACCATGTCGGAAGCAAATTTTAATCTGGTACTGCATCCGGAAGCGCGCTTTGCGGCAGAGGATTTTCATGACCGGCTGAAAATTCCATATATCGAGCTGCGCAGATTATATCAGATCGATAAAATTGCCAGTCAATATCGTGCTTTTGCCGCTGCACTGGGTGTGGAATTTGAGGATGAAATACCGCGTAAGGCAGCAGAGGAGGCGGTAGAAAAATTCCGGGAAATACATCCGGATGCAGTCTTTGCCGTCGGAGAATGGATGAACGGAGATCCGTTCGAACTGGCACTTGCATTGGTACACTATGGATTTCGTGTGTCGGAGATTTATGGAACATTATCCGGTGAAAACTTTGTCTATGTAAAACAACTGGCAAAAATCAGTCCGGATACGAAAGTTTTTTCCAATCTGGAACCGACCATGCTGTATTATGACAAAAGTCAGTCCGGCGTCAATATGACCATAGGAAAAGATGCCGGCTATTATCATAAAGAATGTTCCAATGTGCTCTGGAATGAAGAACGGCAGCCATACGGTTATGCCGGTGTGCGCAGACTGTTTGAGGCATTGGCGGAGGTATAACACAATGAGAGGACTGAGAAAATATCTGACACCATTTGCACCGGATCAGTCAGGTGCGGTGTCTGTATTATATGAATTTGGCGGTATTATCGTCATTTGCGATGCCGGTGGTTGTACCGGAAATATCTGTGGATTTGATGAGCCGCGGTGGTTTGAGAGCAAAAGCGCACTGTTTAGTGCAGGGCTTCGCGATATGGATGCAATTCTCGGCCGTGATGACAGGCTGGTGGCAAAGCTTGCAGATGCAGTGACAAAACTGGATGCAAAGTTTGCAGCAATTATCGGGACGCCGGTTCCGGCCGTTATCGGAACGGATTACCATGCCTTAAAGCGTATGACGGAGAAAAAAGTGGATCTGCCGATTCTGACTGTGGATACGGATGGAATGGAATTGTATGACAAGGGGGAAGAAAAAGCCTGGAAGGAACTGTTTTTGGTATTTGCAGGTGAAAAAGAAGACGTGATTTTGGGCAGAATCGGGATACTTGGCATGACACCACAGGATATCAGTGATCTGCGTGCAGCAGACCGTATCCGGGAGCATTTTGCGGCAGAAGGAAAAACTGCTGTCTGCTTTGGAATGGGAAATGGACTTGATGATGTAAAATCGGTTTCCAATGTGGAAAAAAATATCGTGGTATCGCCGGCCGCTTTAGAGGCAGCGAAATATCTGGAACGAACATATGGAACACCGTACGAGACAGGCTATCCGCTGGTGGATGAACTGGTTTACGATATGGATTATCATGGGAAAAAGGTACTTATTGTACAGCAGCAGGTGATCGGATCTGCAATCCGGGAAGAGATACAAAAAAAAGCAAAGGATGCAAAGGTGACAGTTGCAAGCTGGTTTATGATAAAGCCAGAGCTTTGCAGTGACACAGATCTGCATCTGCGGGATGAAGAAGATTATATAAGGCTGGTGGAAAACATGGAATATGATGTGATTTACGCTGATCCATGTATGAAGCGTATGACACCGGAATTTGACGGAATCTTTGTGGATACGATACATTTTGCGGTATCGGGGCATCTTGCAGAGATGAGATAACAGTTGCCGGTTGTCTTGTAAGATGTGACCCGCAATAAGGGAGTGTACGATTGGAGAAAAGTGTGTATAAGAATGAGATGACCTGGCGCATCCGGGTATACGGTATCGTTCAGGGTGTTGGTTTCCGGCCAACGGTAAGCCGCCATGCGACAAACCATGGAATTTACGGAACTGTTTGCAATAAAGGACCCTATGTGGAAATTTATGCACAGGGGACAAAAGAACAGATCGAAGGATTTTTAAACAGTCTGAAAGAACATCCACCGAAGCGTGCGGCTGTTTTGAAGATAAATACAGAGAATATCACCGCAGATACAACAGAACAGTTTGAACATTTTGACATTATCGAAAGTGAAAAAACAAAAGGGGAAATCTTTATTTCCCCGGATATTGCAATCTGCGATGAGTGCAAGGCAGAAATGTTTGACCCGAAAGACAGACGGTATCTGCATCCGTTTATCAACTGCACCTGCTGTGGACCAAGGCTTACGATTCTGGATGCTCTGCCGTATGACAGGGAACGCACAAGTATGAAAGAGTTTCCGATGTGCCCGGACTGTGCAAAAGAATACACGGATGAGAAAACCAGGCGGTATGACGCGCAGCCGGTGTGCTGCAACCAATGTGGACCACAGGTGTATCTGATCGGCAGACCCGAGCGGGGACGTGCCGCAATTACATATACACGCCGGCTTATTCGTGAAGGCAAAATTGTAGCAATCAAGGGAATTGGAGGGTTTCATCTGTGCTGTGATGCTACAAATGAAGAAGTGGTCTGCCGTCTTAGAACATTAAAAAACCGCCCGGCCAAGCCCTTTGCAGTTATGGCAAAAGATGAATCGGTTGTAAAACGGGAATGTGTGGTGACGCCGGAGCAGGAGGCGATTCTTACCGGACATCAGAAACCGATTCTGTTACTGGACAGACGAAGCGATGGCGGGCTGGCATCTTCGGTGGCACCGAACAATCCAAAAGTTGGTGTGATGCTTCCATATGCACCGGTGCAGTTATTGATTTTTCAGTATGATGATGGTATCGAGATGCCGGATCTTCTGGTGATGACCAGTGGAAATACTTCCGGTGCACCGATCTGTCGTGAGGATGAGGAAGCTGTTGCCGAATTATCCCATTTGTGTGATGCGATGCTGTCACATAACCGCAAAATCAGGATACGGGCAGATGATACGGTGATGGATTTTTACAGAAATGAACCGTACATGATCCGGCGTTCCAGAGGCTATGCACCGCTGCCGTTTATGACAAAAGCAGACTGGAAAGGACAGGTGCTCGCGGTTGGCGGGGAATTGAAAAATACCTTTTGCATAGGTGTGGACAACAGGTTTTATCCGTCACCATATGTGGGAGATCTGGAGGACTTAAGAACGGTAAAGGCATTGCAGGAGACAATACACCGGTTTCAGACATTGCTGGAAGTAAAGCCACAGGCTGTGGTCTGTGATCTGCACCCAAAATACAATTCTACGGTTGTAGCGGAAGAACTTGGATATCCGGTGATAAGAGTGCAGCATCATTATGCACACATATTATCGTGTATGACAGAAAATGACTGTCATGATCCGGTCATCGGAGTCGCTTTTGACGGAACCGGATATGGAACGGACGGCACGATCTGGGGCGGAGAGATCCTGCTGGCGGATTATGGGAATTTTACAAGATTCGGAAGTATTACCCCGTTTTTACAGATGGGGGGCGATGCTTCTGCAAAAGAGGGCTGGCGTATTGCGGTCTCTATGATTTACGGATATACGAAAGATCGCAAAAGGGCATGGGAGATCATGGAAACACTGGGTCTTTGCAGCGAACAGGAAAGCAGGGTACAGTTCACCATGGCAGACCGGAAGATTAATGCGGTGGCTTCAACCAGTGCAGGACGGCTTTTTGATGCCGTCAGTGCGATACTCGGGATCAGGCGCAGGTCAGGATTTGAAGGGGAAGCATCGACGGCATTGCAGTTTGCAGCAGAGGCATACGAGCAGCAGAACCTCTCAAATATCTCACAGGAGCAAAAGGAAAATAAGGATATACTGCTACATGAAACAAAAGAGCGTTTCGTTTTAAATACACAGATGTTGGTGCAGCAGATTACAGAAGCAAAAATGCGGGGCGAAGACACCGGGATGCTGGCATATCGGTTTCATCAGGTACTGGCAGAAATGATTACAGCTGCCTGTATCAAAGCAAAAGAAAGCAGTGGCAGGGATAAAGTTGCCTTAAGCGGTGGCGTATTCCAAAACCGGTTACTGCTGCGTCTGACAGAAGAACGACTGTTACAGGAAGGATTCGAAGTGCTGCGGCACCGTATGATTCCGCCGAATGACGGAGGAATTGCAATCGGACAGGCAGCATATGGGATGTATCAATTACAGAAATAGGAGGATAAAAAGATGTGTGTAGGTTTATCAGCTAAGGTAGTAAAAATCAGTAATGGCACGGCGGTCATTGATGCAGGTGGTGCCAAAAGAGAGGTTTCTTCCCAGCTTCTGGAAGATCTGGAGCCGGGAGATTATGTTATGGTGCATGCAGGTGTAGCAATTGCAAAAATCACCGATGAGGACGACAGTGAAACCGAGCAGCTCATGGAGGAATTTTTATAATGAAAACAGCCAGAGAGATCATTGAAAATTATGATGGCCCGGATGTGCGTATCATGGAAGTGTGCGGTACGCACACACATGAGATTTTCCGGCTGGGAATCCGTAAACTGCTGCCAAAACAGGTAGAATTGATTTCCGGACCGGGATGTCCGGTATGTGTAACACCGGTTAGTTTTATAGATGAAGCTATTTATCTGGCATTGGAAAAAGGAGTTACAATCTGTACATTTGGTGATCTGGTGCGAGTGCCGGGAACCAATATGAGCCTTGCGGGAGCCAGAGAACAGGGAGCGAAAATCCATGTTGTGTATTCTCCGGCAGATGCCGAAAAATATGCCGGAGAACATCCGGATGAGCAGGTGACATTTCTGTCGGTCGGATTTGAGACAACGACACCGGCAGGATGTCTTTCCGTAAAGGCGGCAAGAGAAGATGGACTGGATAATTACTCTATATTGGTGGCAAACAAAACCATGCCTCAGGCGTATGAGGCACTAAAGGACAGTGCAGATGTATTTTTATATCCGGGACATGTCAATGCCATTACGGGAACACGTCTTTGCGAAGCTCTGACCGAAGAAGGGGTCAGCGGTGTTGTGGCAGGATTTACGGCAAAAGAACTGATGACAGCACTGGCGGTTGCGCTGGTAAAATTCCAGGAAGGAAAGCCATTTTTTGTAAACTGCTATCCGCGAGTGGTGACACAGGATGGAAGCAGGGAGGCACAGCTGCTTGTAGATGAGATGATGGAAGCCTGTGACTGCGAATGGAGAGGGCTGGGTGTTATTCCGAAATCCGGCATGAAATTAAGACAGGAGTGGCAGGAGTTCGATGCACGTCTCAAATATCAGATGCCGAAAATTGAAGGAAAACCAAATCCGGCCTGCCGCTGTGGCGATGTACTTCAGGGGAAATGCAAACCATCCGATTGTAAAGTATTCGGAAAAGGCTGTACACCGCAGCATCCGATCGGCGCCTGCATGGTGTCCGGTGAGGGAGCCTGCTCTGCATATTATCAGTATTCATAAGAAAGAAGGAAAAAACATCATGGAAAATAAAACAGTAACGATGGCACATGGTGCCGGTGGAAAGCAGACATCCGAATTGATTGATCAGGTGTTTAAGGCACATTTTGCAAACAATGATCTGACGGCAGATGATGCAGCGGTATTAGTTCCGCCGGCAGGAAGAATGGCAGTATCTACAGATGGGTTTATTGTATCTCCGGCATTTTTTCCGGGGGGAAATATCGGCAAACTGTCTATCTGCGGAACGGTAAATGATCTTGCCTGTATGGGTGCAAAACCGCTTTATCTTACCTGCGCTTTTGTAATTGAAGAGGGATTTCCAATGGACAAACTCGAAGAAATCGCAGCTGCCATGGAAAAAACAGCAAAAGAGGCCGGGGTACATATTGTATCGGGAGATACAAAGGTTGCCGGAAAAGGACAGGTGGATGGAATTTTTATCACCACGACCGGAATGGGGGAGATCGAAGAAGGAGTGACCGTCGGCGGAGAACTGGCAAAGCCCGGAGATGCAATCATCGTAACCGGTGATATCGGACGGCACGGATGTACGATCCTGTTAGAGCGGGAAGATTTTGGCATCGATGCGGATGTGACCAGTGACTGTGCACCTTTGTGGAAGACCGTAAAGGCAGTCATGGATACCACACACAACCTGCATGTGATACGTGATGCGACCAGAGGCGGCGTCGGAACAGTCCTGTATGAGATCGCAGGTCAGAGCAGCGTAGGCATCCGTTTAAATGCAGAGGCTGTTCCGGTACGGCCGGAAGTAAAAGGAGTCTGCGGGATGCTTGGACTTGAGCCTTTATATCTGGCATGCGAAGGAAGACTTGTCATCATGGCACCAAAGGAAGAGGCAGAGGGCATTGTAGAAACATTGAAAAAATGTCCATATTCCGCAGATGCAGCTATTATTGGTGAAGTGATCGCAGAGGAACCGGGAAGAGTTATAATGGAGACGGAAATCGGCACACAGGCACTGCTTCCACAGCCGGGGGGAGAGCTTTTACCAAGAATCTGTTAACAGGAGGAGTCAGGGCATGGAAACCAGAGTGGCAGTTATTTCAATTATTGTAGAACAGGAGGATGCCATTGAAGAATTAAATATCCTTCTTCATGAAGCACGTCAGTACATTGTAGGCAGAATGGGCATACCATACCGCGCAAAAGGAATCAGCATCATAAGCATTGTCATTGATGCACCACAGGACACGATCAGTGCACTTTCCGGAAAAATCGGACATTTAAAAGGTGTATTCGCAAAGACTGCATATTCGAATGTCATTACTCCGGCAGAAGGGGGAACACAGGATTGATCAGGATAGCAGTATATGGAAAAGGCGGAATCGGAAAATCCACTACCGTTTCAAATGTAGCGGCTGCATTGGCAGAAATGGGGCTTAAGGTGATGCAGATCGGATGCGATCCGAAAGCAGATTCTACCATATTGCTCCGTCATGGAGAGGCTGTGCCGGCCGTGCTCGACTTATATAATGAGAAAAAGCAGGCGTTGCAGCTGGAGGATATGATACGCATTGGGTATAACGGTGTTATCTGTGTGGAGGCCGGTGGACCGACACCGGGACTTGGCTGTGCCGGCCGTGGTATCATCACGGCACTGGAAAAGTTAAAAGAGCTTGGCGCATATGATGTATACAAACCGGATGTGGTTTTATATGATGTACTCGGAGATGTGGTATGCGGTGGATTTTCCATGCCGATGCGGGGCGGTTATGCGGACAAAATATTTATTATTACCTCCGGGGAAAATATGGCAATTCATGCAGCTGCAAATATTGCCATGGCAGTGGAAAATTTTAAAAACCGTGGATATGCCGGGCTTGGCGGACTCATTTTAAATCGCAGGGATGTCCCGCGGGAAGAGGAAAAAGTGGCAGAACTGGCAGACGATTTTCACACAGCTGTTATTGGTACACTATCACACAGCGGGCAGGTGGCACTGGCAGAGGAGCAGAAAAAAACATTGATGGAGTGTTATCCAACAGGTGAAATGGCAGACGAATACCGTGCGCTTGCCATGCAGATGTATCGCATATGCGGTGGCATTCTGGAAGCGAAAAGCGATAAGGTAAGGTCCGGATATATACAGGAGGAAGCGTAATGTTACGTCGTGTGGGTGAAACCGTTGATTCGAAAGATGCTGTGGTAAAAATAAAAGATGCCTCATTTCCAACACCATTTGTTTCGGCACTGGAGTATAATTCGCCGGTGCATGGCAACTGGAATATTGTGCATACGGGAATGCAGGTTCCGGAATCTATCCAGATCTATGTCTGTGCGGATAACTGTATGCGTGGTGTTGTACTGACTGCGGCAGAAATGAATGCAGCAGACCGTTTTTCTTTTGTTCTTGTGGAGGAGCAGAATCTGCTAAGCGGCAATCTGGAGGATATTACCATCGAGGGTGTGACGGATGTGTTGAATAAACGGAAGGACCATCCTGAGGCGGTTCTGCTTTTTACCGTTTGTCTGCATCATTTTGTGGGAAGTAATCTGAACTATATTTACAGGGAACTGGAGCATCGTTTTCCTGACATCTGCTTTATCCGCTGTTATATGGACCCGATTATGCAAAAACATGGACTGACACCGGACCAGAAGCTGCGGAAAGCAATGTATGATCCTCTTTTGGGCTGTGAGCCGGACGCTAAAACAGTATCTGTCTTTGGCAGTGATTTTGTTCTGGATGAGAACAGTGATATTAAGCGTCTGTTAAAACGATATGATTATAAGGTGCTGGAACTGCCCGGATGTAAAACCTGGCAGGAACTGTTGGATATGAGCAGGGGATGCCTGTTTATCGACTGCTATCCGGCTGGAAAATACGGGATGGAGGCACAGGCAGGCCGCCTGGGACGAAAATCTCTGTATCTGCCCGGCAGTTTTGACTATGATGAGATCAGAAAGCAGTTAAAGCAGCTGACCGATGCACTCGGACTGCCGGAACTGACAGAAGATGAGCTGGCCCGCGAGCAGGAGTCCTGTGAGGAGGCTCTGGCAAAAGCAAAAAATCTGATCGGGGATATGCCGGTCACTCTGGATTATCTGTATCATCCAAGACCACTTGGACTGGCAAAACTGCTTCTGACACATGGCTTTTGTGTGAAAGCTGTTTATCTGGACAGTATCAGTCCGGAAGAAAAAGCAGATTTTTTCTGGCTGCAGGAGCATGCACCGGAACTTGAGCTGATCGCAACGATTCAGGTGAAGATGCGTGTACTGCCAAGAGGTGCAAGCGGGGAAGTGCTGGCAATCGGACAGAAAGCGGCCTATTTTGGCCGAAGCCGTCACTTTGTCAATCTGGTACAGGGAGAAGGTCTGTATGGATTTGACGGTATTCGAAGAACCGCAGAGCTGATGATGGATGCATATCTCAATGAAAAGGATACAGAAAAACTTGTTGTACAAAAAGGATGGGGGTGTGAGTGCTGTCTATGAGACAATCTTATCGAATGATACCGGTTTATACGGCCGATGTGTCAGGGGTCTGTTCTGCACTGTATGAACTTGGCGGAATGACAGTTATGCATGATCCTTCCGGATGCAACTCTACTTACAATACGCATGATGAAATCCGCTGGTACGATCAGGACAGTCTTATTTTTATCTCGGGACTTACAGAAATTGACGCGATCATGGGAAATGACAGAAAATTTATTGATGATATCGAGTATGCAGCCCGTGAACTGCATCCCAAATTTATCGCGCTGGCAGGTTCGCCTATTCCATTTATGAATGGTACGGATTTTCCTGCAATTGCGCGTGTGATTGAGACAGAAACCGGAATTCCGGCATTTTCCGTGCCGACGAACGGGATGAATGATTATGTGTATGGAGCGGGCATTGCACTCGAAGAAATCGCAAAGCGGTTTGTCAGAGAACCGGACAGGCAGGAGAATAGAGATCCCTCTTCGCGCACGGTAAATCTGTTAGGTGTGACACCACTTGATTTCGGACCACAGAAAAATGCAGAAACCTTAAAAGAGAATCTGCAGAAATACGGATGGCAGGTTATGTCTGTGTGGGCGATGGGCGATGATTTGAAAACGTTGCAAAGATCAGCGGAGGCAGACGTTAATCTGGTTGTTTCGGCAGTAGGACTCCGTGTGGCAAAGATACTCTGGGAGAAGTACAAAATACCATATGTGATCGGAACACCAAACGATTGGCTGGCAGAAGATATTTCAAATGCACTGGAGCGTGCAGCCACACGGCAGGCAGAGCCGGCGGTTGTATATTTGCAGAACCGCATGCAGCAGGAGGCAGATATTACGCTGGTCGGAGAACCTGTCACTATGGGATCATTAGCAGCAGGGATTGAAAAAAGATATGGTCGTGCCGCCCGCGTCCTGTGTCCGTTAAAGGAATGTGCGGATTTGCTCGGTGAAAAAGATAAAATGGTGCTTGGAGAGGAAGCGATGGAAGAGGCACTTAAAAGTGCAGGGATCATTGTGGCAGATCCTCTGTATCGTCCGATCTGTCCGGGGGACAGTATTTTTTATGAATTACCGCATGTGGCATTTTCGGGGAGAATATATTTTTGAGAATACTATTGTTAGGATGCAATTTGCAATCTGCGATGATGAAAAATCTATAGGCTTGATATTAGAAGAAAAAATAAAGAAATTATTACCGGATGCAGTGATAGAAACATATTTATCGGGTGATGAACTGATTGCAAGTGGTTGTAAGCCGGATATGCTCTTTTTGGATATCCAGATGCCGGGAAAGAATGGGATGGAAACGGCAAGGATTCTGCGTCAGAAGGATGACGAAGTGGACGTTGCTGCATAAACCAGTTGACAGATTCCTTTCGGAAGTATAATATAAAGACAAATTTCATAGGATATAAAAAACAAAGGGCGATGTTGTTCAGACACTGCCCCTTTTTTTATTCGAAAACAGGAGGGATGAGGTTATGGAAAAGTTAAATGATGTGATTACAGCAATTGACGATTTTGTCTGGGGACCGGTCATGCTGATTCTGCTTGTGGGGACCGGAATTTTCCTTACGATCCGCACGCGGTTTCTGACATGGAGAAATCTCGGTTATGCACTCAAAAGTACGTTAAGCAAAGAGGCGCGGACGAAAAGCCGTGGCGAGGGCGATGTGTCTCCGTTTTCGGCACTGACCACAGCACTTGCCGCCACAATCGGAACGGGCAACATTGTGGGGGTTGCGACGGCGATGGTTTCCGGTGGCCCGGGAGCTTTGGTCTGGATGTGGATCTCTGCTGCATTTGGTCTGACGTCGAAGTTCAGTGAATGTATGCTGGCGATCAAATACCGTGAGATCAATGCCAAAGGGGAGATGAGCGGCGGCCCGATGTACACGATGAAAAAGGCACTGAAGAATAAAAGATTTGGAGCGGTTCTTGCGTGGTTATTTGCACTCTTTGCTGTGATTGCTTCGTTTGGAATCGGCAATATGACACAGGGAAATTCGATTTCCGGTGCATTACATACGACATTTCATGTGCCGACCCATCTGACCGGAATTGTGATTACGGTGCTTGCCCTGCTGATCATTGTCGGCGGTATCAAATCCATTTCAAAGGTTTCTTCGGTGGTCGTTCCGCTGATGGCGATTTTTTATGTGATCTGTGGCGTTATTGTCATTATCGGAAATATTTCGAATCTGCCGGCAGGCATTTTGATGATTTTTCAGATGGCATTTTCGGTAAAAGCGGTAGGCGGCGGTCTGTGCGGAACGATTGTCGCTTCCATGATGAATGCAATGCGTTATGGTGTGGCAAGAGGTGTATTTTCCAACGAAGCCGGTATGGGATCTGCGGCAATTACGGCAGCGGCTGCAACGACGGATAACCCGGTGCGTCAGGGATATATCAATATGACGGGAACCTTCTGGGATACGATTGTTGTCTGTACGATTACAGGACTTGCGATTGCCTCTTCCGGTGTCCTTGGCATGACCGATGCTGCCGGGAATATGCTGACCGGTTCGGATGTTACAATTGCGGCATTTGAGACGGTTCTGGGATCGGCCGGGGGCTGGCTTGTGACAATCGGGATTACATTGTTTGCGTTTTCTACAATACTCGGCTGGGAGTATCACGGGGAAAAAGCATTTGAATATCTGCTGGGAACGCACCGGTTTAATATGGTATACCGCCTTGTTTTTTCCTTTGTTGTGTATTTCGGATGTACACAGACACTGAATCTGGTATGGAGTTTCTCGGATATTGCCAATGCGCTGATGGCAATCCCGAATCTGATCTGTATGCTCCTGCTCAGTGGTGAAATTGCAAAGGATATTCGGGAGTTTCAGAAAAAAATTCATAAATATAATTAAAAAATGTAAGGTTATTCTTTGCTATCAGCCCGAAGCGTAGTATAATGTAGTTATCTGAATTTTATAGACATGGAGGTTAGGAAATTATGCAGATGGAACAGCTACGCAAAGATATGATGGCAGCGATGAAAGCGCGCGACAAGGAACGGAAGGATGCAATTTCGTCTCTGGTTTCGGCAGTGAAGAAAAATGCCATTGATGCCGGATGCAGAGATGACATTCCGGAGGATATGGTCAATGCCACAATCATGAAGGAATTAAAGACCGTTCAGGAACAGATCGATTCCTGCCCGGCAGACCGTACCGATTTGCTGGAGGAGTACAGAAAACGTTATGACATTATGAAAGAATATGCACCGAAGATGCTTTCGAAAGAGGAAGTGACTGCGATTGTTAAGGAAAAGTTTGCAGATGTGATTGCAACGAAGAACAAGGGACAGATCATGAAGACGATTATGCCGGAGCTGAAAGGAAAGGCAGACGGAAAGGTGATCAATGAAGTTGTTACAGAGATGTGCAACGCATAAAGGAGAAGAAACATGAGATTGTATATGCCGACGAAGGTATTTTTTGGCAGCGGTTGTGTTTCGGAAAACGGTGCAGAGTTAAAAGCATTAGGAAGCAGAGCCATGATTGTGACGGGAAAACATTCCAGCCGCATCAATGGTTCGCTTGCAGCAGTTGAACAGGCATTGCAGGCAAACGGGCAGACCTATGTGATTTTTGATGAGATCGAAGAGAATCCTTCTGTGGAGACCGTGGCTGTGGCAGCGGGCATTGCAGTAAAAGAACAGGTGGATTTCTTTGTGGCTGTGGGAGGCGGTTCTCCGATGGATGCGTCCAAGGCGATTTCGCTTCTGGCAGCGAATCCATCGGCAATCGATCATGCAGAGGAGCGTCTTTATCATCCGGAGCTGATGCAGGGCTATCCGGTTGCAGCAGTCCCGACCACATCCGGTACGGGATCGGAAGTGACGCCTTATGCGATTCTGACACGGCACGACTTACATACCAAGCAGTCAATAGCACACAAATGGTTTGCGGATCTGGCATTTGTGGATGCCGGATATTTAAAGACTTCTTCTTATGAGAATATGGTCAGCACCTGTGTGGATGCGCTGGCACATCTGATTGAGTCATATCTGAATACTAATGCAAATGCATATAACCGGATATATTCAGCGGAAGGTCTTCGGATCTGGGGCAGTGCAAAGGAATACCTGCTTTCTTCCGGGATTAAGATTCCGGATGAAGGATACGAAACATTCATGCATGCATCGGTTGTGGCAGGTATGGCGATTGCACATACCGGTACCAGTATTCCGCACGGATTAAGTTATCCGGTCACATATGAGCTTGGCATTCCGCATGGAAAGGCAGTCGGATTTTTCCTGCCGGGATTTTTGCGTTTTTACAATAATCAGAAGCGGGTGGCAGAGGTGCTTGAGCTGCTTGGATTTGAGAACCGGGCTGAATTTATCGCCTATCTGGACAAGCTGCTGGGCAAACCACAGATCCCGGAGGAACTGTGGGAGGAGGATGTGCAGAAACTGTTGCAGAATCCTGCCAAGTTAAAGAACTATCCGTTTGAGATGACGGAAGAAATTCTGAAAAAATATCTAAACAAATGAGAACCCGTTTGAGGAGGAAACTTATATGATACAAAAGTTGATTGAAAAGTTAAATAAGAAGAGATTAAAAGAACGAATTTCTTCTGCAATTGTGATGGTGGCCCTGATTGTTAGCATTTCCGGTGTTGTGGGAGCCGTATCCGGAATTGTGGTCAGCAACCGCTATAATTATGCATTGAAAAATTATGGTTTTTCACAGGGTGATATCGGCAAGATGATGATTACGTTTGCCGATACGAGAAGTTATCTGCGTGCTGCGATCGGATATCAGGATGAAAACCTTGTGAACAGCTGCGCAGAAAATTATGAGAAGAAGAAAGAATCCTGCCAGCAGTACACCAAAGAGGTAAAAAATACGGTTTCATCTTCGGATGAGGAGAAAATCTATAGCAGCATCACAGAAAAACTGACGGAATATTATGAAATCTGTGATGCAGTACTGGAAAAAGGAAAGAATACACAGGATATTGATGCGCGCCATGAAGCACAGCAGATGGCACAGGATCAGGTGGCACCGGTCTATGAGGAGATTTATCAGGATATGGTGAAACTGATGGATGCAAATACCGAGCATGGAGATAAGTTAGAGAAAATTCTTACAATGGTAGAATTGATCACACTTATTGCAATTATTGCGGTTATTGCACTTGCAATTTTTGTAGCCCGCCGGATCGGCAGAGTGCTTGCACAGAATATTGTTGATCCTTTGGATCAGCTGGGTGCCCGTTTTGATACATTTGCAAAGGGGGATCTCTCCAGCGAATTCCCGGAGATGACATCAGAGGATGAAATTTCCGAGATGGTAATTGTTGCGCGCGAGATGGCAAAGAATCTGGCCGCTGTTATTCAGGATGTCAACCACCGTATGGATCTGATGGCTCACAATGATTATACCGGTGTTTCCAAAATTCCGGAGAAATATATGGGTGAGTTTGCGGCAATGAATGATGCAATCCATGTCATGAACACCGATATGAATGAGACGATGCACCGGATTGAGGAGGCTGCTTCCCAGGTATCTGCAGGTTCTACCAATCTGGCAGAGGGATCACAGACACTGGCAGAGGGATCTACCGATCAGGCAGGTGCAGTGGAAGAACTTCTGGCATCCTTTGCCAATATCACAGAAGGGGTTGAGCACACACATGAGAGTGCACAGGCTTCTTACGAATTATCTGTAAAATATGCACAGGAAGCAGATAAGACACAGAAGGAAATGAATGCAGTTACCGAAGCAATGAAGAGAATCAGCGATATGTCCAAGCAGATTGAGACAATCATCGGACAGATCGAGGAGATCGCGGAGCAGACGAACCTGCTTGCCCTGAACGCATCCATTGAGGCTGCACGTGCAGGAGAAGCCGGCAAGGGCTTTGCCGTAGTTGCATCCCAGATCGGAAAACTTGCGGATGAGAGTGCACAGTCTGCAGTCAATACCCGTGAGCTGATTATGAACTCTATTCAGGAAATCGAAAACGGCAATCAGGCAGTTGATGTGACTTTCCAGACGATTATTTCTCTTGTAGAGGGAATCAATGAAGTGGCAAAGAAATCCCAGGAACTGGCACAGCTTTCCGAGACACAGGCAGAGCAGATCAAGCAGGCAGAGTCCGGTGTAAACCAGATATCCGAGGTTGTACAGAGCAACGCGGCAATCGCAGAGGAATCTTCCGCAACCAGTCAGGAGCTTTCTGCAGAGTCTGCTTCTCTGAATGATCTGGTGCAGCAGTTTAAGTTAAAATAGTGATACAAAATAAAGGCATAAGAGAGGAATAATCTGGAAAATGGATACGTCGATTTTTATCGGAACATGGTGGTCACTGGTGCCGCCTCTTCTGGCAATCATACTGGCACTTGTCACCAAGGAAGTATACAGTTCCCTGTTTATTGGAGTGGCGGTCGGAGCACTGTTATATACCGGATTTCATCCGTGGAATGCATTCAATGCCCTGTTTTCGATTATGAAAGACAGCATGAATCTGAATATTCTGATTTTTGATGTGCTGCTTGGAATGATTATTGTATTGATGTCAAAATCAGGAGGCTCAGCTGCTTATGGAAGATGGGCCGGCAGCAAGATCAGGTCAAAAAAGAGCGCAATGCTGGCAACCACAGGACTTGGAATGCTGATTTTTGTGGATGATTATTTCAATTGTCTGACCGTCGGATCTGTGATGCGTCCGGTAACTGACCGCTACAAAGTATCCCGCGCAAAACTGGCATATATCATTGATGCGACCGCTGCGCCGGTCTGCATCATTGCGCCGATTTCCAGCTGGGCGGCAGCCGTCAATTCGTATGTTCCGAAAGATGCCGGGATTACGGGATTTCAGCTGTTTCTGCGAACAATTCCGTACAATCTCTATGCGATTCTGACGATTGTCATGGTATTTTTTGTGATTATTGCAGGTTTTGATTTCGGACTCATGAAAAAACATGAGGAGAATGCTGCAAAAGGAGATCTGTTTACCAGCGGCGGGGAAGAGTTTGAAAAGGTTAAGGAAGAAGATATTTCTTCCAACGGAAAAGTGATTGATCTGCTTCTTCCGGTGATTGTTCTGATCGGTTCTGCAATTGGTGCCATGATCTATACCGGATTTCTGGGCGGTGCGACCGATGTGGTCAGTGCATTTGCAGGATGTGATGCGGAGACCAGCCTGATTTTTGCAACCATGGTCACGGTCTTTGTCATGCTGTTTTTGTATCTTCCGCGAAAGGTGGTTACGTTTAAAGGATTCATGGAGAGTTTTGTGGAAGGCTTTAAGCTGATGATCCCGGCGATCGGAATACTGATATTTGCCTGGACCTTAAAGGGAATGGGAGATGCTCTGCAGATTGGTACATTTGTGGAATCCATCGTAGGAACGAGTGCTTCTGCAAGCCTGTTCCTTCCGGCTGTTTTGTTTGTTGTTGCAGTGTTCCTTGCGTTTTCTACCGGAACAAGCTGGGGAACATTTGCGATTCTTGTTCCGATTGCAATTGCCATGTTTCCGGGGGCAGATCATCTGGAAATGATGATCATTGCGGTTTCCGCAGTGCTGGCAGGTGCCGTCTGCGGGGATCATATTTCACCGATTTCGGATACAACGGTTATGTCTTCGGCCGGCGCGCAGAGTAACCATATCAACCATGTGACAACGCAGATGCAGTATGCAGCGGTTGTTGCTGTGGTATGTATCATTGGCTATATCATTGCAGGACTGGTACAGATCTGGTGGGTAGCACTTGGCATCAGCCTCATGCTCCTGCTTGCTGTTCTTACCTTTATAAAAAAGAGGTCGGGGAGCAACCGCGAAAAGACAGCAGGTATATAAGAATCAGGACAGAAGCCCAAAAACAAAGAAAGGAGCAGGCGAGGAAACCTGCTCCTTCTTAGTTACTTAAAGGAAATTGAGTAACTGAGTAGTTAATTAGATAATTGTTTAATAAAATTGAACTACATACTCATTTGCGTACGTGCATGCTATATTTAAATAACACCATTCAATACTTACATTATACCGTGTTATTCGGATTTTGCAATACCTATTTTGAAATTTTTGGAATTAATCCTTTATTTTCGCTATTCCGGAAGCGGAAGGAAGTCCGGCTTTCTGCCGGTAAAGACCGTAAAGTACCGGAAGCCTGCATGCCGCAGAATCTGAGGAAGACGGTCAAACGCATATGCAACGTGCTCCGGCGCATGGGCATCGGCTCCGAGTGTCAGAATCTCTCCCCCGAGTTCGTGATAGCGTAAAAGAACAGCTTCGGTCGGGTTTGGATGTCCCAGCCCGTATTTGAATCCTGCCGTGTTGACTTCGATCCCTTTTCCCATGGAAATGAGTTTACGCAGAATCTCATCAATGATATCGGCATAGGCCTCATATGTATAGAAACGGTTGCGGTCCGGACCGTAGCGGACAACATAATCGAGATGACCGTATACATCGAAGTCGGAATAGGTGTTCAGGTTTTCCAGAATGGATTCGAAGTACTCGCGGTAAGCAGTTTTTTCGGAGCGTCCTTCATAGTATTTCGGGTAATAGGGATCGATTCCGTGAACAACGTGGGAGGAACCGATGACAAAATCAAACGGATGTCCGGTCACCGCTTTGCGGTTGATTTCCGTGATGTGGGGCTGCAGACCGACTTCGATTCCAAGACGAATGGAAAGACGGTCATGGCAGGTGTCCTGAAAACTGCGGACTTCTTTTATATAGGAATCAAAATCCAGAAGAAATAGATTGGGATCATCCGGGTAATCATAATCAAAATGATCGGTAAAACAGATGCCATCCAGGTTCTGCCGTACAGCGGCCTGGATCATGTCAGGCATCAATGCGTCACTGTCTCCGCTGTGATGCGTGTGCATATGTGTATCCCAAAGCATAAGAGCCTCCTTTTTTCTGTGTGGTTGATTTTGGAAAAAGTCTTTTCGTAAGATTATACTATATTTCAGGGGAAATAGATACCTTTAGTGAAAAAATTAACAAAGACGGAGAAAAGACTTGAACTTTCGGAAATAATTGGGTAAAATAAAGGAAGCTTGGGACGCAAGTCCCATGAGACTATTTATTTACAATTCTAGGAGGAATTAAGAATGGCAGTAAGAGTAGCAATCAACGGATTCGGCCGTATCGGTCGTCTTGCTTTCAGACAGATGTTCGGAGCAGAAGGATACGAAGTAGTAGCAATCAACGACTTAACAAGCCCAAAGATGTTAGCACACTTATTAAAGTATGATAGCTCACAGGGTAAGTACGAGCATGCAGATGAAGTTTCTGCAAGCGATGATTCTATCACAGTATGTGGTAAGGAAATCAAGATCTACGCTTTCCCAGATGCAAACAATTGCCCATGGGGTGAGTTAAAGGTTGACGTTGTATTAGAGTGCTCTGGATTCTATACAAGCAAGGAGAAGGCTCAGGCTCATATCAATGCCGGAGCTCGTAAGGTAGTTATCTCTGCACCAGCAGGAAACGACCTTCCTACAATCGTTTACAATACAAACCACGAGACATTAAAGGCAACTGACACAATCATTTCTGCAGCTTCTTGTACAACAAACTGCTTAGCTCCAATGGCAGATGCTCTTAACAAGTTTGCTCCAATCCAGTCTGGTATCATGGTAACAATCCATGCTTACACTGGTGATCAGATGACTCTTGATGGACCACAGCGTAAGGGTGATTTAAGAAGATCCCGTGCAGCTGCAGTTAATATCGTTCCAAACAGCACAGGTGCTGCAAAGGCTATCGGTCTTGTAATCCCAGAGCTGAACGGAAAGTTAATCGGATCTGCACAGCGTGTACCAACCCCTACAGGATCTACTACAATTCTTACAGCAGTTGTTAAGAAGGCTGGCGTTACTAAGGAAGACATCAACGCAGCTATGAAGGCAGCAGCTAATGAGTCCTTCGGATACAATGAGGACGAGATCGTATCTTCTGATATCGTTGGTATGAGATTCGGTTCTTTATTCGATGCTACTCAGACAATGGTTAACCCAATCGGTGATGATCTGTATGAGGTTCAGGTTGTTTCTTGGTATGATAACGAGAACAGCTACACATCTCAGATGGTTCGTACAATCAAGTACTTCTCTGAGTTAGCATAATCTATCTTAGTTTATGTGAAAGGGTCCGGCCTGTAGGGCCGGACCTTTTTTCATTATGACAAATAAGAAGAAAAGGAAAGGGTTCCGCTGTTTTATGCAGCTGCGGAGTATGAAACAACCGGCTGGAAAGTCATTTCCTTTTCTTCGGGTTTAAAATTGCCAAAAAGGCAGAACGGAGAATAAAAACATGGCATTAAATAAGAAAACAGTTGATGATATCAACGCAAAGGGCAAGAGAGTCCTTGTAAGATGTGACTTCAATGTACCACTGAAAGCTGGCGAAATCACAGATGATACCCGTATCAAAGCTGCTCTTCCTACAATTAAGAAGTTATTAAACGATGGTGGAAAGGTAATCCTTTGCTCCCATCTTGGAAAAGTAAAGAACGGACCAAACGAAGGAGAGTCCCTTGCACCGGTTGCCAAGAGACTTGAGGAGCTTCTCGGACAGAAAGTAAACTTCGTATCTGATTACAACGTAACAGGCGAGGCAGCTACAAAGGCTGTTGAGGAAATGAAAGAGGGAGAAGTTGTATTACTTCAGAATACCCGTTTTCGTGGCGCTGAGGAGACAAAGAACGGTGAGCAGTTCTCTAAGGAACTTGCTGATCTTGCAGACATCTATGTATGTGATGCATTCGGTTCCTCCCACAGAGCACACGCTTCTGTAGCCGGTGTTACAAAGTTCATCACTGCAAAGGGTGGACAGAATGTTGTTGGTTACCTGATGGAGAAGGAGATCGCCTTCTTAGGAAATGCTGTTGAGAATCCGGTACGTCCATTCGTAGCAATCCTCGGTGGTGCTAAGGTAGCAGACAAACTCAACGTTATTAACAACCTGCTTGAGAAGTGTGATACTCTTATCATCGGTGGTGGTATGGCTTACACATTCATCAAGGCTCAGGGATATGAGATCGGACTTTCTCTCTGCGATGATGAGAAGCTTGATTACTGTAAGGAAATGATGGCTAAGGCTGAGAAGATGGGCAAGAAGATCCTTCTTCCTGTAGATGCTGTTACCATCAAGGATTTCCCGGATCCAATCGACGGACCTGTAGAGACAGAAGTATGTGATATCACAGCTATGCCGGCAGACCGTGAGGGATGCGATATCGGACCTAAGTCCGCAGAGATGTTTGCAGATGCTGTTAAGACAGCTAAGACTGTAGTATGGAACGGACCGATGGGTGTATTCGAGAACCCGACACTTGCAGCTGGTACACTTGCAGTAGCTAAGGCTCTTGCAGAGACCGATGCAACAACAATCATCGGTGGTGGAGATTCCGCTGCAGCTGTTAACCAGATGGGTTATGCTGATAAGATGAGCCATATTTCTACCGGTGGTGGAGCTTCCCTTGAATTCTTAGAGGGTAAGGAACTGCCAGGCGTAGTAGCAGCAGACGATAAATAAAAGACAGTTAAATTATTTACAGATTAGGAGAAATAAAAATCATGGCAAGAAAGAAAATCGTAGCCGGCAACTGGAAAATGAACATGACTCCAAGCCAGGCTGTAAAGTTAGTAGAAGAGTTAAAGCCATTAGTAGTATCTGACAGCGTAGATGTTGTTTACTGTGTACCTGCAATCGATATCGTACCGGTTGTAGAGGCTGTGAAAGGAACCAACGTACAGGTTGGTGCCGAGAACATGTACTTCGAAGAGAAGGGTGCATACACAGGTGAGATCTCCGCAGAGATGCTGGTAGACGCTGGTGTTAAGTACGTTGTAATCGGACATTCCGAGAGACGTGACTACTTCAAAGAGGATGATGTTCTCTTAAATAAGAAGGTTAAGAAGGCAATCGAGGCAGGACTTACTCCAATCCTTTGCTGTGGAGAGACTTTAGAGCAGAGAGAGATGGGTGTAACACTTGACTGGATCAGACTTCAGATCAAATCTGATCTTGCAGGCGTTGCAGCAGCAGACGTTGCAAACATGGTAATCGCTTATGAGCCAATCTGGGCAATCGGAACAGGCAAGACTGCTACATCCGATCAGGCACAGGAAGTCTGTGGCGCAATTCGTGCATGTGTAGCTGAAATCTATGATCAGGCTACTGCTGATTCTGTTCGTATCCAGTACGGCGGATCTGTAAATGCAGGAAATGCAGCAGAGCTGTTCGCAAAGCCGGACATCGATGGTGGTCTGGTTGGCGGAGCATCCCTGAAAGCTGATTTCGGTAAGATTGTAAACTACTAGAATCTGATTTTGTATGGTTATAGGGCTATTCATCTGAATTTCAGGTGAATAGCCTTTGAAATTTTACACATGAAGAAAAAATGTCTGGAATGTGTCGTTCTCTTGTTGTTTATTTTTGCTTTGACACATGGCATCATCCAAAATACACAGCCGCTGAAAGAGACTAAGGAAGTACAAACTGAATATGAGGAAAAAACCTCCCAGGTCACGGAGAAATCACAGGAAACCGAGCCGGAAGTACAGGATCTGGAAAACCAGATTTTAAGGACTGCCTCCGGAAAGTTTTTTCAGAAATATCCGGTGGATGAAGCCTTTATGGGATGGATTGAAACGAAGTATGGGAGCGGGGTGCTGCAGAGTCTGTATACACAGCTGGAAAACGGAAATCAGGACCCGGATCTGTGGTATCGGTTTACCAGAAACAGTATGCATGTTCTGTGGCTTATGTATTGCAGGCAGCAACAGTATATGTCATATTCGTATGAGGATGTGATCTGGAAAGAAGCATCCGATCCGGCATGCATCCGTCTGGATTTTGTCGGGGATATCTGTCTGGATGAGAATTGGTGTACGGGGAAGACGGCAAAGAATCACATGGCGGATTATTTTTCCGATGAAGTAAAAAAGGAACTGATTTCGGCAGATTTTACGATGGCAAACAATGAGTTTGCTTATACAACACGGGGACAGAGGCAGGTTGGCAAAGCATACTGTTTTCGGGCAGATCCCAAAGATGCCGGATTCCTGCGCACACTGGGAATAGATATGGTCTCTGTGGCAAATAATCATGTGTTTGATTATGGTGAGCAGGGATTTTTAGATACGCTGGATGCATTGCATGCAGCGGGAATTTCGTACAGTGGTGGTGGCAGAAATCTGACAGAGGCAAGCGCTGTGCGTTATGTGGTCACAGGTGGACGAAAGATTGCGATTGTATCTGCAACGGAAATCGAAAGGTTTTATCATTTTACACAGAAAGCCCAGAAGGAGAAACCGGGAGTATTAAAGACCCAGCAGGAAGAGGTATGGAAGAAAGAACTGAAGCGTGCGAAGAAGAACAGTGATTATGTGATCGCGTATGTTCACTGGGGAACAGAAGGAAAGATCCATTATGGGCAGGATCAGACAGAGATTGCAGACCTTTGTGTAAAAGCTGGTGCAGACGCCGTGATTGGTGGACATCCGCACCGTCTGCAGGGCGTTGAGTTTATAAAAAATGTGCCGGTGGCATACAGCGTGGGAAATTTCTGGTTTTCTACCGGAAAACTTTACACAACGATTGCACAGATTCAGATTGATGATTCCGGCAGTCTGAAATTGCGGATGATTCCGTGCATACAGGATTCGCTTACGCCTTCGATTCTGACAGAAAAAAAACAGATCAAAGCATTTTATCATTATCTGGCAGACATCTCCAATCATGTGGGAATTGATGAGGACGGATTCTTTTATCCGTATAAAAATGTCGAAAAACCGGGAGTTTCTCCTTATGCCTATACGTCCGGAAGGCGTTATGGACAGTATTTTGATGATGTGGATCTGGATTTAAAATCGATAGATATCGTGGGAAATTTGCAGTGAACACTTGCAATCCCGTTCAAATTATGTAATATAATAAGTGTTTGTGTAACAATAATGAAGTACCATAGTATAGGATTGTTACAATGGAAAGAGAGGATGAATTATGAGCAAAAAACCTGTTGTTTTAATGGTTCTTGACGGTTATGGTCTGAATGACCGTACAGAGGGAAATGCCATTGCGCTGGCAAATACCCCGGTGATGGATAAATTAATGAAGGAATGTCCTTTTGTAAAAGGACAGGCTTCCGGTCTGGCAGTAGGACTTCCGGACGGACAGATGGGTAACTCTGAGGTTGGACATATGAATATCGGTGCCGGTCGCATTATTTACCAGGATCTGACCAGAATTACCAAGGCAATCGAAGACGGTGACTTTTTTAAGAATAAGGCACTGCTTGCAGCCATGGATAATTGTAAGAAAAATGATTCGGACCTGCATCTGTGGGGACTTCTTTCCGATGGTGGTGTGCACAGTCATATTACACATCTTTACGGACTGCTTGAGATGGCAAAGAAGCAGGGACTGAGCAAGGTATATGTTCATGCATTCTTAGACGGACGTGATACACCTCCTGCATCCGGAAAAGAATTTATCGAAGAACTGGAAAAGAAGATGAAAGAGATCGGTGTTGGAAAGATTGCTTCTTTATCCGGACGTTACTATGCAATGGATCGTGATAATAACTGGGATCGTGTACAGAAAGCCTATGATTCCCTGACAAAGGGTGAGGGCGTACAGGCAGAAGATGCGGTTAAGGCAATGGAAGATTCCTATGCAAAGGATGTAACAGACGAGTTCGTACTTCCTACCGTAATTACAGAGAATGGAAAACCGGTCTCTGTTGTAAAAGAGAATGATTCCGTGATCTTCTTTAACTTCCGTCCGGACCGTGCCCGTGAAATGACACGTGCATTCTGTGATGACAAGTTTACCGGATTTGACCGTCCGTTCATTAAGACAACATTTGTCTGCTTTAAGGACTATGATGAGACGATCCCGAACAAGCTGATCGCATTTGAAAAAGAGCATATTGTAAATACATTCGGTGAGTACCTGGCAAAGTGCGGAAAGACACAGCTTCGTCTGGCCGAGACAGAGAAGTATGCACATGTTACATTCTTCTTTAATGGCGGAGTGGAAGAGCCAAACGTTGATGAGGCACGTCTGCTGGTAAATTCCCCGAAGGATGTTGCAACATATGATCTGAAGCCGGAAATGAGTGCTCCGGAGGTTGGTATGGATCTTGTTGAGGCTATTAAGTCAGACAAGTATGATGTGATCGTTATCAACTTTGCAAACCCGGATATGGTCGGACACACCGGTGTGATTCCGGCAGCCATCAAGGCAGTCGAGCGTGTGGACGGACTGGTAGGAGATGCAGTCCAGGCGGTGAAGGATATGGATGGTGTTCTGTTTATCTGTGCAGATCACGGAAATGCAGAGAAAATGATTGACTACGAAACAGGTGAGCCACATACTGCCCATACAACCAATCCGGTACCGTTTATTCTCGTAAATGCGGATCCGAAGTATACACTGCGTGAGGGCGGATGCCTGGCAGATATTGCCCCGACCCTGCTTCAGATTATGGGATTAGAGCAGCCGAAAGAGATGACCGGAAAGAGTTTGTTAATCGAAAAATAAAAGAATAAGGAGAGCGAAAATGAAGGAATTTAAACCATTCAAAGAAGGAAAAGTAAGAGAAGTCTATGATAACGGAGACAGCCTGATCATTGTAGCTACTGACCGTATTTCCGCATTTGACAACATTTTAAAGAACAGGATTACGGACAAGGGCGCAATTCTGACCCAGATGTCAAAGTTCTGGTTTGATTTTACAAAGGATGTTGTTCCGAATCATATGATTTCTGTAGATGTCAGGGATATGCCGGAATTTTTCCAACAGGAGCGTTTTGACGGAAACAGCATGATGTGCAAGAAGCTTGAGATGCTCCCAATCGAGTGTATCGTTCGTGGCTATATCACAGGAAGCGGCTGGGCAAGCTACAAAGAAAACGGCACGGTGTGTGGCATTAAGCTTCCAGAAGGACTGGTAGAGTCTGATAAGCTTCCGGAGCCGATTTATACACCGAGTACCAAGGCCGATCTGGGCGATCATGATGAGAATATTTCCTTCGAGCAGTCTGTAGATGTGTTGGAGAAAATTTATCCTGGAAAAGGACTTGATTACGCAACACAGATCAAGGATTGCACCATCGCTCTCTACAAGAAATGTGCAGAGTATGCACTTTCCAAAGGAATTATCATTGCAGATACCAAGTTTGAGTTCGGTCTGGACGAGAACGGTAAAGTCGTTCTCGGTGATGAGATGCTTACACCGGACAGCTCCAGATTCTGGCCACTGGAAGGGTACAAGCCGGGACAGGGACAGCCTTCTTTCGACAAGCAGTATGTCAGAGACTGGCTCAAGGCAAATCCGGACAATGATTTCCTTCTTCCGGAAGAAGTTGTTACAAAGACCGTTGATAAGTACAAAGAAGCATATGAGCTTCTGACAGGTAAGCCTTTTACAAGATAGATATAGGAGATCACAATGATTCAGAATAACAGTTATGATGCGGATACACTTCATGAGGAGTGTGGCGTCTTCGGAATGTATGATTTTGACGGTGCAGATGTAGCATCGACAATATATTATGGACTGTTTGCCCTGCAGCACCGTGGCCAGGAGAGCTGCGGTATTGCAGTCAGCGATACCAGCGGTCCTAAGGGCAAGGTCCTTTCCTACAAGGGAATGGGACTTGTAAATGAAGTGTTCGCACCGGAAAATCTTGAGCAGATGAAGGGGGACATCGGAGTCGGACATGTACGTTACTCAACGGCCGGTTCTTCTACCCGTGAAAATGCCCAGCCACTCGTGTTAAATTATGTCAAAGGTACATTGGCACTTGCCCACAATGGCAATCTGATCAATGCACCGCAGCTTCGTAAGGAGCTGGAATATACGGGAGCAATTTTCCAGACCACCATTGATTCTGAGGTGATTGCCTACTATATTGCGAGGGAACGGTTGAATTCCCAGTCAGCAGAAGAAGCTGTGCGCCGTGCGTGCCAGCGTCTTAAGGGAGCTTACGCACTGGTTGTGACAAGTCCGCGTAAATTGATCGGGGCGCGTGACCCATACGGCTTTAAGCCGCTTTGTATCGGAAAGCGTGACAATTCTTATATTATCACATCGGAAACCTGTGCACTTGACACCATTGGTGCAACATTTGTGCGTGATGTGCTGCCGGGAGAAGTTGTGACCATTTCTCCGGAAAAAGGTATTGAGTCCGATATGACCATGGCACTTCCGAAAGAAAAGGAAGCACGCTGTATTTTTGAGTACATCTATTTTGCAAGACCGGACAGTCATATTGACGGGGTGAGTGTATATGCAAGCCGGATCAAGGCCGGAAAGTTTCTGGCACAGGATTCCCCGGTAGAGGCAGATCTGGTGACAGGTGTGCCGGAGTCCGGAAATGCTGCAGCACTTGGCTATTCTCTGGCATCCGGGATTCCGTATGGTACAGCCTTTGTCAAGAACAGCTATGTGGGACGTACGTTTATCAAGCCAAAGCAGAGCAGCAGGGAATCCAGCGTACAGGTGAAGCTGAATGTGCTGCGTGAGGCAGTGGCAGGGAAACGTGTCATTATGATCGATGATTCGATTGTAAGAGGTACGACATCGGATCGTATTGTGCGCATGTTAAGGGATGCAGGAGCAACCGAGGTGCATGTACGCATCAGTTCTCCGCCATTTTTATGGCCTTGTTATTTCGGAACCGATATTCCGGCGCGTGAGCAGTTGATTGCCTACAACCGTACGATTGAAGAGATCTGCCAGATTATCGGAGCAGATTCCCTTGGTTATCTCGGAATCGACCGTCTGAAAGAAATGGCGGAAGGACTTCCGATCTGTACCGGCTGTTTTACGGGCAAATACCCGATGGAACCGCCGAAACAGGACATTCGCGGAGAGTATTATGACAAAGAGATTGATCTTGAGCGCAAGATGAGCCGATAAGTTGTTACCAATGTATTCAAATAAAAGGAGAAGAACATGAGCACAGACAGATATACAAGCCCTCTTTCCGAGCGTTATGCCAGCAAGGAAATGCAGTACATTTTTTCCCAGGATATGAAGTTTTCCACATGGAGAAAACTCTGGATCGCACTGGCTGAGACAGAGATGGAACTCGGACTTTCCGAGAATGGAAAGCCGGTCATCACACAGGATATGATTGATGAGATGAAAGAACATGTCAATGATATTAATTATGATGTAGCAGTTGCACGTGAAAAACTGGTGCGTCATGATGTCATGAGTCATGTGTATGCTTATGGACAGCAGTGCCCGAAGGCAGCCGGTATCATTCATCTGGGGGCTACTTCCTGCTATGTCGGAGATAATACAGACATCATCATTATGAATGAGGCATTAAAGCTCGTACATAAAAAACTGGTCAGCGTGATTGCGGAGCTGTCCAATTTTGCAGAAAAATATAAGGATCAGCCGACCCTTGCATTTACGCATTTCCAGCCGGCACAGCCGACAACAGTCGGAAAGCGTGCAACACTCTGGACACAGGAGTTTCTGATGGATCTGGAGGATCTGGAGTATGTACAGAGTACGTTAAAACTGCTCGGATCGAAAGGAACGACCGGTACACAGGCAAGTTTCCTGGAACTTTTTGACGGGGATCAGGAGACGATCGATAAGATTGATCCGATGATCGCAGAGAAAATGGGATTTAAGTCCTGCTATCCGGTTTCCGGACAGACCTATTCCCGTAAAGTGGATACCCGTGTTTTAAATGTTTTAGCAGGGATTGCTGCCAGTGCGCATAAGATGTCTAACGATATCCGTCTTCTGCAGCATTTAAAAGAAGTAGAGGAGCCATTTGAAAAGAACCAGATCGGATCTTCTGCGATGGCATACAAGCGCAACCCGATGCGGAGTGAGCGTATCGCTTCCCTGTCCCGCTATGTGATGGTAGATGCATTAAATCCGGCCATTACTTCTGCAACACAGTGGTTTGAACGTACACTTGATGATTCTGCCAACAAGCGTCTGTCGGTTCCGGAAGGATTCCTTGCAATCGATGGTATCCTGGATCTGTGCTTAAATGTTGTAGATGGCCTGGTGGTATATCCGAAGGTAATTTACAAGCACTTTATGGCAGAGATTCCATTCATGGCAACCGAAAATATTATGATGGATGCCGTAAAAGAGGGTGGAAACCGTCAGGAACTGCACGAGAAAATCCGTCAGCTGTCCATGCAGGCAGGAAAGACCGTCAAGGAAGAGGGTAAGGATAACAATCTGGTAGATCTGATTGCAGCAGATCCGGCTTTTGGTCTGACAAAAGAACAGATCGAGGCAAACTTAAAACCGGAGCTGTATGTGGGTCGTGCACCGCGTCAGGTGGAAGTATTCCTGCGTGATGTGGTTCGTCCAGTGCTGGATGCACACAAAGAGGAACTCGGCGTTACTGCAGAAATTAACGTATAAATGAACCTATAAACAGACCGGTCGGTTATGCTAAGAGACCTCCCATAACATGGGAGGTCTTTCTTTTTCTTTGGATTTGAATAAATTTCTTTCTTTTTCACACAATAATGAAAAAAGGAGGACAACAGGAATGGGTCTGATGATCAAAATTATTGAAATTCATGGAAGGGAAATTCTGGATTCAAGAGGAAATCCTACGGTTGAGGTGGAAGTGACCGCGCAGACAGAGACAACGGGAAAGAAGACTACGGGCAGGGAATCTGTGCCATCCGGAGCCAGTACCGGAAGATTTGAGGCGATTGAGCTGCGGGATGGACAGGAACGTTATTTTGGGCTTGGAGTACAGCGCGTTGTGGATCACATCAACACAAAGATCCGCAAGGAGCTGTTGGGAATGAATGTGCTGGAACAGGTACAGATTGACCGCAAACTTGTGGAACTGGATGGGACAGACAACAAAGGAAATCTGGGGGCCAATGCTTTACTTGGTGTTTCTTTAGCCTGTGCGCGCTGCGCAGCGGCAGCACTGGATATGCCGTTGTACCGTTATCTGGGAGGACCGAATGCAAAAAAATGGCCGATGCCGATGATGAATGTCATAAATGGCGGAGCGCACGCAAAGAATTACCTGGATTTTCAGGAATTTATGATTGTACCGGTCGGAGCCGAGTCGTTTCCGGATGCACTCCGGATGGGTGCGGAAATTTATCATTTTCTGAAAAAAATTTTGCAGAAAGAAGGCAAACTGACGGCAGTGGGGGATGAAGGCGGATTTGCACCGGATTTTTCCAATGCGGGAGAAGTGTTTGCATGTCTGCAGCGTGCCGTGGAGGAAGCCGGATATAAGGTGGGCAGCGATGTTGCATTTGCCATGGATGCGGCAGCATCCGAGCTGTACAGTGAGGAAGACGGAATGTATCATTTTCCGGGAGAAGCGCAGACACATGCAGAGGTGGATGTCAATCTGCGGCGTCCGGACACGCAGGGCGGTGCTTATACATCTGACGCACATGTGAAAACGCAGGAAACCACCGAAAAAAAAGAAATCCTGCGCAGTGCACAGGAAATGATTTCGTTGTATGAAGAACTTACCACGGAATATCCGCTGATTTCTATTGAGGACGGTCTGGATGAAGACGACTGGGAAGGCTGGCAGGAATTGACAAAGCGCATGAAAGAACAGGTGATGCTGGTGGGAGATGATCTGTTTGTCACGAATGTGAAACGAATCCGGTGCGGAATGGATCTTAAGGTGGCAAATGCTGTGCTGATTAAGGTCAATCAGATCGGAACGCTTACGGAAGCCATGGATGCGATTGAACTGGCACAGAAGAACGGCTATAAGGCAATTATTTCACATCGTTCTGGAGAAACGGAAGATTCTTTTATTGCAGATCTCGCGGTGGCAGTAAATGCCGGCTGGATCAAGACAGGCGCTCCGTGCAGAGGAGAGCGCACTGCCAAGTATAACCAGCTTCTGCGGATCAGTGAAACATTATAAGAGATTCAGACGTTTGGACATGATCTCCGGATTGACCGCTTCCGAGATGGCGGTGTGTTTGTCGATTCGTCCGTCTTTATAAAGCTGTAAGATGCTACTGTCCATGGCGATCATATTTTCTGCGGCAGAAGTGTAGATAATACCGTTGATCTGGCGCAATGCAGCACGAAGTGCCGTCAGATAGCTTGCGGTATCGGTATTGATCTCCCGCTGGGAAACAATGCTTTCCATTTCGCCGGTCCGGGAACCGATTACAATCCAGCTGGCGTACATCTGGGAAAAGATGCCGGACAGCAGCAGTGCTTTGTCGAATGATTCCCCGTGGCGGATATTCTCGTGACATTTGTCGATAAGTGCCTGCATATGCGGATTATTGACAAGTTCGCGTGCCAGGGTAAGACCGATATTACTGTCGAGTCCGCTGGAGAGAACCAGATACAGGCAGTTTGCAACGCGTCCTGAGGCAACCGTCATGGCAAGTTTCTGTCCGAGGAACAATACGCGCCCGAGATCGGTGTGATATAAAATCATACAGATGATAAGCAATACCAGAAAGGCAATGATAAATCCAAGCATATAATGATTGAGAATGGTACTGATGTGCAGAAGCGTCCGTGCGGTCCCGGTCAGCTCGCTTCCGAGTTCGGCATAAACTTTGGAAAAAACAGGTACGACTTTTGCATCAGAACCAGAATCACGGCGATCATCAGAAAGGCCATGACTGCAGCGTAATCAAAACAGATTCCTTTCTCAGCGGTGAAAACCTCATCGGTATCGGGAAGATATCCGCTTGTTACACTGGAAGCTTTGGAATAATCATAGGTAAAATGTGTAATGATATAATTATATACACTGCTGATGATGTCCAGATCGCTGGAAGCACCGTCTGCAAGTTCTTCGGCCTTGGCCACAGGGAGGGAATCGGCGGTGAAGTTCACGTACTTTGGGAACATCCACCAGTGAACAGACAAACACACAGTAATATAATCGGAATAAATCTGTACATTTGACAGGATTTCATGGTATACTCCTAATGATACAGTAAGTTCTATATTATCTGTGTTATATTATAAAGTGGAAATGAAAAGGAAAATTGTGAAATATAAAAAAATGTTGAAAAGACTTTTCTTTTATGATATAATTAATTAGTCGTGAGTTTAGAATTAGGAGGTGGAAATCGTGACCGTTTTAAATACGATTTTAACTATTGTATTTATTATACTGAGTATTGTAATTACAGTGATTATCTTAATGCAGGAGGGTAAATCTGCAGGTCTTGGCGCGATCGCCGGAGCAGCAGATACTTACTGGGGCAAAAATAAGGGACGTTCCATGGAAGGAATGCTTGTAAAGCTTACAAGAATTTTTGTGATTCTGTTCCTTGTCATTGCAATGGTTCTGAATTTGGGAATCTGGTAGAAACCGGAAGCTGTCGATTACATCGGCAGCTTTTTTCATTATATAAGGAGAAGATCTGGGTATGGACGCAAAGTATGAACAGCGGAAAAAAATGATATATGACTTTATGTGTGATGATATGTATGTTCCGATGAAAATCAAGGAACTGGCGATCGTCCTCGGAGTGAAGAAGGATCAGCGCCCACAGCTGGAACAGATATTAAATGAACTGATGACAGAAGGGCGCATTGTCTGTTCAAAGAGAGGAAAGTTCAGCAAATCCGAAGAGAAAAAGATCACAGGCACGTTCCAGGCACATCCGAAAGGATTCGGATTTGTCAGCGTGGAGGGGGAAAAGGAAGATATCTTTATTCCGGAATCCGAGACCAATGGTGCGATGCATATGGATACGGTAGAGATTTCCGTATCACCGGCAGTGACCGGACGCCGCAGGGAGGGAAAGGTGCTGCATGTGCTTGAACGGGGCATGAAGCAGGTGGTGTGCACGTATCAGCTGAATAAAAATTTTGGCTTTGCAGTGCCGGATAATCCAAAGTTTGGTTCGGATATTTTTATTCCGCTGGAGCGTTCGAAAGGAGCTGTAAACGGTCATAAAGTCGTTGTTGAAATCACACAGTACGGGAAAAAGGGAAAGAATCCGGAAGGAAAAGTGGTGGAGATTCTCGGGCATATCAATGATCCGGGGGTGGATATCCTTTCTATTGTGCGCGCGTACGGTCTTCCGGTGGAATTTGATCCGAAGGTCATGACGCAGGTAGAGCATGTGGCAAAGCCGGTATCGGAAGCGGATATGGCAGGGCGCATGGATCTGCGCGACTGGCAGATGGTGACCATCGATGGCGAAGATGCCAAGGATCTGGATGATGCGGTGTCACTTACCATGGACCATGAAAATTATATTCTGGGTGTGCATATTGCGGATGTGTCCAATTATGTGCAGGAGCACAGTGCTCTTGACACGGAAGCGTTGAAGAGAGGAACTTCTGTATATCTGGTGGACCGGGTGATTCCGATGCTGCCGCATGCCCTGTCAAACGGAATCTGTTCCCTTAACCAGGGGGAAGAGAGGCTGGCACTCAGCTGCATCATGACGGTCAATCCTAAGGGCGAAATTATCGATCACACAATCACAGAGTCAGTTATCTGCGTGGACCGGCGTATGACGTATACCAATGTGAAAAAAATTCTGGCAGACCATGATCCGGAGGTGATGGCGGAATATGAGCCACTGGTTCCGATGTTTGAAAAGATGGCAGAACTGGCAGCAATTCTTCGTAAAAAACGTATGAAACGTGGTTCCATCGACTTTGATTTTCCGGAAACAAAGGTGATTCTGGATAAGAATGGAAATCCGGTAGATATCCGTCCGTATGACCGCAATGTGGCAACGAAACTGATCGAGGATTTTATGCTTGCTGCAAACGAGACGGTGGCAGCCGAATATTACTGGAGAGAACTTCCGTTTGTCTATCGTACGCATGAGCAGCCAGATTCGGAAAAAATACAGAAACTATCCACGTTTATCAATAATTTCGGGTACTCTCTCCACATAGGAAGTGATGAGGTGCATCCGAAAGAACTGCAGAAGCTGCTGGAAAAAATCGACGGAACTTCGGAGGAACCGCTGATCAGCCGTCTGACCCTTCGCTCGATGAAGCAGGCACGCTATACGGTGGAAAATACCGGGCATTTTGGTCTGGCAGCGGATTGTTACTGCCATTTTACTTCGCCGATCCGCCGGTATCCGGATCTGCAGATCCACCGGATTATCAAGGACAGTCTGCGGGGACGTCTGGGCGAAAAGCGCATTGGCCACTATACGCAGATACTGCCGGAGGTTGCAAAGCATGCCAGTGAGATGGAACGGCGTGCAGATGAGGCCGAGCGGGAGACAATTAAGCTGAAAAAAGTGCAGTATATGGAAAACCATATCGGAGAAACCTTTGCCGGTGTTATTTCCGGAGTCGCAGAGTACGGATTTTTCGTGGAGCTGGAAAATACTGTGGAGGGTCTGGTACGTGTGACTTCCCTCACCGATGATTTTTATCAGTATTATGAAGAAACTTATGAACTGGTGGGAGAAGCAACGAACCGCAGGTTTAAACTGGGGCAGCAGGTGCGTGTGACGGTGGATAACTGTGACCGGATCATGCGGACGATTGATTTTACACTCGCAGATTCTGACGAAAATTGATGGAATTCTTAAAATTTTCAAAATAAAAGCAGCAGTTTATTGCATTTTGCAGGAAAATCATATACACTGAGTTTACAGAACAAAAAGGAGGGAGCCGGGATGGCGAAACAACCGAAGAAGTTAATAGCCAACAATAAAAAAGTCTATCACGATTATTTTCTCGAAGAGACTTTTGAAGCCGGTATCGCTCTTGCTGGAACCGAAGTAAAGTCCATGCGCATGGGCAAGTGCAGCATCAAGGAATCCTTTATCCATATTGAAAATGGGGAGGTGATCCTCTATGGTATGCATATCAGCCCATATGAAAAGGGAAATATTTTCAACAAAGATCCGCTCCGGCCGCGCAAGCTTCTGATGCACAAGAAAGAGATTCAGAAGATGGTCGGTAAGATCGCGCAGAAAGGATACACGATTGTTCCAGTGGAAGTATACTTCAAAGGAAGTCTTGTAAAAGTGCAGGTTGCTCTGGCAAAAGGAAAGAAGCTTTACGATAAGCGTCAGGACATTGCCAAAAAAGACCAGCGGCGGGAAGCCGAACGGGATTTCAAAGTGCGGAATCTTGGATAGGTGTTTCGCAAAAAACATTGCAAGGGCTAGTAATGGTTTCGACAGGGATCATGCAGCTGGAGAAGCGAGTCGTACGGGATACGTTAAATTCCACAATTAAAATTAAACGCTGAAGATAATTTAGCATACGCTGCCTAATGGCAGCAGTCTGACCTAGGGCACTCACACTTTAGGATCCAGGCTTCGACTCTGTGAGAAACGACGCAGGCTAAGCTTTGCACCTGTGGGCGTATCATGAAGCTACTAAAACCACAAGGATGTTTGTTTTCGTGTGGCGGAGGGAATGTCAAAGAATAAACTACACTCGTAGAAGGACAGGGAATTGGTTTTTGGACACGGGTTCGACTCCCGTCTAGTCCACTAAAAAGGTGCTTAAATAAGCACCTTTTTATTTTAATAATTCCGTGATATTGATTACAAGATTATCATAAATACATACTTGTATATCATCATCAAAACGGTATTGATCTGACTTTTCTGGTGAATCCGGTTTGGCGGTGCCAAATGAAATTATAGCATAATATTGTGAGTGTTATTTTAGTGGAAAAATTACGAAAAAAGTGATAGCATGATAGCATAGAAAATAACCAAAGATGAAGGAGAAGAAATGTTTCGACTGGTAGCAGATATTACAGAATTAAATATTGATCAGGTAAAACTTCCGAAGATTCCGGGACTGGGTATGCTTATGAAGCTTTCGGATAAACAAAAAATTTCCATGATTGTCAGTGTTTTGAATGCGCAGAAAGGTCAGTTCCTTCCAAAATGGCAGGAGGCAGTGAATCAGAAGTGGGGGCAGTTGCAGCTTTTGGATTATCAGGTGGAACAGCCGGGGGACGGAAGCTGTCTGGCGCGCATCCGGATCGATGTGGGAAATGCGGATTACGATAAAGCGATTGATTCGGTCATTCCGCATGTGTTTCAGGAAAAGGATGCCCATACGGTGCTCGGCGAGGATTATGCCGGATCTGGAAACCTGCAGGAAGTGATGCAATTTATGCACAATGCACCGACGGCGGCAAAGAAGGAATTTTACATTGTAAAGACATTAAGCGTGGAAAAGGAAACAATTGCAAGAAACTTTGAAAACGGTGCGGCTTCCCAGGGAGCGGTACTTCGGATTGGAAGTCTGCGTTTTTTCCTGAAACAATCCTAAAAAGGCAAAGGAACAAAAGATGTTAGGAAATACAAAAGGGAAATTGATTAATCAGTATGTGCCGGATTATGTACTCTATGATCTTGAGACAACCGGTACTTCGAGTAAATATGACGAGGTTATTGAAATTTCGGCTGTCAAAGTAAAAAACGGCGTTGTTACAGAAGAGTTCAGTCAGCTTGTGAATCCGGGCAGACCGATTCCCAGCGCGGCAAGTGCAGTAAATCATATCACGGATGATATGGTGGCGTTTGCACCAATGTTTGATTCCGTATTGCAGCAATTTCTTGCTTTTATCGGAGATGATGTGCTGGCAGGACATAATATCAATCGTTTTGATATGAAATTTTTGTATCGTGATTGTGAACGGTATTTCGGTCAGACACTAACCAACGATTACATTGACACACTGAAATTGGCACGGCTCTGTCTGCCGGAACTTTCGCATCATCGTCTGGGGGATCTGGCACAATATTACGGGATTTCCACAGCCGGGGCTCACCGTGCATTAAACGATTGCCGAATGAACCAGCAGATTTTTGAAAAGCTGGCAAAGGAGCTGGATGGTACTACCGGGCGGAATATTGAAATAAAAAATTGTCCGGTGTGTGGGCAGCCACTGAAAAAAAGGAACGGAAGGTTCGGAGAGTTTTGGGGATGTATGGGATTTCCGACATGCAGATATACAGAAAATATATGATATATGACGGAAAAACCGTAAGGAGGAGTGTATGAAAACAAGGGAAGAGGCGCTGGCATATGCATTGTCTTTTCCGAAAACCTATCAGGAGGCACCGTTTCATGATAATAACTGGCAGCTTGTGAGGGTAGAAGGAAGCAAAAAGGTGTTTTTATGGACCTATGAGAGGGAAGGATACATTAATTTAAATGTGAAAGCGGATCCGCAGTGGCGTGATTTCTGGAGAAGTACCTACGCATCTGTCATTCCGGGATGGCATCAGAATAAAGATCATTGGAATACCATTATTCTGGATGGTACCGTTCCGGAGCAGGAAATCCAGCGTATGATTGCGGAAAGCTATGATCTGGTTACGGACAGTCCGACCAGACGGATTTATGAAGCGGTTAAAAAAATTCCGCGCGGAAAAGTGGCAACATATGGACAGGTTGCGGAGATGGCCGGAAATAAAAAGATGGCACGCGCCGTGGGAAATGCATTGCATAAAAATCCGGATCCGGAGAAGATTCCCTGTTATCGTGTGGTGAACGCAAAGGGAGAATTAGCTGGAGAATTTGCGTTTGGTGGAGAAGGTGCGCAGGCAAGGCTATTGCAGGCGGATGGAATTGCAGTTGTCGATGGACGTGTTGATTTAAAAATCTATGGTATATAAGTCGTTGTTTTGCTGCGTGTTCCGTTCCTCTTGCAAAAATCAAAAGCCTCAGACCATGCCGTGAATCACCAATTTAGAAAAAATTAAGAAAATTGTTAGCAGACGTGCTTGACGAGTGCTAAAAACAATGCTATAACAAAACTGAAGCAAAGATATAAGTACGTCTTAGTGGAAAATGCTCTGACTGAGATGGAATGACAGGAAGTGCATTTTAGAAAGCAGTTCCTGTTTTTGTGATTGGTGAGGTGATAATTATGGCAGCAAAAAGAGATTTTTACGAAGTTTTGGGAATAGATAAAAATGCAGACGAAGCAACGATTAAAAAGGCATATCGAAAACTTGCCAAAAAATATCATCCGGATATGAATAAAGGAAATCCAAATGCGGAAAAGATTTTTCAGGAAGTAACGGAAGCTTACGAAGTGTTGGGAGATCCGAAGAAGCGGAAGTTGTATGATGAGTATGGTCCGATTTCGCTGGAGGCAGGTTTTGATCCGGAGAAGATGAAACAGGCACAGTACGGGAATCCATTTGGAAATGGAGGATTTTATCAGTCGTATTCTTCCGGAGAACCAGGCAGCGGATATCAGGAGTTCCATTTTGATGGTTCTTCCGATATGGATGATATTCTTGACAAATTGTTTGGAAAAAAAGGTGGATTCCACGGAACCGGAGGTTTTGGCGGAAGAAGCGGATTTGGAAGTACCGGAGAATTTGGCAGTGGTTTTGGCGGAGTACATGAGGAAAGAGGGCAAAATATCGAGACGGAAGTACCGATCAGCTTTGAAGAAGCGGTATTTGGCTGTGATAAAAGGTTTACGCTTTCTTCCAGTGACGGAAAGAGCCAGAACTTTGAAGTGCATATTCCGGCAGGCATTGCAAACGGGCAGTCTGTGCGTCTGAAAGGGAAAGGACAGAAAGGGTACAATGGAAAGGACGGAGATCTGCTGATCAAAGTCAAAGTCGGAGAAAAATCTGGTTACGAGCGAAAAGGCCAGGATGTTTATACGACGGTGAAAATTCCGTATACAACAGCTGTGCTCGGAGGAGAGATAAAGATCCATACGTTGTATGGAGATGTTGTCTGTAAGATTAAACCGGGTACACAGTCTGGGGCAAAAATCCGATTGAAAGGAAAGGGCGTAGCAGCTATGAATAATCCGACAGTTCACGGAGATGAATATGCCCAGGTGCAGATAGAGGTTCCGACACATTTGTCGCAGACTGCAAAAGAAAAATTACAGGAATATGCACGGGCATGCAGCTGAATGCGAAGTTACTGTTCGCAGGGTAACCTGTGAACAGTAACATGTGAGTGAATAGTAACGATGAAATAACAGAAGATCCCTTGACAAGAGGAACTTTCCATGCTTAAATAAATTTAGTTATATGACTGACGGATAAGTGGAAGAACCACGTGGAGTATAACAAGAGATATAAAGGTGACAGATCCAAAAATTGCACCGCAGATAGGGCGATACATCACAGATGTACCGCAGATAAGGCGATGCTTCAGAGAAGCACCGCAGGGGCCGACCGTCTGGGCACCGCACATTGCAGGGAAATACATGAAATATGTATTTGATTGAAATGTGGGTTCCCGGATGTGTCGGTTTTTATTTATTTTAGGCGTATTTGCGAAAGGAGAAACAAATGCAGAAGGTAGCACTCAGTAAAGAATTAGGCGCAACAACATATCCGGGACGTGGTATTGTGATCGGACGTTCTAAGGATGGAAAGAAGGCGGTAACTGCTTATTTTATTATGGGAAGAAGCGCAAACAGCCGTAATCGTGTATTTGTAGAGGATGGCGAAGGTATCCGTACACAGGCATTTGATCCGTCAAAGCTGGAAGATCCGAGCCTGATCATTTACGCACCGGTTCGAGTACTTGGCAACAAGACGATTGTGACAAACGGAGATCAGACCGATACGATTTATGAGCTGATGGATAAGCAGCAGACATTTGAGCAGGCGCTGCGCACCAGAGAATTTGAGCCGGACGCACCAAATTATACTCCACGTATTTCCGGTATCATGCACATTGATAAGGGTGAGTTCAATTATGCGATGTCTATCTTAAAGAGCAACAACGGAAATCCGGATGCATGCAACCGTTACACGTTTGCATACAGCAACCCGGTTGCAGGAGAGGGACATTTTATCCATACTTATATGGGAGACGGAAATCCACTGCCAAGTTTCGAGGGTGAACCAACCTGGGTTGATATTGATGGAGATATCGATACGTTTACGAAAATGGTATGGGAGAATTTAAATGAGGATAATAAAGTTTCCCTGTTTGTACGTTTTATTGACATTGAGACCGGAAACTATGAGTCAAGAATTGTAAACAAGAATAAATAAAAATAAATAAGAGCGGATTGTTGAAAAAGGAGAAAATCATGCAGGAATATGAATTAAAATACGGATGTAACCCAAATCAGAAACCGGCCAGAATCTATATGGCAGATGGCAAAGATCTGCCGATTAAGGTGCTCTGCGGAAGAGCCGGATATATCAATTTTCTGGATGCTTTTAATGGATGGCAGCTGGTAAAGGAATTAAAGAAGGCAACCGGACTTCCGGCAGCAACTTCTTTCAAACATGTTTCCCCGGCTGGTGCAGCGGTAGGACTTCCACTGTCTGACGTGGAAAAGAAAATTTATTGGGTTGATGATATGGATATTGAGTTTACACCGCTTGCAAATGCTTATATCCGTGCCAGAGGTGCAGACCGTATGTCTTCATTCGGAGATTTTATTTCCCTGTCAGACATCTGTGATGCAGCAACAGCAAAGGTCATCAAGCGCGAGGTTTCCGATGGTGTGATTGCTCCGGGATATACTGAGGAAGCTTTGGAAATTTTAAAGCAGAAAAAGAAGGGCAATTACTGTGTAATCGAGATTGATCCGGCATACGAGCCGGCTCCGATCGAGCATAAGGATGTATTTGGTATCACATTCGAGCAGGGAAGAAATGAACTTCATATCGGAGATGATTTCTTTGACAACATCGTGACAGAAAACAAAGAACTGCCGGAGCAGGCAAAGATTGATCTGGCAATTTCCATGATCACTTTAAAGTATACACAGTCTAACTCTGTATGTTATGTCAAGGGCGGACAGGCAATCGGTATCGGGGCAGGACAGCAGTCCCGTATCCATTGTACCCGTCTGGCTGGTTCGAAGGCAGATAACTGGTGGCTGCGCCAGTCTCCACAGGTTTTAGGACTGCAGTTTGTTGACGGTATCAAGCGTGCGGACCGTGACAATGCCATTGATCTGTACATGGGTGAGGATTATATGGATGTCCTTGCAGATGGTGCATGGGAGAAGATTTTTAAGGTAAAACCGGCGGTATTTACCGCAGAAGAGAAGCGTGCATGGCTGGATAAAAATACCGATGTGGCATTGGGATCGGATGCATTCTTCCCATTTGGCGACAATATTGAGCGCGCACACAAAAGCGGCGTAAAGTATGTGGCAGAGCCGGGCGGATCGGTACGTGATGACAATGTGATCGAGACATGTAATAAATACGGTATGGTTATGAGCTTTACTGGAATCCGTTTATTCCATCACTAATTTCAAAGGGACAGGATACGGACATGCGGAATCTGTTCGTAGGATCATAAACTCTAAAATCCAAACACAAAAACAGCCATTTGGAAATATCCAAATGGCTGTTTTTGTGTTTGGATGATGAAAAATAAATGAATTTGCGCAAAATGTGGGTTCTATATGCATGAAAAATATACTAAAAAATACGAAAAATATTGAAAATTACATGAAACAACCGATTGCGCAAATAAAAAAGAATATGCTTGGAATTGTGAAAAGTGTGCAAAAAAGAAAGCGAAATATATCAAAATTATACATTGACACTGTGGGACTCTCTTGTTATACTAGAACCATAGAACAACCGATTGCGCAAAAGCGCAGTCCAGAAATAAAATACATCTAGCGGAGGGAGAACGAGATGGACAAATTTATTGTAAACATCATCCATCGCCCGGAGATGGTTCCAGAGTATTCTGCAACCGTGACCGGACAGGGAAAGGAAGAGGATATCGGAGATAAGGCTTTACTTACAGAGTCTCTCGATATTTTCAAGACACAGCAGAGACTGGCACATGAGAATGGCCTGAAAGTTACCATTCAGATGACATACGCTTCTTTGTTTAACGATGAAGCGGTTGAGATCGCAAAACATGATCATGAAGTCTATGGAGATGAAATCGCACTTTCCCTTTTGGGACTGCCTTGCGAAGAGTTCCGTGAGAAATATAAGACAAAAGATTTCTGTATCTGGATGTTTTCCATGGAAGACAAGAAGGCAATCGTTAATGATGTGTTCGAGAAATTCCATGATCGTTTCGGCTTTTATCCGGAGTCAACCGGTTCCTACTATATGGATGCAGAACTGATCAATTATGTGAAGGAAGCTTACCCGTCTGTGAAGTGTGCGGTAGCTACCTGCTGGGAGGAAGGCCCGAAAGCATATCATACCTGTAACAACTCCTGGTATACACTTTTCGATGGCGGCCCATGGGCACCATGGATTCCATCCAAGCAGAATACACATGCGCCGGCAGCAAATCAGGCAGAGGACAGTGGAATCGTAGCTATCCCACACCTTTCCCGTGATCTGATTGCATGTTATGACGGAAACGGATCAAACTTCGGTACACATCCACAGAACGTGCTTCGCGGTATGATTTATGATACAAAGACCTGGGAGTATCCGTATCTGTATAACCTGATCGATCAGTATCGTGATCTGGAAAAATACAACAATGGATATGCTTACAACATGATGTTCGTCGGACCAGGCTGGATGAACAAGATGGGCCGCTGGGAGGCTCCATATGATCTGCTGTTAAAGTCATACAGTGACGGATGTAAGTATTACGGAGATTTGAAGAAAGAGGGCAAGCTGGTAGATATGACCATGTCCGAGTTCGCAGATCACTACAGAAAGAAGAAAGGCATTACCGACGAGAAACGTTATACAGAGCCGGAATGTGCCCTTTGGAGAGATATTTTATACGGATCTGACAAGCAGCTGTTCTGGTATTGCGATCCGTTTATGAGAGCCTGTGTTAATATGGATCAGGGTGGTGCGATTGTTGACCTTCGTCCATATGTTGCAAAATTAAACTGGCCGGTTGGTATCGGAACACCTCATGTACAGGATGCTTCTTATCCATTCCTGATTCAGGAGAAGTACCGTGCCGGATACTTTACACATTACGCAGGAGAAGGAACAGTCAGAAGTGCGAAGCTCTGCTACAAGGGTGAGGAAGTAGATCTGTGCCTCTGCCCGACACATGCACATTTCTCACAGGAAGGCAATACCAGAATCCTGACACTGGACCCGGTAACCATCGAGTTTAACGGACTGACAGTAAAATTACAGACAAAGGAATATTTTGAGGAAGGTTCTTCTAAGATCAAGATCGAAAGAAATATTCTCGAGATGAGTGATCCTGATGCCGAGGTTACCATTGATGAGTACATGGTAGCATGCTACGGAACCACAGAGTATCCGGAAGATATGACATCTGTCGTATTAAAATGCGAAGGTGCAGATGAAAAGACCATTCACTATGCATACAAGTGCCGCAGTGAAGTCCTGGCAGGAGCAACCGCAGTCAGCGCTGTAGTGCCTCCAATCGACACCAAAGTTTCCCTGACTGCTTCTTCTACAGACGCAGAAGGATACATTGAGGAAGGATATGCATTCTCACCAATGTTTAAACTTGGATATAAGAAGACTATTACAGACAAGGAGGTATTTGCAACATGGCTCAACTTGGAAAAGGCAAATTAAATTACAGATGTCCGTCCTGCTTTATGAGAGACCTCGACATCGATATGTTCTACAATAAAGATACAAAGATTTACAGTTGTATCCGCTGCCAGTACAGAGGTACGGAGGAAGACGTTTTAGCGAAAAATGAGATGGTTCGATTCCGTTATGGGGCAATGCATAAGAGATTCGATAAGTTTGATTTCGACTAAAAAGAACGTGCGGCAGCTGCCGCACGTTTTTAATATCAGGGTATAACTTTCAGGGAGTATAATATGCCTATGGGACGAAAACAAAAAGAAACCGTGGAACTGCGTTTTTATGAAATTCCACAGGGAGAACCGGTACTTGCTTTGTTGGGAGAGGAGTGGAACCGGGTATACGGACATGACAATTTTTATCTGCATTTCCATAACCTTATGGAGATTGGAATTTGCAGAAAAGGCGAAGGGGAGCTTATTATAAATGAACACACGTATACCTACCAGACAAATTCTGTCACTCTGATTCCTCCGAATATTCCACATACAACGATCAGTAATGGAATGGTTCGGAATTCCTGGGAATTTTTATATGTGGATGTCAACCATGTCATGGAGGAACTGTATGGCGACCGGATCGCACAAAAAAATGAGGCCATTGAACTGGTACGCAGATCGGCACATTTGCTGCATGGAAGCGAGTATCCGGAGATTGCAGAGATCGTCAATGCCATCATCCGGGAAGAAAAAAAGCAGAGTCCGTATTATCGTCAGGTGATCACAAGTTATCTGCATGCGCTGGTGTATGAGATGTTTCGTCTGAATGAAGTACAGACACAGACGAGACTTGAGGCGGCAGGAAGCGGAACAATGCGGCAGATCGCAGATGCACTCACGTTTGTCAATGACCATTATCAGGAAGAGGTAAAAGTGTGCACCCTTGCGCAGGTCTGTGGGATGAGTGAGACATCTTTCCGGAAAGTGTTTGAAGAATATGTGCATATGCTGCCGATGGATTATGTGAATCTGGTGCGTGTACAATACGCGTGTGAACAGATGAAGCATGGCAATGATTCAATGGATGAGGTTGCCAGAAAGGCAGGATTTTCCACAACTTCCACCTTTAACCGGAATTTTAAAAAATTTTTTAATACGTCGCCATACCAGTGGAAGATCAATCCACAGCGGTATGAGCGGAAATTACAGAACTTTCATATTAACGCATTAAAGGGATGGTAAACGTTTTCGAAGAAAAGGAGAAAAGATGAGCAGATTTATTAAAGGAATGGACCTTTCCACATTGCTTGAGTTAGAGCGCTGTGGGGCAAAATATTATGACCATGGAAAAGAGCGGGATATTTTAGACATCATGAGAGATTATGATGTGGACACAATCCGTCTGCGTCTGTGGAATGACCCGTATTCCGAAACCGGTGAACCGTACGGTGCCGGATGCAATGATCTGGCAGAGACAATTGCCATCGGAAAGAAAGTATCCGATGCGGGATTCGGCGTATTATTAAATTTTCATTACAGTGATTTCTGGGCAGATCCGGGAAAACAGATTAAGCCAAAGGCGTGGAAAGATTTTGATGCGGACCAGCTGGAACAGGCAGTTTATGAGTTTACCGAGGATTCTCTGCGCAAAGTACTGGAAGCCGGTGTCAATGTGACAATGATCCAGGTGGGCAACGAAGTGACCAACGGACTGCTCTGGCCGGAGGGATTAAAGCCGAATTATGACAATATTGCAAGATTTATCAGTTCCGGTATCCGGGCATGCCGTGCCGTTAAGCCGGAGATCCCGCTGATGATTCATCTCGACAACGGTGGAAACAATGAGATGTACCGCGACTGGTTTGATCATTATATGGAGCGTGGGGAAGATTTTGATTATATCGGACTTTCCTATTACCCGTTCTGGCATGGCACCCTGCAGATGCTTGAAGACAACATGAACGATATGGCAGCCCGTTACGGGAAGGAACTGATCGTGGCAGAGGTTTCTATGGGATATACCATGGAAGATTACAAGCCGTATGAGAAACTAAAGGACAGTGAGCGAAAGGGATATGCGACAAAGCCGGAACTTGTGGCAAAGATCGAGTATCCGATGACGGTACAGGGACAGGCAGATTTTACGAAGGACTTCTTAAACCGCGTGGCACATGTGCGTGACAACAAAGGTCTGGGATTTTTCTGGTGGGAGCCTGCATGGATTCCGGTACACGGAAGCGGCTGGGCAACGCCGGCATCCTTAAAGTATATGAATGATCCGGGACCATGTGGCAATGAGTGGGCAAATCAGGCATTGTTTGACTACGATGGAAATGTCCTTCCGGCACTGGAAGTGATTCGTGATTTTAGAAAATAAGATATGTAAAAATGTTGCATGAAGGAAGGGGAATGTTGCAAGTTGCGCAAAGCATATTGCAAAGAATTCCCCTTTATGTATAATGGAATTATCAAGAAAACGAACCGTTGCACCAAGCAGCGGATGAACATGCAGAAAGGGAGAGAACAATGATTCAGAATGATGTATTAGCAAAGTTTAAAGAGATCTTTGGCGATGAGGGGGACATCAGAGTATATTTTGCACCGGGACGTGTGAATCTGATCGGTGAGCATACCGATTACAATGGCGGACACGTATTTCCATGTGCACTTACTATTGGAACATACATGGCAGCAAGAAAGAGAACCGACCGGAAACTGTGTTTTTATTCCATGAACTTCGATGAGCTGGGTGTGATCGAAAGTTCTCTGGATGCATTTACTCCGGACCCGGATGGATTGTGGACCAACTATCCGATGGGTGTTATGTGGGCATTTGAAGGACGTGGCATGAAACTGGAAACCGGTCTGGATATTGCATTATTCGGAAATATTCCAAACGGTTCCGGACTTTCTTCTTCCGCATCCTTAGAAGTGGTTACCGGATATATGTTAAAGGATCTGTATGGTTTTGATGTGACCAATCAGGATCTGGCTCTGATCGGACAGTATTCCGAGAACAATTACAATGGCTGCAACTGTGGAATTATGGATCAGTTTGCATCTGCCATGGGTAAAAAGGACAATGCAATTTTCCTTGATACTTCGGATCTTTCTTTTGAATATGCACCAATCGTACTTGACGGGGCAAAAATTGTCGTCACCAACAGTATGGTAAAACACAGCCTGGTTACTTCCGCATACAATGACCGCAGAAATGAGAGTGCACAGGCACTGAAGGATCTGCAGACCGTTGTGGATATCAAAACGCTTGGAGATCTGACGGATGAGCAGTTTGAGCAGTACAAGGGAGCCATTAAGGATGAAGTTGCCAGAAAGAGAGGCAAACATGCGGTTTACGAGAATCAGCGTACAATCGCAGCAGTCAGGGCTCTGAAGGAAAACGATATTGAAACATTCGGAAAACTTATGAATGCTTCCCATGTTTCCCTGCGTGACGATTATGAGACCTCCTGTCCGGAAGTGGATGTACTTGTGGATGAAGCATGGAAGATTCCTGGTGTGATCGGTTCCCGTATCACCGGAGGCGGATTCGGTGGATGCACGGTCAGTATCGTAAAGGATGCATCCGTGGACGAATTCAAGGAGAAGCTGACAAAGGCATATGAGGAAAAAGTCGGAAAGACACCGGAATTTTATGTGGTTTCCATCGGAGATGGCCCAAGCCGTCTGATTTAAGAACGTATTACATAGGGTAAATGTGTGCGGAACTGATTGGAACCGCATTTGCCGACAGGCTTTATAAAAAGGAGTACGAGATGATTCAGGAGAACATTTTAGAGTTAGTAAAATATGGTCTGAGCACCGGACTGGTAGATCCGGAGGACAAAGTATATACCATTAACCGCCTGCTGGAGCTTTTTCAGGTAGACGAAATCGAGGATGCGGTATTTGAAAAGGTGGAAAATCTTCCGGTATGGACACAGGAAGAGGCAGAAGGAAAACTTGAGGGAATCCTTGCAGAAATGATGGATTATGCATATGAGAATGGTCTCATGGCAGAAAACAGTATTGTATACAAAGATTTGTTTGATACAAAAATTATGGGATGTCTGGTACCGGAACCAAGCAGTGTCCGCAAGACGTTCCGTGATCTGTATGAGCATACCTCACCGCTTGCCGCAACGGATTATTTTTACAAATTAAGCTGTGACAGCAATTATATCAGAAGACAGCGTATCAAAAAAGACCGCAAGTGGACAACCGACACCGAGTTTGGAACACTGGATATCACCATCAATCTGTCCAAACCGGAGAAAGATCCAAAAGCTATTGCGGCAGCAAAAAATGCAAAGCAGAGCGCGTATCCGAAGTGCCAGCTCTGTAAGGAAAATGAGGGATATGCAGGACGTGTCAACCATCCGGCACGCCAGAACCACCGCATCATTCCACTGACGATTAACAACAGTGACTGGTTTTTCCAGTATTCTCCATATGTATATTACAATGAGCACTGCATCGTGTTCAATTCCAAGCATACGCCAATGAAAATCGAGCGTGCAACGTTTGGAAAACTTCTGGATTTTGTGACACAGTTTCCACATTATTTTGTGGGTTCCAATGCAGACCTGCCGATCGTTGGAGGTTCCATCTTAAGTCATGATCATTTCCAGGGTGGACATTATACATTTGCCATGGCAAAAGCACCGATTGAAAAAGAACTTCAGTTTGAGGGATTTTCCGATGTGAAAGCAGGAATCGTGAAATGGCCGATGTCTGTCATCCGTATCAGCGGACCGGACAAGGAGCGTCTGATTGAACTGGCAGACAAGATTCTCTTAACCTGGAGAGGCTATACCGATGAGGATGCATTCATCTATGCCGAGACAGACGGAGAGCCACACAATACGATCACACCGATTGCACGCAGACGTGGAGATGATTTTGAACTGGATCTGGTACTGCGCAACAACATCACGACCGGGGAGCATCCTCTGGGTGTTTATCATCCACATGCAAAACTGCATCATATCAAAAAAGAGAACATCGGTCTCATCGAGGTTATGGGACTTGCGGTACTGCCTGCCCGCCTGAAAGATGAGATGGCAGAGCTTGCCGATGCACTGGTAAATGGTACAGACTTACGTGCAACAGAAACACTTGCTTCCCATGCAGAATGGGCAGAAGGTTTCCTTCCGAAGTATGATAAGATCACAAAAGACAATGTGATGGATATTCTGCATGAGGAAATCGGTCTGGTGTTCAATGAAGTGCTGCAGGATGCCGGCGTGTATAAATGTACACCGGAGGGACGTAAGGCGTTCGAACGTTTTATTGCAGCTGTTTAATTGCGTTCTCTGGCAGATATAAGTTTTCTCAATGTGACGGAAGAAAGCGTATATTCTCTTTCTACAGAAAAATTTGCAAAGCAGCTCTGGCATTGATTTCAGGTTCTTTGTGTAAGGGTTTTCATTTTATGCAATTATCTTTATTCAGTGAGTGCCAGAGCAAGTTGCAAATTTGTTCTTCCGAAAGAAATATACGCCTTCTTCCTGTTGGTTGGAGAAAAGATAATTTGGAAAATGTGCTGGTATCTATACAAAGAAAATTTGCATAAAAGATACCGTTATGGTATCTATACACTTAAAATGTAACATTTAGATACCACAAAGTCTCTATGGAACAAAAATTGCTTCTTTAGGTACCATTTTTTCAAAAAATCGGTATCTGAAGAAGCAATTTTTCTCTTGCAGGTGACATTCCTTTATTTTAGGCATTGAAAATAAGGAAATGTGTCACCTTAATCACTATTTTTTTATCAATAGATCCCGTCGTATCGAGAAAATTTATATTTATACTTGTTATTTATTGGCAAACCCTCCGCATAAGCTTCTTCCGACAGTGGAAGAACGCCGGAAGCAGGAAACAATCCGCAAACAGCCATGCCAGCGGACTGGCAAAACATGCAGCCGTAAATCCGAAGATCGGTACAAAGATCAGACCGATCAATGCGCGGGCAATCATCTCAAATACACCGGCAAATACAGCAAAGCCGGAAAAGCCCATTCCCTGGATAAGAAAACGAACAATATTGACCAGCGACAGAAGCATATAAAAGCAGGTGTTGGTGATCAGAAATTGTCTGGCCTGTGCGACAACCTGTGTGATATTGGCACTGTCCGAAGGAGCTATAAACAGATAGATCAGTGGACGTGCAAGGAAAATGATGACAACAAGGATTGCTGCGGAGTATACTGCGGCAAGAATGATGGCGGATTTCATACCGCTTGCCAGACGATCATATTTTCCGGCACCCACGTTTTGTCCACCGTAAGTTGCCATGGTAGAACCGAGTGCGTCAAACGGGCACACCATAAACATCGAAATACGGCTGCCGGCCGTCATGGCTGCCACGGCGCCTGAACCTAAGGTGTTGACAGCAGTCTGCAGAATGACGCTTCCGATGGCGGTAATGGAATACTGCAGACCCATAGGAAGTCCCATAATCAGAAGATTTCTTACATAGGAAGCATCCAGTACCCAGTCGGAGCGCTTCAGGTGCAGAATGTCAAATTTCCGGATGATCACGAAAAGACACAGCACACCGGAAACCGCCTGCGATAAAACGGTAGCAAATGCGGCACCAAAAACTCCCCAGTGCAGACAGATGATAAAGAACAGATCCAGTCCGATATTTAAGACAGCCGCAACGATCAGAAAAATGACCGGCGTGATGGAGTCCCCCAGAGAACGCAGGTAGGAGGAGAGTATATTATAAAGGATGGTGGCTGGTATGCCGGCAAAAATAACAACAATATAATTGTAGGACAGGTCGATAATATCGGAAGGTGTCTGCATCAGCACCAGAATCTGCCGACAGAAAATGACGGTCAGTGCCGTGAGAACACCGCCGATGAGAACCGACAGAATGGCGGAATTACCGACATATTTGCGCACACCGTCATAGTCGCGCGCACCGAACCGCTGGGCAACCGGCAGACCGAAACCGTTGCAGATTCCCTGACAGAATCCTATGATCAGAAAATTGATACTTCCGGTTGCCCCAACTGCAGCAAGTGCCGTTACGCCGAGATAGCGGCCGACGATGATGGTGTCCATGAGACTGTAAAACTGTTGAAACAGCATACCGAACAGAAGCGGTACGGCGAAACCGAGAATCAGTTTCATAGGGGAACCGCTGGTCAATTCTTTTGTTGTACTTCTTGCCATAATGATTTACTCCTTTTATATTTTAAACAAAACTGCAAATGCTAGGATATTTTATCACGATTGTGTAAAACTACAAGAGGAAAAAATGCTGAAATTTCATTTTTTTTGCGTTTTTTTTGCCGCGTCAATTCTTTACATTTGAGGAAGAATGCGGTAGAGTGGTAAGTGACTGTAATATTGTACATATAAAGGAGATTAAAGTTGAAAAACTGGGAAAAAAATATACGTAAGGTTGTTCCCTATACACCGGGAGAGCAGCCAAAGAAATCACAGATCATCAAGTTAAATACCAATGAAAATCCATATCCGCCGGCACCGGGGGTAAAGGAAGCATTGGCACATTTTCATACGGATGATCTGCGGCTGTATCCGGATCCGGTTGTGACGGATCTGGTGGATGGGATTGCACAATTCTATCAGGTAGACCCTTCGCAGGTCTTTGTCGGTGTCGGGTCGGATGATGTGCTTGCAATGCTGTTTATGACCTTCTTTAATTCAAAGAAGCCGATTCTGTTTCCGGATATTACCTATTCCTTTTATGACGTGTGGGCAGAAATGCTTCGCATTCCGTATACACAGATTCCGCTGGATGATGCATTCCGCCTGAATCCTTCAGACTATAAATGTGAAAATGGTGGAATTGTATTCCCAAATCCGAATGCGCCGACCGGGGAACTTCTTCCGGTATCTGCCATTGAGGAGATCGTTCAGGCAAATCCGGATGTGATTGTGATCGTGGATGAGGCATATATTGACTTTGGAGGAGAGAGTGCCCTGCCTCTGATTGATAAATACGATAATGTAATTGTGGTACAGACATTTTCCAAGTCACGTTCTCTGGCGGGGTCGAGGATTGGCTTTGCCATCAGTAATCCGACACTGATTAAATATTTAAATGATGTGAAGTATTCCTTCAATTCATACACGATGGATCGTATCACCATTGCTTTGGGAACGGCATCTATCCGTGACCGGGCATATTTTGAGCAGACGACAGAGAAAATCATAAAGACAAGAGAGTGGACCAAAGAGCAGCTTCGGGCACTCGGGTTCGTATTTGGTGATTCCAAAAGCAACTTTATTTTTGCCATGCATCCGGATGTTTCCGGTGTGGAACTGTTTGAAGCACTGAAGAAAAACGATATTTATGTGCGGCATTTTGGCAAGCCGGCACGGATCAACGAATATCTGCGTATCACAATCGGTACGGATGAGCAGATGCATAAACTGATCGATTTTCTGAAAAAATATTTAAATAAATAAAGCGAGGATTTTTTATGTTGACAAAATACTTGTGGGTATTTTTGGTTTCCATGGTACCACTGGTGGAACTGCGCGGTTCCATTATTATTTCGCAGGGACTGCAGCTGCCGGTACTTTCTTCTTATATTGTGGCAATTATCGGAAATATGCTGCCGGTGCCGGTGATTTATCTGTTTGCACGGAAAGTTCTGGTATGGGGAGCGGATAAACCGGTGATTGGAAAGTTTTTTTCCTGGTGTCTGGAGAAGGGAGAAAAGGGCGGAAAGAAATTACAGGAAAAAGCAGGCCGGGGGCTGTTTATCGCACTGCTCCTGTTTGTAGGAATTCCGCTTCCGGGAACCGGTGCATGGACAGGAACACTGGCGGCCAGTATTCTGGACATGGATTTTAAATCAACAATTATCGCCGTCATGCTCGGGGTTCTGCTTGCAGGAATTATTATGATGGTGCTCAGTGTGGCAGGATTCGGCATGTTTTTGAAATAACCAAGGAAGTAATTAATCAATGAAAGACAAGAAAAAAACCAAGACGATTCCGCGTCAGGTGCGCTGGGATAAGCTTGATAATACAGCACATCTTTTCCCGTCCATTGCGGGGGAGAGTATGACAAACGTGTACCGGATCAGTGTGACCTTAAAAGAAGAGGTTCAGGTGGAATTTCTGCAGCAGGCGCTGGACATGATTCTGCCGAAATTCGATGGGTTTAATCTTCGGATGCGCACAGGCGTATTCTGGTATTATTTTGAAGAGAACGGAAAAAAGGCGCCGAAAGTCACGGAAGAGGCGATGTTTCCATGCCGGTTTATCCGGCAGAACAAAAACCGCAATTATCTGTTCCGTGTGACCTATTATAAGTCAAGAATCAATCTGGAAGTGTTTCATGTACTGACCGATGGCATGGGAGGCATTAATTTCCTCCGGGAGCTGACGTATCAGTATCTGCGTCTGGTGCATCCGGAACTGGCGGAAAAAGAAGGAAACAAACTGAGCGGAGATACCTCTCTCAGCAGGGAGGACAGCTTTGTCCGCAATTACCGCAGCAGCAAGCCAAGCGGATTTAATAAAGAAAAAGCATATCTGATCAAAGAAGATAAACTTCCGGCCGGAGAATTTGGTGTCATGCATGGGCGGATGCCGGTCTCACAGCTGAAAAAGGTAGCACATGGCTATCATGCATCTTTGAATGAATATTTTGTTGCAGTCTTTGTATGGAGTGTGTATAAAGAACTGTTACACGGGATGCCGGGGAAAAAACCGATCCGAATCGCAGTGCCAGTCAATCTGCGGCCGTATTTTGATTCGGATACGACAAAAAACTTTTTTGTTATGGTATCTGCAGAATTCCGTCCACAGAAAGAGTCCTATACGTTTGAGGAAGTACTTGCATGCATACAAAGCAGCCTGCACTCCCAGATCAATAAGGAACATTTAGAGGATCTGTTTTCTTACAGTGTATCCAATCAGAGGAACCTGCTTATGCGTCCGGTGCCGTTATTTTTGAAAAATATTGCCATGCGTATCGTATATGAAAAATCCGCAGTGGCAAATACGACAACGATCACAAACATCGGTAATATCAAGATCAAAGATATTTACCAGCCCTATATAGAAGGTTTTTCGGCTTTTATAGCCATGTCAAAAGGGCAGTATCTGAAAGGAACGATCTGTTCTTACCAGGATACGCTGGTATTTACATTCAGTTCCATCTTTTCCGAGGCTCTGGTACAGAAGGCATTTTTCCGCAAGATTGCGGCGGATGGTGTGGATGTGGAGATGGAGACGAACGGAGTATATTATGAATAAATGCAAAAAATGTAATATTGTCATATTGGACGATACGGACCGCTGTCCGCTCTGTAAACATGTGCTGGAGTCGGACGGGATACCGGGAGAGAGCCGGTATCCGGATGCCATTGCAACGGCGCGTAAATTCCGGTTTGTGGAGAATCTGGTACTGTTTATCTCCATTGTGGCGGAGTGTCTGCTGATTGCCATCAATTTCCAGGTGGACAGGGAAGTGGCATGGAGCCTTGTAATTGGTATCATTCTTTTATATGGAAATGTGGTGCTTCGCATGGCGATTCTGGGAAAATCCGGATATCTGGCCAAAACCGTCTGTCTGGTACTTCTTGCCATTGTAATGCTTCTTGGAATTGATTATCTGACCGGATACCGGCGCTGGTCGTTAGACTATGTGTTTCCGGGGGGAATCATTGCCATTGATCTGGCGTTGTTTATCCTGATTCTGATAAACCGGAGAAACTGGCAGAGTTATATGATGTCGGAACTGCTGACGATATTGCTGAGCATTGTACCGGTGGTATTACTGCAGATGAGAATCATTCATTTTCCATATCTGGCATGGGGGTCCCTCGGGGTATCGGTATTTTTATTCCTTGGAACACTGATTCTTGGTGATCAGCGTGCACGAACCGAACTGAAACGGAGATTTCATATATGATAGAAAGCGAAGCGAGTGTAAAAGGACGTGTGGTGGCAGAAATGCTGTCACATTTTACCAATGATTTGAAAATCGGAAAAAAAATAAAGAGCGGAGAGCTGCGCAAGCGGATGATAGAGCCGCCATGGATTCCACCGGCAATGTTTAACCTGACAGGAATCAATATGGATCATTTTACGATGAAACTTTTGTCGTTAAAGGAAAATCCAAACACGGATTACGTGATTCTGCAGTTACACGGCGGTGGTTATACGGGAGCTGTGCGCAATGCGTATTATGTGTTTGCAGGATTATATAACGAGCTGAGCCATGGATGCAATGTGCTTACTCCGGATTATCGTGTGGCCCCGGAGAATCCATATCCGGCAGCACTTGAAGATGCATTGGCATCATACCGCTGGCTGCTTTCCAAGGGATATTATGGAGAACAGATTATCCTTGCCGGAGATTCGGCAGGCGGTGGACTGGCGATGGCACTCTGTATGTATTTGCGGGATCATAATATGCCGGTACCGGGAGGAATCATAGCCATGTCTCCGTGGACGGATCTGACGGCCAGCGGGGAGTCTTATGAGACCAATTATGAGAAAGATCCACTGTTTGGAAATACGAAGGAGAGTCTGATTTACCAGAATGATTATCCGGGGGAACATGACCGGATGGACCCGTATATTTCTCCGCTGTTTGGGGATTTCCGGGGATTTCCGCCAATGCTCATACAGGTTGGATCGATTGAGATGCTTCTGAGTGATTCGGTTTCGGTAGCGGCAAAGGCAAGGGAGCAGGGGGTAAAAGTGCGCCTGTCTGTTTATGAAGGGATGTTTCATGTGTTCCAGATGGCATATCTGAATATTCCGGAATCAAAGAAGGCATGGGCAGAAGCCGGCAAATTCATTGATGTGCTGCGCACGGACAGCAGACTGTAAAAATTATTACAAAAATGGCGCGGAATTTTTTCACATATTGCATAAACGCCTAGATACGTCTACATTTCCATGGAGTAAGCCTCCACATGATGTAGAAATGTGGGTTGACAATAACACAAGATGTAGTGTAGTCTTGTATTTGTTAATGAAAATATACAAGATATAGGGAGTAATTTCTATATCTTATATTTTGTGTAAACAATCGTTTATAAAGATAGACTTTGAGAGGAAGATGGAACATGAAAATTATTAAGAGAAGCGGAGTCGAGGTATTTTTTGATTCGAATAAGATCGTTGCGGCTGTACAGAAAGCGAATGCATCGGTAATCGATTATGAAAAACTCAGCGATGAGCAGATTCAGGAGATTGCCGATAATGTGGAAGTGGCATGTGAAAACATGAAACGGTCTGCCAGCGTGGAGGAAATCCAGGATATGGTAGAGAACCAGCTGATGAACCAGCATGCATTTACGGTTGCCCGTAATTATATTACATACCGTTATAAGAGAGCACTTGTGCGTAAATCCAATTCTACTGATGAACAGATTCTGTCCCTCTTAGAGTGTAACAATGAGGAAGTAAAACAGGAAAATTCCAATAAAAATCCTACTGTAAACAGTGTACAGAGAGATTATATGGCGGGAGAAGTCAGCAAGGATATCACGAAGAGATTCCTGTTGCCAGAAGATATTGTGGAAGCACATGAAAAAGGACTGATTCATTTCCATGATGCAGATTATTTTGCGCAGCACATGCATAACTGCTGTCTGGTGAACTTAGAGGACATGCTGCAGAATGGTACTGTAATCAGCGAGACCGGAATTGACCGTCCGAGAAGTTTTTCCACGGCCTGCAATATAGCAACACAGGCGATTGCGCAGATTGCAAGTTCGCAGTATGGAGGACAGAGTATTTCACTGTCCCATCTGGCACCGTTCGTACAGGTGAGCCGTGAAAAATTCCGGATACAGGTCCGGACAGAGTTTGAAAAGATCGGGCTGGATCTGGATGAGGAGAAAATCAATAAAGTAGCAGAGATGCGTGTAAGAGAAGAGATCAACCGTGGTGTGCAGATGATCCAGTATCAGGTGATCACGCTTATGACCACAAACGGTCAGGCTCCGTTTATCACGGTGTTTATGTATCTCGACGAAGTACCGGAGGGACAGACCAGAGATGACCTGGCAGCGATCATTGAGGAGATGCTGCATCAGAGAATCAAGGGAGTAAAGAACGAAAAAGGAGTATTTATTACCCCGGCTTTCCCGAAACTGATTTATGTACTCGAAGAAGATAATATCCATGAGGATTCCAAGTATTTTTATCTGACACGCATGGCTGCACAGTGTACGGCAAAGCGCATGGTTCCGGATTATATTTCCGAAAAGAAGATGAAAGAACTGAAAGTGGACAAGAACGGGGAAGGACACTGCTATCCATGTATGGGATGCCGCAGTTTTCTTACTCCGTATATTGACCCGGAAACCGGAAAACCGAAATATTACGGACGTTTTAACCAGGGAGTTGTGACGATCAATCTGGTGGATGTGGCATGTTCTTCCGGAAAAGATGAGAAAAAATTCTGGAAGATTCTCGATGAGCGTCTAAAACTGTGCTACCGGGCACTGATGTGCAGACATAAGAGACTTCTTGGCACACCGAGTGATGTGGCTCCGATTCTGTGGCAGAACGGAGCGCTTGCCCGTCTGAAAAAGGGAGAGACGATCGACAAACTTTTATTTGGCGGTTATTCCACCATCTCTTTGGGATATGCGGGATTGTGCGAGTGTACCCGTTATATGACAGGTGTTTCCCATACGGAGCCGGAGACCGGAACACCATTTGCACTGCGTGTCATGCAGCGTCTGAATGATGCCTGTGCAGAGTGGAAAGAAAAGGAAAATATGGATTTCAGTCTGTACGGTACGCCGCTGGAATCCACCACCTATAAATTTGCAAAGTGTCTGCAGAAGCGTTTCGGTATCATAGAGGGCGTAACAGATAAAAATTATATTACGAACAGTTATCATGTGCATGTGACGGAAAATATCAATGCTTTTGATAAACTGAAGTTTGAGTCACAGTTCCAGAAGCTGTCTCCGGGTGGTGCAATCAGCTATGTGGAAGTACCAAATATGCAGGATAATATTGATGCCGTGATTGCCGTCATGAAATACATTTACGATAATATTATGTACGCGGAGCTCAACACGAAGAGTGATTACTGTATGGAATGTGGCTATGACGGTGAGATCAAAATTGTTGAGGAAAAGGACAGCGGAAAACTCGTCTGGGAGTGTCCGAACTGCGGAAACCGTGATCAGGATAAGATGAGTGTTGCACGTCGTACGTGCGGGTATATCGGAACACAGTTCTGGAATCAGGGACGTACACAGGAAATCAAAGAAAGAGTATTACATTTATAAAACATGGAAGAAAACAAACGGAAACAATATGCCCATTTGTATGAACACCATGAGGTAGAAGATCCACAACCCCGGGAAGAGAAAGAAAAACCCATCGGGCCGAGTGGCAGAAACCGCCATCGGCCGATGGTGGAAAAGGTATGCAGACGCATCGCCTTTTCTTTCCTGGCCATGGCGGTTGTTCTGTTACTTGCATTGAATTATTTTCAGATCAAAGAGGCAAAAAAGGAAGCGGTTTTGGAATATATCCGCAAAGAAAAGCAGCAAATGAAAAATCGTGAGACAGAAAAGACGGACCAGCTTGCAATCTTAGACCAATATGATATATTATATAGTATGTATCCGGATCTGGTTGGATGGATCAAAGTTGACGGGACACCAATCGATTATCCGGTGATGCAGGATCATACAGGCGGGGAATATTATCTGAAACACAATTTTGAAGGAAAAGATGATAATAAGGGAAACCCGTTTGTTTCCGCAGATGCCAGCATTGATCCGATGGATCAGAATATTGTGATCTTTGGGCACAACGTAAGTGATGGAAGCCAGTTTGGAGATCTGGATGCCTATCTGGATAAGAAATTTTACAAAAAGCATCCGGTGATTACTTTTGATACGATTTATGAAACTGGACAATATCAGATTGTTGCGGTGGTAAAGACACATGTAAAGGAAAAAGACGAATCCGGATTCCGTTATTACTGGTTTCGGAATTATAAAAACCGGAAAGAGTTTCAGAATCTGCTGGATTTTGTGGAAGAGAACCGTGTGTATGATACAGGGGAGCATCTTATCTATGGAGATACCACAATCATGCTCTCTACCTGTGAATACACGGTAAACAATGGGAGACTCGTAGTCATAGCAAAAAGGATATAGGGCAGAAGATGAAAAAATTAGGGATGATGAAAACGATACTGATGATGGGATGTGCGCTGGCGTTGCTTTTTGCAGCCGTTCCGCAGCCGGTTATGGCGGCGAACAGCCAGATGAATCTGACGGTTGGAACAACCAATGATGCAAAAGCCGGAGATACGGTAACGGTACGTCTGGTCGGAAGCAATAATCCGGGACTTTCGACATTTGCAGCAAGACTGGCATATGACGATTCTGATCTGGAATATGTAGGAACCACATGGGCAAATACGATTTCTTCGGATTCGGGAAATATTGAGCTGGTTTCCCCGGTTACGGAAAATAATCAGCAGGCACTTAATCTTTCGGCAATTTTAAATAAGACTTATTCCCAGAATGAAACCATTGCCACGGTTACCTTTAAGGCGAAAAATGCATATACAACGATGCCGGTTACCCTGACAGTGCGTGAAGTGACGGATGCAAGTTACAATCCGGTTACGGTTACAACGGTTGTGGATGCTTCTGCAGGACAGACACAGAGCCAGTCACAGTCCCAGAGCACTTCCCAGAGTCAGTCGGACAGTCAGGATGACACAGAGTATACAGATGATACAGATGATACAGACGATACGGACGATACCGATTCGTACGATGATACAGACGATACGCAGGATTCCCAGCGCAGCAGTGGGAATACACACAAAACTTCATCGAACAAAAAGAATAACAGTGGAAATACATCAAAAAACGGGAACCGGACAGATGCAACACCAAAGACCGGTGCGGTCGATCTGCGGATGGTATTTGGAGCAGCAGTAATTGTCTTTTTACTGGTAGCTGCAGGCTGCATCCGTTTTCTGAATAAAAAGAAAGAGTAAATTATGAATTATGCAGGAATTAAGTATTGTGACATCGCAAACGGTCTTGGCTGTCGGACGGTACTGTTTGTATCCGGATGCCGCAATGCGTGTAAGGGCTGTTTTCAGCCACAGACATGGGATTTTACCTATGGAGAATGTTTCGATGAGCAGGTACAGCAAAAGGTGCTTGATTCACTGAAACCGGAGTATATAGAGGGAATGACCCTGTTGGGAGGAGAGCCGTTTGAGGAAGAAAATCAGGAGGCTCTTCTTCCTTTTATGAAAAAAGTAAAAAGTTTGTATCCGGATAAGAATGTCTGGGCATTTACCGGATATATATATGATAAAGACCTGATTTTGGGAGGCAGAAAACATACGAAAGACACGGATGACCTGCTTTCCCTGATCGATGTACTGGTGGACGGTCCATTTATTGAGGAACAGAAGGATATTACGCTCAAGTTCCGGGGATCGGTCAATCAGCGCATTCTTGACTTGAAAAAAACCATGGAAAGTGGCAAAATAGTTAAGTTGATGGAATAGTTATGAAAACGAGGATGGATACATATGAAAAAGCATATTAATGCATTGTTGGGATTTGTCTGTTATACAATCGGTGTGATTGCAGCAGCATATTACGGGTTGTGGAAGATGCTTGTGCTTCCGCTTCATACTCTGGCAGTTTCTTTTCTGGCAGGGGACCTGAATATCACACTGCTTGCGGTATGTGTTGTCAAAATACTTTTTTCAACAACGATGGCAGGATTGATCTGGTGCATTGGCTATATAGCCTATAATCACTTTAAAGGCACACAGGATCCGGACTGGGAAACTATGGAGAAAGAGTACATGGCAGAAAAAGAAGAGAAAGAGAGGCAGGCATCGTGATTTTACGGGTTCCGGAATATTATGAGAAATTTTCCTGCATTGCATCCCGCTGCAAGGACAGTTGCTGTGCAGGCTGGGAAATTGACATTGATGAGGATTCCTATGCATATTACAACAGTGTGGAAGGTAAATTTGGCAAAAGACTCAAAGAAAGTATGTATGAGGCCGATCCGGATGATGATGGCGGTGGATACCGTTTTAAGCTGAAAGGGAAGAAACGCTGTGCCATGCTCAATGACCATAATCTCTGTGATCTTTATACAGCACTTGGGGAAGAGGCTCTGTGTGAAGTGTGTACAGAATATCCGCGTTTTTCCCTGATTTACGGAGATGTGGAGCAGAAAGCACTGAGTCTTTCCTGCGAGGAAGTCGGACGGATTCTGTTTGAGCGGACAGAACCGGAAAAGCTGGTGGATATAGAGCTGCCCGGAAATTGCGATGACGGTGAGGACGATCCGGCATATGTTGCATTCATGGAATGGGTGCAGCAGGAGTCGGTGAATATTCTGCAGAATCGTACCCATAATATTCCGGAGCGCATGAGAGAGTTTCTGGCGTGGTGTGACCGTGTACAGACCGTGATCAATTATGCACAGGCAAAAGAGGATATGTCGGTACTGGCAGACTGGAGATACGAAGATGCCGGTCATGAACTTCGGGAGTGGGAGCAGAAAAATATTGAGGGAAAAGAGAAGCCGGTTCGTGCACTTTCTTATGAAGATTTTGAGGAACGTTTTGCGGTTTTTGCCGATATGGAAGAGCTGGATGAGGAATGGGTTCACACCAAGGAAGAATTCGAAAAGCTGTATCACAAAGATACCTATGAGGCATTTCTGACAGAATATATGCGATCATCGGATTATTCGGAACTTGGCTATGAACATCTTCTGGTTTATTTTGTGTATCGTTATCTGATGAATTCGATATATGATTATGATATTTTATCCTATGCCAAAATGATCGTGATGGCAACCCTTGTGGTACGAGATATGGATGCGGCACGTTTTTACAGAAACGGTGGCAAATTCACAATGTCTGACCGTATTGATGTAGCGCGTATTTTCTCAAAGGAAGTGGAACATTCCGAAGGAAATGCACAGGATCTGAAAGAAATGTGTATGATGGAAGAAATTGCGAAAGTGGATGCACTTTGCAGACAGATTTAAACGTTTATAACAGAGATAAAACAGGCATCTGGCGAACCCCGGATGCCTGTTTTGTATTATGCTTTATTTGTCTAACAGATCGGTATAGAAATCTGCGTAATCCTTGCGGTTGTCCTTGCAAAAATCAATGGCAGCAGATGGATGCTGGTTCAGACGTCCGGTCAGCAGATACGGAATATCATATCCCCATACGGCACCGGTTTCTTTGAGCGGCAGCATATAGTCTTCTAAGAACCGGAGTACCGGGAATACATTGTATTTCGGATTTTTCAGAAAACTCAGAAGCAGTTCCATGGCACAGTTTCCGGCACCCCGCCCCATGGACATCATGGTAGCATCTAAAAGACTGACACCGTGGGAGAGTGCTTCGATCGTGTTGGCAAAGGCAAGCTGCTGGTTATTGTGTGCATGCATACCGATGTATTTGCCGTATTTTTCTCCAAGTTCGGTGTATTTATCTGCAATCGCACGGATCTGTTCCGGGTAAAGAGCACCGTAACTGTCCACGATATAAATGCCATCGGCGCTGCTTTGACCGACCATTTCAAGTGCCTGGTCAATATCGGATTCTTTGGCATTGGAGATTGCCATGATATTACAGGTTACCTCGTAGCCCTTTGCCTTGGCATCTTCAATCATTTCGATTGCAGCAGGCATCTGGTGCACGTAAGTTGCCACACGAACCATGTCAATTACACTGTCTTTTTTGTCAATGATATCTTTTTTGTAATCGCAGCGTCCGACATCTGCCATGACGGAAATCTTCATATCGGAGTTGTTGTCACCAACGATCTCACGGATGGATTCCTCATCACAGAACTTCCACTTGCCGAATTTATTTACGTCAAACAGCTCCTTGGAAGCTTTATAACCAAACTCCATATAGTCAACGCCGGCCTTTACATTGGTGCGGTAGAGTGCGTTGATAAAGTCATCGGAGAACATAAAGTTGTTTACGAGTCCTCCGTCACGAATGGTTGCGTCCAATACACGAATATCGGAACGTGCTGTCATTAAGTCTCCTTTTTGAGCCATTTTTGTTTCCTCCTTGTGGTTCTTTGAATCTTTTACACTTTAACGCTTTGACGCGTGTGAGTATATAATAACACAATTCGATAAAAATGCAAGCAAAAACTTTACTTTTTTCCTGTCTCCTAATATAATTAAATTGGGTGAAAGCCCGAAGGAGGATAAAATGATATACTTATTAGGAACATATGAACACGCACTGGTTGCTTTTATCGGTGTTTTATTTGCTTTTGCAGCGACCTGTATTGCAATTGCAAAATTAAACGGATATCTGCCGAAGGACATGGGAAGACAGTATGCACATGATGGAGCTCTTTCCGCAGGAAAACCAAGAGGTGCGGGTATTATTTTTGTGTTGACTTTTGTTGTTTCCGCATTGTTGTTTGGCAAAATGAATAAGGAAATTATCATTTATCTGGTGCTGATCGTCATCGAAATGTTCACCGGATTCTTTGATGATGCCGCAGAAAAACCATGGGGAGAGTATTTAAAGGGAATTCTGGATCTGGCAGTGGCAGTCGTTGTAGCCATTTCCTATCTGCATTACAATTCCAGTGAGATCACCATTGCCATTACGGGAACGACCATCGTGATTCCACCGGTTGTATTTGCCATTCTGACCGTTATTCTGGTGTGGGTTTCCATCAATGTTACCAACTGTTCGGATGGTGTGGATGGATTGTCGGGAACATTGACCATTATCACGTTGATGAGTGTGTTTGTTCTTGACAATATTTTAAAAGTCAATGATTCTTTCAATTACTGTATTTTACTGTTTGCGGTATGTCTGCTGGGATATCTGTGGTATAACGCAACACCGAGCAAGCTTCTTATGGGAGATGCCGGATCACGTGCAATGGGTATTTTTATTGCCATTGCGGTATTGAAGATGCACAGCCCGTTTATGTACCTGCTGGTTGCTGCGGTACTTATCGCAGACGGTGGTCTTGGTCTGGTAAAGGTTTCACTGCTTCGGTTTTTAAAGATACATATTCTAAAGAATACCATCACACCGATTCACGACCATGTAAGAAAAAAGGGTGGGTGGTCCAATGCCCAGGTGGTATTTCGCTTTGCTATCATTCAGATTGTAATTTCACTTGCAGCAATTTATCTGGTTATGATTTAAGTTGTAGTTATAATTGGAGGCTTTATGCGTTTTGTTTCCATTGAAGATGCCAGACCGGGAATGTGTCTTGCGTATGATTTATATGATTCCATGGGACGTACCATGGTGGGAAGCGGCTGTGAACTGACGGCTTCCTATATCAATAAACTAAACGAATACGGATTTAGCGGTATCTATATCGAGGATGAACAGTCGAAAGATATCTACATCGAAGCAACAATACCGGAAAAACTGCGCCAGGAAGGGTTTAAATGTGTGCAGGAGAATGATATTGACCGTTGTGCCGAGATTGCACAACAGATTGTGGAGAATCTTTTGTCCAGGGAAAATGTGTGTCTGGATATGACGGATCTGCGCTCATACGATGATTACACATATGCACATTCGGTGAATGTTGCTGTGCTCTGCTGTGTGATCGGTATGGGGATGGGAATGAGTGAACGCGATCTGAATTATCTGGTTACAGCGGCTCTTTTGCATGATCTGGGAAAGCTTGCCATTCCAAAGGAAATACTAAACAAACCGGGCAGGCTGACACCGGATGAATACCAGCTGATGAAGACCCATTCGACCCGTTCGTACCAGCTGCTTTCGAAGCGCTGGAATATTTCGGCGCATATCAAGCAGACGGTACTTCTTCATCATGAAAATGTAGATGGAAGCGGATACCCACAGGGGCTGATGGGAGATGAACAGTCACTCTCCGTAAGAATTGTACATGTGGCGGATGTATACGACGCACTGACATCGAGACGTCCGTATAAGAAACCATATTCCCCTTATGAGGCGGTAGAGTATCTCATGGGAGCCTGTGGCATCATGTTTGACAAAAACGTTGTGGAAGTGTTTATGGAACGTGTCCCACTGTTTCCGAGAGGGACGGAGGTAAACCTGTCGGACGGACGTAAGGGACTGATCTATGAAAACAAGGGACCGCATAATCTGCGTCCGGTTCTGAATATGCCGGATGGAACCAAACTGGATCTGATGGAAAATAAAAACTTAAATGTTACGATTCTTCCACCGGAATATCTTGATACGGTTTCTCCAGATTCGGAAGAGCCGGGAAGAAAGAAGATGGTTCAGGAAACTGCCAGAAAAAAAATCATGATCGTAGATGATATGAAGACTAATCTGGATGCCATGCGTGGAATTCTCGAGGATGAGTATACCGTCATTCTCTGTAAATGCGGAAAACAGGCATTGCATTATCTGGAACACAATGAGTTTCCGGATCTGATCATTATGGATGTTGATATGCCGGAAATGAACGGAATCGAGACTACCATGAGAGCAAACAAGCTCACAGGGGGCAGGATACCGGTTCTGTTTGTCACGGCCATGTGTGATGCGCATACGGTAATGACCTGTCGGAGACTGCATGCGGCAGGATATATTGTGCGGCCATATAAAGCCATTTATATCAAATCCGAAGTAGAGCGGATATTTAGTGGTTGGAGGTAAAACGGATATGGGACTGGTTTTCCATCTGATCTGTCTTTTTTTTACACTGTTTGTATTACAAAGTTATGTCAGCAGCGGGTTTCACGCAAGGGAACACCGGCTGCTGCCGTTGGTTTTAGGGCTGATTGCATTGAACAGTTTTTATCGCATTACCTATTATGTTACGGGAGAGGCAAAGACACTTCGTATACTGACAGATTTACTGGCCATTCACATGCTGTATCTTATGATTCATTATGTGGGTGATTTTATGAAATTCCAGCTGAAACTCAGGACGGAAGTGATTTTGTTCTGCAGTCTGGTGCTGTTTAATTCCATGTTGATTATACGTGCTGCGCAGCGCGAGACGTATCAGGATGCGTTTCGGATTGCGCTGCTTTGTTATACGGGAATTCTTCTGGGGCTGGCTACTTATGTGAGAGTGAAAAGCGAGGTTTCTGTCTGGGAGGGACATGTAAATGATATGTTGTATCTTGGCATGGCACTTCCGGGAGTTGCAATGTTGTTTCGCGCAGTTACGCCGAAAGCGGAAGAATTTCTGGTGCCGGGAGCTTTTGAAATTTCCTGTCTGATTGTCTTTTATCTGATGATGACGGGCAGGTTATCCAATGTGACGAACATTATCCGGGAAAACTTTTATAATATCAGTGATATTCCTACGTTTTTGTTTGACAACAGAATGCGTTACCGGGATGCCAATGCCAGTGCCAGACGATGGTTTCCGGAAATTGTGCGGGAACTGACGGACGATCCGCAGGAGTACCCTTTTTATACCAAAATGATGCGTTGGAGCAAAGACCCGGATCAGGATTATGTGGTTCAGTGGAAAGAAAGTTATTGCAGGTGTCAGCTGCATCCGGTCTGCAGTGAAAATGTGGTGAGAGGATATATTCTTACTCTGCTCGACATCACACAGCAAAAGAAGGAAACGGTTCTGATGGAGGATCTGAAAAAGAAAGCGGAAGAACAGTCGTTTTTAAAAAGCCGTTTTCTGGCAGCGGTCAGTCATGATCTGCGCAGTCCGCTGCATGCGATTATCGGAGGTTCGGATATTTTAAAAAGGCAGAATCTTCCGGATGAGAGCAAAAACATTCTTGAATATATCCGTGTCGCGGGAAATAATCTGCTTGAACAGGTGGATACGATCCTTGCATATTCGAAGCTGGAAGCAGGAATGTTGACGCTCAAAGACAAAACATACAATTTTTATGAGATGATCGAGGAACAGGCCCGTTTTTGTCTGTTAAATATCCGGGAAAAAGATATTGTATTTACCGTGAAGTTTCTGGACCGGTTTCCGCAGCAGGTAAGCGGGGACTATTTACGTGTGGCACAGATTTTTCAGAATATTTTATCGAATGCCTGCAAGTTTACGGAACAGGGAACGATCACGCTGTCGCTTCACTGTAAAATGGAAGAAGGACAGGTATGGTTTGACGGCTGTGTGGAAGATACCGGTGTGGGAATGACAAAGGAAAAACTTGCACAGGTATTTGCGGAATATGTCTCGTTTTCCGAGGATATGGGGGTAGAGGGCTTTGGCCTGGGTCTGTCAATTGTCAGACAGCTCGTAGAAATGATGCATGGCTGGGTAAGAGCAGAGAGTGATCCGGGAAAAGGGACACGCGTATCTTTTGGATTTTATCAGAAACAGGTTCCGACTGAGATATCAGAGCCGGGAAACATCGGACAGGAAATTTTAAAAGAACAGAGTGATCCGCAGGTTGAAGAAATACAGCCGAACTGGGTTTATCCGCGGGCACGTGTCCTTCTGGTGGATGATATGGAAGCAAACAGGGTGATTTTTCAGGAACTTGCGGCTCCATGGAAGTTTATACTGGATCTGGCGGTGTCAGGAGAAGAAGCTGTACAGATGGTAAAAGAACGGGAATACCAGATGATCATTCTGGATCAGATGATGCCGGGAATGTCCGGATTTGAGACGGCGGATCAGATACAAAGATACAGTCATGCACCGCTTGTTCTTATGACAGCGGATATTTCTGACGAAGTGAGAAGCCGTTCCATCCGGCATGGATTTACCGATTTTATGCCGAAACCGATCCGGCTGCAGCGGATGAGGCAGGTTTTAGAAACCGGAATTCCGGTAAGATACAGGGAACTTCCGAATCCGGTCGATGCGTCAAAGAAGGCGAAAGCCACAGGGCAGAGGAACGCTACGGATATCCGTACGCTGGAATCTTATTGGAAAGAGGTGGAGGGTTTACTTCCGAAACTTCCGGAATATGTCCAGCGGGATCTGCATATGTTTCAGACAAAAGTTCATGGAATCAAAGGGATCAGCCGCCAGATTGGAAAAGAGGAGATTGCCCAGCAGGCAGAAATTATGGAGATGGCGGCAAAGACCGAAAACCGTGCCTTTATAAACCGGAATCTGCATATCTTCTTAGAGCAGCTGCGGGGGACGGTGAAAGAAATAAAACAGGAGACCAAAGATTTACCGGAGAGTGGTCACATACTTCGGCAGGGAAAACTCCCCATGATGGATGAAGAGCAGCGACGACTGTGCTGGAAAGGGTTAAAGTATGGATTTGATACCTATGATATTGCACAGATTGAGGAGAATATAAAGATACTTTCTGAACATGAATTACCGCCGGAAGAAAAAGAAAGGCTTCCCGTGGTAAGGGAAGCCTATGAAAATCTGGATTATGAAATCGGAAGCAAAGCCTGTATGTTTTAGACACGGCGGCGCAATAACGCATAGAATTTTTCAATATGGAAAGGTTTTCCCTGAACCGCCTGGACTTTCAGGCGGTTTTCTTCATTGAAACCTACCAGAATGTTGTGATTGGCTTCTGCCAGGTAATCCATAATACCGTCAATATCGGATTTGGTATTTTTCGGACAGTTTACATACATATGTTTGTTTGCGGTAATATGCATGGTATAAGAGATGCTGAAATGATACCAGAGCATTTTGTGGAGCGTCGAATGTTTATAGATCCACAGAATCTCCTGAATAGGCACAATGGCATTTCCATATGGTGATGTCATGATAAAATAATGTTCGGTAATAAACATATCCTCCGTTGCCAGCTGTGGAAGTGTTGCAAGTTCTTCCTCGGCCTCGGCGAGAATCTGACCCGGATGTCCGAAGACGATCAGGTTCTGGCACGGTGGGGAAAGCACCGGGAACCGGATATAGACCATACAGATCAGAAGATACAGGACGGTATAAATCATGGAACCGAAATACGCGAAGAATAAAATGCGCGTCGTGGTTAAATGATAGTCAGGCTCACTGAAATAATACGAAGACAGCTGATTGCGGATACCGGTTTCGGTCCAGTTCAGGTCAGAGGAAAGCTGGGACAAAAGTGCCAGATAAGATTCTTTTCCTTTGACGATCCGGCCGGTGACGGTCAGACGGTCGATCGTAGGGAGTCCTTCCTCACATGTATGCGGGGTAAGGAGAATGATGCTGCAATTATTTTTCTGTGTGGTGTAATAATAATATCCGCGGGTCTGTCCATAGGTTTCACAGGTATATCCGCTGAATTTCAGATCTGTGAAGGTCATGCGTACATAACGGTGATGGTTCTTGTAGGCGTCCGCAATTTTGGTATTGTCGGAAAGCTGTGCAGGCCGCAGCATGGCACCCAGTGGAAATACGATCCAGAGAACTGCAAGCAAAACCAGATATATCATTGGAGAAAAAAGTCTTCTGCGATAGAAGGCCTGAATATTTTTGGAAATATAATGTTCGTAGTTGTCAGGCATGGAAAATCCTTTCTGTATTTCAACTTATGCATTCAGTATAAAGGTTTCGGGAAGAATAATCAACCTTGCTTTTGCCATAAAAACTTGCTAAACTATGATACAAAGCAGGAGGAAAAGAATGGACGCGTATACGAGTTTTGCGCAGGTTTACGACCTGTTTATGGATAATGTGCCCTATGATGAATGGTGTGCATATATTTGTGAGACATTAAAAAAGCATGGAATTGCAGACGGACCGGTGCTGGATCTGGGATGCGGAACCGGAGAACTGACCCGGAGACTGGCTGCCTGTGGGTATGATATGACCGGTGTGGATGTTTCTGTGGATATGCTGCAGAAAGCCATGGAAAAGCAGACAGATCCGCCGATTCTTTATCTGCTGCAGGAGATGCAGACACTCGAACTGGATGGATGTGTGCGGGCAGTCTGCTGTACCTGTGACTGTGTCAATTATGTGCTTGAGCCACAGGAACTTTCCGATGCATTCCGGCGGGTTGCCGCCTGTCTGGAAAGCGGTGGAGTATTTATCTTTGATATGAATACCGCCTATAAATACGAACAGCTTCTTGGAGATCACACATTTGCGGAGAGCAGGCAGGAAGGAAGTTTTATCTGGGAAAATTATTATGACGAAGAGACCAGAATCAATGAATATGACCTGACACTGTTTATCCCGGAAGCGGGAGAGCTGTACCGCCGATATGCGGAAACACACTATCAGAGAAATTATAAGGTGGAACAGATAGTGGATTTTCTGCAGCAGGCGGGACTGGTCTGTGAAGGAATGTATGATGATTACACCGACGCCGGGGTCAAAGCCGACAGTGAGCGTATCACATTTGTTACAAGAAAAGAATAAAGGAGAAATGATACATGGCAGATTATATTGTTAGAGCAACCGCAGCAGGTGCCGCAATCCGGGCATTTGCAATTACATCGAGGGATCTGGTGGAGACCGCCAGACAGGATCACAATACGTCCCCGATCATGACGGCAGCCCTGGGACGTCTGTTGTCCGGCGGTGCGATGATGGGAACAATGTTAAAAGGGGAAAAGGATCTTCTGACCCTGCAGATTCAGTGCAGCGGTCCGGCCAGGGGACTTACCGTTACTGCGGACGCCAATGGACATGTCAAGGGATTTGTCAATAATCCGATTGTGGAACTTCCGCCAAACAAAGACGGACATTTAAATGTAGGGGGCGCGCTGGATCTCGGTATTTTGAGCGTCATCAAAGATATGGGACTAAAAGAGCCATATGTGGGACAGTGTCAGCTGCAGACAGGAGAGATTGCAGAAGATTTAACCTATTATTTTGCAACTTCCGAGCAGATTCCGTCTGCGGTAGGATTGGGTGTGCTGATGAACAAAAACAACACGGTGCGTCAGGCCGGCGGATTTATTATTCAGCTTATGCCGTTTACGAGTGACGAGATCATTGAAAAACTGGAAAAGCGTATTGCAGAGATCGATTCTGTGACTATGATGCTGGAGCGAGGATTGACACCGGAAGGAATTCTCGAAGAAATTCTCGGAGATTTCGGGTTGGAAATCACCGACAAAATTCCGGCAGCATTTGTCTGTGACTGTTCTAAGGAGCGGGTATCGCGTGCACTTTCAACGCTCAGCAAAAAAGATCTCGATGACATCATCAATGATGGGGAGAGCATCGAGGTAAAGTGCCAGTTCTGTAACAAGGCATATGAATTTTCCGTAGAGGAATTAAAGGAGTTGAGAAAGTGAGACAGGGATTTGTAAAAGCAGCTGCAGTCACACCGAAAATTAAAGTGGCAGATACAAAATACAATGCAGAACTGATTCTGGATATGATGAAAGAAAGTACCCGGCAGGGAGCAAAGATTGTAGTTTTTCCGGAACTTTGTCTGACCGGCTATACCTGTCAGGATCTGTTTTTGCAGGAACGTCTGCTGCAGGGCGCAAAGGATGCGCTGATGAAATTAGTAAAAGAGAGTGCTTCACTGGACGCCATTTTTTTCGTGGGACTTCCCTTTGAAATCCTTGGAAAATTATACAATGTGGCGGCAGTGTTTTCCCATGGAGAAGTGCTTGGACTTGTACCGAAGAGTTATCTGCCGAATTACAATGAATTTTATGAGGCGAGACATTTCGTATCCGGAGCAGAGCTTGCGACAGAGGTGGTTCTGCCGGACGGAAGCTGTGTTCCTGCGGACCGGGATCTGCTTTTTGTCTGTGAGCAGATGCCGAAACTCAGAATCGGTGTGGAACTGTGTGAGGATCTGTGGACACCGAATCCGCCGAGTATCTCCCATGCACTGGCGGGGGCGTCTGTTCTGGTGAATTTGTCGGCTTCGAATGAACTGACCGGCAAAGACAGTTACCGCAGGGAACTGGTAAGTGGCCAGTCTGCACGTCTTCTTGCGGCATATATTTATGCGTCAGCGGGAGAGGGAGAGTCTACACAGGATCTGGTGTTCTCCGGGCACAACATCATTGCGGAAAACGGACAGATTCTTGCGGAATCCAAGCGTTTTGGACATGGCATCCTGTATTCGGAGATTGATGTGGAACGTCTCTGTGCACAGCGCCGCAGAATGACAACTTTTGTCACTGAGGATCAGACACATACCGAGATTCTGTTCTCTTTAAAAATAGAAGAAACAAAACTGACGCGGTTGATTGATCCGGCACCGTTTGTGCCAACAGACAGACAGAACAGGGAAAAGCGTTGTGATGAAATTCTGATGATTCAGGCAATGGGACTAAAAAAACGTCTGGAACATACCGGAGCCAATGCTGTGGTAGGTATTTCCGGAGGACTGGATTCGACGCTGGCACTGCTGGTGACCGTGCGTGCCTTTGATCTGTGCGGGCGGGATCATAAGGGAATTACGGCCGTCACCATGCCGGGATTCGGGACAACCGACCGCACATATGACAATGCTGTCAAACTGATTCAAAGCCTTGGGGCAGAATTTGTGGAAGTGGATATCTGTCAGGCGGTAAATGTGCATTTTTCGGATATCGGACAGGACCCTTCGGTGCATGATGTGACATATGAAAATTCCCAGGCGCGGGAACGCACGCAGATTCTGATGGACATTGCGAACAAAAAAAATGCGCTTGTGATCGGAACCGGAGATCTGTCGGAACTTGCACTGGGGTGGGCAACGTACAACGGAGATCATATGTCCATGTATGCCGTGAATGCTTCTGTGCCAAAGACACTGGTCCGGCATCTGGTGCGTTATTATGCGGATACCTGTGAGGACAAGCAGCTTTCCGATACACTGTATGATGTATTGGATACACCGGTTTCTCCGGAACTTCTGCCACCGGAAGACGGAAAAATTTCACAGAAGACCGAGGATCTGGTAGGACCGTATGAACTGCATGATTTCTTCCTGTATTACATGCTGCGTCAGGGATTCTCCCCTGCAAAAATTTACCGTCTGGCAAAAATCGCATTTGCTGGAACCTATGAAGCTGCATTTATTTTAAAATGGCTGAAAACGTTCTGCCGCAGATTTTTTGCGCAGCAGTTTAAACGTTCCTGCCTTCCGGACGGCCCGAAAGTCGGATCTGTTGCTGTTTCTCCGAGAGGAGATCTGCGTATGCCGAGTGATGCATGTGCAACATTGTGGATGGAGGAACTGAATACGCTTTCTTAGAAAAATACATTTTTTATTCGAATCTTAACCGCCATTATGCTATAATGAAACATATGGATGCAAGAGATAAGGAGAAAGAAGATTCGGATGAAAAAAACATTGTATATCATAAGAGATATAGCCATTACCGTCGGGATTCAGCTGGTGTGTTTTATGGTCTGTTTGTGGATACAAAACAGTACTGTGGAAAATGCGCTGATCCCGGCAGTATCTATTTTTGGAGTCTTTCTGACTTCTGTGATCACACCGGGGTATCTGTATGGTGTGGCAGCTGCAATTCTCAGCGTTCTTGAAGTGAATTTTGCTTTCACATTTCCATTTTTTCACTTTAATTTTTCCATACCGGAGAATATGGCATCGGCAGTGATCATTATACTGATGGCTTTGATTACCTGTGGGTTTACCACCAAAATAAAGTATAATAAAATTCTCGAAGCAGAGAGAGAAAAAGAAAAAATTCGTGCAGACATATTCCGTGCGGTTTCCCATGATCTTCGGACTCCGCTTACCACGATCTATGGCTCCAGCTCGGCGCTGCTTGATCCGGATAATGATTTTACGAAGGAACAGCGGACAAAGATGCTGCAGGACATCCAGCAGGATGCACAGTGGCTTTTCCGGATGGTTGAGAACCTGCTTTCGATCACAAAACTTGACAGTGGAAAAGTAAAAATCATTAAGACACCTACGGTTTTGGATGAGCTGATTGATTCGGTGATTTTAAAGTTTCATAAAAGATATCCGGATCAGGAGGTTGAAATTGATATTCCAGATGAATTTGTGGTAATTCCCATGGATGCCATCCTGATCCAGCAGGTGTTGATCAATATTTTAGAAAACGCGGTGCAGCATGCAAAGGGAATGGTGCACCTGGGACTGAAGGTATTTCTTGTGGCGGACAAAGCCGTATTTGAAGTACAGGATGATGGATGTGGAATTCCGGAAGAAAAATTAAAATCCGTTTTTTACGGGAGTCATGAGGTATATGAGGTATCTTCCGATTGCAAACGGAGCAATGCAGGAATAGGACTGGCAGTGTGCGCAACAATTATCAAAGCGCACGGTGGAAAGATCAAGGCAGAAAATAAGAAAAATGGAGGTGCACTTTTCCGGTTTTATCTGGATATGGAGGAGAAGGAACAGGCATGAACGGAAATAAATATAAGATTTTAATTATTGAGGATGATGAACATATTAACAATCTGGTGGCTACACTTCTGGAGGCAAACGGATATCAGACATTATCGGCATATTCCTGCGAAGACGGAATGATGATGTATGCTTCTCACAGACCGGATCTCGTTGTTTTAGATCTGGGACTTCCGGATCAGGACGGAATGACTTTTTTAAAGCGGTTACGGAAAGATTCCCTGACGCCGGTGATTGTGCTTTCTGCCAGGTCAGATGAAAAAGATAAAGTGGAGGCTTTGGATATGGGAGCCAATGATTATGTTACAAAACCATTTGGCTCCAATGAATTTCTTGCGCGGATACGTTCTACGCTCCGCATGACAACACATCGCATGCAAAACGGAATGTTTCCGGGTGGAAAATTTAAGGCCTCCGGTCTGACCATTGATTACGATGCAAGAAGAGTTTTCTTGCATAAAAAAGAAGTGAAGCTGACACAGACAGAGTACAATATCATTGCAGCATTGTCGGAACATGCGGGAAAGGTTATGACATACTCAGCCATTATCAAAGAGATCTGGGGGTATAACGATGAGGGCAGCATCAAAAAACTGCAGGTCAATATGGTAAATATCCGTAAGAAGCTGGGAGCCAGACCGGGAGAAAAAAATTATATTGTAAATGAACTGGGCGTAGGGTATCGCATGTGCGAGGCGGATGAGGAAACCTTATAGTTGTAATTTAGAGGAGATAGATAATACAAAAAGAGGAAAAACGTTTTTTTCGTTTTTCCTCTTTGATTTTTTGCTTTGTTTATTTTATTATGTAAAATAAATTATAAGAGCTGAATACCATGTTCCTCGCAGGCTGCAATTGTTTCTTCCGGCCAGAGAGAACTCTGCACTTCGCCGATATGAGCTTTGCGAAGGAAGAACATACAGATACGGGACTGACCAATTCCTCCGCCGATGGTATAAGGAAGTGTTCCATCGATGATGGATTTCTGGAATGGCAGATCCTTGCGTTCCGGACAGCCGGCTTTGTCAAGCTGGGAAATCAGTGCAGTTTTGTCTACACGGATACCCATCGAAGATAATTCCAGTGCAATATCAAGAACCGGATAATAAACAAGAATATCTGCATTTAAAGCCCAGTCATCGTAATCCGGAGCACGTCCGTCGTGCGGTTCGCCGGACTCTAAGGTGTCACCGATCTGCATGATACATACAGCACCTTTTGCCTTGGTAATATAATACTCACGTTCCTTCGGTGTGTTGTCCGGGAACAGATCCTCCAGTTCCTGGGAGGTGATAAAGAAAATTTCCTTTGGAAGGATCAGATCAATGTAATCATACTGGATGGCCATATACTGTTCTGTTTTGCGAAGACACTTATATACGGTACGAACGGTCTCTTTTAAATAGTCCAGATTACGGTCTTCTTTATGAATGATTTTTTCCCAGTCCCACTGATCTACGAAAATAGAATGAATGTTGTCCGTACTTTCATCGCGGCGGATGGCATTCATATCCGTGTAGATGCCTTCTCCGACCTGAAATCCGTATTTTTTCAGGGCGTAACGTTTCCATTTTGCGAGAGAATGGACAACTTCGGCATTTTTATCGTCCTGCTCCTTAATACCGAAAGTAACCGGGCGCTCATAACCGTTTAAGTTATCATTAAGACCGGTTGCCGGGTCTACAAAAAGAGGAGCAGAAACACGTGTCAGATGCAGTCTCTGCGCCAGCAGTGCCTGAAAGAAATCTTTGACTGTCTTGATGGCAAGCTGTGTGTCATGAAGATTCAGTTCTGATTTGTATTGTTTTGGTAAAATAAGATTTTCCATGAGATCTCCTTTGTTATATTGTTACTCTGTGTTTCATTATAGCACATGAACTATGGAATTCAAGTCAAAAAGGTGTTAGAATTAGGATATGATTTTACAGAATGAAATGGAGAAAAGCAGATGAAAAAAGAAGATTTAACCGTTCCGGCAATTTTTGCGGAGGCGATAGGAATGATCCTTGGAATTGTCTATATCGGACTGCAGATCTATTATGGGATTGTCTATAAAGTTGCGCCATATAAATTTATCTGTAACATTGCAGGAGTTGTTCTGATCTATGTGGGACTCAGCCTGGTAAGCTGTCAGCCGGAAAAAATAAACCGGCTTCCGAAAGAGGTGTGTGTGGGAAAGGTGCGTAAATATTCCATCCGGATGATCCGGCTGGTAAAACTGGTGTTTATCATCGGTCTGATGGTTCCGTGTGTGGGAGATGTGATCGGGATCGAACTCAAGGACGCGTACAGTCTGCTGGTGATTGCCGCTATCCTTGTGATCACCGTGTTTTATGAGTACCGGATCATTCAGCTGCTTCGAAATGATCATCATGATCAGGGGCAGCCATAAGGCGCGCCGCTTTCTGATCGCGCCATTTCGTTCCCAGGCGGAATAAGGAAAAGCCCAAAACGAGAGAAACAATCGTAAAGAGAAAGATGATAATTCCCAGAAGATCCGTTTCTTTGAGATTGTTCAGTAGCGGTCCGATGATGGTTCCCCAGAAGTTGAACAGGATGTGGAAGAACATTGAGAAATAGATGCTTCCTCCTTTTTCACAGATCCATCCCAGTACAAGACCGAGAACAAATGCATAAATTCCCTGAATCCAGTTCATGTGAAAGATTCCGAAGAGAACCGCCTGCATCAGGTTGGCAGCCCAGAACGGAAGTGCCCGTCGGACCAGACGCATGGTGACGCCGCGGAAAACTAGTTCTTCACAGACAGGACCGAGAATTACGGCATAGATAAACATGAACAGTCCGATGTCGGAGTCTAAGCCTGCGGTTTCCATGAGTTTTTCGTACTGGCTGAGCCAGTTCGGGAAAAGAAGAGATACCGCAGAAGTCAGATAACCGGAAAAGAACTGCATGCCGGGAATCAGAAGAATGATGGATAAAAACTGCAGAGGATGAAACGTGAGGGATGGTTTTGGAAGATAATTGCCCCCACAGGAGCGATAATACCATATTCCCATGAATACGATGCAGGTTACGGTATAAATCAGCATGATGCATGCATTAAACTCCGTATTGGTCAGAAGTGTTTCGATGGTATCGGCATCAAAGCCTGTGCTCTGGGAGGCCGGACACAGAAACAGAGCTGCGATTCCGAACATAAAAAAAGAGGCCAGTATCTGTGCAGCTGTTGTTGTTAAAATTGGCAGAAAGCCGGAAAAAAAATAACCGATCTTTTTCATATCATAGATTCTCCATTCGTTTTCGTGTTTGGTAAACTGTACTAAACATTATAGCATAACAATGGGGTAATGCAAGAAATCTGTTTACTTTAAAACTTTAATATGATAAAATACAGACATGATTTTTGGAAGGAAAGAGGGAGCATAATGAGCAAGAAACTTAAAACAGAGGCAGTAGATCATCTGTTTGATGCAATTTTATGTCTGCAGAACAGAGAGGAATGTTATACATTTTTTGAGGATGTGTGTACGGTCAATGAATTGCTTTCTTTATCACAGCGATTTGAAGTGGCGGGAATGCTGCGGGATCAGAAGACATACCTTGATATTGCGGAAAAGACGGGGGCGTCTACAGCGACGATCAGCCGTGTCAATCGTTCTTTGAACTATGGAAATGACGGATATGAGATGGTATTCAGCCGTCTGTCACAGAAACATCCGGAACAGGAATAGAAAAAAGGCACGGATGCGTATCTGCATCTGTGCCTGAAAATACAATCATCCGTTTGGATTAAACGGTGTCTTTTTTGGAGGATTCCTTTTTGGAATTCTCTTTTTTATTTGTTTTACTGTTTTGACTGTTGATATTGTCGATAACACTTTCGATAATCATCTTTTTGATGTATACGTCGTAGCTGAGCAGACAGATAAAACTGAAATTCTGCAGAAATTCCTGATCATTTTCCGGAAATTTCCGGAACGTCTCACGGGAGAGTGCATATTTTTTTCCGAGATCTTTTAATAATTTCTCGGACTCGGTGCTCTCTAAATTAAAAACCTCGTTATAGACATCTTCCATATTAAATCCGGCTTTGTTGCCAAAATAATGTTCCGTCAGGGGATTTAACAGGGACTGGATGTCGTTGATGCTGAGCAGATTCTTAAAATAGTAAATGAATAACAGGGTCAGCACATGCTCCTTGGAATATTTTTTCTTCTCCGGGGCAGGGAGCAGATTGTTTTTGGCATAATTGTTGATCATTGTTTTGGTCAGAATTTTATCATCTTCATAGCGTTTGCAGGCTTCTAACTGCTCGTCCATAAAGGTCGTGACCTGATCCATATATAAACCGATATTTGGAATGTCTTCCGTTTTGATGTAATCGATTGAAACCAGTTTCTTCTGCAGTGCAGCAAGAAATTCTTTTACTTCGTTGTCCATATTTTCACCTCATATCACATTATATAGTAATAAAAACTAGATGACAAGGCATTTTCATGCTTTTTTCAAAAAACAAAAGAATGTATGTTCTATTCGGACTATCTATGATATAATGAGACACACGAATAATGAATTATGGAAAGAGACGGAGAAACGATATGAGCTTATTAGATGCACTGAACGAACCACAGCGGCAGGCTGTGATGGCAACCGACGGACCGCTTCTGATTCTGGCAGGTGCCGGGTCCGGAAAAACCAGAGTACTGACACATCGTACGGCATATCTGATTGAGGAATGCGGGGTTAATCCCTACAATATCATGGCAATCACGTTTACCAATAAAGCGGCAGGGGAGATGCGGGAGCGTATTGACCAGATGGTGGGATATGGTTCGGAAAGTATCTGGGTGTGCACATTCCATTCCACCTGTGTGCGTATTTTGCGCAGATATATTGACAGGCTGGGGTTTGGGACCAATTTTACCATCTACGATTCCGATGATCAGAAGACTCTGATGAAGGATATCTGCAAACGTCTGGAAATCGATACGAAAATGTACAAAGAGAAAATGTTTCTTTCTGCTATTTCCTCCGCAAAAGATGAGCTGATCGATCCGATCGAATTTGAGACGCGCGCGGCAGGCGATTATGTGAAACGGAAACAGGCCCAGGTTTATCGGGAATATCAGCAGGCGTTAAAGCAGAATAATGCATTGGATTTTGATGATCTGATCATGAAAACCGTGGAACTGTTCAAACTGGACAAAGAGGTGCTTGCCTCGTATCAGGATCGTTTCCGCTATATTATGGTGGATGAGTATCAGGATACCAATACCGCACAGTTTGAACTGATCCGTCTGCTGGCTTTAAAATACCAGAATCTTTGTGTTGTAGGTGATGATGATCAGTCTATCTATAAGTTCCGGGGAGCGAATATCTACAATATTCTGAATTTTGAACATCATTTTCCGGATGCCACAGTGATCAAACTGGAGCAGAATTACCGGAGCACGCAAAATATTCTGGATGCAGCCAATGCTGTGATTGCCAACAATCAGGGGCGAAAGGAAAAACGTCTGTGGACGGACAATGGAGCCGGGGACAAGATCACCTTTGAGCAGCTGGATACGGCGGCAGAGGAAGCGGATTTTGTGGCAAGGGATATTGCCCGGCGGGTACGCAAAGGAGAGTATCAGTATAAAGACTGTGCCATTCTCTATCGTACCAATGCACAGTCCCGTCTCTTTGAGGAACGTTTTATTACAGCAAATATTCCATATAAAATTTTTGGCGGCGTAAATTTCTACGCCCGTAAGGAAGTGAAGGATCTGCTGGCATATTTAAAGACCATCGACAATGGGCAGGATGATCTGGCGGTGCGGCGTATCATCAATATCCCAAAACGTGGAATTGGTGCGGCATCGATCAACAAAGTGGCATTGTATGCCCAGGAGCAGGAGATCAGTTTTTATGATGCGCTCTGTGTGGCAGAACAGGTACCGGGGCTGGGCAAAGCGGCAGCAAAGATCCGGCCGTTTGTGTTGTTTATCCAGTCTATGAAAGCAAAGGCAAAGCTGCTTTCCGTGACAGATCTGCTGCAGGAAGTTATTGAAACGACCGGTTATGTCAGAGAACTCGAAGCAGAGGGAACGGATGAGGCAGAGGCAAGAATCGAAAATATTGACGAATTGATCAGCAAAGCTGTGGATTATGCGGAGGGGGAAGAAGCTCCGACCTTAAACGGCTTTCTGGAAAATGTCGCTCTGGTTGCGGATATTGACAGTTTTGACGAAAACAGTGACTATGTGGTACTTATGACTTTACATAGTGCGAAAGGACTTGAATTTCCGAATGTCTATCTGGCAGGACTTGAGGACGGACTGTTTCCGAGTTATATGTCTATTACGAGTGATAACTCCCAGGCCGAGATCGAGGAAGAACGGCGTCTGGCATATGTGGGAATTACCCGTGCAAAGAAAAATCTGACAATCACTTCCGCGCGTGTGCGCATGGTGCGGGGGCAGACACAGTATGGAAAAGTATCCCGTTTTGTCAGGGAAATTCCGCCGGAACTTCTTTCCGGAAAGATTTATGAGCCAAAGACAAAGGAAGAACCCATCGAACAGTCCACATTTCAGAAGGCGCGTAAGGCATTCCGGACGGTGCCGAGTTATGGTGGAAGCGGATATGGAAAAGAAGTGGGAGAGGGATATGGATCGACCTTCCGTTCCTCAAAAGCCACAAAACCGGTATATACAAAGGTGGAAAACCAGCGTGATTTTGGTTCCGCGGGTGGAGCATTGTCCTATCAGGTGGGAGATCGTGTCCGCCACATCAAATTTGGCGATGGAGAAGTCATGGCAATTGTTTCCGGGGGCAGGGACTATGAAGTGACCGTAGATTTCGACAAAGTCGGAACAAAGAAGATGTTTGCAAGCTTTGCAAAATTAAAAAAGATATGATAAATTTTTTATAAACACAAATTTTTCATAGGAAAACAGGGAAAGATATGCTATAATGGATGTAATTAAAAATGCAGGAAGGAGAAGTGCCATCATGAGTAAAGTAGAAGATATTTTAGCATCTACCAAAGTGGGGGATGTTTTGGATGCAGCAAAGCTTAATAAGTTTTTGAAGAGACAGGAAGAAGAGGAGAAGAAACCTTCCAAATTCGTGATTGTATTCGCCGTGATTGGAATCGTTGTCGCAGTTGCAGCAGCAATCTATGGAATTTATCGTTTCTTTACACCGGATTATCTGGATGATTTTGAGGACGATTTTGAAGATGAGTTCGACAATGACTTCTTCGAGGATGAGGATGATGAGCCGGCTGCAGAGTCTAAGGATGCTTCCGCAGACAAGACAGAGGATTAATCATTGTCGGAAGCGTGAGAACTTTCAGGCAGTTTGAGCGGTGCGCAGAAAAAGAAAACCGAACGAAGAAAGAAGGGACTGCAGTTGTGTAGTCCCTTTTTCTGTAAGAAAATAAGATTCAGAATGATGCATGAGGAGTAAAAGAATGAAAAAAGGGCAGATTGCAGAAGGAAACGTAACAACCGTAGAATTCCCGAACAAAGGGATTGTGATGACAGACGAGGGAGAACGCGTCATCGTCAAGAATACCATTCCGGGACAGCGTGTTTCCTTTGCAGTAAATAAGGTACGAAAAGGAAAAGCGGAAGGACGGCTTCTGGAAACCGTGAAGAAATCGCCACGGGAGACCGCAGATACCTGCCGGCATTTCGGACAGTGCGGAGGATGTACGTATCAGAGTCTGCCTTATGAAGAACAGTTAAAGATCAAGGAGACACAGGTACGCGGCATGATAGAGCAGGCGATCGGGGATGCCTGTGCTTATGAGTTTCTGCCAATCAGACACAGTCCGCGTGTGCTTGCTTACCGTAACAAAATGGAATTTTCATTTGGAGATGAATACAAGGACGGACCGCTGGCACTTGGAATGCACAAGCGCGGCAGTTTTTACGATATTGTAACGGTAGAGGACTGCCGGATCGTGGATGGCGATTTCCGTGCGATTCTCATGGCAACGCTCGCTTATTTCAGGGAGCAGGAAATCTTCTTCTATCACAGACTGCGTCATACCGGGTATCTGCGCCATCTTCTTGTGCGAAAGGCAGTAAAGACCGGAGAGATTTTAGTTGATCTGATCACTACGACGCAGGATTGGAGAAATGTACAGGAGCAGGAGCCGGACGAGCGTGCAAAGATAGAGGCTGCATTGCTGGAAAAGCAGGGCAGATGTCCACATGCCGGAACGGTAAACGAAGAAAAAGAAAAGCAGCTTTTAGCCGGATGGAAAGATGTACTTCTGGCACTTTCCCTGGAAGGAACCTTAAAAGGAGTACTCCACACAAAAAATGACAGCGTGGCGGATGTCGTAAAAAACGAAGGAACGGAAGTACTTTTCGGACAGGATTATTTTTATGAGGAGCTGTTGGGACTGCGTTTTCAGATTTCACCGTTTTCTTTTTTCCAGACAAACTCTCTCGGAGCAGAAGTGCTTTATTCCACAGCCCGCGAATTTATCCTCGGGGATAATCCGGACATGCTGGCAGACAAGACCGTTTATGATCTGTACAGCGGTACCGGTACGATCGCACAGATGCTCGCTCCGGTCTGCAAAAAAGTTGTGGGCGTGGAGATCATTGAGGAAGCGGTAGAGGCGGCAAAAGAGAATGCGGCACTCAATCATCTGGACAACTGTGAATTTTTGGCGGGTGACGTCTTAAAGGTGCTCGATACGATTGAGGAACGGCCGGATTATATTGTGCTTGATCCGCCAAGGGATGGTATTCATCCGAAGGCGCTGGAAAAGATTATCAATTATGGTGTGGATCATATGATTTATATTTCGTGTAAGCCGACGAGTCTGGCGCGGGATCTGGAGGTGCTGCTGGCGCGGGGGTATGTCGTGGATAAGGTGCAGTGCGTGGATATGTTTCCGAATACCGTGCATGTGGAAACGGTATGCCTTTTGTCCAAACTTCATGAAGCGAAGCATCATGTGAATGTGACTGTAGATATGGATGAGATGGATATTACTTCTGCTGAGAGCAAGGCTACATATGAGGAAATTAAGAAATATGTGGCTGAGCATAATGACGGGATGAAGGTGACGAATCTCTATATTGCACAGGTTAAGAAGAAGTGCGGCATTATTGAGAGGGAGAACTATAATAAACCGAAATCAGAAGATGAGATTCAACCACAGTGTCCGAAGGATAAGGAAAAGGCGATTGAGGATGCGTTGAGGTATTTTCAGATGAAATAAAAAAGAGAAATATCTACATTTTGTTTTGTATAGAGTGTCTTTTGTTGTAAAGGAGTAAAAAAGGCTGTTTAGAGATGATAAAGTCTCTAGATAGCGAGTGTGTATTAGAGTAGGAATAGATTTCTGATATTGTATATGATATGTCGGAGGGATAATAGTGAGAATAGCGACTTATAACATATGGAATTCCGCAATAGGTATGCCAGAACGAAAACAGCAATTGATAGAAGAAATAATTAAAATCAGTGCGGATATTATTTGCTTACAAGAAGTACCTAACAAAGCAGCGCATCAGGATTTAGTGGAAAGATGTAGGTATCAATTTGCTGTGTTTCATGAACATGCAAACGAGGAAGAAGGATTAAGTATTCTAAGTAGGTATTCAATTAAGAGTTTTGAATATGATCAAAATTGTATATTTGCTAAGATAGAAATTCAGAATAAGACTTTACTTTTAATTAATACTCATTTACCTTGGGATAGTGCAGTAAATCGAGAATTGGTTGTTTTAAATGTAATGGAAAAGATTGAAGGTATTTCATCTGACTATGTAATTTTTTTAGGTGATTTTAATTGTTCAGAAAGATCGGGTGTAAACCAGTTTTTATTAGGGGAACTGACCTTAAAAGGACGTGATTGCGGAAAAAATTGGTACGATTTAGCTGAGGCATATGCAGAACGCCATAATATAGCGACTGATAATACACTTGATATAAAATCTAATCCCAGATGGAAAGGATTAAAATCAATAGAAGTAAGTAGACGATATGACAGGATATTAGTTAGAAACACATATCCGATGGATCTTCCTATATTAGAAAAATGTGAGACATTTGGGAGAACTATTTCAGAAAAAAGTGGATATGCTGCGAGTGATCATTATGGAGTGTATGCGGATCTTTATTTTATTTGATTGTAAGGGAGTATAAGATGAATAGAAAAATTCCAGACAAAATATTAGAAATAGTCGGAAATCAATCTTCATATAGCAATAATGTGGGAATGTCTGATTCGGAAGTGCTGATTTATCCAGATTATGTATTAAAGATACAAGCTGAATCTGAGGAAACTAAAAATGAGAAAGATATTGTTGCATGGCTGGATGGACAGGTTCCGGTTCCTGGTATTCCGGTATATTACGTGGAAGATGGAACAGCGTATACGCTAATGACACGAATAACAGGAAAAATGCTATGTGATGAAGAATATCTAAATAATCCCAAACAGTTAATCAGATGTGTTGCAGAAGGCTTAAGAACGTTATGGAAAGTTGATGTAACGAAATGTCCATTTCGAACCAGCAGGTTGGAGGAACGATTGAAACAGGCCAGATGGAATGTAGAAAATAATCTTGTTGATATGGAAAATGTTGAAACTGAAACATTTGGAGAAGGCGGATTCAGAGATCCGGAAGAATTAATATGTTGGCTGGAGGTAAATCGCCCCAAAGAAGATATTGTTTTTACTCATGGAGATTTCTGCTTACCAAATGTGTTTGTTGAAAACAATAGGATTAGTGGATTTATCGATCTTGGCAAAATGGGACCTGCAGATAGATGGCAGGATATTGCCATTGCGTTAAGAAGTTTGAATCACAATTTTGCAGGACATTACAACGGAGGAAAGAAATATTTTGATTTTACACATCAAATGTTATTAGAGGAATTGGAACTGGATATGGATTATGACAAGTTCAGGTATTATATTTTGTTGGATGAGTTGTTTTGATTTCGAATATAACCCAAATTGGTTACGGAGACGAATTTATGAAGATAACTGAATTATGTATAAAATATGCTTTAGGCAAAATAATAGAAGAACCCAAGTTAGTAACAGGTGGTTTGATGCATAAAATGTACCATGTGAGTACAGACCAAGGAGAATATGCTATAAAATTGTTAAACCCTGACATCATGAAAAGACCAGAGGCATTAACTAATATGATTCATTCAGAATTGGTATCAAATGCGTTGGCAAATGTTATTCCTCTTATTGCGGCTAAAACATTTCAGGGAAAAAATATTATTGAGATGGATGGCTCTTTCTTTGTAGTATTTGATTGGTTGGATGGAAAATCCATTTTTGCTCCGGATATATCAGAATATCATTGTGAGCAGATTGGCCGAGTGTTAGGTAAGATTCACGCAACTCAGGTAAAGATTGATGCCATGGTTGAGAATCGTGATATTAGAGAAGCATATGATTGGAATCTGTTTATGGAGAAAGCAAAACTTTGTAATTCAGAGGCCCTTGAAGTATTACAAGAAAATATTGCAGATATCATGCGATGGGATAGGAATGTAGTCACTGGTTTGTATGAAGCATCTCAAAATCAAGTGATTAGTCACCGGGATTTAGATCCTAAAAATGTTATGTGGAAAAATGATGCACCATACATTATTGATTGGGAAGCGGCCGGATATGTTAATCCCTTTCAGGAATTGATTGAGGTACTAAATTACTGGATCTCTGATGAAACGGGTAAATATGGTAAAGCTAAGTTTGATGCTTTGATGCAAGCATATACAGAAAACAATAACATATACAATGTAAATTGGGATGTTATATTGAGTTGTAGCTTTGATGGAATGCTTGGGTGGCTGGAATATAATCTAAAGAGGGCGCTGGGAATGGAAGGTAGCGGTATAAATGACCAAGAAGAAGGAATCCAGCAAACCCAAGGAACGATTTATGAATTAAAAAAATATGAGAATCAAATAGAACAACTTAAGGTATGGTTAGATGAATTTGTTAGAGAAAAGTATACCCTATAAAAGCATTATCATGAGGTGTGACAGTATAAACAGAAATGCTTTTTCTGAAGCAGAAGAATGTTTTTCTATAGTAAAGTACAAGCCGGGAATGAAATCTGTCTGGATTGAGATACAGAAAGCGGCAGGACAATTTGAAGGTTATTCAGATGCTGATATTGCTGATTATTTTGAAAAAACTTTTTTGTATGATAGTAGTGAAATTGATGAAAGATGCTTTTTCCTCAAAGATAACGTTGAAGAAGCGTGTATTGGTACATGTTGTGCATGGTTTTCAAATAAAGGAAAAAGAATTGTTCCGGTACTTCATTGGCTTGCAGTTGTTCCAACGCATAGAAATAGGGGATGCGCTCGTATGTTGATTACATATGTATTAAAATATTTTGAGCAGAAATATGGAAATCAAGCAGTGTACTTACATACGCAACCTGAATCATATCAAGCCATAAAATTATACAATGATTTTGGCTTTAATATTACGCAAGAAGATAGTTATGGACATGCTGTGAATGAATATGAGGATGCTATGGAAATATTGAAGGAAGTTATGAATTCTGAAGCATATAAGAGGTTAAAAAATACAGCTGTTCAGTAAAAGGAGTAAATGTTAGCAACCATTTTTCATTATAAACCTATAGGGTTAGAGCGGTAAATAATGTCCGGAATGCTGCAGAAGAGATTGTGTTGAAAGAATTAGTGTATATTTAAAGCGTGGAAAGCTCCTTCGGGAGCTTTTCAGTGTTTGTAAGAGTTTATATAGAAAATGGGCTAAGAAGGTGGTATGATCAAAATAACAGATTAAAATTTATATTAAGAAATGAATTTAAAATTTTTAATTATGAAATAAAACGTAAGATAATTTCAGAGGTGAGAATAATGGATAGAATTGCATTAGTAATCGGTAATTCTGATTATTCAAATGTAGGAAAATTGAATAATCCTAAGAATGATGCTGACGATATTGCTAGTATTTTGAATAAATTAAATTTTGATGTTACAAAAATAATGGATGCAAATTTAATAGATATTCAAAAATCTGTTAATGATTTTTTACAGGCATTAGATGAATATGCTGTAGGGGTATTTTTTTATGCAGGGCATGGTATGCAAATCGACGGTAAAAATTTTATCGTTCCTATTGATTTAAAGTTAAGTGATAAAAGCAAGACAATGGTCTCTTGTTATTGTTTAAATTCGCTGTTAGAAGGTGCATCTTCATATAAGGGAAAAACATTAATATGTATATTGGATGCATGTCGAGATAATCCTTTTGCTATGGGGAGGGGATTTTTAACAGGCTTTGCGCCATTTAATAATCCACCTAAAGGTACTATGATTGCTTATTCTACAAGCGCTGACTGTAGTGCATTTGATGGACAATGTAGTAATGGATTATATACACAAGTTTTAAAAGATGCTATGCTTATTCCAAATTTGAAAATTGAAGAAATGTTTAAATTTGTTAGAAATAAAGTGTCAGAAATATCAATTAGCCAATACGGAGAAGAACAGCTTTCATGGGAATATTCTTCGTTAGTGGGAGACTTTTATTTTTCTGTTACGCCACAACCAGTCAATGAACAGGTTACTGATGAGAAAATATATGAATTCATATGTGCTCGTCGAAAATCTTATGAGAATGCTTCGGATAATATTTATGATATTGAATGTTTGCCATATATAGATGCCTATAATAAATATCATATACCAATTATTAAAATTTTGCGTGCATATTCAAGAGTAGATTATTCAAAAAGAGGATTTCAGTTTTCGGATGCTACTATAGATCAGTTAAACAGCAATTATTTGTCATCATGGGGATTTATACAGAAATATGGTAGATGGTATTATAAAAATCATTACGTTGAGATGGGAGATTTATTGCCATTGCCCGAGGAATTAGAACCTAAACAACCTATTAATGGAAAGGAATTGAAGATTGAAGCTTCATTGAGCTGGAAAATGAATGATGGAAAGATAAGATTTCAAGTATCTTCTAATATTCCAGAGGAAACCCCATTAATGTTTACATTACGTGGCAAAGAATATACAGCTCAATGTAAATCTGTAGCAGGTAATAGAATTTCAATAAGTGAATGGTTTAGTGACAGAGGTAATCCTATGAAAAATGGATTTTATACTATAGATGTGTCATGTCCGATATATAGTGTATTGCCAGAAAAGATAAAGAAAATATTTGGTGAACGTAATAGAAATATATGTGGACAATATGTTAAATTTGAACCAGTGGGAGGAAATACGATTCATTTTTCGTATGGATTAGTTCTTAAAAATAGTAAAGTTCAAGTTATTGATATGCAACAAAGAATCTCAGCATTATAATGAATGTGGTTTTATACAAGAAAACATGGCAGATTGTAACTGGTTAAAGTGAATTGGGCGTATGGAATTTTTAAATCCATACGCCTTTTAAACAAGAGAGTTGTAAGAGCATATTATCTACTCGATGATGATTATAATTCCATATCATATGACCTTTTCTTAGCTCTGGCAGGCTGATTTCGCCGCATCTCCTGTTTCCTCTGATATTCAAGTTCCTAGGCACGATGGGAAAAAACATCAGGATCTTCCACATTGAGATAATCTACCTCATTGGCGGCAATATCACGACGGTGATAGTCATAATATTTACCAAAAGTACCTTTGAGCTGCTCGATCAGCTTATCCCGGAAATCAGGACGTATCTGGATTCTGGTATCCAGCAATTCGGTGTATTGTTCTGGTTCAGGACGAAATTTTTCTTCCTGGAAAGCGGCGGCATCTTTTTCAAGCTGTTTTTTGAGCGAGATGTCCTGAGAATCCAGGATATCAAGATTGTTATTCATCTGGTCGTATTTCTTGGATAGATTCGTCATATCTTTATCGGTAGAGCATTCTGCCTGGAAGATTAGCTGCTCTTTTCTTGATTTCAGTTCTTCAATTTCTTCGGTAACAGTGGTAAGCTGCTGATTCAATTTTATATGCTGGATGGGATTAAAAATACTGGCTTTCTCTTTTTTCACATTCAGTTCTTTCCGCTCTGTAACTTTAGCTTTGAGTTTCTTTTTAACGGTGTTGTATTTATTCAGTATTGGATTAAAATGATTCATCCAGTCATGGATCACTTCTTTTTGCATCTCATTGTGGAGCAAATGATATTGTGTAAAAATCATGTGATTGCGGATTGCTTCCAATGTTTCTGCTATTATTGGAATAGATTTTTCTACAGCCTGTGCCAGTTTTGTTACCTGGGCTTTTAATTCCCGGAGCATTTTGTTATCTGCACGAATCTGACGGTTGATTTCACAGCGGTCTGCTATCATGCCTTTCTTTTCCATATTCTGGGCAATGTAGCCTTCATGGATGGTTGGCTGTTCGGTGATTCCCTGATCTGCAAAGCTACGGTGATCAATGGTAGCATTTATCTGATTACGTGCAAGCATTTCATTTACGGCATCTGCCCAGTTTGCCCGCCAGATACAAAGTTGTTCATCACTGTTCCATCGTTCGAAAATAGGATTCTGTCTGCCATATCGGCTGCTCTTGGGGTGCTTATCAATCCGTTCATATCCTTTTTCCTGTGCGGAAGATGGAGTCAGATATTCTTTCTTTTTACCGACTTTATAGCGGTACTGCTTTTCCCATCCCTGCTTTTGAACAGTTTTAAATTCAGAAGCAGTAAATCCTTTTTCTTCCCCATCTTTGATACAGAGATATTCTTTTTCAGTTTTATACTGCCATGTTCCATTTTCATTTAATGGTCGGACAGTAAGAAGAATGTGTGCATGGGGATTGTGACCATCTGTATCGTGAATGGCAAAATCAGCACACATCCCCATATCTACAAAATTCTTTTTAATAAAATCTTGAAGAAGAGAAATATTGCTGTCTTTATCCAACTCAACGGGGAGTGCGACAACAAATTCTCTTGCAAGTCGGCTGTCTTTGGTCTTTTCGTTTTCTTCCACAGCATTCCAGAGTTGTTCCCGGTCATTCCATTCCAATGGAGCCATTGGAGGAAGCATCACCTCCTGATAGATCAGCCCCTGCTTTCTGGTATAGTCATGCTGGATGCCGTCATAATCATTGTACATGCGGCTACAGCTCATATAAGCAGAAGCAGCAACAGCAGACTGCTCTGCTGTGGGATAAGCATACGAAAATCGGAGGAAAAAGGTATTGAGGGGAAATTGAGCTGGAATTGAGAAAAAATAAACTTTTTATTGATAAATAAGTTTAGATACTAACTCTTTTGTCGTTTTGGTTGTTAATTATATTAAAAGTAGAAATATTTTGATAATGAAAGTGTGGGAGAGAAAATGAACAAAAGAAGATACAGCAATCGTAGAAGAAAGAATATTTTACGAGTATTCATTCTTTTAATGACTATCATAATAACCGTTGTAATGTGGAGAACAATAAAAATCGATGTGCAGGTTGGAGAATTAACATTACCGAAAATTTTGCAGTCAGAAAAGTCCTTTGCAGACACTTCGGGTGAATGGAATCTTATTTTGGTCAATCGAAATCATTATATTCCAAATAATTATCAAGTAGAATTGACAGAATTATCGAATGGTAAAAAAGTAGATTCACGGATTTATCCAGAATTACAACAAATGTTTAATGATGCAAGAGCTGAGGGGCTGGCACTGTTTGTTAGAGAAGGATATCGAACAACAGAAGAACAACAAAAAATTATGGACGAGAAAATCAATGAATATGAAAAACAAGGATATTCTGCGAAAGAAGCAAAAAAAAGAGCCGAGAAATATGTTGCAATTCCCGATACAAGCGAACACCAATTAGGACTGAGTGTTGATATTAATGCGGATACCGACAAATGTTCTTCTGAAAAAGTATATCAATGGTTAGACGAAAATGCATATAAATATGGGTTTGTAAAACGTTACCCGGAAGATAAAACGGATATAACAGGAATTAGTAATGAACCATGGCATTACCGTTATGTTGGAACGACTGTCGCTAAAATAATGAAAGAAGAAAATTTATGTTTGGAAGAATATTTAGAAAAATATAAATAAAAACAAAAGAAAATCTAACTTTTTTTATAGTAGGATTGTTATATTATTTAGAAAACAGAGGGAGGCAAATTTGCGAATGGAATACAAAACTGATTCTTTGTTAGTACATCTAGCAAGAGCAGGAGATGAAGATGCGTGTGAAAAACTGGTCAAAAAATATTACTCAAGTATATATCAATATTGTTTGCTACATATCAATGATCCCTATGAGGCAGAGGATTTGACACAAGAAGTGTTTACACGTTTCTTTTCCAATTTATATAGATATAAAGAATATGGAAAAGTTAAGAATTATCTTTATACAATTGCCGGAAATACAGTTAAAAATTATTACAAAAAGAAAAAAGATATTCCATCAGAGGAACTGCTAAAATCAGAGGACTGTAGTAAAAATCATGTAGAAGAGCTAGGAGTCCGATTAACTATTGAACAGGCAGTGAGAAAGTTACCGGAAGAAATTAGAGAAACGGCAGTTTTATATTTTTTTCAGGAATTGAAGCAAAGAGAAATTGCAGAATTACTTCATATCAAACTTTCTCTTGTAAAATATCGAATCGGAAGAGCAAAAGAACTTTTAATGAAAGAGTTGGAGGTGAAAAAAGATGAAGAATTATAAACAACAAATAAAGGAATATAAAGAGGAGATTGAAGAAAAGTATGTAAGGGCTGAAGCAGAGAACAAAACAGTAAAAGCATGTCAGAATATTTTGTCAGAGTCGGTTTTATCGAAACAATCGCATAGAACATCTTATTTTGAATTTTTGTATGAGCAGACAAAATTCATAAAAAAAAGATGGTGGATTTTACAAGGTTGTGTTCTTATGTATCTATGGATATGGTTGAGTAATTATACGTCAGACATAAAAGATATGATGAGGATTATGGGAATATCTGCCACAATATTTGTGGTTCTGATTGTCCCGGAAATTTGGAAAAACAGAAGAAATGGTGCGATTGAAATTGAGCAGGCGTCTTATTACACACTGCGTCAGATTTGTACAGCAAGAATGTTAATGTTTGGAGTAGTGGATCTGGTGATCATTATGGTGTTTTTGGCAATTACATATCAAACAACAATACTCTCGTTAAGTGATTTGGTGGTTAATTTTTTGCTTCCGGTAAATGTTTCATGTTGTATATGTTTTCGTGTATTGTACAGCAGATGGGAAAAATCAGAATATATAGCAGTGCTTTCTTGTCTGGTATGGGTTGGTTTATGGATGATGATTGTTGCAAATGATGTTATTTATCAGAAAATTGTAACTCCGGTATGGGTGGCTATGCTGATATTGACTTTTGTATATTTTATTTTTTGTGTTCAGAAGTCATTGCTATTTGATGAAAAAATTTTGGAGCAATCTGGTGATATGTCAAGATGATTTTTGAAAAGATTTCGATATGTTTTTCAGAAAAAGGGTAACTTTAATAGACCT
>NZ_CVRR01000059.1 GCF_001406815.1 Roseburia faecis | reverse complement strand
TTTATTAGCATCGGTCGGAGAAATCTGATCGGTGCTTTCTTTATGCTCGGCAGAAATGCCGGGCAATTTTTATGCCCATTTTTCAGAGATGAGGTGCGTTATGGCGGGAAGTAGAATTAAGGGTATCACGGTCGAGATCGGTGGCGATACTACCAAGCTTCAGAGTGCCTTAAAGGGTGTCAATTCAGAAATCAAGAATACACAGAGTCAGCTCAAGGATGTCGAAAAGCTCCTGAAACTGGATCCAGGCAACACCGAGCTGCTTGCGCAGAAGCAGAAGCTCCTCTCCAGTGCCGTCAGTGAAACAAAGGAAAAGCTCGCTACTCTCAAGACTGCTGCAGAACAGGCACTTGCGAATGGTGACATCTCAAAGGAGCAGTATGATGCCCTTCAGAGGGAGATCATCGAAACGGAAGAAGATCTCAAAAAGCTGGAAACTCAGGCAAATCAGTCTGCCACTGCTTTGCAGATGATTGCTACAGCTGGTGAAAACCTGAAGTCTGCAGGCGATAAGGTTTCCTCCGCCGGTAAAAAACTCCTTCCTGCCTCTGCTGCAGTTACAGCTCTTGGCGTTGCTGCTGTAAAAACAGCCTCCGATTTCGATTCTTCTATGAGCCAGGTAGCCGCCGTGTCTGGTGCAACTGGAGAGGACTTCGACAAGCTCCGCACAAATTCTCGTGAGATGGGTGCGAAGACCAAATTCTCTGCATCCGAGACTGCGGATGCTATGAACTACACATGGCGGCAGCTCCTCCTCCATAGCCTTCCACCCTGTCATCTTATCTTTTCATAGAAGAAACTATTGATTATATTGGCAACTCACAATCTTTTATCCAAAATCGCAGCTCCATAACAGTCACAGCAATTTTATATTTTACTTCGATTTCAACTTTTTCTGGTGGATTGACTAAAAGCCTGTCAATATCATTTTCCTCAACACCAGCCATTTTTGCTATCGTTAGCTTGGATATGCCATAATAGGAAACAAGCACTTCCAACCAAAGCACCGATTTGATATTTTCCTTTTACCGAACCCTCTTATGCCTTAATATCAAAACTTGATCTATCAGGTACAGAAATACTCACAGATCCTGCTACAAGGCTTTGTGTCATACTTTTTACATCAGTACCAGTTACGGATAAGGTATAATCACCCGTTTCCTTTCTTTCTGCCGATTTTTCTGCACGTTTCTTTGCAGCTTTTTCTTCCTCTGCTTTTTTAGCAGCTCTTTTCTCTTTTACCTTTTCCTCTGTTTCTCTGTTCTCTTTTGCTTTTCGTTCAGCATTCTCTTTCGCTATTTTCCCATCTGGATCATTTGTACCAGATGCTGTCTCTATAATATTTCCGTTTGCATCAATCATATAACTCTGATTTGTCACAGTGCCCAAACATCCATTAATCGTA
>NZ_CVRR01000058.1 GCF_001406815.1 Roseburia faecis | reverse complement strand
TCAGACTGTAGACAAAGTCCTCGGCTTTTTGCCGGGGATTTTTCTGTATTAAAGAGGCTAAAAGTCAGTATTTTCAAGACTTTTCAGTCTCTTTTTGGTATAATAAAGGTATCAAAAAAGGCGGTATTGTTCTATGATGACACAAGAAACAGAAAAAGTAAGAAAGCAAATGCAGATGGTATGTATTGATGATCTTGTTCCGCGGAATCATCTTCTACGACTTATTGACAAAGCTATTGACTGGACATTCATCTATGATCTCGTCCGTGATACTTATTCCGACGGAATGGGTAGACCAAGTATTGATCCGGTTACGCTTATTAAGATACCGCTTATTCAATACCTGTATGGAATCAAAAGCATGCGGCAGACAATCAAAGAGATTGAAGTAAACATGGCTTACCGTTGGTTCCTTGGACTTGAACTTTATGATCCGGTCCCTCATTTTTCTACTTTCGGGAAAAACTATACCCGTCGTTTTAAAGATACCGACTTATTCGAGCAGATTTTCCAGCGTATCCTTGAGGAGTGTTACCGTTTCAAACTGGTTGATTCAACAGAGATTTTTGTTGATGCAACACATGTGAAAGCGCGGGCGAACAACAGAAAGATGCAGAAACGAATCGCAAAACAGGAAGCTTTATTTTATGCTGACATGCTGCGTCAGGACATTAACGCAGACAGAGAAGCGCACGGAAAGAAACCGTTGAAAGATAAAGACGATAACAACAAACCTGGTTCCGGTGGCAACGACAAGTTTGAAGATTATACGGATGATGTTCCGTCAGATGAAAAAACAATTAAGTGTAGCACTACAGATCCTGAGAGCGGCTGGTTTCGGAAAGGTGAGCACAAGCATGTGTTTGCTTATGGGATTGAAACAGCATGCGATAAAAATGGATGGATTATTGATTTTACAGTAAACCCTGGTAATGAGCATGACAGTCGAACTTTTAAAGGCCTTTACGATAAGCTTGCAGATATCGGCATGAAATACTGTATCGTTGATGCCGGGTATAAAACTCCTGCAATAGCAAAGCTACTTTTGGATGATGGAATAAAGCCGGTCTTTCCTTACAAGCGTCCCATGACAAAGGATGGCTTTTTCAGGAAATCTGAGTATGTATATGATGAGTATAATGATGCTTATATTTGTCCAGGGAATCACTTTCTGCATTACAGCACGACAAATCGGGATGGATATCGCGAGTATAAAAGCTGTGGACAGATTTGCGAAAAGTGCGAGTATCTTTCGCAGTGTACAGAAAGCAAGAACCATGTAAAAGTTGTTACGAGACATGTATGGGAAGACTATATGGAAACATGTGAGGATATCCGGCATACAGAAGGAATGAAGGAGCTATACTCACACAGAAAAGAAACGATTGAAAGAATCTTTGGAACGGCAAAGGAAAACCACGGATTTCGATATACGCAGTTGTATGGCAAAGCGCGGATGACAATGAAAGTCGCGCTTACGTTTGCGTGCATGAATTTAAAAAAGCTTGCAAAATGCAAGCAGGAATGGGAATTACGGATGGCATAATCCAAGGGAAAATTTCCTGTTTTCGGAATAAATTTCATAAACACAAAGAAAAATGCTCCGAGAAACGGAAGTTTCTCGGAGCACTTTGTCTACGGTCTGA
>NZ_CVRR01000057.1 GCF_001406815.1 Roseburia faecis | reverse complement strand
GACCCCAATGTGGTCAACTTAAGCCCCAAAGCCTTGATTTTTCAAGGCTATAGGGCTTTATTTTTTTTTAAAAAATTTCTGATTTTTTTTCTGAAAAAGACTTGACAAAAACCTCCAAAAGTGAGGTCGCTTTGCGACCTATTAATCAAGGGAAATGTCGTTGCAGCGACAAACTTAATCACACTTAGGAGGTATGTCTTATGAATCGAACCGACATATGCAAAAATATCATTCAATCCATTAAGGAGTATATCACAACCCCAGAAAAACTGGAACCTCATTGTGCGAAAAATCATTTTATTCGCAAACGAAAGCTTTCTCTTTTTCAAGTAATTATGTATCTGCTTTACACTTCAAAGGCCTCCATGTTTCAAAATCTTTCCCGTATTCGGGAAGATCTTGGAAGCCTTGATTTCCCTGACATTTCAAAACAGGCTCTGTCAAAGGCTCGCCAATTTATTAACCCTGCTTTATTTAAAGAGCTCTACTATTTATCAGTTGATTTATTTTATAAGCAACTCCCATCTCGTAAACTTTGGAATGGATATCATTTATTTGCCATTGATGGTTCTAAAATAGAATTGCCTAATTCGAAATCGAATTTCGAGTTCTTTGGTGAAATGTTTGGATATCCTGATCCAAGCCGCCGTTTTACTATGGGACTTGGTTCCATTGTTTATGATGTTCTTGATGATTATATTGTCCATGCTTCTTTTCAACGATATCTTGCATCTGAACGTTCCGCTGCCTTAGAGCATTTGCATAATTTAGAAGATTTAAATATCTATCAAAACAGCGTTGTAATCTTTGATCGTGGCTATTATTCTGAAGATATGTTTCGTTACTGTGTCGAGCATCAGCACCTTTGTCTTATGCGCTTAAAACAGAATTATAACATTGCTAAGAAATGCTCTGGAGACATAATCACGGTTCTTCCCGGCAACGAAAAAGACGGAACTGAGGATATCAGGATAAGAGTCATCGAAGTTATTCTCAATGATGGAACGAAAGAGTATCTTGCCACCAATCTTTTTGATTCACATATTTCTCAACAGATGTTCCGCGAACTTTACTTCTATCGCTGGCCAGTCGAAACAAAATATAAGGAATTGAAAAGCCGCCTTGCTATTGAAGAATTTTCCGGTGCAACGACCACTTCAGTGCTTCAAGAATTTTATATCAACGTACTTCTTTCAAACCTGTCATCTCTTATTAAAAATCAAGTTGATGAAGAAATTCAGATTACCGCTAAAAGTACGAATAAATATCGATACCAAGCAAACCGAGCATTTATTATCGGACGTGTCAAAACAATAGTTCCCAAAATCCTGTGTAATCTTTTCGATTTATCTGCACTTGATATACTATATAAGGAATCTCTCCGATGCAGATCTCAGATTATACCTGGAAGAACATTCCGACGAAAGAAGAATAAAGCAATAGGCAGAACACATTTTAACAATAAAAAAGTTGCATTCTAATATCAATATCTGTTAATAGGGCTTTTTCTGTGAAGCTCTATTAAAGTGCGTCTTCTTTTCAAATCTACCTTCCTCTTTTCTCAATTTCGCACCGTTAGTCATTAACCTGAGCAGGCACTTGTCTTAAGTTGACATTAGGTTGACCACATTGG
>NZ_CVRR01000055.1 GCF_001406815.1 Roseburia faecis | reverse complement strand
CCTCAATAGTATTTTGAGATTCCCGCGTGAGGGGGAAAGTCAATTACAAACAGAATAAATTACAGCAGTGAAAGTGACGATACAAATGCAGGAGGAGCAGAAATGTTCTTCCTGTTTTTTCATGCAGCTTCAGCAGCCGGCGGGGAAAGGAGACAGTATGGCAAAGTTTTTAAATTATGAGGGCCGGCTGGACATAGAAAGCGGACTGAAGGAGCACATGACTTTTACAGAACTCGGAGAAAAACTTGGAAGAGACAGGACTACCATTACAAAGGAAATCCGCAACTATTCCATCGAACAGGACACCGGTTATGGAAGTTACCCGCACAATACCTGCAAGTACAGAAAAGCATGCAGGAGGAAAAAAGTATGTGGTACAAATGACTGCAGGCATCCGCTGGTAGCCGTCTGCAAACAGTGTGAACTCATATGCAACCGCTACTGTGAACACTTTGAAGAGGAAGTATGTACCCACCGTTTTAAACCACCATATGTATGCAACGGATGCAGTGAAGTGAAAAAGTGTACGCTGACCAAAACTGTGTACGATGCATTGGAAGCCCAGAGACAGGCAACGGAAAAGATATCGGAATCCCGAAGCGGGATTCTTGCAACAGAAGGAGAACTTGTCAGACTTAATGCAATCCTGGTGCCGCTGGTGAAGCAGGGGCAGTCCATCCATCAGATCTACCTGACACATAAGGATGAGCTGATGTGCAGTGAAAAGACGCTCTATAACTACGTGGATGGGGGTCTGTTTGATATCAGGAACATAGACCTGCCAAGAAAAGTAAAGTACCGCCCAAGATATAAAAAACCAGAACTGAAAGTAGACCGTGGATGCCGTGTGGGAAGGAATTATCATGATTACGAGGTATATATGGAACAGCATCCAGACACAGCAGTGGTGCAGATGGATTCTGTGATCGGCAGCAAGGGAGGGAAAGTCCTGCTGACGATATATTTTGTAAATGTGTCACTGATGCTGGGCTTTTTGAGGGAAGCGAACACCTCAAAGTCAGTGATAGATATTTATGATGAACTGTACCAGCGGCTGGGAGGACAGGACTTCAGGAAGCTGTTTCCGGTCATTCTGACGGATAATGGAAGTGAGTTTTCCAATCCGAAGTGCATAGAGAATGGACCGGATGGAAAAGGATTTCGAAGGACAAGGATCTATTACTGCAATCCGAGTGCACCGTACCAGAAAGCAGAGATTGAAGTGGGACATGAGTTTATACGCAGGATTGTGCCGAAAGGAAGAAGCTTTGATGAACTGACGCAGGCAGACATAGAGCTGATGATGAACCATATCAATTCCTACAGGAGAAAGAAACTGAACGGAAAAAGTCCGTATGAAGCATTCTGCTTCTACTATGGAGAAGACCTGGCGGAGAGGCTAGGATGCCGCGAGGTTGCAGCCAAAGACATCAACCTCACCGCAAGACTTCTCAAAAAGTAACCTGAAGACAGAATAAAGCACAGACCGCCGGCTGAAATAAGAACAGCAGAAGACGTGAATTATGGCTTACAAAATTTGTAAGTCACAACTGACGTCCGGTTTTTGTGCGGAAAAATACCCTGCCATAAAGCGATTATACCACAGAAAGAAAGAAAAAAACGGGAAAGTCGTTACAAAAGTGGAAAGCCGGGTACAAAATTTGAAGGTCGCTTTCAAAATGTGAAACTCGTTTACAAAACGGGAATCTCGGATGACTATTGAGC
>NZ_CVRR01000054.1 GCF_001406815.1 Roseburia faecis | reverse complement strand
ATCCTCGTATAATAAGTGTATAGCCAGTAGAAATGATGGTTATGCACTTATCCTTTCTATAAATTTATAGATGATCTGAGACACCTGGGATAAACCCTTTCCATCTCATCTACATTGGTTATTAGTTTCATAGGTTATTCTGTGGTATGATATCAGCAGAGTCTGATGTCTAGAGGCACTGCTTTTAATCCTTTCAGCCCGGTCTCCGGTGCCTGCTTATGGAGCTTGCAGCCTGAATCATATGTCACATTCCGCTTACACAGATGTTTCATCCCCTGGCGTACAGCACCAGCAAAAGAGCTGCCAGGGTGCATGCTTATTACGCGAGGTTTCGGTCAGCATATGATTCCCAGGATAAACCTTTTTCTTCAGGTTCCAAGAATACTTAATCGGAAAGGCGGGTGATATCATGTTAAAGATTAACCCATTATCTACGCTTTACGTCGGTATTGACGTCAGTTCAAAATCCAACTATGTTTGCGCTTTGGATTTTTATAAAAATAAATACATAAACTCTTCTTTTGCTAACAATCAGCCTGGGGCTGAGGAATTAGCATTGAAGATACTTGAGTGTTTAAAAGAACACCCTGATATAACTACGATTGTTGCAGCTTTAGAATCAACTTCTGTTTACAGCATCCATATCGCTAATTATCTTTCTTCCTGTGAAGAATTGATGCGGTTCAAGCCTTACGTTTTCGTCCTGAACCCTAAATGTACTGCAAACTACAAGAAAAGCTATATAGGACTTGGTAAATCGGATCCTATCGATGCTTTTGTTATTGCAGACTATGCAAGAGCTGGAAACATTGAATCCGAGCCTTGGCGTGGCAGCCAGTTTCTGGCTTTGAAACGTCTCACACGGCATCGCCTTCACCTTGTTGAATGCATGACAAGAGAGAAAACTTATCTTGTTTCCAATCTTTATCTGAAATTCAGTGAATTGCAGATGCTTGAAGGAGACGATCAGCCTTTCTGCGATATATATGGTGCTACATCTTCCAGTGTATTAATGGAATACTTTTCCCCGGAAGAAATCTTAGATTCTTCCGAAGAAGATCTGATTGCATTCCTTGCAAAGAAAAGCCGCAACCGCATTAAAGACATAAGCAAGACCGCTGATTTATTAAAGAAAGCTGCCAGAGATTCTTATCGTCTGGACAAAGCTCTTTATGAGCCTTTAAATGTGTCTATTGCCAGTTCTTTCAACTGCATTGAAACCTTTAAAAGAGAAATCAAAGTCATTGACAATGCTATTGAAAAAGAAATAAAAGGATTGAACCCAAATGCTTTTATTATTCTTCAATCCATTGACGGCATCGGTCCTGTCTTTGCTGGTGGCATAATTGCTGAAATAGGCGATATAACCGCTTTTCATTCATCTGATGCTCTTGCCAAGTATGCCGGTCTCACATGGAAATCCAACCAGTCCGGTGATTTCGACGGAGAAGATACTCCTATGATAAAAGCTGGTAATCGTTATCTTCGATACTATCTTGGCGAAGCTGCCAACAGTATGAGAAAACACAACGTTGAGTACGGAACGTACTATCGGAAGAAGTACAATGAAGTTCCGAAACATCAACACAAAAGAGCACTCGCGCTGACTTCACGTAAATTCGTTCGTTTGGTTTATGGATTGCTGGCCAGAAACCAATTGTACTCCGGCGTATCGCTGGATACATCAATTAAAGATTCTAACTAGTCGAACTTATGTTTTGCTTGAATCATAGGTCTATTAAAGTTACCCTTTTTCTGAAAAACATATCGAAATCTTTTCAAAAATCATCTTGACATATCACCAGATTGCTCC
>NZ_CVRR01000053.1 GCF_001406815.1 Roseburia faecis | reverse complement strand
TTTTAGTACGGGAACATAGCAGTCCGTAGTGCCTGATGCGGACAAAACGCCTTGGTGGTACATGCATGAGAAACCGCCGGACAAACTCTACACCCGAAATGGTCAGTTCCTTCCACTGTCCCTCATTACGGTAATCCTTTACTAAGAATGTAACGGTATCATCATCCATACGGACGGTGCGGTGATTGCTGACGGCAATGCGATGAGTATACTTACCAAGGTATTTAATTACTGTTTGAGCACCATTGAATGTCTTTTTACAATGAGGAATCCAGTCCATACCATAACAGGAATCTAAAAGCTCCTTGAACGTATAATGGTTACGAAATTTTTCTGCAGTACCATGAAATACCAGCTTATCCTCTTTCCACAGCCTCTTTAGTTTCTCCAGATATTTTCCGCGGAACACTTTGGAGATGACCCGGATGGGAAGAAAGAAATTTTCACCATTGTCCTTCCACTGGTTGTTGGAAGCCAGTCCTCCACCCAGCAGGATGGCATGAATGTGGGGATGAAAGTTCATTTCAGAACCCCATGTATGTAAAATGCAGATGTATCCCACCTTTGCGCCGAGATGTTTTGGGTCGGCAGTCAGTTCGCTGATTGTGGAAGAAGCTGCATGGTATAAGGCATCATAAAGAAGTCTCTGGTTGCTGTAAATGACAGGGTTTAAAATATCAGGAACCGTAAAAACCAGATGGAAATAAGGAGCATCAAGGACATCCTCTCTGCGTGCATCCATCCACATTTCTTTCGGAACAGCCTGACACATGGGGCAGCAACGGTTACGGCAGGAATTGTAATGAATCTGTACGAAGCCACAATCCTCACATACACATACATTTGCACCATAGGCACCGGTCTTGCAGTTCATGATGTTATGTGCAACCTTTGCCTGTACAGGGGAAGGTGAATATTGATCAAGGTATGCCGGATAAAAACGATGAAAAATATCCTGTACTGTGGGCTTATCCATTGGCTGTACCATCCTTTCTGTCAAAAGGACTGCGGATGCCCATAAGGGATTTGTTGCTGACATGAAGATAAACTTCTGTGGATTTCGGATCGCGGTGTCCAAGCAATGCCTGAATATTCCGCTGTTCCACTCCCTGCTCCATAAGGTGGGTGGCAAAGCTGTGACGGAGGCAGTGAGGAGTAACACCGGATAACCCGGCAGCCGATGCAGAACGTCGGATAACCTGTTCCAGTGTACTTACGGTAAGATACTGCCCTGTAAACTGATTCGGAAACAGAATGCCCTTTGGTCTGCCTTTCCGGAACCAGTATTCCGTAAGAAGTGCAAGGTTTCTTTCAGACAGAATGGTATAACGGTCCATCCGGTTCTTGGTATCCCGGACATGAATCTGCATGTTTGTGCGGGAAATATCATCATAATGAAGATGAATCACTTCCGAGACACGCATTCCGGAAGAATACATTGTGGCGAACATGGCTTTATATTTCAGGTCATCCGTAGCATCAAGAAGCCGGCCAATTTCATCAGTAGAAAGTACGGTTGGGAGTTTGTGCTCTATTATCATGCGTGGAACAGTGATATCATCCCACAGAACGTGAAGTACATTCCGATAGAAAAAACGGATGGCTGAATTATAAAGGTTGAGGGTGGTCGCTTTCAGACCATCGTCCTTCTTGGCAAGAAGAAAGTCCCTGACATCCTGACAGGTAAGCTCTTCCGGGTGCTTTTCCATGTAATTAAGGAAATAAGAAACATAGTTTTTGTAGCAGTTAATGGAACGCTCTTTAAGGTTACGGATTTTTCCGGCTTCCTCAAGCTGTAATAAATATTTTTCGTACATAATAATTCCTCCATGTAAAGTCAGTAATTTCGGGTATCACTGCTTACATGGAGGTGCATTGGAATAATAAAACCGCTTGCTAAAAGAACGGTTAGGTGTTAATCTTTTCATAGGCAGTGGTAATGTCGATCCTGTTTGATTGTTGGTTGTGGTGACTTAACAATACTACTATTAGGACTTGGTTTCCACTGCTTTTTTATTTAGGAAAAGAAAAACTGCGTCACAGCCTTGGCAGGCCATCGCGCAGCGATTTTGTTCAA
>NZ_CVRR01000052.1 GCF_001406815.1 Roseburia faecis | reverse complement strand
CTGTGCATTTCGTATAACATCTGGCATAATTGCTAAATTTTCCTCAAGCCATTTCGCAGTTTTTTCATCTCCACATGCCTTTCTCATTACACTTCCGTCAATCAATACAGAAGCATTTTTGCATGTAATTAAAAAAATTACAAATCTTATGCAAACATACAATATCTACCTAAATTATCAACTTTATATGCATTATTTTCCTGAGTGGTGCCATAATTATCGCCATAATATATCTTTATTCCTTTCAAAATTTTTGTCCATGCACTTATGTCTGCACAATCATTTTCTGCCGCCAAACATTTTCTGGCAGTAGCATAACAGGAACCCGGCATATCAATTTCCCATGCTTTGCTGGAATCACCATCATACGGAATATATGTAACTCCATTAGGAGTCAAAAATGTAAAACCATCTTTTTCGCGTTTCAGATTTCCTGATATCTCAAGTAAAGCATATAATCCTGCCGTAGACCGCTGTGAACTTACCGGATATTTTTGAAATTCATCAGCTAATTTATTCAGCGTCTCTATATCTTTATCGGATGTTATGATTACCGAAACTCCTTGTGCCTCATTTCCCTTTATCGACAAATAATTTAACCCTGTCTTTGGATCACGTTTTACTACCAATCCCCCCTGTAGCGGTATCTCCTTTATATCAATATTTCTTTGGTCAGACAAATCATTCAAAAGATTTTTCAGTTCACTTGTCATGGTTACATTATACGAAAATGGCTGATCCATATTAATCAGGAACTCCATTCCTGTTTTCTCATCTCTTTGAATTGCTAATTGATCTTCTCTTATATAAAAATCTTTTCCTGTCTGCTTATCTACAATCTCATATGCTGCTACTCCATTCACATATGTAGCATCTTCAATTTTATATCTTTCTGTCTCTATTGGTAATTCAATATCTTGAGAGATACTATTTTGTGTATAAATTCCAAAGTTACTATAATCTGTACTGTTTACATAGGAATCCCTTGTGCTAATCTTATTACTTATACACTCTTGGGCTTTATTCATTGTATCAGAAAAATTTCCTACTGCATTTCTATTATTTTTACTGCATAACATACTTTGTTATAAGTAACCATTCTCTATTCTCATGATTCTCCCTCCCAATCACTTGGGTTTTATTGAATACTCCATTATAAACTTTAATCTTTTATCTGAAATGTACCGTCTGCTATAACAAACTGTACATTTAACTCAGACATAATATCTTTGTGCTGTGTCCGGTTATATGCTAAAATTTCCCGGATATCACTTGTGTAATCCTGATAGGTCAGATTCCCACCCGGATGATTCAACAGATCATCCAGTGTTTTCGGCAGACCATGTATCGCTGTATTTTCCACGGAGAGGTCTCCAAGCGATACGCTGCCGCCAGATGCCTTATATAAAAATTTTCCCACATCCACCGCAGCTTGCAACAGATATTTTTCTTTATCTGACAACTCCTGTATTTTTGAATCCGTGCAAAAATAAATATCCATCAGCTCATCCGAATACTTTGACAGAACATTCTCTATCTTCTGTTTCATTGCATGATCCTGAATACCGTCCACACTTACCTGACCATCCGCCCCAATTTTTATGGAAAACGTGGAATCCGAAATATCAATTCCCGCTTCCTGCAGATCAGCAGATATCCTATCTTTTACTGTGGTATTCATTTTTGCACTTGCATTCGCACGATCCAGCTCTGCTGCAGTACAAAAGATATTTAAAAGAGCATTTTCCTGTTCCGTCAGTTCTCCTCCTGCTGCTTTTTTTTCCAGTAAATTATGAATCTGCTCATCATCCGGCACTGCCCCACCCTGCATAACATCTTCTGCCTGTTTCTGATGCAGTTTCTCCATCTGCTCTGTATAATAGGCTTTGTACTTCTGCCGGATTTCCTTAATTGCACGCGTTTCCTCAGTATCGGTTAAGCCTTCCTGCATCTGCTTCCTGACTGTCCCTTCATACTTCTGAACCTCTTCCATTTCCTGATAAGCTCCATGGCTTTTATCCGCCTGCGTTGTCTGGAAGGAAAGATGATATTCGGCATCCGGGTTTACCATCGAACCGTTCTTTGCCTGTACCTTCACGGTATAACCTCTGTTGTCCGAATTCCAGTTCGGTATGGTAATACTAAGACCGCCATTTCCATTCTCTTTCCCAATGCCGACCTGATTGCCTTCCTCATCATACAAAACCATCTCATAATCACAGCCTTCCGGTATATGATCTAAAATGATCGTAATATCCTTATTATAGGTATCCTTCGCGAAACTTAATGCCCGGTACTCTGTAATATTGAATTCGTAATAGTCCAC
>NZ_CVRR01000051.1 GCF_001406815.1 Roseburia faecis | reverse complement strand
TCATAATGCTAACGGCTAAAATTGAGGAAACGGATAAAATAACGGGGCTGACATTGGGAGCGGACGATTATGTGACAAAACCCTTTCGCCCACTTGAAGTAGTTGCCAGAGTGAAAGCGCAGTTAAGACGTTACAAGAAATATTCACCCGGTATCATCACAGAGAAAATTCCATCGGAACTTTCCTATAACAAATTGTGCTTGAATGTGCAGACCCATGAATGTCTGTTAGACGGGGAACCTGTTTCTCTAACCCCGACAGAATTTTCTATTCTCCACGTCCTTTTGTCAAGTGCTGGAAATGTTGTAAGCATTGAGGAACTGTTTCATGCGGTTTGGAAAGATGAATACTACTCTAAAAACAGCAGCACAATTACTGTGCATATCCGGCATCTGCGCGAGAAACTGAACGATACTTCCGATACTCCGCAGTATATTAAAACGATTTGGGGTGTCGGCTACAAAATTTAAGCGAAAGGAGAACGCTATGAAGAGAAAATCAAATTGTTTGGCAACTATTTTATGCAGTATATCTTAGCAGTCGGACGTTCTGATATTACTGATGTACTCACAAATACGGCAGGTGGTCTTTTGGGGCTTGCTGTATATTCGATTGCAGCCCGGTTAATCGGAAATAGAATAAAAGCAAACAGACTGTTTTCCATTCTGGCAGGCATAGTAAGTGTTGTCGTGATTGGTCTGCTTGGCTTTCTTCTGTTTGCTAATCGGTAGGAGGTGTATTCTCATGTCGAATAAAGAAATGACAACAGAAAAGCGCCTTAAAGTGCGCTTATACCTATCATTGCTGGTTTATACCGTTGTTGGATATGGTTTGACCCTTATCTTGGACTACATCTTTTCAAAATTTGACAACGGTATTTTTGCATGGCTCTACTGGCGGCTCGATCTGCTTTTTATTTTGTATCTGATGATCGGCTTTGTATGTATTTTCAATTACTATTGGAAAAAGCCGTGGGGCTATCTGGATGAAGTAATTGATGCGACCCAAACGGTCTATGAGCAGAACAATCATACCGTATCGTTGTCTGAGCCACTGAAAGAACTGGAGGAACAGCTTAATCAGATTAAAATGTCTGTTCTGTTGAGCAAGCAGGCTGCAAAGCAGGCAGAAGAAAAGAAAAATGAAATTGTTATGTATCTGGCACATGATATACGCACCCCTCTGACAACAGTGATCGGCTATTTGAGCCTGCTCCATGAAGCCCCTGACATGCCTGAACAGCAAAAGGAAAAGTATGTAAAAGTTGCGTTGAATAAGGCAGAACGCCTTGAAAAGCTCATCAATGAACTTTTTGAAATTACCAAGTACAATGCACATACGGTTATTATCAAAAAAGAAATTGTGGATTTACATTGTCTGATTGCGCAGGTAATAGATGAAATATATCCGACACTCTCCGCAAATGGCAACACGGCGGTATTTACTGCGGAGGACAACTTATCTGTGAATGCTGATCCCGAAAAGCTGGCGAGAGTTTTCAGTAATCTTTTACGAAATGCTGCGTCATATAGTTACCCGCAGACAGAAATCACTATATCCGCCAAACGGTTAGAGCATGATATTCAGATCACTTTTGAAAATCATGGAAAAACAATTCCACAGGAACAGCTTAACAGTATATTTGAAAAATTCAATCGCTTGGATGATGCCCGGCTTTCTAATACAGGTGGTGCGGGACTTGGTCTTTCTATTGCGGAAGAAATTATACATTTACATGGTGGAAAGATTACTGCATCCAGTCAAAACGAAACCATAGACTTTGTGATTACATTACCACTTTCCGCTTAGGAAAATAAGAATGTGATCTTAGGAATTACTTAGGAATTTAAGCGTGTGATTTTTGAGATTGAAAAGCCTTTGTTCGGTACAATGATTATCGAACAAGGGCTTTTTATTGTTCAGCTGAAGCAAAAGAAAGGAGTGTAAGCATGGAACTGAAAATAGAGCATTTAAGCAAGCAGTTCAAAGACAAAACAGCAGTAAATGATGTCAATCTGACATTGACTCCCGGCGTTTGGGGACTTTTGGGGGCGAATGGTGCAGGGAAAACCACGCTCATGCGCATGATTGCTGATATTATGACACCAACCAACGGAGCGGTTTACTATGACGGAAAAGACATTCGAGAGTTAGGTGAAGTCTACCGAAGCAAGTTTGGCTTTCTGCCGCAGGATTTTGGGTATCACCGGGATTTTACGGTCAAAGATTATTTGGAGTATATGGCTGCGCTGAAAGATATTCCTACAAGGGCAACCACCCAAAAGATCAATCATTTGTTGGACATTCTTTCGCTCTCCGATGTGAAAAAGAAAAAAATCTCCAATCTGTCAGGCGGCATGAA
>NZ_CVRR01000050.1 GCF_001406815.1 Roseburia faecis | reverse complement strand
CCATATCCGGTGAGGAGTTATTTTAATTTGGTAACAAAAAATGCCGTATTTATGCGGGCTGTGGCGTTTCGCAAACGCCTAAATAGAATACAAAAATATGAGGAGCTATTAAAGTATCAATATGCAATGGCTATTTCATTACATGATTATGACGATGATAAAGAATTAAAAAGTAAAATGAAAGAAATTCAGAATCATATATATAAATTTGTAGCGTCAAAAAATAGCGATTCTTTAGAAAATGAAATTGCAGAGGTTCAGAAATTGAAAGATGAGATTTATTTGCTTATAAATAGAAAACATCAAGAGGAGTGGAAAAAACAGAAATATGAAGTGACGTTAGAAAAATAATTATACAGCAAATAATTTGTTCAAAAATATCTTGACTCGCTGAAAAGTGTGGTTGTTATAGCAGAGTTAGTAATACAAACAAAGAATGAGCCAGTAGTTGCAAGAATAATGACCAGAGGATATGATCCTGTGAAGGAACTAAGTTAATCCCTGGATTATGGATATGTCAAACGAAGAAAGTAGGAACATAAGATCTCGTTAGACATGAGAGGGGAGATTGACGGTCATAGAAGGAAGAGCATACGCAGGGCTATATAAAACGAAAATACAATGACGTTTTACTTTGCATGCCGTTGGTTTATTTGATTGAGATTAGAGAATAAAAATTTCTTGAAAAATAAGGAAAAAAGACTTGACTATATAGGGAGGAATTAATAATGGAATTATATTTGCCGGATTCTTTTGAGGATGTAAAATTTGAATTAAATGACAAATTGGAAAAAATGATGGAATTTGTCGTTCCAGTACAAGATGCAGAAAAAGAAGTTGCGTTTATTGCAAAAAATATTCGAAATGCTGGGAAATTGCTTTTAATACATGGTATTCCAGGAGTTGGGAAATCAACATTTATTCAGTCGCTGAAATGGAGATCACATATGCCGATTAGAGATGTTGTTAACATTGATGCAACAAAATTTTCGGCGCCCAAATTAGTTCAGATTAATGAAAAAATAAAGGAAGTCATTAAAAATAATAATATTATTGTAAATTCTAATGGTGTATTTACAATTGTTTTAGATTACTTGGAATCAATTCAAGATGAAACTGCTGAAAATAAAAAGGCATTTTTTAGAGATTTAAATGGCATACTTAGGAAAAATCCCATTTTTATAATATGGGCAGTCACTGAAAAACAAGATGTGGATGATATAAAAAAATATTCTCAAGCAGTTTCGGGAACATTATTTTATAGAGGAAAAGAAGTTTTGGATTTTAAAGGTCCAAATAAAGACGAATTTCCATCTATATTAAAGAATACTATTTCAGTAATAAATGCGGGGTATATTTACAGTGATTTTCAACTGACAGATTCTGATTTTATAGAGGTTTTGAATACATTAAAGGGTAAAGAGAGTCTGTTTACATTACGAGATTATATTATTGAAATTAGAGAGTTATGGTTTAAGAAGACAGATAGAGTTGACAAGATACTAAAGAGCATACCTAAGCCAACAGAGGTGTGGTTTATATTTAGTATGCCGGAGGCAGAGCAACTAGTTGCTCAGTTTGTAAGAAAATCCCAAAATATTGAAGAGTGTTGGGATGCATATCATGCAAAATTAGATGAATATATCCACGGAAATCAGAAAGCAGAATTTTGGGACTCCAATCGACTACAATTAGCATTATCTGGTGCATTTAAAACAAAAATAATGTATTTACAAACAAGTGCATTAGTTTCATGTTTAGCATCATATGGAAATACATATGGGGTTAATGAAAAAATAGATTGGGATACATTAACATTTCCTAAGAATTGGAAACAAAAATCAACAGCCAAAAGTTTTTTAGAAAGAACACCTATTTTAAAACAATTGAATGGGGAAAAAATAACTTTGGGGGCAATACGCGGAAATTCAAATAACGCAATAGAAAAGGCTAGAGAAGCATATGAAGAAATAAATAAAGTGGCTTCAGGATATAATTTGGAACATGATGGAAGCGATAAACCTTTTAACAAAACTATAGCTGCAGCTTTGCAAGAACTACGCCCAGATTTAACTATAACTCCAGAAAAACAGCATCCATGGCTAAATAATATATATCCTGATATAACGGTTGAACTTGAAGACAGATTGATATGTTTGGAGTTCCACTATACGAAGAAAAAGGTGCCCTCAGCTATTGCTGATTATGTTTTGAAAAAAATGGATATATATATGAGGCAAGTAGAAAATAAGTACCCAGCACTATTTAAATAATATTGGTGCTAGAATATAAATAGTACAAGCCAAAATGAGAAATTCCAAATACACATAAGCATGATACAATAGAGGCATGCTGAAG
>NZ_CVRR01000049.1 GCF_001406815.1 Roseburia faecis | reverse complement strand
TAAGAACGGTGATCGACCTGATTATGCAAAGGCAGATGTTCATTACACACCTTTGCCCACTCGCTCCGCCACAGTTCACAGTTTTTTGGATTGTTCCATCCCGTAGCATCGGTCAGTACCCGTTTCCATTGCAGGCGGTTTCTTGCACCAATCTTCTGGATTCCGTTTTCATCTAATACAGGGATACGGATTCCATGACGGTCAGGGTTTTTCTTATCCTGCCACCAGTTCGGATGGGATTCATCAATCACGATATTTCCGCTTTTATCTCTGACAAAACCCCAATCTTTGACTTCTTTCTTCCCCCAAGAATGATCCGGGTTAAAAGGGCGCATTGTCAGAAGCAGATGGACATGAGGATTGCCATCCCCTTTGTCGTGGATACTCCAATCAGCACACATTCCCTTATCCACAAATGTTTTTTTGATATAGTCGGCTGTATATTGAATCTGTTCCTGTCTGCTCCATTCTTTGGGGAGGGCAAATTCAAATGACCTGCCAAGTTGGGCATCTGCACTTTTTTCAATCTTCAATACCTCATTCCATAACCGTTGTTTCTGAAATGTGATTTTAAATTTTTCTAAAGCAGCTTCTTTATCTTCTGACCTTTTGTATCGGACAGATTTTTGAAAGCGTTTTATATTTTCTTCTGGTACTATCTGCCATTCAGGAGGTGCGTTTTCGCACATCATCAGACTGGTGTAGACCACTTCTTTTTTAGAAGTGTAATAACTGATTCTCCCGGTTTCCTCGTTTTTCATCACATCCCCATTGAGATATGCGGAAGCGGAGATAACAGATTTCCCTTTACTTCGTCCGACTATTTTGACTGTGTAATGAAAAATCGCCATGTCTGGATTCCTCCTTTCTGCACATCCGGCATAGATTTCCGGCAACATTGCTTTCAGTTTTAGAAAAAGCAGTATTGCCGGAACGCCCTCTGCGTAAGAGTGCCCTGCGCATAGCAGCCTGCATGGAATGCGCCTCTCTGGCGAAGAGTGCCTCCTGCGGCATGAGCAGGTCTGGCTGAAAGCCCCGCCGACGGAACGAGCCCGGCAAGCGTGAGCGAAGACCGGTTGCCACTTGTGGCAAACTTATTGGGACGACCTCTGGTTGTCCATAAGTGCGCCCTTCATGAAAAAGCAATGAAGGGAATGAAAAACTCATCCCCCGCCATTACACTTCCTCCATATCGGTATTTGTTTCTTTCTGCATTGCCTTTGAAAAAAATTTCCCATTGGCTTCCTGCTTTTTCAGAAAACCAATCAGCTTTGGGATGTCCTCTTCCTCAATAGGCGCACCGAGAACGGATTCCACCGCACCGCCAACCTGACAGAGCCTATGGGTTCGTTTTTTACTTTCTTCGGCTTTCTTTCGTTTCAGAAGTTCTTTCTTCTGTACTGCATATCGTTTTGCTTTTTCAAGGCTTTCCTGTTCCTTCTTTTCCATTTCAAGCATTCGTTCTTCATAACTTTTTGTTGATTTTGCCATGATTACATTCCCCTTTCTTTTACAAACATAAGTTCTCGGTTGCGTATCAGAAGAAGCACATGGTATAATCTTCTTGCGTGTAGGTATATCATGGCTTCGGTCTGATAGAACCTTTGGCGGTTTCTTGGGAAGCCGCCTTTTTAATTTGCCGCAGTTCTTGTTACGGCTTTTACATTTCCTCTATCCCTCAAATCACGACCTTCATTAGCTTCCATAAACATTTCCAGAATATCGGTTTTAATCAGGACTTTGCGACCAACCTTTAATACTGGAAGTTTCTTCCATTCTACAAGCTGTCTTAAGGTGTTTCTGCCGATTCCCGTATAGTCAGCAGCTTCTTCGATGGATAATGCAATTTTTCTTTGCGTCATATAATCACCTCCTTATAAATTGCATTATGCAATTCTTGTGATGTAAGTATATCCTTTTCACATCTTTTTGTCAAGCGTTACGAAATATTAAAAACAAATATTATATTGCATATTGCAATTATAGAAAAACAATGCTATAATTCATACATACCGAAAAAGGAGGCAGTCAGCATGAAAGATAAAGAACTACGCAAGCTGATAGGCAGCAGAGTAAAACAGCGCCGTCTGGAATTGAATCTGACACAGCCTTATGTCGCAGAAAAGATGGGTGTTACCGCTTCTACAATCCTGCGTTATGAGAATGGTTCGATTGACAATACGAAAAAAATGGTGCTGGAAGGTCTTTCGGAAGCACTCCATGTATCTGTGGAATGGCTCAAAGGGGAAACAGATGAATATGAAACCGACATTACGGATAAGAGAGAGTTACAGATTCGTGATGCGATGGGAGATATTCTGGAACAGTTACCGCTTGCCCTTACCAAAGAAGAAGATGCTTTTTCAAAAGATTTATTACTGCTGATGTTAAAACAATATGGTCTGTTTTTGGATTCCTTCCAGTTCGCCTGCAAAAACTTCAAGGG
>NZ_CVRR01000048.1 GCF_001406815.1 Roseburia faecis | reverse complement strand
TTAAAATCATGCTATGCTCAATTCTGTTTCTATTTTGATTCAAGTTTGCGAACGAGCATCGCGAGTTTCGCAATTACCTATTGTATTCTATTTTCTCTCTGTAAAAATATTGAATCTACAATGGCCAAATAGGAGGAACCATTACTTTGCAAACTACTCACCCACCGTTCTCTTGATGCCGTTACGTATTTATATATCCATTTTTATTTGCTATCTTTCTCGTATTACTTAGGCTTAAAACTGATACAATTATTGAAATACCAGAAAATGCACATGTTATTACTAAAACAATTGTATTTATATCCATAAAAATTTGCCCTTTTCTTTCCAAACTATATTTTTTCTTTTATCTATTTTATTTTAAAGCATATTTGTAGTCAATTAATTGCCATAATTATTTCCCAATATAAATAGTTTCTTTACTGCAATTTTGTCACACACTCTTTTATTTAACTCTTTCATAATACTTCTCCAAATCCTCTTCCATCTGCACCTTCACTTTTTCAAAATCGTGCTTACTCATTTTAATAAAAAGCGCATGATTCATAGAAATCACATTCAAATCTTTTGAATAATACAGGAACCGTTTACGCTCAAATTTTTCAAAAGGATTTGTCAGCATATTGCTTTTAATATATTTCCGATCTTTCAATCGTTCTGTATTATATGGACAACTTGACCGATCTACCGGTAGTCCCTTATCAATCCTGTTTTGGTAAAAAGCAATATAATCTGTGAGCACATTATCAATTTTTGCATCTCCAATTTCGTTCATATTTTTTAGGAATGAAAGAAGAAACGGCATCTTGTAAGAAAGACTGTAATCACGTTCTTCCAGAAAATCAAAGAAGTCCGTTTTGATCGTTTCCTCTGTATGTTCTGGAATATTATTTTCCTCACGAATCTGCTTCACATGTTTTGGTGCAAAAAGATAAATTTTTCTACTTCCAAAAGCAATCATTTCATCCGGAGAAATTTTACCTTTGGTAACCCAGCTGGTAATAGTTCCCGTACTTAAATAAAATTCTCTCGCCAGCTGTTCCTGATTTAAATAATCACCATATTTTTCTTCGAAAGTTTCAATGTCCACCTGCACAATACGCTCTACTGTTTCATGTAGACCATCTACTTCTATCATATCTCCCACGGAATAATCTCTTTTTAAAATACTTCCAAATGCAGTGTAAAATGGATTAGAAAAAATAGAATGCATGGAACACGGTTTTGCCATGGCACCATACTCATCTACTACATCAATAACAAACACGTTCGTTTTTGTATTTGTTCGTCGAAGTCCTCTGCCAATTTGCTGCATATAAAGGACCTTGGAAAGTGTTGGACGCGCCATTACCAGAATTCCAAGCTCCGGATAATCCCATCCCTCCGAAATCATTTCACAAGCACACAAAAAACGTATTTTTTTCTCGCGAAACTGCTGCATAACTTCATCTGGATTTTTTGTTTTTCTGGTATATGCCTTTGCCAAAAGACCTTTCGCATTTAAAACACGCTCCATCTCCTGTGCATGATTTGTATTTACACAAAACACGACTCCCTGCAACTGTCCAGCTTTTCCTTCCGAAAAATAGTTGTATAACACATCTGCAATCAATTCATTTCTGGACTTTACACGAATACTCTTTTCCAAATCAGCATTAATATAATCTTTGCCATTGAATCGAATATGACTCAAATCCAGATTGGTTTCAATACGACATACATTTGCCTCTGCAACAATTTTCTTTTTCATCGCATCAACCAAAGATAAGCCTGTCTTATAATTACCAAATATTGTCTCCAACTTCTTTTTGTCTGGTCGTTGATCGGTTGCTGTAAGACCAATCAAAAAATCAGGCGTAAAATACTGAATAACTCGTTTTAAAACTGGGGAAACTGCGTGATGAGCTTCATCTACTACAATATAATTATATTTTTCCTGCGCATATTTCTGATAGTTCCGCATCATATAAGCAAATGAACAAATTTCAATTTGCTCCTGCAGATCTGGGAGAGATTTCTTCACTCGCTGCCTCCAATCATCAATAATGTTTGTATTAGGAGCCATAATAAGCGCATGAAATTCTGTATTTTTTCTGGAAAAAATACGCAAATCTTCTTCCACAATCCTGGATTTTCCACTTGCCGTTGGAAATACCACAAGAAATGTATTTATTCCCGCAGCACGCTGTTTTTGTATTTCCTCAAGCGTATTTTCCTGATGCTCATATAACTTTACCGGACGATCAGCAAGGAGTCCATTTTCTTCAAACTCATCGGTATTTTCACCGAAAAAAGTTTTTATGTCATCCTCAATTCGATTTTCAAATCTACAATCTTCTGAAGAAAAACGATATAACTTAATTCCCCATTCCGTACATGTATTTTGTTTTTGCAGCTGTCTGCGATAACGTTCCAAACCGATCTGCTGCGGATGATGATAAGTTACCCCATTTTCTTCAACTGCATAATCCCCATGCTTTGTTCTTAACAAATAATCCAGGAAATAATTATTCCCCTGTTCGTCCAAAATACCATATTCTTTCTGTAAATATTTCAAGCTATTACGACCATATACACTTGCAAAATTATTTTCAAAGTCGATTTCCAATGGAGAGGCATCTGCATGATCTTCGCGATTTGCCACATACTTTATTGGTATTTCTTCCTTTTTGCATGGCAATGTAATCACTTCATTGATTATTCCCATATCTTCTTTTAGAAAGCGATATACTTTTGCATATTTATTCATATATGTATTTTGCTTGTCCGTAATTAAAGAATAGGAAAAAGGTTTCTCATCCTTTTTGTAATTACATATCCCATCATCAATAATAATAGCCTGCTGATCTCTTACATAAAAATAGCTTGCACCACCATTTGGATATAAGACTGTTTCTATCAAATCATATTGTCCGTTTTCCAGCTTTAATACTTTATCCATTCGTCACTCTTTCCTCAGTATAAGATTCAGCCATTGTTCCGACTCACGGCCTGGTCTCACATCTCCTGTCAGCCATTGTTCTTCTATCTTTACATGTCTTATACCACTTAAAAATCCATCAAATGTTTTTTTTGTAAAATCAGTAAAATATCTTCCATTTCGTTCGCCCTCAAATGTTCCATATTTAAACGATGTATAAATCACTCCATCATCCTTCAATGCACACAACATTCGCTGCATAACATTTTTAAGTTCATCCTTTGACAAATGCAAAATAGAGGAACATGCCCAAATGCCATCATATTTTTTCTGCTCGTCCAACTCCTGAAATAGCATATATTTAACCGAAACTCCAGTATATGTGCTTGCTAATTTGCACAACTCTTCTGAACCATCCGTTGCTTCCACTCTATATCCATGTTCCATGAAATACTTTGTATCACGACCAGATCCACAACCAAAATCTAAGATGAAGGCATTAATTGGAAGAAAGCTTAGAAATCTGTCTTGTGTATGTTGAAAATCAACAGTTACAGTAGACAATGCAAAAGAAGTTGCGTTATTATTATAATAATTAAGTGTATTTTTCAATTCTACGTATTTATTATCCAATAATTCTTCCCTTCATCCAATCCAAACACCAGTAATATCGGCTACACAAGTTTGAAAAAATCATTATTTCCTATTTTTGCGTATTTTATCTTACTTATTTTATCATAAAATTTCTATATTATCTTCTGTAACATCTTTGCTTTTAATTCTATAATATGATAAAACTCTTAAGCAGGATAAATCATGTACATCACTTTCATAATCATCAAAAGAATTACTATATATGATAGGGTTAACCACATTTTTTTGATCATCTGTTAATGCTGAATATTCTTTCCACCATTGATTTGATAAACCGTTCTCATCAAAATGAGCACGATAAATAATCATAATTTCTGGCATATACAATAATTTATTAAATTCTTCTTCATCTTTTCCAAAAGCCTTTTCAAAAAATTTTTTCCCCTTACCAACCTTTCCTTTTGTAGAATTTAATATTGCCTGTATCGTTCTTATGAATTTTCGATTCCAATGCTTTCCTATATAATCTCGATTACTAAAATATTTAGGATCTTCTATTGGATGATATTTCATCGGAAATGAATAAATATTTATATCTAATTCCTCACATAAATCAACATTTAATTTCAATCTCCAATATAACTCTAATGGTTCATCTTCAAAATTATATAATACATAATTAGACAAACATGTATGCCCATGTTTTACCGCAATTCTTACTGCATTCTCATATTTTTTATGAAGATTCCAATGATCAAAGGCAATTCTAACTGGTCTTATTGGTATTTCGGCCATTTTTTCCATGTTTGTATCATTAATTAATCGTGAATCAATTCCCTGATTAAAATCCACACATCTTCTTTTCCCTCTTTTTTTTCTGTAATAGTCTTCAAATACAGGTTTTACAATCTCATACGTTGATAAAATAGTTTCTTTTTTGGCCGTATAATCATTCAACAAATATTTTTTTTCTAGCAAATCATATATATCTTGTATTTTTTCTCCATACTTACCTATTATTAACTTATATTGACGAACAATTGCTTTAATATATGCTTTTTCATTATATCCCTCTCTCAAATTTTTCACAGCAATCTCAAATTTATTAGGCTCGACAAAAATACTCCCCACTGTAAATCCAGCTTCTTTTATTTCATCAATTATATGGTTATATTGACATGATGCTAATACATTATTATCAAGTAATAACAAATTTTTTTTCCCACCAAACCGTTCATTTGTATACCGAATCTGTTCTATTATAGGTAAAAATTCCTTATATTCTGGTTCCAACTTTGGAACAGCACAAAATGCACATTTGTTAATGCAACCTCTAGTCATATATGCTAAATATCCATCATTTTCCGGATATACATAGTCTATTTCTTCTAATATCGAATAATCTAGTGGTAGCAAATCAATTATCATATCATTACCTTCATCTAGCTGTCCTGCTGTACTCAACGTTCCAACATATGGTCTAATTCCTGTTGCCTCTTCAATCTTATCTGGCAATATAGAGGCCATCACCCCTCCAACCATAACCTCTTTTTGGCTTTTGCAAAGTTGCTTAGCAAAATTAATAGTCTTAATCGTTATATCCCAATAAAAAGTAAATAAAGTTGTTATTCCCACTCTATCATATATTCTGTTTTCAGGTTTAAAATATTCTTTTTTTCTAAAATATTTTCTATAATATTTTAACAATTCCAATATAATTGCATTTTCATGAATTAATGGTATGTTTTCCAACGCTTCTTGTGATCCTCTGGAGATATATTTACATATCTCTGGCTTATATTGTTCCCAAAAAATTTTATTATCATTTGCATATAATTGCTTTAGCAATGCATCATATGTATTATTTAAAACTAAATCTTTCAGATCCCCCTTAAAAAAAGTTACATCATCACCTAATCGACGATAATATGTAGCAAGTTTCATTAATCCCATGGGTGGATACTTATTTTTATAATTTGGCTCAACAAGCAAAATTTTTCTCATTATTTACTCAATTCTTCCTGTATCTTTTTTATTACCATATCAGCCATGTCTTTGGGCAACATCATTTTAATAATGTTATAAATACGGGTTATTAACTTCTGTTCTCTTTTACTATACTTAGACAATGACTGGGTTAAATATTTTTTACCTTTATCTGACTGATCATTTTGCAGTATGTTAACATTATGCGGTTCCTCTTTTTGAGTTTTATAAGTTTTTTCTATTTCTGTAAATACTCTATTGTACATTTCATTTGCATTGGCATCTTTTTTTCTATTTTCGATTTCCCTTTTTGCTTTTTCGAGTTTTGATTTTTCCGTCTCAATTTCTTTTTGAGCTGCTTTTTGTTCCTCTGTATCTATAAAACCAGCATTTTGTAACTTGCTATTATATTCCCTTTCTTTCTTTTTAAAATTTACAACCGCCTTTTGGGCACCTCGTACTTTACTTGCATAATAATACAAATTATATAATTCTAAATAAAAAAAGTTATGTAAAGACTCCTCAAATTTTTTAGCAGACGGATTAGGATTAAAATAATCTCTTCTAGCATTAGGTATCAAATTATTATCTACAGCAAACACCTCTCCTATATAATAACTATTTCCCCTCTCCTGCTTAAAAAACTTTCCCATCGTATTCTCATCACCAATTTGTATATTTTCTTTACGCAAACGAATACAACGCATTTCGTTGACTGTAGGAATTACTTTTTCAAATTTTGCAATTCCAAACCACATCCAAGCAATCACTTTTTCCATTGGATCTTTAAATATCTTAAATTCTACATCATATATTTGATCATATTCTTTTTTATCATCATTACTATGTCCCTCATATAATATAGTTCTATATGGTTTAAAAAGTTGATTTCCATTAACGGAAACATTATATTCATCAATTCTAAAACTATTTTCTTTTGCAAACTCTTTTATCTTAGATGAAAAGATAAAATAATTGGCATATGGGACTGGCGCAACTGCACTCAGATATTTGATCACCTGTTGTTCATCTAGCAAATCATCACTTTCAAAACTTACATCCTCCATTATCACTTCAAAAAAATGTTCCTCCTTATCTGCAACAACATATTCTACATTTGTTATTTCATCAATAAGTTGCTCAGATGAAGGATGCTGACTTGGATCATTAACTATTTCTCTCAATTTTATACCATTCCATGTTATTATAGATTCTTTTTCCTCACCTCTTGCTGACGTGTGAAAGATTAATTTATCACAATATCCCAACCCTGCCAAACGTCCAATACCTCGAAACCCCTTCTCTTTGTCTCTATCTTTATCAGAATCTGCTACATCCATCATTTTCTTTTTAAATTCTCGCATAGGGATTCCACATGCATTATCAAATACGCTTATTTTTCGTTTGTTATATTCAATATGTATATCTATGTAAGCCTCGTCTTTTTCAATTATTCCTCTAGCAATTGCTTTATCTATCGAATCAGCTGCATTTTGAATAAATTCTCTATATATTGTAAAACTATTCTCATACATTGCTACTGTTATATTTTCCAAAAAATTTTTTCCTACAGCCATTACTTAACACTCCTACTGTTTGTATTGTTTATAAATTGGTTTTGGAAACTTTATATTTAATAATGATGTAAAAACTGGATTTTGTACAATATATTCCCCTTGTTTTAATCTCGTCATCATATTTTTATACACTGATGGCACAAACTTATAATCTGATTTTGCAATTTCTATTGCATTGGTTCTTCCATAAGCATGTGTTGAACAATTTCCCGTAACCCTATTGTGAATTGCACTTCTAAACTGTTCTGCCGAAAATAATATTATTCCCAATGATCTTCCTCTTTCTGCAATATCTAATATTTGACGCAAAATTGGCGAACTTTTCGGTGTATCCGAAGATGCATATTTGTTTAATTCATCTATAAAGATCACAATTTTCTTGGGTGGATTTACATCTTTATCATCCGTATACTGTCCCAACTGTAAATCATATATTGTTCTAATTGCATCTCCAAAAACAAATCCTTGCATTTCTTCATTTAATCTCGCAATGTCTATAACATGTACCTCATTCTTTTTAATGTGTTTTAACGCTTCTCCTATTCTTACCTCTTCCCCATTATCTCGAACAGAATCAAAAATCTCATTACGATATATTGATTTTCGAACAATTCGGTTAAACTTTCTCCAACTATTAACTGTTATTTCTTTATCTCCACCCGATCCCGCTTTACAATACTTTTGAACTTCATCAAGAAAATCATCCCATCCATCTAAACCACCGAAAGTTCCTTGATTATTGATTATATAGTTAATTATAGAATCCATTGTCTGTTGTGGATCATCCATACTTGCAAACATTAGGTCTAAATTATCTTTATCTTCCTCATAAGAATATTTATACAAATGAGCCTTTCCCTGACTTTTTTGATAATTATATGCTTCTTTATGTAAATATGTATTTCCTATTTTATTAGAAGCATATGGATAATAATATTGTACCTTTTTAAATGGTTCTGTACTTAATCCCAAATGATTATATAAATCATAGGTTTCTTTTTTTTCTTTTTCAGATTCAAACTCGTTTGGTTCATCTAATGCCAACAGATCTTTTCCCTTTACATTAAATAAAACAAAGGCAACATCATCGTCATTATTTTTTAAACATTTATCTTGAATTGCTTTTAACAAAAACATTGCATATGAGGTTTTTGCAGCCAATCCCGAAATACCTGAAATATTTAAATGCGCACCCTCTGGACCAATTAAAAATCTTGAATCCATTTGCACAGGTAATGTTATTCTATCTTTTTCTCCGCTATACATTTGTAAATATCCACAAGTTACGGGATTCTTAACATTATTAAGTCCAAGTGCTTCTGCAACCTCACTTTCATTTGCCAATTCAACCTTCTGATTATTAATAAGTGGGATATATATATTCTCTGTATTACCTATCACTTGAGCTTTTACGTAATTCATCCCTATTCGTCTTGTATTTTCAGTTGCTTCAACATTTCCAAAATCGTTTGAGACATAATCAGACAAAAAATTTGCCGTATCCGTAATATGAGAAATTTCTTGAACAACCCCATATGATACACTGTGCTGTATATGTCCTACCTTTACTACATCAAATGGGTTTAAAATCAAATCCTGTTTTGTCCAGAAATAAAAATCATCTATTGTTGAAGGATTTTTTTCTGTAGCAATAACTTTTCCTATTACTTTTCCCATGATTGTACCTCCTAAAATAAATTTAAAAACATAGTATCACTTAAATATTTACTTTTTGCATAACATTCTGTTATATAAATCGGATATAAATGGTTTGCCCACCTTGAATCAGAACCGTAACATACAGGATTTCTTTCATTCACGATATTTGCTGATATTAAATCTACTTCTTCCGAATCTAATCCTTTATGAACTTGTTCATCTGTTACAAGTATTTTTTCTATTTTTAAAATTCCATCAAATGTATTTACAGTATACTTTTTATCTCGAATTCTAAGATACCAAACCGCATATTTCATTCCTTCTAATCGTGGAGAACTATACATACTTACCGGAGTTCTATGAAACAATGGTAAATCAGCAATCATGTTTGAATTATTTTTTCCTTTTTTATCTTTGCAATTTTCAGGATTAAATGATTTTGAAACCCCAACTACATAACTAAAATTATTTTGGAATCTTCTTTTTTCCCTATCATTCTTTAAATTATCAACTCTATATTCCAAAGATCCATCTTTCATCAAATAATTATTCGAATTAATCTTATTCTCTGCTACTAATCGACTAACCATACCTACTTCTCTTTGAATCATTAAATCTTGGACAACTGCTATACCTTTATTTTCAATTCTCTCAAATTCATCTATCTTTGTTGAATACGGAATAATATCTGTAAATTTAATTCCTGTAGAATATAGAAATGAATCTTCATTTATCTTTTTACATAAATTATTAAAAAAAACTGCTTTATTCCAATCACTTTGACTTGCGACTTTTGGTAAAGTAATAACCAATCTGCGATCAAAATCATAACTTTTCATTTCTTTTTCTACTCGTTTACAACAACTAACTCCAACCTGTCCTGCAATTACTGGAAACACTTTATTCTTATATGCAATATCATCCACTTTATATGTATGGCGTGATCCATCTAAAAAATATGAAAAAAGCGGTTTCTGATCACATATTTCTCTCGCGTATACCTCCATATTTTTAGATTTCTCTGGTGGAACATTTTCCCCATATCTCTCCCATGTAATTTCCTGATGGTCATCATATGCAAACGACAAAGTATCTGCTCCCTCATATGTATATTTATAAGTTTTATAACTCTTTCCATTAGTTTCTTTTGCAATAATATCCATCAAATCGCTCATAATATAACTTCTTTATCCTCTTATTTCCATTTAACACTTTTTTATTAATATCAAAATTCAAAATGCAATAATAATGTTTTATATAGCAAACAAAGAAATCTTTTATTTTTAAAATAATCCCTCTTTTACTATTTATTATTTTTTTATTATACCATATTTTTCCATTATTCGCCCTTTCTCCATAAAAAATAATCAAATTTTTCCTCAATCATACAAAAAACGCCCATATCCATGGCACGCGCCACGAACACAAGCGTTTCATCCTTTCCCAATATGTAATTCTCACACTCTGACACAATCCCGTGTGATCTCCTTCAGCGAAGCCACACCGCACATTGCCATCGTATCTTTCAGCTCACTTCCGATCTTATTGACATAAGCCTCGACGCCTTCCTGCGCTCCGCCATACACGGCAGTCACAAACGGACGGGCAATGATCACCGCATCGGCTCCCAGTGCCAATGCCTTAAACACATCCACACCGGAACGGATGCCTCCGTCGACAAAAATCTTCATGGAGCCATCGACTGCATTTACGATCTCTTCGAGCACCTCTGCGGTGGCAGGACACTGATCCAGAACACGCCCGCCGTGGTTTGACACAACGATCGCATCGGCCCCGGCTTCTTTTGCCTTCATGGCACCCTTGACGGTCATGATTCCTTTAACGATAAACGGCAGCCCTGCCGCCTGTTTCACTTCACGCAGATCCTCCACCGATTTGCTTCCGGCCGGTGGTGTCAGATTCTTTAAAAACGGCAGTCCTGCCGCATCGATATCCATTGCCACGGCAAAGGCACCGGAATCCTTTACCATCGCCATTTTCTCCCGGATCACTTCGATATTCCACGGCTTTACGGTCGGAATTCCCAGTCCGCCGGCGTTTTTGATTGCTTTTGTCGCTGCGACCATGACATTGCTGTCGGTTCCGTCTCCGGTAAAAGCAGCGATGCCGGATGCTGCACAGGCGGAAACGAGAATATCGTTGTAGGAAATATCATTCAGGCAGTCTCCGTAGTGCAGCTGCACGGCACCTACCGGACCGGCAAAAAACGGATACTGAAACGTTCTGCCAAACAGTTCCAGTGTCGTATCACATGGACGGTTTTCGACCAGCGTGTCCATCTGGACGCGGATTTCCTTCCATTTGTCATAGTTGCGGATGGCGGTATCGCCGATGCCTTTGGCTCCCGGCCCCGGCATCTGGTTTTTACAGGCTCTGCCGTTACATTCACTGCACGCTTTACAGTAAGATCCGATGCGGCCTCTCGCCTGTTCGATACACTCTGTATAATTCATAGGTCTGTTCCTTCTTCCTTTGTTTTTAAATCATTCCAAAAACACTCTTCTTACGCTGCTTCAATCCTTGAACAAAGTTCAAATAAAAATTTTTGAAAACTTGGAGAGACATTCTTTTCTAAAACAAGTTTTTGACCTATTTTATCAGCCCACTCACATTTTGCTTTTCCCGTTTCCTTATAACTATTTTTAGACACTTTATGTAATTTTGCTAATCCTCCGGGATATACCATATTTGCCAACACTTCCCATGTGTCAACAATCTCGTCCTGCTTATAATTTTTCAGAAATTTCTTCTTTGCTTCCGGATATGCACTATAAATGGCATCTTCATCTCCTAATAACCACGCCTCCATCTCTTTTACCGCAATACAGAAGGCATAGTCCGTTAACATCACAACATCCTTTGCTACCTGGTTGAGATTTTGCTGAAAAATATCATAGTCACGTTTGTCATTGTCCAACACAACAACAATAGTCGCATGTTCCATGCCTGCCAGTTTTTTATCAAATCCACGCAAATATATATGAAGATTATTCAGTAAATTGCCTCCCTTGCGCTCCATAAGATTTCCCTTTGTTGGTAAATGCCCAATTCCTTTAAATGGCTTACTGTCATAAAGGATCTCTTTCTCCGGGTATTTCTCTTTTAATTTTCCCATTACATGTCCAACTAATATTTCAGTTGACTGGTCTTCTATTAAAAATTGAAAGTACATACTCCCTCCACATTATCCAAAATAGCGACTGTACCACATATCCCCCAAAGGAACACCCTCTTCGGAAAGTTCTTTGACAAAATCATATTCTGATGCACGTTTAATACTTGAAAAACCATTTTCTCCCTTTGTCAGCACCCATACATGATCCGGCGACAATGCATTGACAAAAAAAGGACTGTGTGTAGTAACAAATAATTGCTTGGAAAATCCCGTACCAACGCTTTTTAACATTTCCTCTGCAAGCATGCTTAAATACTGATGATATAAACCATTTTCCGGTTCTTCTATAAATACCAGCTGCCGTGGATTCTTTTCATGCAATAACAAATAATATGCAAATAACTTCAAAGTACCATCCGACATCTTTGGTGAATAAAATGCTTTTTCAAATCCATGTTCCCAAAACTTGAGCATCATCTGACCGTTATCAAATTTCACAGGCTCAATTTTTTCTATATTCGGAAGTTTCGTCTGAATTTCTTTTAGTACTTTTGTAAATTCTTTTTTATTTTCCCGATACATATACTGCGCAACATTATTAATATTACTACCCGTTCGATTCAGATATGGCTGTGGGGCTGCTGTCTGCAGAGACCGTGCTGCATCCGGAGAAAAATAACAAAGATACCAGCTCTTTAAGAAATTTAAGAACTTTTCAATACGTTCATACTGTTTCATAGCTCCTAAGGTCACAATTCCAAGCTTTCGGATATCTGCTAATTCAACATCTACCTTTTCTCCTTTTACACTACGCCCGTTGTCATCCGCTCCACCTTCTTTTCCCTCATAAGCATAACCTTTTCCACTCTGCAAAAACAAAAAGGATAATGGCCATCCTCTTTTTTCCACACGTTGACGAAGCCGTTCTTCTTTCACATAAGGTCTTCCCATACCATCTTCATCAATCTCCAATTCATACGTGATTGGGCGTGTCGTACTTGTTTCCCGGTAATATAATTCAAATTTTATTGCTTCTTCAACTCCCTGTGATCGAATTTGTTGAAAACCACCTCTATTTTTTGTATCACAGGCAGCTTCAACCCCTATTTCCAGACAATCTGCCAAAAAGCCAAATGCATCTGCCAGAGTACTTTTCCCATTCCCGCTAGGTCCTATAATGGCGGTTAAATTTCCAAGAGCCATTCCCTTTTGATTAGAAAGCGTCTTCCCCATCACAATGTCTTTCAACGGTCCAAAATTTTTGATTCGAACACCCTCAATTTTTCCCATCTGCTCTCTCCTTAATAATTATCTACAAAAAAAACATTCTTTTATCTGTCATGATTCATACGCCAGTCGATGCATCGTTTCAGATAGTGCACATAATCCGGGTTCTTACACATTCCCTTGCCCGGAGTATCGGAAATCTTTGCGACATCCATACCGTTGCACAGCGTGGTTTTCATGACGATATTCAGTGCCGGTACCTCCGTATCATTCGAGATATAGGTGCCGATTCCGAAAGCCACCTTTGTGCGGTTCCGGAAATGTTCATACAGTTCGTGTGCCCGTGCAAAATCAAGAGAATCACTGAACAATAAAGTTTTATTTGCCGGATCGATTCCCAGTTTCTGGTAGTGTGCGATCATTTTTTCGCCCCACTCCACCGGATCTCCGCTGTCATGACGCACGCCGGAGAATAACGTTGCATAGGTCAGCTGGAAATCCCGCAGGAAACAATCGGTCGTAATCGCATCGGTCAGTGCAATACCGTTTAACACGCCATACTCGCGTACCCAGGCATCAAGCGCGTACCAGTTGGAGTATGCCGGGTTATGTTTGTGATTTCCCTGTCCGACACACATGATCCACTCATGTGCCATGGTTCCGACCGGTGTCAGATTGTATTTCTTTGCCAGATAGACGTTGGACGTTCCGACAAATTCTGACCCGCGAAACTCTGCTTCTTTCAGCTTGCGGACAGCAAGCTCCTGTGCCTCTGCGGAAAGACGGCGGCGCAGTCCGAATTCACTGAACGAACCGATCTCGTATCTGCCGCTGGCATCTTTGATCTTCTGCTCCAGACGTTCCCGGAAACTGGCATAAAGCCTGTCATAATCGTACGCCATACGGAAATACACTTCGTTGACAATCGCCAGTGTCGGGATCTCATACAAGGACGTATTCAGCCAGGTACCGAATGTCTCGATGGAAAGTCCGCATTCCGCCTCATCCGAAATCTTAAAATCCTCATAGCGCGGCTGCCACAGGCGCAGGAAATCAATATAGCTTCCCTTGATCCATGTAATGCGGTTCAGATAGTCCAGCTCTTGTTCCGTAAAACGCAGACTGCAGTATGCCTTAATCTGCTCTTTGATCTCCTGCACCATCTCTGCCGTAAAGTGCACATCGGTATTGCGGCACTTGAATGTCCATGTGGTTTTATAGTCGGAGAACTGGTGATAGATGGCCTCTCCCATACTGAATTTGTACATGTCTGTTTCCAGCAGACTGGTGATGATCTGATTTAACTTCATAATTCTTCTCTTTTCTTCTTACTTAAATAAGATACAATTACTGTATATCCACCTGACAGGTTTTCATCGCTTCGATCGCCGTGCGGTGCGACTCCGGTGTCACGCAGGCGCATGCTTTTTCAATCACGCACACGCGCGCTTCCGGAACAAAGGCTTTGGCAATCATGACATTGCTGATGACACAGATACCCGTGCACACGCCACAGAAATCAATCTGTGCCTCTGCATCACCGCAGTACTGCTTTAAGCACTCACCAAGCTGCACACTGCCAAATGCCGGCTTACAGATCGTCTCGATCTGTTCTTTGGAATAAAAGGATGCTGCCTTACGGATCACAGGCGCAATCTCCCAGCCTTCGGTTCCTTCGATGCAGTGCACGACGGGCAGCCGCTTTCCTTCCTGCGTATCCAGATAATTACTCTGGTGCGTGTCTTGGGTGAAAATGATTCTGTCATACACGCCTGTTTTTATCACTTCCGCGACCTTCGGAATGACTGCTGCACACTCTGCATTGCCCAGCGGTCCGGTCGTAAAATCGTTTTGCATGTCAACGACAACTAATATTCTTTTCATAGTCTCTCCTGTGCTTCCCTTTTTCTATACACGATAACGGTTAAAACAGGAATACATCTCCTGCACCCGCGGCATGGCATAACCGCCCGAAACGATACCGTTTTCTGCCAGAAAACGCATGCCGGACGTTTCGAGTTCTTTCTGTAACTGTACAACGACTTCGGCAATTGTCCGTTTGCCGTCCACCAGGTGTTCAACCGCATATTTTAAGAGCATGCCAAGGCACGCGGTCTGTTCGCTGTCGATCAGCTGTTCTAAATACCGCAGATCCACGGTCTGCTTTCCGATGGCAAATCCATCCGTTCCCATGGTTTTTAATTTTAACCGCTCCGGCTCATTTTTGCGCACGGCTCCGCTCCGGTAATCCCTGCGTTTTGTGGCACCGTTTTTATCTTTTTCCATGATCCGGTGACTGTGTGGCAGGGCGAACGGAAGTGGCTTTTCCTCTGAAATCGGAAATTCTTTGCACAATGCCTTTGCTTTTTTTGTAATATCAACCGGCTTGTAACGGTCCATCTGGATCACGGTATCCGCAATATGGAAAAAGGCACCGGAACTGCCCGCTACCAGGATGGTAGAAATTCCTGCCTGCTCATACAGTTCCCGCGCACGGGAAAGAAACGGCGTGATCGGCTCTTTGTCCGGACTGACTACTTTCTGCATAAATGCATCCCTTACCATAAAGTTCGTCGCGGACGTATCCTCATCCAGCAGAAACAGGCGGCTTCCCGCCTCCATGCCTTCCACGATCCCGGCTGCCTGCGATGTGCTTCCGCTGGCATCTTCCGTCGAAAAATGATGGGTATCTTTTCCGTTTGGCAGGTCATTGATAAACATGGAAATATCGACATCTTTGATAAACCGTCCGTCCTCCGAACGAAGTTTTAAGGCGGTCTCATCCGTGATCACAAACTCTCTGCCGTCCCCTGCGATATGGTTATAAACGCCCAGTTCGAGTGCAGTCAGAAGTGTGGATTTTCCATGATAGCCGCCACCGACAATCAGTGTGATTCCTTTCGGGATTCCCATACCGGTGACCGCACCCCTGTGCGGAAGCTGCATCGTCACCCTAAGGGATTCCGGAGAGGTAAAGGCTACAGACTGTTTCATCGGCCGGGAGGAAATCCCGCTCTCCCGCGGCAGTACCGCATCATCGGCAACAAATGCAACCAGCCCCTGTTCTTTCAGCTGGTCACGGACTGCCTGCTGGTCTTCTGCCAGTTCCACGGCATCCCGGATTCTGCGGGCATCGAGATTCTTATAATAAAATGAATGCTTTACACATTCCGGCAGATAGGTAAACAGAATTTTCTCCAGTTCCCTGGCATTGATCGTCCGTCCGTTTGCCGGAAATCCTACCGCAAAACGCGCGGTAATTTCTTTTTCATTCACTTCACAGGCTGTCCGGGTCAGAATCTCCTGTCCGCAGTGGGTTACCGAAATCAGGCCGCTCTTGCCCGATCCCTTCGCCTTAAATGTAAAGTGGTTGATCTGTGCGGCAAACGTGCGCAGCAGTTCATCTGCCAATGCTGTGCGCGTCCGTGTATTTTTCATGGCATATTCCGGAAATGCCGCTGCCTTTGCATCCACGGTCACGCGCACATGGGAAGGTGCCGCAAAAGGATCTCCCTGCACATGATCGATGGATAACACATAGTCTGCAAACCGGTAACTTCCCCGCAGGGATTTGTATGCCGGATAACTTTTATGGTCGATACTCCGTAACGTTTCTCGTAAATTGCTGTCTGATTGCATAATGACTCCTGTTTTCTTTTAAACGGAATGATTCCGCTTTTCTTTTTTCTTTAACAGCGCAGAAGTATCGAGTGCCTGGGAAGCCGTTTCCTCCGGTTTTGCTTTCTTTGTCTTTTCCTTTGGTTTTTCTGCTTCCGGCTCCGGCTGCCCGTCTTCTGCTGTTTTTTCTTTTGTCATTATAGCTTTTTTTGCTGGTCTCGTCCAGTGTGGCATTGGCGGAACATAGGCAAACCGCCGCATGGCGATATCTGCAAGAAATACGAAAAGCAAAAGGATTAAAAGCGGATTGGTCAGACAAACCCGTGCCCGCCCGGAAGCTTTTAACTTCTTCCATACATTCTTCTTTGGGGAAAGCACCTTTCCATACTGTTTGATGAACGCACAAAAGCTGTCGTTTGTCAGCGCAAATTTGTACTCCTGCGAATACTGTACCACGGCTGCGGTGGTCAGGGCATTTTCGATTTTTTTGCCGTTTTTCCGCTGCACGCTCAGATTGTAGACACCGGAGACTGTCGTATCCAGCTGTGCCTCATAAGTTCCCGGCGCACTTGCGGTCAGTTTCGCCTGATGCGTTTTTCCATCCGGATCCGTGTACACAGCCTCCACCTGTGTCTGCTCTGCGTAGTCTTTGGCATAATAGGTAACTTTCGTTGTTCCGTTTACAGTAGTTACATCCACACGGTCTTCGCCGAGTGCTGTATTTCCTGCACTGTAATCGATGATCCGCTTCCACAGCTGCACGTAATCATTCTGCTGTGCCAGCCCGGCAGTCCAGCGGTTTGTCACATCGGTATTCCACGCAACCGTATGCCCCAGTCCATACTGCATGACAGACAAAATCGGGTCATCCTTTTCGGCAGATGCCAGCAGCACATTGGCTCCGGTTTTCGGAGAGGCACTCACGTACCCTTTGATCTGCGGCCAGCCATCGGCAAAGAGATTTTTCGTGATGGCATTGCTGCTGTTTCCTTTCAGTGAAAACTGTCCGTTCTGCAAATAGGTATCTCCATTTAAAAATACTTCCTGTGCAAAGATTTTCGGGATATCGGTTGAGATATCGGAATAATAATAGCGGCCGTTACACTGCGTTGCCAGTCGTTCCAGAAGCTGTCTGTCAGACGACTCTCCAACCGCTACCGTGGAAAGAGTTACATCGGCATCCTTGCAGTCCTTGATGATATCTTCAAAATTTCCGGTTTCCCCCTGTCCATCCGTCAGAAGGACAATATGCTTTAGCTGCGCCTTGCTCTTCTTGATTTCATTTAGTGCCGCACGCACGGCCGGTTTGATGGTCGTTCCACCGCCTTCGCTGATCGTCTCGATGCTTTGATGGATCTTGTCTTTATCCTTCACTTTTTCCAGCGGCACCTGCCAGGTGTAACCATCATCAAAGGTTACCACACCGACTTCATCTTTCGTATCCAGCTGATCCACAGCCGCTTTGGCAGCCGCGATCGCCAGATCCAGATTGGTGCCTCCTTCGGTCTGTTCCGACATACTGCCCGAATGATCAATCACCATGACCATTGCCAGATTCTGTTTCTCATTTACCCCGCGCAGCTGCATATCGACCGGAAGAAGTTTCTCCAGTTCCGTATCCAGATATCCGCCCAGTGCAAAACTGTCCTCACCGCCGCATGCCACCAGACCGCATCCGTAGTCTTTCACATAAGTTTTCAGATTTTTTAGAAAGCCCTCCGGCAGATCTGTCCGGTACACATTTTCCAGAATGATGCTCTTGTACTGCAGCATCTCTTTTAAAGTATCCGGTGCACTGACTGCGGATACCTGCCGGTAATTGCATCCGGCAGCATCCAAAAGTCCTAAAAACGGTGTGCTGTCCTCTCCCATTCCGGATACAAGCAGAATCTTTGGCAGGGAATCCACCGTCGCATACGTACCATAATCATTGTTTTTTTCACAGGTGTCCTTCGGTGCCTTCACGCGCACGGTATACTGCTGCGCATCGGTACCGACTACCTTCTGTTTCAAAACAAAACGGTTGCTGCCTTTGTTTAAATGCACGCCTGTCTGACTGACCATCTCCGTTCCCTGCAAAAGCTGCAGCTTCGCATCGGTCTCATAGTTGCTTTCCACAGTTACGGTCATGGAATAGGAATCACCCGGATAAAGATACTCCGGCATTTCCACGTTTTCGATATAGGCATCGCTCCCCTGCTTTGTATCTTCATAGAGAACCGAATACAGCTGCACGTTTTTTGCCGTCAGTGCCGATGCCGTATGCTCGATGTTTCCCTTTGTCTGCTTTCCATCCGTAAGCACCACAAGCCGTCCTGCCGCATTGTCCGGGATCATGGAAAGTCCTGTGGAAACAGCTTCCTCAAGGTTGGTTGCATCCGCCTCCGGTGCCGAGAGAATCTGAAAACTGTGTTTCTCACTGGTCAGAAACTGTTCCACAACCGCATTGGCTCCAAACGTTACGATGGCATACTGATTGTTCTTTGGCATGTCTTTAACCTGCCGGCTCATATACTGCTCCATCTGCGTGAGATTTGCGGCATTGCTCTCCGACAGATCAACCAGAAAAACGGTTGTGTCTTTCGCGTGGGAAAGCGGCACCGAAATTCCACAGACAGCCAGCACCAAAAGGGCAAGCCCCACCAGACGCACCGCAAGATAAAACCGCCCACGGTAACGCATCTGCCGGACATAACAGATCCACTCCAGTATCATAAGAAGAAGCACAAGGATAAGGATGACATTGCGCATCTGCTTTCGCACAAGCTGCCGCTGCATCGTGTTGCGGCTTCCGGAATCGCCTGCCGTGATCCGTCCATCCGACTGACTGCTGCATGCAAATTTTACAATATAGGATTCCTTTCTGTCGCCCGCTTTTACGGTAAACAGTCCTGCCTGATCGGTAGGTGCTGCAATCTGCTGCACGTCCACACCGTTTAATGCATGAAACTGCACGGTATCTCCGGCATCATAGACGTTTTGGGAAAGAAGGGAACTATCCTCAAGATAATGCAGCGCATGGTTCATAAATACCGGAAACTCCGGCTGCAGGGCAAAATCCGATTCCCGCAGGTCAAATCCAAGTACCACCTCCCGGATTCCGTCATGCTCCCCATAGTATGCGGCGCACTGCTTTCCGTTCCACAGAAAGCCCGTGGCCCAGACCGGCAGATCATACACATACGTCTGATTTACCCCGAGCGCAAAGTCCCGGATTCCGGAAGTCAGTTCGGTATCGCCGGCGGACAGGCTGACATTTTTTTCCTCGTTCTTTCCCTCTTTGGCAAAAATCATCTGCGCCTTCTGCTGATTAGATTCCTGCACTGCCGTATCCGCATCAAAAATACAGACCCCCGGATCGTCACGGTCAAGTGCATCCGTTGTTTTTGCCTTGGAAAGATTCTCTCCGGTCACGGCAAGATACGCTTTTTCGATATAGGTATTTCCTTCCCCGATCAGTGTGGCTTTGCTCGTGGAAACCTGGTCTTTGAGTGCATAGGCACAGTTATCCTCATGTAAGGAATCCTTCTGGCTGCTGCCGGCAAATGTCACTGCGGAAAGTTCGGTATGCAGCGGCTGGTTTCCCCAGTTCACCTGTTTAAACAGGCAGGTATATGTCTCGTCTGCGGCAAGGAAAAGTGTACGCACTTCAAGAATTTTCTTTCCCTCATACAGCGTAATCTCCATATTTGCCGCATGATCGCTGTAATTTGTCACGCCTGATGCAACCGTATACGTGTCCCCGCTGCTGTCTTTGGTGCAGGACAGAAACGTATTCGCCACGTTAGAAACGGGACTTCCCACCACGCGGATGGTTGCCTGAAGCTGACTTTTGAGATTTTTCGTCTGTTTTGCCCCTATGCCGTCGGTATAGACGATGACATCTGCCAGATCGTTCTTTTTGTCTTTTTTCTGCACCGTCTGTACGGTTGCCAGTGCATCAGAAAGCGATCCGGCTGTGTCCGTGCCCTTGATGTCTGCCAGCGTCCGATACAGTGCTTTTTTTTCGGAAGTATGGACGGCAAGCAGATTGGTTCCCGTGCCGTCACAGGTAACAATGGATATTTTTGCCCCATCCGAAGCGGCAATCTGCTCTTTGATCTCACTTACGGCTTCCCCTAAGCGGGTATTGCCCCCTTTGGTGAGATGCTTCATGCTTCCGCTGGTGTCAATCAGATACACCACGTCCGTACTGCCTGTACCCTTACGCTGTACAAACGGTGCCATCAGTGCCAGAATAAGCAGCAAAAGGATCACGATCTGCAGATACATCAGCAGATTGTGCAAAAACTTTTCCCAGAACGTTTTAGACTGTTCATTATAAAAAAGCTTCTTCCACAACAGGTTCGAAGACACTGGTGTGTCTGTCCCCTTTGGCACAAGCAGATATAAAATCACAACAACCGGAACCGCCAGCAAAAATGCCAGTGGCCACAAACTCTCAAATATCATAATCCATCCTCAAATTTTTCTCAGACAAACAAAGGTCTTAAATCTTCTAAAATCAGCGCACGTCTCTCTTTTTCGGAATCACAGAGTATATAAGTGCCTCCGGCAGCCGATGCACTTTTTTTCAGCCGCACAGAAAGCTTTTGCAGTTCCTGTTCATATCGCGCAATCACATCCGCACGCATCGTCACGCGCAGTTTTTCTTTGGACTCCATATCTATCAGATTGCGCGTACCGTCCATTGTCACACGCAGTTCTTCCGCACACAGTGTCTGAAGCAACACGGGTCTTTGTTTCGTAAAGTCCAGATACTGCATCGTTTTTTCCAGACAATCCTGCGTGGGATCTGTCGCTGCTTCGGTCAGGAAATCACTGACGATCACGGTAACTCCCGCCCCACGCCTCTGCATCTGGCGCACGGCGGAAAAAGAATCCGTCTCTGTCCCCGAAAATGTGCGTGCCTGCAGCCATCCAAGTACTTTTGGCAGTGCATTCTTTCCCCCGGAAACCACAAGCGGAGTTCCCATCTGGCTGCTGTCATACAGCACCAGCCGGTCCATATGGTGCAAAGTCAGAAAGGCAATCACCGCGCACAGATCCTGTGCCAGTTCTGCCTTGCTCTTTTTTCCATAGTGCATTGATGCACTGGTATCTAGAATAACCGATACCACTGCTTCCTTTTCTTCGAAATATTCCCGGATATACATGCGCTCCGACCGCGCATAGACATTCCAGTCCAGCCTGCGCAGATCATCTCCCGGCATATACTCCCGGAAATCGGAAAATTCCGCAGAAGTCCCTTTCTGTACGGATCTGCGGTTTCCTGCCATATTCTGGCTGCTTTTCTGTTTCATCGCGATCACAAGCCGCGACAGCTGTTCATAAATTCCCGCATCAAGCATACAGTCCCTGTTCCTTTTCTGTTAAGATCTGCCCAATCACCGCATCTTCCGTAATCCCCTCCGATACTGCATCGAAACTGAGCAGAATCCTGTGCCGCAATACCGGAAGTGCGACACATTTGACGTCCTCAAACGAGACATTCAGGCGGTTTTCCATAAACGCGCGTGCCCTGGCTGTGCGGATCAGTGCCTGTGCCGCACGCGGGCTTGCCCCCTCCCGGATATACGGATTGTCTGCATGAGTTGCCATAACCAGATCCAGAATATAATCCATGACGGCATCCGCAATCGGAATCTGTGCAACGCATGCGCGCGCTGCAAGCAGGCTTTCCCGGTCCATGACCTTTTCGATCTTTGGCGGATGGTTTCCCTCCGTCAGTTCCACGATTTCCCGCAGTTCCTGCCGGTCCGGAAATTTTACCAGCACTTTAAACAAAAAACGGTCCAGCTGGGCTTCCGGCAGCGGATAAGTTCCCTCGTTTTCGATCGGATTTTGTGTGGCAAGCACCAGAAACGGCTCCGGCAGCGGATGGCTGGTCGTTCCGATCGTCACGGTGTGTTCCTGCATGGCCTCTAAGAGAGCTGACTGTGTCTTTGGCGTGGCACGGTTGATCTCATCCGCCAGCACCAGATTGGCAAAAATCGGTCCTTTTTCAAACCGGAATGCACTTTTTTGCTCTTCTTTTACGATGATGTTGGTACCGGTCACGTCACTCGGCATCAGATCCGGGGTAAACTGGATTCTCTGAAAACTCAGATCACACACCTGGCTGATCGTGCGCACCAGCATGGTCTTTCCCAGTCCCGGCATACCTTCTAAGAGTACATTTCCGCCCGCCAGAAGTGCCAGCATGACCTGGCGGATGACGTCTTTTTGTCCGATAATTCCCTTTGCAATTTCCTGTTCACATGCCATGGTGTTCTGCTGGCATACTTCATATTCTGTCATAAGATCTCCTCTCCATCAGTTCAGATTTTCAAAATAATTCCGGATGACATCTTCCATGCCGGCCGGGTATTTTCCATTGGCAATACCTTCGTAGGCCTCTTTCGTGTAATCGCCGACCACGGAATCTAAATCCACGTGTTCGCCTTTCCATGCCAGACCATTCTTCGCCTTGTAATAATCGGAATTCTTCGAATCCCCCTTGTCCTTTGTGATACTGCTGTCGTTTCCGAGTTTATTCGGAACACTCACATAATCATGTGTTCCCCCTCCGGATCCGGTTCCGCGTCCGCTGCCTGTTCCGTTTCCTGTTCCACTTCCGTTTCCGCTTCCTTTCCCCTTGCCGGTTCCGTTTCCACTTCCATTGCCACTTCCACTTCCGTCCTTTCCACTGCCCGAATCTTCCCCATCCCCGGAATCCTGGGAACTGGTTTCCGAAGACTGCGTGGATTCCCCACGCTGCGTACCGCTTTGTGTAGTGTTTTGTGTAGTGCTTTGTACATCCCCCTGTGCCAGCTGGTTTCCTGTATTGGTATTCACCTGGATATTTTTAAGTACCGATGCCAGGGCATCCGCCCCGGAAATCTGTGCCGCCTGTCCATACTTGTAGGAAAGTTTCTGCCCGGCAGATGCCAGTGCCTGCTTCGTATCTGCCTGCTGCATTTCTTTTTGCGATAAGGCCAGTGACTGTATCAGTTCCTGCAGGGCTTTCTTTTGTTCTTTTGTCATGGAAGAGGTGTCTGTCTGTTTTAAGGCATCCATCACTTTTTGGATTTCTTTTTCCTTTTCCCGGGCTTCCTGCCGGATGGCATGCCGCTGCTGCGCCTGTTTATGCGCGGGGGACGGCACAAACGAAAGAACAAGCGCCAGCCCAAGGGAAAGAAAAAGTGCCACAAGTTTCCTTCGGTCCGGACAAACACGCGCCTTTTTCCATGCATGGTCTTCCTGTAACATATGCACGGCATCGCTGCGCTGCATCTGGTCGATACTACCCTCTTTTCCAATACGCCCATATGCCGTCACGATCCGTTCCTGAAACCCGAAACGGTCGATCTGCTGTGCTGCCTGTACCATGGTACATCTCTTCATTACCGTATAAATGCCTCCAGCTGCCGCACCACATAAAACTGCCAAAACAGCCCACACATGCACCGTATAAAAAGGGACAAACACCGCACATCCTTCCAGCACCATGGCGATGGTTCCACCTGCGGCAATTCCTGTGCTTTCATAGCGCAGGAACTTTTTTACGTTCTGTTTTCTTTTGCTGTAACGGATTTCCTGCAACAGAAATGCTTTTTCATCCATGCTGCTTTCCCCCTGCATGTTTTCTTCCATATCCTGCCATCGGATTGATCCGCCGCATCGCAATCAGAAGAAAGACAAATGCCAGTGCCACAAATAAAAGCGTGGAAACGGCCATCCATCCATAATGTACGGCAGCGCCCGAAACAGAAAATGTTTTCCCGTAATTTGTGATCAGTTCTTCCGCCACGGATGTTCCGGTCATACTCCATGTAAAAAATTCAAGCAGATACATGCCCGGATTGACCAGAAGCACCCAGCAGGATTTTTCCGGTACACCACCTGACAAGCGGACAACCGTGGTGACCAGATAGGGAAGAAAACTTCCGATAAACAGCAGGGCATAGATACCATACGATAAAATTATGGCACTGATCGTTTTTTTACAGATGGAAGAACACAAAATTCCAATACTTGCAGAAACGAACGAAACCAGTAATGATACTGCCAGAAACCAGAACAGATTGCCCCATGAGAGTCCGCCGATGACAAATGCCAGTGCTACGATCGGAAGTCCTGCCACCACATAAAACATGCTCTGGATCATCGCGGTGAGCACCTTTCCCATAATAATGGAAAATCCGGTCATGCTGGTTGTCATCATAATATCAAAGGTCTGCCGCTCTTTCTCACCCGAAATTGCAGAAGCCGTGCGCACCGGGACTACCACTCCCAGAATAAAAATCTGCGTGACCGCAAGTGCCGGATACAGCCAGACAATGCTGCTGTATATGTTTGCAGACGAATAGGTCATCTGCTGGGAAAACAAAAACATGGCAAAGAAAAATACAACTGCCATAATCGCCTCATAAACAAATATTTCCCAGCAGCAGCGCATACTGCGCGCCTGTACTTTAATATCTTTTTTTACCATTGGATTAATTCTCATCTTCCTGCCCTCCTGTCAGCTGCATAAACAGGGATTCGAGATTTCCCTCTTCTTTATAAAATCCTGTCACGATAATTCCATTCTGTATCATCTGTGCGATCAACTGCGCGATTTCTTCCTCTTTCATGGCATGCGAGATATGGATTTCCTTTTCTCCCACCGATTCCACACGGATCTGGGGGTGTTCCTTAAGCATGCGCACTGCCGGCTCCATCTCCCCATGAACCGAAACCACGATCCGGTTTCCACCGAAAACATGTTCCATGACATCCTCGATGTTTCCTGCTTCTACGAGTTTCCCGTGATCCATAATACCGATGCTGTTGCACATCTCTGCCAGCTCCGACAAAATATGGGAACTGATCACAATGGTTTTTCCCATGCTGCGCAGATTCTGCAAAAGTTCTTTCATCTCCACACGCGCACGCGGGTCCAGACCGGAATTCGGTTCATCCAGCACCAGAAGGGAAGGATTGTGGATGAGTGCCCGTGCCACACACAGCCGCTGCTTCATTCCGCGGGAAAGCGTATCCACATAAACCTCTTTTTTGTCTGACAGATTGACCAGCTCGAGCAGATCATTGGATACCGCGGCGATCTCCCTGGAAGTCATACGGTACATGGAACCGTAAAAATCCATATATTCGCTGACTTTTAAATTGTCATACACACCAAAGAAATCCGGCACATAACCGATCTGCTTTTTGATTTCCTTCGGATGCAGCAGGGCATCCACGCCATGGATCGTAATGGTTCCTTCTGTCGGCGGCATAAGTCCGCATACCATCCGGATTGTTGTTGTCTTTCCGGCTCCGTTTGGTCCCACAAAGCCAAACAGATCCCCTTTGGGCACATGCAGGTTCAGATCCCTGACCGCCTGAAATTTTCCGTAGTTTTTATACAAATGACTAATTTGAAGCATGAGACACCTCCTGACCGGCAATCGTATACAGACAGCCAAACGAAATTTCCGAGCACCTGCTCTCTATGGTTTTTCCGTAGTCTGCGGTTACTCCTTCCACTACAACAGTACCCGACACATCGTTCTGCCGCCGGATCTGGCACAGTCCCAGATACAGTGCGGCTGCCATATCCTTATGCTTATACGAATATGTATTTCCATTCATGTTGTCTTGCGATAACACGCTGTAGACATCATCAAAATAAGAAATCTGCTGGGACAGCAGTGGTTTTTTACTTTTCCCGTCTATCGTTATGGTCTCACCTGCTTTTACATCCGAAAATACCATGACCGTATCATCCGACACGCAGACAAGATAAGGGAAATCATAGGACGTGTTGTTTGTTATGCTTCCCCCCTGTTTCTGCTGCGTGAGCACCAGACCACTGGTGTCTATGCTTCCGCATCCTTTGGCAGTTCCTGCCGCAAAGAGATAGGCATTTTCAAAATTGCTCTGCGGTTTTACCCCAAGGGACAGACCCCTGTCATATTCCACCAAATAGTGATAACGGTCTGCATATACCCTGCCGGAAGATGCCATGCTGTATGATTCACTGAGACCTGAACCGCCATATGCGTAATTATCATTCAGCCGTACTTTCCACGGTTTTACCCCGGAATGATACGCATTGTAATAGGTGGTGATACCGGTGGTACTTTTTCCATCCGCCTGCTGTGCGGTCACCGAATAAACCCGTGTCTCATGCAGCTTTAAATTCCGTCCGCCGATAAATACCACACCGATAAAGATTATGCCAAGTGCCGGTACCCCCAGCCAGTACCAGTCTCTTTTTTTCATCTTGCAAAGCAGAAGATAAAGCACCGGTCCAACAACGATCACATAGACCACGATCAGAACTTTCAGCCAGGAAAAATCCAGTGCCGTATTGAGGTGGTCAATGACACCGAATGCATTTTCCCCACTCCATCCCCATTCCTCGTCATTGACATACTGGGAATAGCTCATGGAATATCCTGCCACCTGGTCATAAATTCCGTAACACAGATCCGTGGAAGCCTTCTGCATCTGTTTTTCGCCAAAAGAAATGGCACATACACCGATGGCACCATCCCCACAGGCATACACCCACCCCGGATAAGCTTCGCTTTTACTTGCATTTATATTGTTCCGCTGCAGCTTTGCAACCGGCATCTGTGAAAAATCAATCCCGGTAAATCCGGAATAACTTCCCAGTTGCTGCATTTCTTTCGATGCATCATTTTCTTCTCCCACTTTGCTGACTCTTTTGCAGCTGACCTCCATAAATGAGGAATCAAAACCACCCAGTGTATCTTTGCCGCGCTCTCCGGTTCCAATCAGCAGCCATCCACCGTTTTTCACCCATTTCTCGATTGCTTTGATCTTCTCTTTTCCAAGTGAACTCACATCGTAGGAATCAATCACAAGAAAATACAGTTCATCCAGCTGTGCCTGCAATGTATCTGCGTCCATCTGTGTCAGATATACATTCTGGTCTTTTCCGTGAAGATAATAGGTCTGGCCGCTCATGCTCATCCAGCCAAGCGCATCATAATGATCCGAAAGCACTCCCACACCAATACCGCGCTTTTCTTTGCCAAAAATACTGGCAAATGCTTCACTTGCCACAACGTTTCCCTTTTCATCGACAAACGCCACAATTCCGTTTCCGCGCGTCTGGCTGACATCGGCATACGGAATGGTCATTGTATACTGTTTTTTTCCGTTCTGTGGCAATGTCAGGCACTGTTCAAATGCGCAGCCTCCGGAGTTGTCTGTACCGGAAAACACCAGCCGCACCTTTCCGGAAAAATCCGCCCCACTGTTTTTGGCCTCCACCTGCACGACACAGTCTTTTTCCTGTTTCAGCAGTGTCACCGTTGCCGACAATGCCTGTTTCTGATCTGCATATACATTTGCTCTGCCACAAAATATGCCTAAAAATGCCAGACATACCAGAAGCAGACTGCAGATTTTCTTTCTTATTTTCATAACCTTCTCCTTCCATAAATGCTCTTTACGATTTCCTGTTATTTATGATAACATACGTTATTTTGGAATGACATTAAGGTTTTCTTAAAATTGTCTGGCTTATTTACAGAATTTCTTAAAATAAAAAGCCCCTGCTCTCGCAGGGACTTCCAGAACCTTCTATCAGATATAATTTTTTATTGTGCGGTGGCACGGAACATGACATTTCTGTATTTTGCAAGTACACGCATCAGAATGCTTCCAAGAACGCATACCGAAATCACCTCTCCGATTCCGACCGTAATGGCATTAAACGGGATGGTTACATTCACACCGTGGAAATATACCGCCGGAATACCGTACGCATAGACCAGCACGAACGGAACAATAATCATATTAAAAATAACCGGTGGAAATGTGCATGCAATCTTGTGATTGCGCAGCAGATAGGTACATACCGCTGCCAGCAGCGTGGCAATGCTTCCGAAAATGACATCATAAATCACGGCACCTGTCAGCAGATTCGCAAGCAGACAGCCAATCCACAGTCCCGGAATCGCTGCCGGCGTAAAAACAGGCAGGATACACAGTGCTTCGGAAAAGCGTACCTGAATCGTGTGGGATGCAAGTCCCAGTGCGTTGGCTACAAAAGTCAGCACTACATAAAGTGCTGCAATCACAGCAGCCTGAACAATAAATGTTACCTTTTTGTCTCTCATATCCATTTGTCTCCTTTAGTTTTGTTTTACGAGTGGAAGGTCTCGAACACTCGGTAATTTTTCGTGCAATCCCCTGTTTATGGGCTCTGCAACGGTTGACAGTATAGCACAGTACACCGCAAAAAGCAAGAATACAATTTTCTACTGCCGGATATTTCTTTTCCTCTCCGTTTTGTATATTCCACATTATAGCAATAACAAAACCATTTTACAACAGGCCGCTATCATGTACGCAGATATCCCTGCATACTTTTTAACGCATTTTTCTCCAGCCGCGACACCTGCGCCTGCGAAATATGAATTTCATCCGCGACTTCAATCTGTGTCTTTCCCTCAAAAAAACGCAGACGGATGATATGCTCATCCCGTTCATTCAGATGTGACAAGGCATCGGAAAGTGACAAATCCTCCACCCAGTGCTCTTCCTTGTTTTTCTTGTCCGAAATCTGATCCATCACATACAGGGTGTCCCCTCCATCCGTATAGACCGGATCAAACAGACTTAAGGGCGTCTGGATGGCATCCAGGGCATACACCACATCCTCCACCGGAATCCCACATTCAGTTGCAATCTCTTCGAGAGTCGGTTCCTTTTGTGCATTTTTTGCCAGCCGTTCCTTTGCCTGCATGGCTTTATATGCAATATCACGCAGCGAACGCGGAATGCGGTAACTGCTGTTATCCCGCAGATACCGGCGGATTTCACCAATAATCATCGGAACCGCATAGGTGGAAAATTTCACCCCGACACTCGTATCAAAATTATCTATTGCCTTCATCAGTCCGATACAGCCAATCTGGAACAGATCGTCCACATTTTCATTATGATTATTAAACCGTTTGATCACGGATAATACCAGCCGGAGATTTCCTTTGATATAGGTTTCTCTGGATGCCTTGTCGCCGGCTTTTATCTTTTTGAAAAGTTCATCTTTTTCTTCTTCTTTCAGTATTGGCAGCTGGGCCGTATTTACCCCGCAGATTTCGACTTTGTATGTTGACATGGGATGCCTCCGTTATAATTGGATTTATAATAAAGGATTCCCATGTGCTGTTTTTTTATTCATTTTCATCCGGTTGTTCCGGACATGGAAAAAGCGGGACTTAAGTCCCGCTTTCCCCTCAAATTTACCGGTCCCACTTATCGCAGAGCGAATTGATCTGATCCGCAAACTTTCCAAGATCCTTATTCGCCATGCCCTGACATTTTTTAATAACGGCAATGAGACGTTCTCCCGCAATCATCAGGCGGTCAAACGCGCCGGATTTTGCACGGTAAACACCCTGTGTCTTTTTCTCCACAAGCTGTCTGCTGCCCTGTGCGATCTGTTCTCCGGTAAGCAGATCATATGCATCCCCACTGTAGGGAGCTAAAGCATCAAATCCCACATCGTTTCTGACATGTTCCGCAAACTCTACCGCGGTGGTTTCCTCGCCATGTACAATAAACACTTTCTTCGGCGGCTTCTTAAAGTTTGCAATCCATGCGGTCAGATGATCCCGGTCCGCATGACCACTGATACCCGGAAGGTTTACAATGCTTGCTCTGACCTCAATTTCCTCTCCGAAAAGCTTTACCTTTTTTACTCCGTTTAACAGAGAATAGCCCAGAGTTCCAGGCACCTGATAGCCGACAAACAGAATCGTAGAATCCGTCCGCCACAGATTGTGTTTCAAATGATGCCGGATACGGCCGGCTTCGCACATGCCGGAAGCCGAGATAATCACTTTGGATTTCTGGTTGAAATTGATCATCTTGGATTCTTCACTGGAAACTGCCACTTTCAGTCCCGGAAACTGGATCGGGTTGATGCCCGACTGTACCAGCTGTCTTGCTTCCTCATCAAAGCACTCTTCCACACTCTTATGGAAAATATTTGTTGCCTCCACGGCAAGCGGACTGTCGATATATACTTCAAATCCCGGATACTCCGGCAGCAGCCCCTCGGTTTTAATCCGGCGCATATAGTAAAGCATTTCCTGCGTCCTGCCGACAGAAAATGCCGGAATGACCAGATTTCCGCCTTTGGTAAACGTGGAATTCATCACCTTTGCCAGTTCTGCCGCATAATCCGGCGGTGTATTGTGATTGCGGTTTCCATAAGTGGATTCCATGATCACATAGTCCGCTTCCTCAAGATATTCCGGATCACGGATCAATGGACGGTTGTAGTTTCCAATATCCCCGGAAAAGACAAGTTTTCTTGTCTCGCCATCCTCAGTCACCCATATTTCAATGGAAGAGGAGCCAAGCAGATGCCCCGCATCGACAAACCTTATGGTCAGTCCCTCGCAGATCTGCACCGTTTCATGGTATGTACACGGAACGAAATGCTCTAAAACCCCCTGCGCATCCTCCATGTTATACATCGGTGTCACTTCCGGCCTTCCTGCACGCCGCGCCTTGCGGTTTTTCCATTCTGCCTCAAATTCCTGAATATGTGCCGAATCCTTCAGCATGATATTACACAGTTCACAGGTTGCCGTTGTTGCAAAAATCTTTCCCCGGAACCCGTGATTATACAAAAGTGGGAGAAGTCCGGAATGATCAATATGGGCATGCGTCACAAACACATAATCAATCGTTGCCGGGTTAACCGGTATCTCCTGATTCACATACAGATCCGCCCCTTGTTCCATACCACAGTCCACCAGAAAATGAGTCTCCCCAAATGCCACATAATGGCAGCTTCCCGTCACCTCACGGTCTGCCCCTAAAAATTCAATCTTCATAAAAACCACGCCCTTTCATCCTGCTGTCCTTGCTATTTTGCATATAAATTTTACTATTTCAGAGCAAATTTTATGTAATTAGTATAACACACTTACACATTATTTTGAATTGATTTTTTCAGCCGCACCATGATTTTCTTCTCCAATCTCGAAATATAGGATTGCGAAATTCCAAGCAGGTCTGCCACTTCTTTCTGGGTCATTTCCCTGCCGTCTTTTCTTCCGATTCCATAGCGCAGACAGATAATTTCTTTTTCCCGCGGAGTCAGCGTATTAACCGCAGTGCGGAGAAGCATGATCTCCGCCTCATTCTCCATATCCCGGTAAATGATATCTTCATCGGTTCCAAGAATATCCGAAAGAAGAAGTTCGTTTCCATCCCAGTCCACATTCAACGGCTCATCAATTGATACCTCCAGCTTCACTTTATTATTTCTGCGCAGATACATAAGAATCTCATTTTCGATACACCGGGACGCATAAGTCGCCAGTTTGATCTTCTTTTCCGGATTAAATGTATTGATTCCCTTGATCAGCCCAATCGTTCCGATGGAGATCAGATCCTCCACACAGATTCCGGTATTTTCAAATTTCCGTGCCAGATATACCACCAGACGCAGATTGTGTTCGATCAGCTGCTTTCTTGCGTCTTCGCGCGTCATGGGTTCACTGTCCCCATGCAGCCCGCTTAAAGCAATAAGACAGCGGTTCTCCTGTTCCCGCTCCAAAGGTGGTGGCAGTACATCTGCCCCTCCTATGTAAAAAACCTCATCATCCGTAAAAAACAGGCGGATTCTCTTCCACACCAGTTCAAACAGTGAAAACATTACGTTTCTCCTTTCTCAGTTTTTTTGTCATTTGGGATGGATCTTTTGTGCAGCCACAGCGGTCTGCCACCGATGCATGCAGAATCAGCTGATACGGTTTATTGCACAGCACCCCATTTTCCGCGCAGCCAACCCATACCTGTTTCCAGTCACAGAATTTTGCCGGCTCCGTCTCCACTTTCATCCCATCCATGCAGTACACCTGCAATTTTCCATGCGGATTTCCGAGTGCACGGTATTCAATCTCCTTTTGTACCGTTTTTTCATCGACAAGCTTCTGCAGCAGGGCTGCATCTGCAATATGTACCGGATTCCCACTTAATGGCATGGTTAAAAGATTGCCGGAATCCAGCAGTCCGATACATGGAACCGACACCGTTTTGTTATACAGAACCACAGACATCTGTCGCTTTTGCCTCTGCACCGACACCACAAGATTTTTGACAAGTACGTAAGTGATTCCGGCCGTTGCCAGTGCGGTATACAGATACAGATTTTCCAGTCCCGTCAGATTGTAAACTGCAGTTGCCACTCCGTTTAACAATACAATGGACAACCAGCTGCTTAAAATCCTCACCATCCTCTGTTTTTTATTTTCCCTGCCAAACGCAAGAAAAACCATAAGCGGCACGATGCCGATGGCAGTACACAGGACGGAAATTGCATAAGGCAGCACCATCAGTCCAAACGCTTCAAGTCCCGTGCCGGAAACCGCCGCAGCCAACATGCGCAGATTCCGGTGACAGACTGCACTTTTGCAAAATACACAGGTAAGGGATAATACAAGAAAATTCATCAGAAAGTTTTGTTTCAGAAAGATATCAATATAGAATACATATATAAAAAATCACCTCCTGTCTCTGCTCCTATTATAAGAAAAATATTCCTCATAATTTAGCAAAAACAAGAGGTTGTTATTTGGAAATTATCGACATATTGTGCGGTTTTATCTTCTAGGGTTCTTCAGGAAATCCGGAATATTGATTTCTACCGGCTTTACATTACTCTCTACCGGCTTCGGACGCTGAATCCCGGAATAGTTCGAAGCGGAAGGAGTCGGTGCCTGTGCCTGCGGCTGATTGACCGGTCTGCTTCCCACACCGGTACCTGCATTGGTGTAATTGCTGTTATTTACCCCAGGAAAACTATTGTTTCCAGCAGCTGCTGCACGGCTGACAATTCCAACGGAACCTGTCGGACGGACATTGTTTGTATTCGGATATACCATACGGCCACCGATTCCACCCGCCTGCTGCTGTGGCTTCATCTTCATGGATGGATTCTCCAGTCCGGTTGCAATTACAGTGATCGTAGCTTCATCTGTCATGGTCTCATCATACTTTGCACCAAAGATGATATTTGCATCTTCTCCTGCCAGATCCTGTACATAGCTTGCTGCATCATTTGCATCCATCAGGGAAATATCACCGGAAATATTGATGATTACATGGCTTGCACCATTGATGGTTGTCTCAAGAAGCGGAGATGCAACGGCAAGTTTCACCGCCTCAATCGCTTTCTCATCGCCCTTGGCATTACCGATACCGATATGTGCCATACCCTTGTCCTTCATAACGGTCTGCACATCGGCAAAATCCAGATTGATAAGTGCCGGCAGATTGATCAGATCTGTGATTCCCTGTACTGCCTGCTGTAATACTTCGTCTGCTTTCTTTAATGCATCCGGCATGGAAGTACGTCTGTCAACGATCTCTAAAAGTTTATCGTTTGGAATCACAATCAAAGTATCCACGCTCTCTTTGAGTTTTTCAATACCGGATACGGCATTGATCATACGTTTCTTTGCCTCAAACTTAAATGGCTTTGTCACAACTCCAACGGTCAGGATTCCCTGCTCCTTGGCAATCTTTGCAACGACCGGTGCTGCACCGGTACCGGTACCGCCACCCATACCACAGGTAACGAATACCATATCTGCACCCTTGACTGCAGCGGATAATTCTTCTGCACTTTCCTCTGCTGCTTTCTCGCCAATCTCCGGCTGTGCGCCTGCACCAAGTCCTTTTGTAAGTTTTTCTCCAATCTGTATCAATGTAGGAGCCTTGCAAAGCTGCAACGCCTGCTTATCTGTATTTACTCCGATAAATTCGACTCCACCTATATTCTCATCAATCATGCGGTTCACAGCGTTATTACCAGCACCACCTACACCAATCACGATAATTTTGGCACTCGTATCTGTCTCTGTTGTCCGAATCTCCAGCATGGTTCTTCCTCCTCTTTCCTATAGCCCTGCGGCACCGTGAAACATAAAAATGTTTCATACGTACTCATATAGACTATAATATAATTTTTCATACAAATAATCAACCGAAAATTATGATTTTTTATTATCTTTTTTCGAACTTTCCGTTTTGTCAAACACAATATTTGTCGTTTCTTCTGTCCAGTTTTCTAAATGTAGTGTTCCTTCCATTCCCTGCAGCTGCGGCTTGATTTTTGCCAGCCGCTCCACTTTCTGGGTCAGAAATTCCAGGGAACCCATGGAAACTTTAACCGTCCCGTATGTCAGAACCGGCTCATTTTCCACACCATAGGTAATGGAATCCGGGATCAGGTCATTGCGTTTTAAAGACTGCGTCAGCGTCAGAAGCTGCTTTAGCCGCTTCGAGCCGATCGGCAGCTTTTCATACTGCACTACTTTTTTACAGTCAATCCCAAGGATCTGCGGTGTATCCTCAATCACACGGTCAGACAATTCTGTCACAATCCCGTCTTTGTCGAAATAGACATTCTTATTGATCGAGGAGAGATACAGATATCCCATGATTCCTTTCTCATACACTTTGATATGCAGCGTCTGCGGATCTTTCAGGCTGATCTCCATCGTGTCCACAAACGGAACTTCACTGGTATTGACAAATTTATATTTCAGGAATACATACAGGGAATTCCAGGAATACTCATCGTTTAATACTGCTTTTTCAATCACTTTGGCATCGTAGAGTTTGTTTCCCTCCACCTCCACATTTTTTACTTTAAAAACGGTAAAAATGATCAGAACTGCCAGCGCAAGCACAATCAGGATTCCCAGTATCACCTGCAGAATGTTTTTTCTTTTTTTCTTTTTTCTTCGTTCTTCTTTAATCATGACAAACCTACTCGATCGTATCCAGACGGATGCCCTTCGACACGCTCAGCGCAAGCCCCATCTCTGCCATAAGGAATACAAGCGAGGTACCTCCGTAACTGATAAACGGCAGAATGACACCGGTATTCGGAATCGTATTGGTAACAACCGCAATATTTAAAACTACCTGAATCGCAATATGTGACATAATGCCCGTCACCAGAAGTGCCCCGTACAGATCCTTTGCATTATTGGCAATGACCATCATCCGCCAGAGCATCAGGACAAACAGAAGAATGACACAGACGGCACCGAAAAGGCCGAGTTCCTCACAGATAATGGAAAAAATCATATCATTCTGTGCCTCCGGCACATTGCCCAGCTTCTGCAGGCTCTGTCCGAGTCCTTTTCCAAACAGCTTGCCGGATCCGATTGCATAGAGTGCCTGCATGGTCTGATATCCCTTATCTCCCGCTGTCTCCGGATGTTTCCATGCCTCCACACGGTCACTCCGGTAAGACGCGATATTGATAAATGCGAAAATAAACAGCACCCCCAGCACGGCAACCACAAAAAACTCTTTGTACTTCGGGCTTGCCACAAACAGCATACAGACAGCAATCCCAAGAATGATAATCGCCGTACTCAGGTTGTTTACCGCGACAAACAAAACAAGCGGCACCAGACGGATTCCTACTTTTGCCATGCTTGAAACCTTATCCAGCTGCTTGGGGATACGCTCGATCAGCATCGCCAGATAAATAATGATGGCAATCTTTGCAAGCTCCGATGGCTGAAAGCCGATCGGTCCGACCTGAATCCAGCGGGACTGTCCGTGGGAGCTTCGCGTCAGCCCCGGTACCTTTGCCAGAACGACAAAACAAAACCCCAGGGCTCCCCAGTATGCCAGCCTTCCGAATTTTCTCCACACATGATAATCCTTCTTTGCAAAATAGAACATAAAAACAAGACCGATTGCAATATTTCGCGCCTGCAGTTTCAGATAATGTGCACTGTCCCCATATTTATTTGCTGATGTATACGAACTGGAACTGTAAAGCATCACCAGTCCAAAACATAATAGGAAAATAATGATAAACAACAGATTATAGTCAAAATATGTTGTTTTCTTTTCCCCACGTCTCCGTTTCGGCACGACTCACTACTCCTCTAATCCACGAACGATTTCTTTGAATATCCGTCCACGCTCCTCATAGTTCGGGAACATGCCCCAGCTGGCACATGCCGGTGAAAGCAGAACCGCATCCCCGGATACTGCATGGTCATAGCAGTAACGGATCGCTTCCTCAAAGGTCTCACAGCGCACGGTATCCATAAAACCATGCTTATGCGCACACACTTCAATCTTTTCTGCTGTCTGTCCGATCAGCACCAGTTTTTTTACTTTTCCGTCAAATGCATCAATCCACTCATCATATGTGGACTGCTTATCATAACCGCCTCCGATCAGAAGCGTTGGACGGTTCATCGCACGGATTCCCTGAATAGCGGCATCCGGGTTGGTTCCCTTGGAATCGTTGTAAAAACGGACCCCTCTTTTTTCGGTCACATACTCGATCCGGTGTTCTACCGCCTGGAAACGCTTCAGCACCTCCACGATTTTCTCCATCGGCACTCCGAAATTCACACTCATGGCAGTTGCGGCCATGACATTTTCATAGTTATGTCGTCCCAGCAGATTCAGATCATTGACATTGATCACCTTCTCGGTGTTTCCGTCATGCGCATAAAAGATTTCCTCTCCGTCGAGATAAAATCCTTCAGCAAGTTTTCTTACACTGCTGAACCAGACCACATGCACCGGTGCGCTCTCTCCGAATGCCCGAAGCACCTCATCCTCATAATTAAGCACACAGACCTCATCCTTTGTCTGATTGGTGGTGATTGCCTCTTTGGTCTTAATATAACAATCCATGGTGTGATGACGGTTCAGATGATCCGGCGTAATATTTAAGATTGCGGATATTTGTGGATGGAACTCATGAATGGTTTCCAGCTGGAAACTGCTGATCTCTGCGACGGTTACGGTTTCATCCGTCATTGTGGCAGCCTCGGAAGTATACGGAATTCCGATATTTCCAACCACGCGCACATCCTTGAAATAATTTTTCATGATTTCTCCGGTCAATGCTGTCGTAGTGGTCTTTCCGTTTGTTCCGGTGATTGCAATCAGTCTGCCTTTTGCGAAAGAATATGCAAGTTCAATCTCGCCCCAGATGCAGACGTTCTGTGCACGCATCCGCTCTACGACCGGCAGATCCGTTGGGACGCCCGGACTTAAGACTGCTACATCAAATGCGCGCAGCTGCTCATCCGTCAGCTCCCCCAAAAGCACCGGCATTCCTTTCAGTTTCGGTGCCTTTTCATATAACTTTTCTACATCCAGATCTTTGTTTCCATCATAGAGAACAGTTTCAATTTTTTTATCCAATAACAGTTCTGACGCAGCAATGCCGCTCTTTCCGGCTCCCACAACCAGAACCTTTTTTCCTTCAAGTTTCATTACGATCAACCTCCATCTTTGCGTATAATTACGATTATAAGGTATTTACTGCTCCAATTCAAGGTAAGGCAGTATGTTTTCGAAAATTTCCTTTGCCACAGGAGCCGCAATGGTACCGCCATAATAAATGCCGGAAGGGTTCCTTATGATCACAAGTACCAGAACTTTCGGATCATCCGCCGGTGCAAACCCCAGAAACGAGGAGATGTACTTATGTGCGGAACGGGGCAGGGTCTGTGAAGTGGCTGTTTTTCCGCCAATCTCATACCCCTCAATATATGCTTTGTTTCCGCCTCCCTCGGATACCACTTTTTCCAGCAAAAACCGCATTTTTTCCGACGTTTCTTCCCTGCAGATTCCCTCCTGCGCCGGAAAATCAAACGTTTTTATTACTTTTTTGTCTCCATTCTCCACCTGCATTCCGACGTGCGGTGTCACGCGGTTTCCTCCATTAATAATAGAAGAAACGGTGGTTGCCAGCTGGATCGGTGTGATCTGAAATGACTGTCCGAATGAGATGGTTGCCAGTTCCACAAGCCCGATCTTTTCCCGCTTGTGCATGATGGTCGAAGCCTCTCCCGGCAGGTCAATCCCCGTTTTATGTAACAGACCGAACTGCTCAAAATAGTCATAAAAGTGATCGGCACCGATCCGAAGTCCCACATTGATAAACACGGGATTGCAGGAATTTTCGATTCCTTCCACAAAGCTTTCTGCTCCATGCCCGGTCGTTTTGTGACAGCGAATCCTGCGGTCCTCCACCACGATATATCCCGGACAGTGAAACCGGTCTTCCAAAGAAACCACACCTTCTTCCAGTGCCGCTGCCGCGGTGATCACCTTAAATGTTGATCCGGGCTCATAGGTATCATTGATACACTGGTTTCGCCACATCCGGTTACAGTATTCCTGCTCCTTTTTGGTACCCTCATACTCCTTATACTCCTCAATCAGCTGAAACGGCTCATTCAGATGAAATTCCGGATAATCCACCATTGCCATGACGGCTCCGTCGGAAGGATTCATCACAATAATACTGACAGAATCCGCTTCTTTCTGAATATATGCTTTATTTGCCGCCTGCATGGCAAACATCTGAATATTTGCATCCAATGATGTGCGCAGATTATTTCCGGCAACAGGTTCTTTGCGTTCCTCTCCGATATTGTCAACTTCCACACCGCGGGCATCCGTTGTCGTCAGAATCAGACCATCGGTTCCCTCCAGATATTTGTCGTACACACTTTCCAATCCGATAATTCCCTGGTTATCCCCGCCGGTAAACCCCAGCACTTTTGAGGCAAGCGTATCGTATGGATAATTCCGTTTATAATCCTCATCCACTTTCACCCCTGCATAGCCATAGGCAAGAATCCGATTTCCAGTTTCCTTATCGACATTACTTTTGATCTTCTCGAGAGACGAATATTTTTCTACCCGCTTACGGACCTTTTCTTCCGGAATTCCAAGCTCCTTTACGAGCATGGCAATGACCGCTTCCGGTTCCTTTATCTGGTTATGTATGACAGAAATGGTGCAGACTGATTTGTTATCTGCCAGTACTACACCATTTCGATCCAGAATTTTGCCTCTGGCGGCTTTTATTTTTCTTTCTCTCTGCTGCAGATCTTTTGCCTGCGTCTCATAATATTTTCCCTCAAAAAGCATAAGATAGACCAGACGCCCGCACAAAACCATCGACATCAGAACAACAGAAAAGAATATGATACATATTTTTCTGCGGTGATAGGTTTTATTCCACTCCATGAAAAGCACCACGATCCTTTTCTTAAAGCATATGCACTGCAGAGCCTTTCTAAGAACTCTCTGTCTTTAGTTCTTCTTTTTCTTTTCATTTCTGGACTTGGTTCCGTTATGCTTTCCGGTATACTGTGAACTGTCTTTTGACCCGGTAACATCATAGCCCTTGTTTACACCGGTCTTCTTTTCATCCGGATAAATATTCATATACGGAAGAACTTCTTCTAAGATCTCACGCGCAATGTTCTGCGCAAATACGCTGTGCGGCTGGTCTGCCACATTTGGTTCATTCACAACCACATAGATCAGTACCTGCGGATTGTCGTATGGGGCAAATCCCATAAATGAAACAAGATATTTTCCGTTTCCACGCGGAAACTTCTGTGCGGTTCCTGTTTTACCGCCCATAGAATATCCATCCACTTTTGCCGTATTTCCCGTACCTTCCTTTACGACACTCTGCAGATAATCCCGGATTTTATCGCTGGTACTCTGGGAAATGGTCTGTTTCACAGCTTTCGGTTCCACCGTGGAAATCGTATTTCCTGTCGAATCCGTGATTTTGGTTACCAGATGCGGCTGATAATAAGTTCCGCCATTGATCAGTGACGCAAATCCACTCACCATCTGGACCATCGTACAGTTATAGTTCTGTCCGAATGCATTGGTTGCCAGATCGATCGGTTTCATATCTTCCACCTGATACATCAAAGATGCGGTATTTGCCTCTCCCGGCAGATCAATTCCCGTTTTCTGTCCAAATCCATAGATGGACTGGTACTCTGTAAAATGATTCTTTCCGATTTTGTATGACATCTGCATGATGGCATCATTACAGGAATCCATAAGTGTCTTCCGGACGGTTTCTATTCCATGTCCGTAGCGCGCCACGCAGCGCACCTTCTGTCCATTAAAATCCTCGTACCCATCACAGTCAAATGTCATTTTATCTTTGATTGTTCCGGTTTCGAGTCCACACGCAACCGTAAAAGGTTTCTGTACAGATCCCGGCTCATACGTTGAGGATACACAAAAATTCTGCCATATCTCATTGAGCGCATCCATTTTTTCATCCTCGGACATATTTTTGATCTGTTTTTTGGTGTACCACTTACTCAGATCTCTCGGATTGTTCAGATCCACGTTTGGATAATCTGCCATGGCAAGGATTTCTCCGTTGTTTGGATTCATGACAATCGCTGCCGTATTGATACTTCCGGTTCCTTTATAATAGTTATCCCGGTATTTTTCATTCCAGTCTTTGATTTTTTCTTCAACGATGGACTGGATATTTGCGTCGATGGATGTCACCAGCGCATCCCCGTCCTGTGCATCAATGACGGTCTTTTCAAAATCGCTGTCCGAGTCCAGATAACCGTACTCCCGCCCATTGATTCCGTTTAATGTACTGTTGTAATAATTCTCCAGTCCGGTTGTGCCGACATTCCCGGAAGAAGTAAAACCAATCACGGAAGAGGCTAAAGATCCAAACGGATAATTTCTCTGATATTCTTTTTCAAACCAGACGCCCTTGATATCCGGATTTACTTTGTTTCCTTTTTTGTCTACGGCATCCTGCAATTCCACAAAAGGCTGTACTTCGTCATATGGTACTTTCTTGGCAAGTACAATATAGCGTTTATCCTTTTTCTCTTTTATAATTCTGCGGATCTCCGTTTCATCCAATTCCGGGAAACATTTCACCAGTGCTTCCACGGTCGGATCAACATACTCTTCTTTATCATTGACAACGGTACAGTCTAAAATCACATTATAGACTGCCACACTGGTAGCAAGAACCGTACCGGAACGGTCGATGATTTCTCCCCTCTGGTACGGAATCGTTTTACTGTCATAAGACTGCATGGAAAGTACTTTTTTCTGATAGGTTTCCCCTTTCGTGTGTTCAATATAAGTCAATCTGCCGATCAGTCCACACAAAACAGCCAGAATAAGGGAAAACAATACCATCAGTTTTGTCCGCATCTTCCGGTTAAATTTCTGTGCCGGTCTTCTTCTCTTTCTTCTCACATCTGACTCCTGTTATTTGGAAGGAATATCCTCATACTGATCCATGAAATTGCTGTTTTCCACGGTATAATATACCACCTGTTTTTCCGTTGGATATTTCATGCCAAGCTTTTTCATTGCCACTTTTTTGATATGTTCAAGGTCTGTTGAAGTTGTAAGATTTTTATAACGTGCATCATTGTCCGCGCGAAGATCTGCCAGCTGGCTCTCCAGATTTGCCACATTTTTCATTCGTGTCGTCATCTGTGACTGCATCTGTACAAACAAAACGGCAATCAGCGCACTGACCACAACACAGACTGTGAGAAATACCACATACCCACGGCTCATCTCCATCGCTCTCTGGCGATTCCTTCTCGCTGCATTTCTACGGTTTTTGCGACGTCTTGCCTCTTCGATTTCTTTGCGTGTTCTCTGATTGTGTCGAACCGGTGTATCCAGTTCTCTCACGGTATTCCCGTTTACATAATAGTTTTTACTGCTCATAACGCTTCCCTGCTTTCCATTCCATCTTCCACACGCTCAAACACGCGTAATTTTGCACTCTTTGATCTGCTGTTCTCTTCGAGTTCCTTCTCCGAAGGCAGAACGGGCTTTCTTGTCACCACACGTCCTTTGGATTTCTTTCCACATACACAGACCGGGAAATTGCTCGGGCATGTACACGGATTTTCGTTCTTTTTGAAGTTGGATTTTACAATACGGTCTTCCAGTGAATGAAATGTGATAATACAGATTCTTCCCCCATCATTCAACAAATCAATCATGGTATCTAACGTATCGCGAAGTACATCAAGTTCATGATTCAGCTCAATGCGGATTGCCTGATACGTCCGCTTGGAAGGATGTCCTCCGGTCACCTGTACTTTCATCGGGATGGCTCCACGGATGATTGCGTTGAGTTCCCCGGTCGTTTCAATCGGTTTTTCTTTTCGCGCCTGTACAATATGCTTTGCAATATTCTTTGCGAACCGATCCTCTCCATAATCACGAATTATGCGGAACAGTTCCGCTTCACTGTAATCGTTCACAATGTCCCTTGCGGTCAGGCGCTGACGCTTGTCCATCCGCATATCCAGCGGTGCATCCTCACTCCGGTAGGTAAAACCGCGTTCCGGTGTATCCAGCTGGAAAGAAGAAACTCCCAGATCGAGAATGATTCCATCCACTTTTTCGATTCCGAGATTCTTCAACACGTCCGCCATCTGTGCATAATTGCTTCTTACGATGGTAACCCTGTCTGCATAATCTTTCAGTCTCTCTGTGGCAGCGGCAATGGCATCCGCATCCTGGTCGATTCCGATGAGTCTTCCGGTTGTCAGATGTCTGCATATTTCCAGTGAATGTCCGCCTCCCCCAAGCGTTCCATCCACATAAATGCCATCCGGGCGAATATGTAATTGTTCAATTGTCTCGTTCAAAAGAACGGAATAATGTTTAAACTCCATATTTAGATTCCAATTCCCAACTCTGCCATATGCTCTGCGATCTCATCCATGTCATCAAAATCGTTGTTTTCCAGATACCGTTCTTTGCTCCAGATCTCCACACGGCTGAATACGCCGACGGAAACAACTTCTTTATCAATTCCTGCGTATTCCCTCAGATTCGCCGGAAGTAAAATTCTTCCCTGCTTGTCTACTTCGCAGTTTGCAGCTCCTGCAAAAAAGAATCGCATAAACTTTCTTGCATCTTTTGAAGTCAGTGGTTTTTCACGAAGACTCTCCTCAATCCGTTTCCATTCTTCCTGGGAATAAACAAACAGGCATCCATCCAGTCCCTTTGTCACAACAAATTCATTGCCAAGCTGTTCCCGGAATTTAGAAGGTACGATCAGTCTGCCTTTTGCATCAACCGAATGATTGTATTCGCCCATAAACATGGCAGACTCACCTCCCCTTCCTCATTTTCTGAACTTCTGTTTGTTCACCACTTTACACCACAAAGTGGATTTTTTATTCCACTTTCCACCACTATGTATCCATAATACCCTAAAAGCCCCCTGAAATCAAGGGTTATTCCCGGTCTTTCTTGAAAATGAGCCGACAGCTACCGTTTTTTCCAAAAAAAATCCTCCACACGTGGAAACGTGTGGAGGATTTTCCCATCCAAATGTACATTATGCTGTTTTTTTGTGCTGGCGGACATGCCAGATGATGATCCAGGAAACCGATACGACCACAAGAAGTGCTGCAAGTGCCATAGACACCGGATATCCGATGACCGGCAGCAGCAGCTGATCCGTCCGCAGGGATTCTATCCAGAACCTGCCAATCCCATACCCTGCCAGATACAGCAAAAAGACTTCCCCATCAAACCGCTTGTGTCTGGTAAACAGGATCAGAAGGATCAAAAGAATCAGATTCCACAAGGATTCATAGAGAAACGTGGGATGTACCTGGATATAAGAGATACCATTTACTTCCACCACGTGCTGCAGCAGGCTGTCCGTCACATCTGAGGATCGGACAGCAGAAAGCGGCAGCTGCATGGCAAACAACCCGTCCGTATAACCGCCAAATGCCTCCCTGTTAAAAAAATTTCCCCACCGGCCGATAACCTGTCCTAAGACCAGACCAAGTCCCGCGGTATCGCAAAGCAGACCCATGGACAGTTTCCGTACCCGTGAAAACACAAACACGGTAATGATTGCCGCAATCACGCCTCCGTAAATCGCCAGACCTCCCTGCCGCAGATTGAACACACTCAGCAGATCGTCCTTGTATAGATCCCAACGGAATATCACATAATAAACCCGCGCCCCAATGACAGAACAGATAATGGCAACGAGTGCCAGGTCAAAATAAGTATCCGTTTTCTGGCCGGTCCGTTTTGCCATCCAACAGGCGATTCCAAGTCCTGCTAACATTCCGATTGCAATCACAATTCCATAATATGCCACCGAAAAATTTCCGATCATGATATTTTTTCCGACATGGTGCAAATAAATATGTAAATGCGGAAAATTAATACTGTAATCCGTTAGTTGTTCCATTCCTTTTCTCCTTTCACTGGCAGGGCGGCAGTCTGCCGCCCATATGCCCCTGTCAGCAGCTGCATACAAAACTGCCGCACTCTGTCTCCCTGCTGCTGTCAGCATGTCCGCCGGAAATACCAATGTGTCCCGCATGACAGGCATGATCCTCGTTGAATTTGCACTCACACGCTTCACAGCTGACGGTTGTATCTTTTTTGACATCTGTTGTATGACAGGACTGACATCCACTTCCTTTCGGTGCAAAACTTCCACAACAGGTTTCGGAAGAAGTTTTTGCCTGTGTTCCTTCCACCTGAATATCCGTTCGTCTGCAGCAGTTGTCTGCATTATAAGAACAGTTTACCACATTACAATCCAGTTTTGTCATCTTACATACCTCCTTGTGTTAAATCATCGCTGCCACATCAGTATGTACCAAACCACATGGTCTTATTCTGTTCCGGTTCTTCTTTTTAAAAAAGCCCGGTATCAGTTTTTCTGATACCGGGAATTTGTATTTCAAAATTTGAAATTTATTTATTCTTTCCACAGCAGAATTTATATTTCTTTCCACTGCCGCATGGACACGGATCATTACGTCCCACCTTTTTGCCAACGATAACCGTACCGGATTTTTTCTGTTCCATATACAGTCTGTGCTTTGTCTCTTTATCAAAAATATCATCCCACATCGGAAGATTGTAAAGCCAGTCAGCCTTGGCATCTACCATGTTCTTGTACAGCTTTTCCTTATCGAAAACGAGATTTACCCTGGTATTTTCATCCATTGTTTCGATTGGATTGTCTTTTACCAGACTGTCATTGATTCCGTCTAAGAAACCAGCCATCTCCAGAATGGTAAGTCCATACTTATCAGCAAGTTCTTTTACCGTTCCTTCTACTTTTTCATCCGGGTTTGTCAATAATTTCTCATACACACCCTTCTCTAACAGGAAATATCTCTGCCAGAATTTCTGAAGTTCCCCCTGACTTGCGTTCTCATTGTAGGCAATTTTCTGCCAATCCTGCAATATAGCCATTTTTATACCACCTTTATCACTTACGAATTTACATGCCTTGATGCATGTATGTTTATTATAACAAAATGTCTGCCATTTTCCAAGCCCTTTCTTGACGAAACCTGCCATTTCCCGTATCATAAAGTTACGGTTTACAGGTTTCCTGCAAATAGCATATTTAGCCAAGGAGGTTGTTCATATGAAAAAAGGAAAACAGATTCTTGCCATCATTGGCATCATTTTACTGATTGTTCTGTACCTAAGTACACTGGTATGCGCCATCACAGACAATACCGGAACCATGAAAATGTTCAAAGCTTCTATCTTTGCCACCTTCGTGATCCCGGTACTGATCTGGGCTTATACGTTCCTATACAAACTTACGCACAAGAAATAATTATTTTTCTGTTGTTTCTGTAGCTAAGACAGATTCTGTCTCAGTCTCAGTCTCCAAAACACTTTCTGTCACATTTCCCATGGATGCATTTGGTCCGTCATTCTCTGTGGAATCCAGTTTCCCTGCGTTTTTGCTGATAAAAATATAAGCAACAACGCAGATCACCAGAAGAATGACCACCACAAGCATCTGTATTTTCTGCTTTTTCATTCTTTATTTCTTTCTCCTTACCATAAAGATTACAATTCCTCCGGCCAGTAACAGGATTGGAAGAATAATGGTAACCAGCAGTCCCAGAAGTGCCGCATGTAATGCATTTACTGTCAGATTACTGAGCGTGTACTCTTTTTCCGGAATTACGCTGCCGGCCGACTGGGTATCCGTGATCATATTTCCGATCACATCGGAAAACAGTGATGCATTGTTTGTCGTCATCTGACTTGCCTCATCGCTGAATACATACGGGCTTGCGAATACCACAAGCTGCGTCGTGTGATCATCATCTACTTTATCTTCTACCGCCAGTCCGACACTAAACGGTCCCTTGTCGTCTCCATCTTCGTATCCATAATCCTGCATACTGTTTGGATTGTTCTTTGCAACCGCATCATCGGAAGTATCCAGTAAAGAAGTATACGTTGTCTTACTCTCCTCTGTACTCTCCGTGTCATCCGTCGTGCTGTTCTGCGGATAATTGATTCCCAGAGAAATCGGAAGATATACATATCCGCCGGAAAGACTTCCGGTATACGAACTGCTGTTTACATTTGGCAGCAGATACAGTGGACCTCCCATATTGTAATAATGCTGTGCATCATTATCCGCGATCGGCCCTGTGGTAAGGCTTACTCCGTAAGTATCCAGAATCGATGCAAAATTCGGCATCTCGGTCTCGGAATGCATTCCCACGATAATCGCTTTTCCGCCTTTTTGCAGATAATCAATTACTTTCTGTGCATCATTTTTATTAAAATCTTTCTGCGGTGCATTGATAATAATCGCTGCCGCATCCTTCGGAACACTTTCTTCATTTAACAGTTCCACGGAAGACAATGTCATATTGGATTTGCTGATGACATCCGAAAATGCACTTCCGATTGTAGCCTCATCATGTCCGGTGATCTGGTATACGACAGGGAGCTGGTTTGCATCCATCGTTACATACTGGATGGCACTTGTAATCTGTCCTTCCGCATCGAATCCCTTCAGTTCGTTGTTGTAGGAATATGTGGAATAATCCATGTTTGACTGATAATCATAGATATCATAATAATCTATCACTTTCGAACGCTTGTCACTGACAACGATCAGACTGTTGCTGGTCGGTGCATTGTCCGTATAGTCCTTATAAAAATAAGGTTTACTCTTCGGATTGACGTATTTTACCCTGATATGCCCGGACAGATCTTTGTAACGCTCCAGCATGGAATCAATCTGTGCGTCCTTGCTTTTTTCCGCTGCCAGAACATAGATGGTCACATCACTTTTCAGTTTTTTCATGTTCTTTTTCGTATCCTTTGTAATGGAATACAATTTAGAATACGAACAGTCCACCGAGGTAATTCTCGTCGGCAGCGCATCGACTGCCAGGTTGGCAACCACGGCAAGAGCGAAAACTACGACAATAAAACTGCTTGAAAAAACGCTGAGCGAAAATGTCTTTTTGCTGATGCTCCAACGCCGTTTCTGAATGGCCTGCACGGTAAAGAAATTAAATAATACAATAACCGTTACATAATAAAGGATTGCCGTAATGTCCAGACAGCCCCCCTGGAATTTTTCAAACGGTGCATACAGATCCAGACAGTTTAAAATCTTTGTCAGCCAGTTTCCATCCGATGAAATAAGTCCTGTCAGACTCTGCATCATATAACTGATAAACAGTACCACAAACGTCAGAACTGCCGCAATCACCTGGCTTTCCGTCAATGCGGAAATAAACATACCTACCGCAATGGAAGCTGCTCCATATAACCAGAACGCCAGTATGGCAATATAGCTCTCGCCCATGGGAATGGTTCCAAACGCACGTAAAATAAGTGGCATCACACAGAAAACTGCAATATCCACGGTAAACACGGCAAGCATTGCCAGATATTTTCCGAGTACAATCTTTGCCACCGGCACCGGTGCTGTCAGCATCAGCTGATCCGTTTTATTTTTCCGGTCCTCTGCAAAACTGCGCATGGTAAGAATCGGTACCGCAATCATAAAAATAATCGTAATGGCACTTAACGTATAGTACAGATACGGATAACCCTGCCTTAAATTATATACATAAAAATACAACCCGAACAAAGCCATAAGGACAGCCACAAACAGCCAGCCGACCACATTCTGGAAGTATGACCGGAATTCTCTTTTCAATACGGCAAACATTACTGTGCACCTCCTTCCTGGGTAATCTCAAGGAATACATCTTCGAGAGATTTCGTCACGGTCTTCATCTCCAGCACCGGAATGTTATGCTCTGCCATCTGCCGGAAGACTTCTTCCCGCACATCGGCACCTTTCTTTGCATAAATACGGATTTTATCATGATCCGCCTGCTCAACCCTTGCAATGTTTTCTTCTCCCTGTAAGTATCCGGCTGCTTCCCCGGCACCGGTCCGCACCGTCAGTTCAATCTCTTGCGCACCCGACATCAGATTTACCAGATTTTCCGTAGAGTCGCTCGCTACAAGCTTTCCTTTGGAAATAATAAACACATGGTCACACACGGCAGAAATTTCCGGCAAAATATGGGAACTTAAAATCACCGTATGTTTTTCGCCCAGATGACGGATCAGTTCACGGATCTCTATGATCTGTTTCGGGTCCAGTCCGACCGTAGGCTCATCGAGTATGATAATCTCCGGATACCCTAGGATCGCCTGTGCAAACCCGACACGCTGCCGGTATCCTTTGGACAGATTGCGGATCATGCGCCCTGCCACTTCTGTCGTACCGGTCGTTTCCATTGCCTCTTCCACATACCGTCTGCGCAGACTTTTTTCCAGCTGTTTTAAATCTGCCACAAAACACAGGTACTCCTTTACCGTCATATCCATGTACAGTGGTGGAAGTTCCGGCAGATAACCGATACATTTCTTTGCTTTCTCCGGCTCCTTTAAAATGTCATGCCCGTTAATTTTAATCTCTCCGCTTGTCGCACCGAGATATCCGGTTATCATATTCATCGTTGTTGATTTGCCAGCACCGTTTGGACCCAGAAAACCATAAATTTTCCCCGGTTCCACAACGAGTGACAGATGATCGACAGCCGTATGATCCCCGTATTTTTTTACAAGATTATTGATCTCAATCACAGCGAAACGCTCCTTTTCTTTTTGGACAACAAAATGCCCTTCATGAGAACAGTGTATCGCTTTTACGTGTGTAAAAAATGTAAACTATGTGTTCATTTTGTGAACGGATAAAAATACGGGGAAGCAGTTCATGGACCACTTTCCCCGTATTTTATGAAGTATTCTTTTTATGTTTCTTATTCTTCGATCACAAAGTTGCTTACATTCCTGCGAAGTTCTCCCGCAGAAGCTTCCGCTGTCTTTGCGCCTTTCATGACTTCTGCCGATCCGTTTGCAATGGAAACGGTCTTCTGTGCAATGTTCGTTGTGCCAGCAGCACTGTCATTCGATGCCGAGGTAATTCCGTCAATCGCCTCTGTAATATTGGAAATAGATGCTACCAGTTCTTCGGAAGTTGCACTGAAATCCGACACCAGATCGTTGATTTTAGAGGCATCCATGTTATAATCATCTGCCATCTTCTCAAATTCATCAAAACTCTTCACAATATCTGTATCCACAAAATTCAGCAGACGGTTGGAATCTTTGGTCAGATTTCCTACTGCATTATCCACGTTTTCCGTCACAGCCTGAATATTTGCCACGGCATCTTTGGACTGTTCTGCCAGTACCCGGATTTCCTCTGCAACAACTGCAAATCCCTTTCCTGCCTCGCCCGCGCGTGCTGCCTCAATGGATGCATTCAGTGCAAGCAGATTGGTCTGTCCGGTAATCGCGAGAATGGAATCTGCAAGCACACCGATCTGTTCCACAACCTTTGCGTCTTCGAGTGCCTTTTCGAGTCTTTCCCTGATTTCTCCAAGCATTTCCTGAACTTTCTTCCGGTTCTCTACCGTTGTTTCTTTTGTCTGCGTTGCCCGCTTATGGATTTCTTCTGCTTCTGTAGCTCCGTCCTGTGCACGTACGGCAATCTCTTTTGCCGCTCCGTCAATCTGCTGGGTCATGCTGTTGATCTGCTCTGCCGATGCCGCCGTCTCCTCGGTACTTGCAGCAAGCTGCTCGGTCGTTGCAGACACATCCTCAATTTCCCCATTCAGATTTGATATATTGGTATCCATTGATTCCACAACGTTATCAATATTTGCAGCTTCCTTCTTTACCTGTGCAAGCAATCCGCATACCGATTCCCGCATCGTCTCGAGTGTTCCTGCCAGCTGTCCGAAATCATCCTTCCGCTTCATCATATTCGTCTGCATCTTTCGGGCAAAATTTCCGCCTGCAATCACTTCAATCTCTGCGACAACTTTCTTTAACGACTTTGTAATATCCTGTGCGATCATAAAAACAAGTACTGCAACAACCGCAAGCATCACAATACATACCGCGATCAGGGCGATTGCCTTTTGCATTGCATAGTTGGAAAATACCTTGTTCTGCTTTGCAATGGCAGTATCAATATAATCCGTATAATTTCCGGTACCGACCACCCAGTCAAACGGTTCAAAGTACTCACTGTAGGAACGCTTCGGGGAAGGTTTTGTCTCTCCTGGTTTCGGGAATACAAAATCTGTGTATCCTCCACCGTCTTCCACTGCTACACGTATGATTTCTTTCACCATCTGGTATCCTTTTGCATCCTTGGTTTCCATACGGTTTGTTCCCTCGGTATCACTGCCAAGCAGAACCACATTTGTACCATCTGACTGGTCAATCCAGAAGTAACCGGCCTCTCCGTAACGCATCTGCCGGACTTCATCTGCTGCAATTTTTTTTGCTTCATCCAGCGTATAAGTTCCCGCTTTATATGCGTCATTGATCTCCGACAACAGGGAAATAACCACCTCCACCTGCTCTTTGATCGAATCATCATAACTCTGGCGGGACGATGCTTCCATCGTTTCCAGTGCTTTGTCTTTCACATCTTCCATGTCTTTGACGGAAACAGTACCCCCGAGAGCCACAAGTAAAATGACCAGAACCAGAATCAGATTCAGCTTGGTCCTTACCTTCATGTTCTTCATAACTTTATTCTCCTTCCCTTAAAACCGTTCGGTTTTATATATTTTGCTCAAAAATTCAAAACTTGTTATTTATTAAGTATAATCTTTTACCACATTTCCGTCAACCATATTTCCCTTTTTAAAAAATCCCCCTTCCTGTTTCCAACTTTCCCTGCGTACAATCCCCCTATTTCTTTGCCGTATTCCCTTCTCTTGCCATTCTTTTTCATTTGACGTATAATGGATACATCTTAAGGAAAAGAGGAACAATACCTATGGGCATTTATCTTGTAGACTATGAAAATGTACACAACGATGGTGTAACAGACATCAAAAAACTCTCTGCATCTGACCGTGTTGTCATTTTTTACGGAGACAGCATCAAGTCCATCCCTTTTGAAACACATGTAGAAATGATGGCGTCCAAAGCGGTGATCGAATATATTGAAACACACAAGGTAGCTAAAAATTATCTGGATTTCCAGCTGGCCACCTATCTTGGATTCCTGATCGGGAAAGGGGAAAAAGGTCCGGTTTACATCATCAGCCAGGATACCGGGTTTGACAGTATTGTCGATTTCTGGCGCGGAAGAAACATCGAAGCCTTCCGCCAGCCAAGCATTGCTTCCCCTTCCACCCCAAAGGATGTTTCTTTAAAAAAGGGAACCTCCACAAAGAAAAAGAAGAAAAAATCGGATCACGTTCCCAAAGAATCAAAAAAAGAGACGAAAGAGGTAAAAGAGACAAAAGAAATTGTGGAAAAAAAGAAGCCGGAAAAGAAAAAACTTCCGGAAGCAATCCGCAAAAAAATACGAACGGAATTAAAAGACGAAAAACTTCCGGCCGGCAAATACACATCCATCTATAAAGCGGTGGAGGAATCCGAGAATAAACTTGCATTAAACAACGCACTGGTCAAAACGTTTGATACTACCATTGGAAGTAAAATCTACAATCACATCAAAAAAATTTACGAGGATTACCAGAGGTAATCCTCATTTTTTATTCAAGTTCCGTCATTCCTCCAAGCAGGATTCCCACATTGTCTTTATAAATTTTCGAAAACTGCTCCATCGGCAGCGGATTTTCTCCCAGCCCCGCCTCGATGGTATATCCCGGACGGTCATAAAAATTGATAAACCAGTCTTTGTATCCGGCATACCCGGACGCCGCCGGTGTTTCCTCGATCCGGTAACCGCTCACTTTTTCAAAATATTCCGCAATGCGGCGGGCGCCTTCCGGTTCCTCATCCAGATACTTCCAATAAATCACTTCTCCCTGTGTGTGATATGCAAGAATCAGGGAAAAATCATGGTTTCTCGTAAAATCAAACATGGCAATACTCTCCGGGACGCTGAGCGGTGTCTGTCCCACGTAATCCCTCGGTGCCGGACGGTTATACCCCTGTTCAAATTTTATTTTCTTTGCCATATCCCATCCTGCCGGAAACTGCAGATTCAGATCAACTCCCTGGATATTTGCCTTCCATCCGTCCGGAAACGGAATATCCGGGAATCCGGACGCAATGCGGACCGCACGGCGATAATAAAATCCTTCCGTCAAAAGCCCATTTACCAGATCCACACCATCCGGATTGACCAATGGTACAAGATACAGGGAATATTCTTCAAACAGCCGCTCCGGGTACAGTTCTTCATACATATGTTCGTCTGCATATGCCTCCAGCAGCCGCTCCACAAACTTTAAAAGTACCGGTGTGGTAATACTCTCATTTGCATGAAAGGAAGCATTGTACCCCACCTCTACCGGACCATTTCCCAACTGCAACGACCACAGGGGTGTTCCCATAACACTTCTTCCGATCGTTCCCACCTGCAGATAGGGATAACGTGCCTGCAAGCCCTCAATGATCCACCCGGTAAGCAGGGAAGTGTATGGAACTTCTCCGGAAACCAACGGAAAATTAAGTGGTACAACAACCGTACTTCCAATCTGTAATGCTCCGGCATCCGTTCCGGGATTTGCATGCATCACTCGCTCCATCGTTGTATCATACATTTTCGCAATGGAGAAAAAGGTATCTCCTGCTTTTACCTCGTGTGTGATATACCCACGTAAAAAGGGCAGTAGACGGTTCCACTGTGCTTCTTTTACCGCACACTTTCCGCTGCTGCCCATTACTTTTTCCACGGCTGCACAGGTCTTTGATCCAAAAATTCCATCCAGCATCACCTGCTGTCCTGCACGCTGCAATGCCAGCTGCAGATATTGTACCCAGATTCCCTGATCCCCAGGATATAATTCTTTCATTTTGTTCCTGCCTTATTCTCATTCTTTTTATTTTATGAGAATCAGACAGTTTTGTTTCCATTATGCAAATGCTTCTGCTACATTTTCTTCTGTTACTTCTTCCTTTTCATCGAGCAGATTGTTCATGCTCTTTAAGCTGATCAGAAGTGTGGACGTGTTGTGAAGCAATGCCGATGTGGTTGGTGGAAATGCCCCTGCCACGCCAAGAACGATCAATGAGGTGTTAATGCCTACAATCAGACGGTAATTTCTGTGAATCCGCTCCATCAGCCCATTACTGATCTTCTTTAAAGTAACAAGCTCATGGAGATCATCTGCACCCACCGTCACATCTGCAATCTCGCGTGCAATCTCTGCGCCATCACTGATGGCAATGCCGACATCCGCTGCAGACAATGCCGGAGAATCATTGATACCGTCACCGACCATGATCACCTTTCTTCCGGCATTCTTTTCTGCCTCAACAAAGCTTGCTTTATCTTCCGGCAATACCTCGGAATGATACTCATCCACACCGACTTTTTTCGCAATCGCAGATGCCACGCGGTCACTGTCTCCGGTCATCATAACAACCTTGGAGATTCCGAGTTTCTTTAACTTTGCAATAACCTCAACCGCTTCCGGACGAAGTGGATCTTCGATGCAGATAACTGCCACAAGCACTCCGTCAATCGCCATATACAGGTGTGAATACTGCTCCGGAAGCTGCTCAAATATCTCTTTCTTTCCCTCCGGAATTGTAGCATTCTCATCCTCAAATACGAAATGATAGCTTCCGATCACAATATGTTTCTCCCCGATCTTGGAAGAAATACCGTGTGCGACAATGTACTCTACCTTTGAGTGAAGTTCCTCATGTACCAGATTCCGGTTTACTGCCTCACGTACCACAGCCTTTGCCATGGAATGTGGAAAATGTTCCTCTAAACAGGCAGCAATACGAAGCAGTTCATCCTCGGACTGATCATTGAAGGAAACAATCTTTGCCACTGTCGGCTGTGCCTTGGTCAGTGTACCGGTCTTATCAAAGACGATGGTATCCGCTTCCGCCATAGCTTCCAGATACTTGCCTCCCTTTACGGTAATGTTATAGGTACTTGCTTCCCGGATTGCAGAGAGCACGGACAATGGCATTGCAAGTTTCAGTGCACAGGAGAAATCTACCATAAGTACAGAAACTGCCTTTGTCACATTTCTGGTAAACAGCCATACAAGCCCTGTTCCCAGGAAGGTATATGGCACCAGTTTATCTGCTAAATGTTCGGCTTTTCCTTCCAGTGAGGATTTCAGTTTCTCTGATTCCTCGATCATCGCCATGATCTTTTCATACTTGCTTGATCCGTTTACTTCTCTGACGCGGATCGTAATCTCGCCTTCCTCGACAACCGTTCCGGCATATACCACGCCATCAGGTACTTTGCGGACCGGAACCGATTCTCCGGTTAAAGATGCCTGATTTACCATTGCCTCTCCATCCGTTACCGTTCCGTCAAACGGGATCACATTTCCCATATGAATGCGCACTTCATCTCCGGACTGCACGTTGTCTGCGGAAACGAGTATTTCCTGTCCATCACACATCATCCATACCTTGCTGATGTTGAGTGACATACTGCGTGCCAGATCTCCCACGGATTTCTTATGTGTCCATTCTTCCAGCGTCTCTCCGATACCAAGCAGATACATCACAGATCCTGCGGTCGCAAAATCACCACGGATAATGGAAACACCAATGGCAGTTGCATCCAGTACCGGAACCTCGATCTTACCCTGAAACAGAGTCTGAAGCCCTTTCCAGATATACTTCACGGATTTCACCGTTGTGATTACTGCACGAACGGAAAACGGCAGAAACAGTTTGTTACCGAAATGCCAGAACGTCTGCTCCACCAGCTGATCCCAGTAATGCTGATTCATTTCTCTTCCGGAATTTTTAATATAGGTATCCGGAACATCCGTCTTTTCATACGAAAATGCCTTTAACACTTCAAGGATTGCATCTTTGCTTCCTTCATAACAAATGGTCACATCTTCGGTACGATTTTGAATTTTTGCGGAAATCACAGATTCACACTGTTCCAGATAATACTGTAATGTATCTGCCTGTGCAAATGACATACGGCTCTGGATCACGTGAATTCTCATTCTTCCTCTTATCTCATGTCTGATTTGAAATTTCATATCTTTAACCTGCTTTCGATAAAAGAGATGTTACTTATTGCGTAACATCTCTTTCATGCGTTTTTATGCCTCTGCTGTCTCTTCGGTAGTTTCTGTCTCTTCGGCAGTTGTCTCTTCGGTTACTTCCTCACCGTCAAATACTTCCTCTTCTTTTGCTGCACGGTCTTCGTTGATCTGCTTAGCCTCTGCATAGATATCCTCTGCATTCTCCTGTACCTTTGTAGCGGTCTTTAAAACAACTTCCTTTGCACGGAGTACGGCTGCTGTACAATTTGTATAAAGTTTCTTTGCATCCTTGCTGGAAAGAATCTTGATTCCTGCGGTACCAAACAGTACACCTGCTGCAAAAAGTCCGGTTTTCTTTGCATCAAAATTTTTGAAACACTTTAACATCATTGTTTCCTCCTTAGTAACTGATTTATAATTTTGTCTTCCTGTTTAAAAACGTATTTTATGCCCCATTTTTCCAATTTGCAAGTATTTTTTTAGTCACCACGGCGTGCAAAAAAGAGTATAAAAAAAGGACTCACACCATCTATCATCCGATAAATAGCGGAGTCCCACACTTTATGCAACAACAATCCGGCTGTACTTATTGAGAAAACTTATCATTACTGTTCCACGCCGGCTTTTCCTGCTGCAATCTTTTCTTTTTCTTTGTTCCAGAGTTTTTCTGCGGTAGGTGTCCAGTTCTCGGCATAAGGAGCAGCCTTTTCTTTCAGATGTTCCGGTGTCTCCGGTGACTGATAATCGGTATTTACTGCCTTTGACTCTTTTACCATCTCTCCAAGCTTATCCGGGTTCTCAAGCATCGGACACGGACGAAGCATATTGTCATTAAACGGCTGGTTGTCATGATATGCCTGGAATAATGGGCTCTTTAAAGCATCCAGCAGGCTGCAGTCATGAATATTTGCATTGGAATAATGAATAAATACGCATGGCTCCACATCACCCTTGGCATTGATATGTAAATATCTTCGTCCACCGGCGATACATCCGCCGACAAACTGTGCGTCATTCTGGAAATCCATGCTAAATATTGCCTTTGTCTGACGGAACTTACGGATACGATGGAAAATTTCCTCACGCTGCTCAGGTGTAGGCAGAAGTTCCACTGCTGCATCATTTCCAACCGGCATATAGTGGAAGAACCATACAAATAATGCACCACTCTCAACCAGCATATCAAAGAATTTTTCGCTGGTTACATCATCTAAATTCTTTCTGGTATAGCAGGTGGAAATACCAAATGGTAAACCATGGCTCTTTAACAGGCTCATGGCATGCTGTACTTTATCAAATACACCTTCGCCTCTTCGTCCATCGTTGGCTGTCTCGAATCCTTCCAGACTGATCGCCGGAACAAAGTTCTTGACACGAAGCATTTCCTGGCAGAACTCTTCATCAATCAAAGTACCGTTTGTGAAAGAAAGGAATTCACAATCCGGATGCATCTCACAGATCTTGATCAGGTCTTTTTTACGTACCAATGGTTCTCCACCTGTATAAATATACATATAGGTACCAAGCTCCTTACCCTGACGTACGATAGAATCAATCGTATCCAAATCCAGATTCAGCTGATGGCCATACTCTGCTGCCCAGCATCCGGTACAGTGTAAATTACATGCAGAGGTAGGGTCTAACAGAATTGCCCACGGAATGTTACAGTTGTTTTCTTCAGCAAGCTGCTCCTGCAGTGCGCTGCCTTTTAAGCTTGCATTGAAAATGAAATTCTGGAAGAATGCCTTACGGACTTCCGGATTCAGCTGATAAATGCGAAGAATCAGCTGGTACCAGTTTCCCCTCTCCTGAATCACCTTGCGGATCATATTTCTCTGTGCCTCATACCATCCGTCCGGTGCAAATTTGTCAACCATATCCATCAGTTTCGGAATATTCTCCTCCGGATCTTTCTCCATATACTTTAAGGCCTGCTTGATTCCAAAGTTCTGAATACTCTTCTGTAATGACATTTTATTCATAATCTCAACTTCCTTTCATTCTGTCGCCATAACATGACAGAAATGTTTTTGTGTAATCTGAAAAGTATTATATCTTTTCTCTTCTCAAATTCAAGTGGACAAATGCACGAATGTGGGTAAAATTTGTCGAATTTTGCCAGATTACAGAATGCTTCTGCCCTTATTTCTGACTCTGCAGCACATACTTTGCAATCATTTCCACACTCGAACGCAACAGTGCACTGAATTCCTGCGGGGACACACATTCCCTGTCCTCAAGCCATCTCACCAGTGCTGCCAGAAATGCATCCGAAAAGAAATGAATATAAAATTCCTCATGCTCTCCTTTTTCCTCTTCCTCTACCATCGCAAGAAATTTACGATTGACAGGGACTAAAATATCCCGGAAATGTTCTGTAAAAGAGTTCTGCCCCTCAATCTGCAGTACTTTCGAATAGAATGTCCGGTGTTTATAAAAATACTCACAGATTTTTTCCAGTATATCCCATGTAAAGCCGGCATTTTTCCATTCTTCTTCTGAAAAAATCTTTGTAATTTCAGTGTCAAAAATCCAGTTGACCAGATCATATTTATCTTTAAAATGATAATAAAAACTTTTGCGGTTCATTCCGCATTCTTCGCAAATGTGTGATACACTGATCTTCGCAAAAGGTTTCTGTTCCAACAGTTTTCGAAGAGCATCTGCAAATGCCTGTTTGGTGGCGTTTGAGTATGGCATAACCGACTCCTCCTTATTCCTTTTCTCTTATCCATATTTTAACTATTGTACCACACTTTTTTTATTTTGTTACCCTTTTATATCTCTCATATGGAATTTGTATATATAATAGGAAAGAACCGCTACGATATACTCGGTAACGGCAAATCCGTACCACACACCCGATGCCTGTAACAACCGGCTGAGCACAAAAGAAACCGGCAGCATCACAACGATATAGCGCGCAAGAGAAATCAAAAGTGATGGCATGCCCTTTCCCAGTCCCTCCAGGACTCCGGAAAATGTAACGGAAACCGAGGATACCACGAATCCAAAACTGATGATTCTGAGTGCCGCACCTCCGATTTCCATTGTTGCGCGGCTTGTGGTAAACAATCCCATCAGCTGCTGCGGAATTGCACAGGAAATTGCCATTCCCATAACCATAACCAGTGCGATCAATCCCATGGAGGTGTGCGTAATCTTTTTCACCCTGTCATATTCTCCCGCTCCATAATTATATCCAACGAGCGGCCGGATTCCCTGCACAATTCCGTTTGCCGTCAGATAAATAAATGTCTGCAGTTTATAATAAACTCCGAGCACCAGAATATAACTTCCCGGAAACGGCGCAAGGATTGCATTTAATGCGGACACCTGAATGGAAGGAAGTGCAAGATTTAAAGTTGCCGGAATTCCGATGGTATAAATATTTTTCATTACGTTTCCGGTTGTCTTCATATTTGCGACGTTGACCTTTACATGCATCGGACGTGCAAAATAAAACAGCAGATACCCCGCCAGCGTCACACACTGACCGATTCCCGTGGCATAAGCCGCACCCGCAATTCCAAGCTTCGGTACCGATCCCAGACCAAAGATCATAACCGGATCTAAAATAATATTGGTTACACATCCGAGCATCATACAGATCATCGACACCTTCATCCGCCCGACTGCCTGAAAGATCTTTTCATATGCAAGTCCCAGACCGATCACGGGTGCAAACGCAAATACCCGCGTGGAATACGTGCATGCCAGTGCGATCACCTGTGTATCGCCTGTAAACATCCGAAGAAACGATGGCATAATGACAGAACAAAGCAGTGCCAGCACCAGACCGTGGATCAAATTTAACAAAAGCCCCACGGATGCCGACTCATCCGCCATTTTCTCTTCTTTTGCTCCCAGATAAAAGGCTACCCTTGCATTGATTCCGATCGCAAATCCGATAACAATGGCATTGACGAGATTTTGCATCGGAAACACAAGGGCAAGCGCCGTCATCGCATCTTCACTGATCTTTGCCACAAAATAACTGTCCACAATGTTATACAATGCATTCACTGCCATGGATATGACCATGGGAAGTGACATGGAAAGCACCAGCGGCAGGATTTTTCTTGTTTTCATGTACTCCTGATTCATACAAACTCCTCTTTTCTGCCGGATGTTCCGCAAAAAAAGACTATAGACCGACGGTTTGAATCAGAAACCGTAAAATCTATAGTCTTTTTCAGACATCCTGTTTTGTGTATCTTATCTTACTTCAATTGGTCTGTTTTTGCAAGTCTTTTCTAAAATAAAGAGGTGTCAGTATCTTTCCGGGATTTGTGGAGCCGTAAGGAAACAGACGTATTTCTATGTACAATACCGGAATGTCCGGTCGGTCAGAATTCTTGCAAAGATCAGACCAAGCGGCAGTGCCACAATAATTAAAATTGCAGAAGCAAACCAGGATGCAGAGGTATTCAAAGACATCGCCCCCAGATTGTAAATTGCCCGGTACAGATACAGTCCCGGTACCATAATGACAATCGACGGAACCGTAAGTGAAATCCTTGGATATCCCGCCTGGTTTTTGATCAATGATGCAAGGATTCCTGCCAAAAGTGCTCCCACAAAAGCAGCCGCAGCCGGAGGAAATGAAGCAAGATCCACCAGCTCCAGCCGGAGGGTGTTGGCCACTGCTCCGATCAGTGCTGCCGTTGCCGCCAGTTTCCACGGACTGTTAAACATAATCGAAAATCCGAACACGCCGCAGAAACTGAAGACCAGACGCAGTATGATATGCATGGGAACGGACATGGAAAGCGCCGGAAAATCCACCGGATGCAGATGCAAAAGCAGTGCCATCAGCCATGCCGTAATGGTCGCAACAACAATGATAATGATCGCATAGGTCAGCCTCTCCAGCCCGGAACGCATATCCAGCTTGGCAAGGTCAATTCCGCTTGTAATAAACGGAAAGCCCGGAATGATAAAAAGCATGGAACAGATATATCCCGCCTCATGCTGCAGGGAAACCCCGGCAATCAGCTCTGCGATCCGAAGCAGAATGGTATAGGTAACGCACGCCGAGGCAACGGATGCCACAATCCCGAGAAACAGTGTCAGATGATGCTTTGTCAGTTTGCAGCGGACAAAGTTTCCAAGTCCTGCCCCGCAAAAAGCAAACAGCATTTCCACGGGTCCTCCGCCAAGCAAAAATGTGAATGCGCCGCATGCCAGTGCCGCGGCAAATCCCAAAGCCACCGGGGAATAGAGTCCATGAATCCGGTCGATCTCATCCAGATGATCATGGAGCTGTTCGCCCGTCATGGTTTTCCCTACGGTTGAAAATTCACCGATAAAACGCTCCAGCCGGTTCAGTTTTGATGTGTTGACTCCGGTATTGGTCAGGCAAAGAGACTGGGAAAATCCACTCGTTCCATCAAAACAGGTATATTCAATCGACATCAGACCGATATCTGTCGAACATGTAATTCCGAGATTTTGTGAAATCGTATTCATGGAACTGCGGACACGCCAGGCTCCCGTTCCACAGGATAACAGCATCAGGCCGACACGGCCGACGATTGAAGCTTTTTCGGTCAGGTCTGCCTCTGTAATCGGACAATTTCCGTGGCCGCTGTACTCATGCCATGGGATATCCATGTGATTTTTAGGTATTGCAGTGGTTTGCATGAATCATCATCCTCTTTCTTAATGCATCAATACAATTTTGTTTGCAATATCAATGTTTTTCTCCAATGCCTTCCGAAAATGGTACATCGGCAAAAACACCCCAAGTGCATCGTAACGGTTTCCCTTATTTTCCATGGAATCCTGTCCGTAATAAACGACCGAACGTGGCAGGGATTTCTGCAGATCCATCAGGATATCCCAGATGGCCGCATATGCCTGCGCTTCTGTCTCCTGTATTTTTACCGTATCCGGCATTTCATAGACAAGCAGCACTCCGATATGCTCTCCCATACGGATTTCCTGTGCTTCCATGGTATCTCTGTCATAACAATGCCGTTTACGGAATCCGTATGCCAGATACATCTTCACCTGTTCACTCTTTTGAAATACCTTAAAAAACTGCTCATAATTTTTGTCACTGACATGAAATTTGATATCCGGAATTAATTTTCCATCCTCATCCGTCAGGATATAGGGATTTGTCTGACCATTGGCATTAAAACGAAACGGAGCCAGAAACGAATTCCGCAGCAGATCAAACATACTGTTCTGGCAGATTGCCATCAGAAACGCCGTCAGATCCTTTTCCTCATAAGAACGAAACAGTGCGGTTGCGAACTGCTCCGCAGAAAGACCGTTGCCCTCATAATCATCGCCCACTCCGAGCGCATCATAAAACGTTTCCATCAGGCGCTCACATGCCTGCGGATTCTCTTTAATCTTTTCAAAAAGCATTTTTGCCTTCTGTTCCCTTGGAAAAATTGTTGCCATAAAAATACACTTCCTTTTCTCAATCTCGCTATCTTTTATTATAAAGAATATTTTTAAAAAGGATAACGTATTTTCTATATAAGTTTCATATTAAATTGACATATTAAAATGCGGTGAAAATAATCCTTTCACCGCACATAATACTTACTGCTCTGTCTTTTCAATCTGCGTATCCATCTTTAAAATATGATTGATCAGCCATCCGCCGAGGAACTCGATCAGCTCATGCAGATATTCCTGCTGGTTGTCATCAATTTCTTCCAGCTTATCCAGATCGATACTCATCAGCTTGTCCACAAATGCCTGATGCGCCCTCTTTTGCGCTTCAAGCATCGGGCTGTTGATTTTCTGCATATAGGCCTCTTCATCTTCAAAATGAAACTTGGTATATTCCCGGAGTTCATCCAGCAGACGTACAATTTCATCGTATTTGTCATGAAGCAGGTCGTTATGGATCAGTGCATTTACCTCTCCGATAATCTCAAACAGCTTCCGGTGTTCCCTGTCTACCAGTTCAATTCCCGTATAATATTTCGCGGTAAACACAAACGGATCTTCTTTCTGCATTTTCCCGATCATCATGTCACTGCTTAAAATATGCCGGTACAGCCAGCGTACCAGATAGGTCAGAATCTCATCGAGCATCGCCGATGCATTCTCCCCGGTGAGTGGCTGCTTTTCCAGAAGTTTTACGTGATCGGCAAATGCCTGATGCTCTTTTTTCTGCAACGGCAGTTCCGGATCGTTCTGTGCCTCCATATAGGCTTCTTCGTGTGCAAAATGGTTTACGGCATAATCACTTAAATGTTCCAGTATATTTTTTACCGTCTGTGGTGTGCGTGCTTCTTTCGGCAGTTCAACCGCTTCATTGATCAGCGAAAACAGTTTTCGGTGCTCTTCATCGATCTGGTCGATGCCCGTCAGACAATCCTGCGTAAATTCGTACATTATTACGTTCCTCCCTCAGTGTATTTTCTCTGTGAAAACAAAAGTTCTTTTCTGCCACTATATAATCATTTTTTGGAATTGTCAAATACGAATTACTTCTATCATACGCTGTGCCGTTACACCATTAAGTATCCGTGCAGACATTTCTCCATAATACCAGAGTACTCCAAACTTTTTTGCATCCATAAAAAAATTCCTCCTATATCTTTCTGGTTCTAAGCTTAGAAAATATAGGAGGAAACGTCAATCTACGATTCCTTTATATCTCCTGATTCCGGCGTATTCTGCCCCACAGCCGCGGGGTATACAGTGTCAGAATCTTATTTACCTGATTTACTACCTTTGGATTAATAAGCAGGTAAATCACGCAGATACTCAGACAAATCAGAACAAACAGCGCAAACCATCCCCAGTCTCCGAGATAGTCATAGATTCCCGCAAACATCAGGATATCCCGCAGGATCCGGTGCAGCATATATACCGGCATCGTATTCTGTCCAATCACTGACAGACAGGTTTTCCCACGCGGCACAAAAAACATAATCGCCCACGAAATCAGAAACGCGGCAATCATCAGTGCCAGACGGACAAACGGTCCTTCCCACACATCATCCAGTTCATAATAGGAAATGTTTTCATAGACCATGCCAAGCTCATCTTTTAACTTTGAGCCAAACGCCAGAATCCCCGCACAGATTGCCACAGCAGCCGGTACAACAACTCTCCGGTAAACCGGTCGCAATGCCCGTTCAAGCACCGGTTGTTCCATATAATATCCCAGATAAAAGAACGGACCAAATACCAGAATACGGGACATGCACAAAAAATCGCCGATATTTTTGAAATATCCGGCGATCAGGGCCAGCGCAACCGTCACGATTAATACCGGTATCTCTTTGTACTTCCGGATGACAGGAATGGTAAGATACCACACAATCATGGCAAACAGATACCACGGCGCCCCACTCTGCGAGAAAAAATTAATCTCTGAGAAATCCCGGAATCCACACAGTGCATATACTATCTGAATTGCAATAACAAATATGATGTACGCCTTGATCAGATACAATATTTTTTTAAAATTATACTGCCCGTTTTTATATATTTTCTTTGCAAAATAACCTGACACAAATACAAAAAGCGGCATATGAAATACATAGATCAGGCGCTTTACCACCACAAGAACACTTTCTCCGTGGATAGGGAGCAAAAAATGTCCCAGCACGACCAAGAATATCAATACCGCTTTCAAATTATCAAAAAAATAATCTCTCTCTTTATTCATTCGACACATCCTCTATTACCGAGAATGTATTATAGAACTTTTGCCGAAAAAGTCAAGAACTATTGCGCTTTTTGTTGAAACATTCCGTAAAATACCGCATCGGTATGTTTACGGATTTCCCCAAAATCATGGTATGGCACTTTCATGTTCCAGAAACACAGATGAGTGGAATGATTAATTTCCTCCATCACAGACAAAACTCCCGGCTGATCGGATTTCGTGATATAAAAAATCACGGAATCGAGAATCTTTTTTTCACTGTAACTATATTCAATTTTCTTACGCGTATAGCGAAATTCCGGTGTACAATCGTATTGTCTGAGTTTCAACTCAATCAATGCCCGGATTCCCTGCATGGTATAAATAGAATACGGAGCTTCAAATCCAAACCAGAAACCTTCTTTCCGGTAGAAACTCAGTTCCGTAACATCCGGCCGCATATATTCTTCCCGCGCAACAACACGGATTCCGTCTGTATAATAAAATGTTTCTTCCGTATACACCATGATCGACGGCATAAAATCACCTCATCTGTACAATGTGCCAGTCATCTGTTCGTATCTTATTTACGAAGAACAAAATCAGATACCATCTCATCCAGACTTTCAGCAGATGCAGAAAGTTCTTCACTGGTTGCAGATACTTCTTCAGAAGTAGCAGAATTAGACTGCACAACCCCGTTTACCTGCTCAACAGCAGCGGAAATCTGCTTTACCGATTCTGCCTGCTGATCAGAAATCTGACGGATCTTAGCCACCTCCATAACAACCGCATCCAGCTGTTCGATCATTTCCGACATAAACTGGGAAGTCTCATCTGCAACAGAGCTTCCGACACCCACCTGATTCAGACTGTTTGTCAGCATGACACGGGTTTCTTCTGCCGAAGAAGCACTCTCTTCCGCAAGGTTTTTAATCTGTTCTGCAACAACCGCAAATCCTTTTCCTGCTTCACCGGCACGCGCAGCCTCAATGGATGCATTTAAAGACAACAGGTTTGTCTGGCTGGCAATGCTTTCAATCTTTCCGATGACAACCTGGATATCATTGGTGGTCTCTGAAATATGCTGCATGGCTTCGACCAGTTCTTTCATCTTTGCACTTCCGCTGTCTGCCTTGATTGCAACCCGCTTTGCCTGGTCATGTACACTGTCTGTAGACTTTGTATTTTCTTCGATATGTGTAGCAACCTCGGCAACCGAAGATGTCAGCTGCTGTACTGCCGCTGCCTGATCGGTAGCTCCCTCTGCCAGTCCCTGCGCACTCTGTGCCAGCTGGTCAGCTCCTGCGGATACCTGATTGGAAGATTCCTGTACATTTTTGATCGTCTGGCTCAGATTATTTTCTGTCGCTTCCAGTTTCTTTAAAATTTCACCGAAATTTCCCTGATAGGCTTCAATATCATGGGATCTCGCATCAAAGTTTCCTTTTGCAAACTCTGTAAGGAGCTGATTGATATCGTCCACAACACCCCTTAAATAAAAAGATGTATTGCGGAAACTTTCTGCAAGCTTTCCCAGTTCATCTTCCCCCTGATAAGAAATATCAATTTCGAGATTTCCGTGTGCCATGTCATCTGCGGCCTTTTCTATCTGGTCTAACGGTTCAAGAATATTTTCTGTCAGTTCCTGAATGATCATTTTGGAAAGCAATGGCATACCAACTACTGCAATGACAGGAATGATAATCCATACCGGATGTCCAAATACAAGCATTAAAATTGCAAACAGAATATTGTTCACCAGTAAAATTGCAAAAATTGCTTTCATAACCATTTTCAGCTTATCCGCAATTTTCACATTTTGAAAGTAATTCTTACGCATACGTTTCCTCCTATGTATCGTATACTATTTGTCTATAATTCTACATCAAAATGTACATAATATCAAGCAGAATTATCCAAAAATTATACAAGTCTGTCCAAAACTGCTTGAGATCTGCAGTTCCACACACGGAGCATCCGGATCACTGCTGCCCTGACCTTTACATTCCACATGTCCGCCTGCATTGCTGTGTTCAAAGTATCATGTGCATTTTGCTTGCCACCAGATATACTGCGATAAAAATAAGAATAACTGCGTGAAGCCCACAAGAGGTAAAAAAGGAGCCATCTGTTTCAGATGACTCCCAAAAATCATATGGCTATGCACCAGCCATAAGTCTCTATTTTACTGTACGGACAGATAAGAATATCCCATCAGACTTGTATCCACGTCATGTGCCACCTCGCGGCCCTCACGAATTGCCCAGACAACCAGTGACTGTCCTCTGTGCATATCTCCCGCAACAAATACGTTCTTTACATTTGTTGCATATGTTCCAGGCTCTGTAGCTACATTTGTTCTCTGGTTCAGCTCTACACCGAATGCCTTTGCAATGTATTCCTCTGTTCCAAGGAATCCTGCAGCAATCAGTACCAGTTCGGCCGGAATCTTCTTCTCGGAACCGGAAACCTCCACCATATTTCTGCGTCCGGTCTTCTCATCCACCTTGCTCTCAAGTCTGACGATTGTCAGACCATTCAACTTGCCGTTCTTATCCTTATGGAATTCCTTTACGGTTGTCTGATAGATTCGTGGATCTGTACCGAAACATGCAATCGCTTCTTCCTGGCCATAGTCGGTCTTTAACACCTTCGGCCACTCCGGCCATGGGTTATTTGCTGCCCGCTCTGCCGGTGGACATGGCATCATCTCCAGCTGGGTTACAGACTTTGCACCCTGACGGATAGCCGTTCCCACACAGTCATTTCCGGTATCACCGCCACCGATGATCACAACATTTTTTCCCTTTGCGGAAATAAATTTGTTGTCCTTAAAATTGGAATCCAAAAGGCTCTTTGTGTTGCGTGACAGATAATCGACTGCAAAATAGATTCCTTCTGCATCACGACCTGCTGCCTTGATATCACGCGCATGCTTTGCTCCACAGCAGAGGATGACTCTGTCATACTCTTTTAACAGCTCTGCACTCTTGACATCCACACCGACATTACAGCCTGTGATAAACTTCACGCCCTCTTCTTTCATAACATTGATCTTACGGTCAATGATCTGCTTTTCGAGCTTCATATTCGGAATACCATACATCAGAAGTCCGCCGACACGGTCATCTCTCTCATATACCGTAACATCATGTCCTCTCTGGTTCAGCTGATCTGCTGCTGCCAGTCCGGAAGGACCGGAACCGATGATGGCAACTTTCTTTCCGGTACGAACCTTTGGAATATGTGGTCCGGCATAACCTTCTTTGTATGCCGTCTCAATGATTCCATGCTCATTGTCCCGGACAGATACCGGATCTCCCCAGTGTCCACAGGTACATGCCTTCTCACACAGAGCCGGACATACACGGGAGGTAAACTCCGGGAAATTATTTGTCTTGTGCAGACGGTTATATGCCTGCTGATAGTTTCCGGTATAAAGCAGATCGTTCCACTCCGGTACCAGATTGTGTAGCGGGCAGCCGGAAGTCATTCCGGCAACAGTCATACCCGACTGACAGAACGGGACACCGCAATCCATACAGCGTGCTGCCTGCTCTCTTTGTTTTTCTTTGGAAAGGAAGATGTGGAATTCATCAAAATTTTTGATTCGTTCCTTTGGTTCCACCGAACGCGCCTCACATCTGTCGTATTCCATAAATCCTGTTGGCTTTCCCATTGTTTCTTCCCTCCTTATGCTCTCGTGCTGGCATAAAATGCCTCAATCTGTGCCTGCTCTGCATTCAGACCTTTTTCTTCCATCTGAACGATTGCCATCTGCATACGGTTATAATCATATGGGATGACTTTCTTAAACTTCGGCAGATACTCACTGAAGTGATCGAGAATTTCCTTACCTTTTTCCGAATTGGTCAGTGTAACATGTTCTTTGATCATTTCTTTGAGCTCTAATACGTCATATTTATTGGTGACTTCCTCACTGAATACCATAGACTTGTTGGTACGCATGTACAGATCGTTGTCCTCATCCAGTACATAAGCGATACCACCGCTCATACCTGCGGCAAAGTTCTTTCCGGTTTTACCAAGGATAACAACACGACCGCCCGTCATATACTCACATCCATGATCGCCGACACCCTCAACAACAGCAGTAGCTCCGGAATTTCTGACACAGAAACGTTCTCCTGCCACACCATTGATGAATGCCTTACCGCTTGTCGCACCGTACAGTGCTACGTTACCGATAATGATGTTCTCATCCTTTTTGAAGTTTACTCCTGCCGGTGGATAAACGATCAGCTTTCCGCCGGAAAGTCCCTTTCCGAAATAATCGTTGGAATCTCCCACCAGTTCGAGTGTCAGTCCCTTTGGAATAAAGGCACCAAAACTCTGTCCGCCGGCTCCGCTGCATTTAATAATGAAAGTATCCTCATCGAGTGTATCGTCGTACTTCTTTGTAATCTCTGATCCGAAGATTGTTCCAAGCGAACGGTTTACGTTTGTTACTTCGGTATCGATCATACGCTTCTGCTTCTTATCAAGTGCCGGCTTTAACTGTTTTAAGAACTCCGTGATATCTTTGGTCTTATCCAGTTCGAAATCATATACCTGCTTCGGATCAAAAATAACCTTCTGCTTTGTTCCTGCAAACGGATTATTTAAGATATTGCTCAGGTCAAGCTTTGCTTCACGCTCGGACAGATCTCCGCGAACCTTTAAGAAATCGCTTCGTCCGACGAGTTCATCCACTGTGCGGACACCAAGTTTTGCCATGTACTCCCGAAGTTCTTCTGCGATAAAGCGCATGAAGTTCTCAACATACTCCGGTTTTCCTGCGAAACGCTTACGAAGCTCCGGATTCTGGGTTGCAATACCTGCCGGACAGGTATCCAGATTACATACACGCATCATGACACAGCCCATGGTTACCAGCGGAGCGGTTGCAAAACCAAACTCTTCCGCGCCAAGACATGCAGCAATGGCCACGTCTTTACCACTCATCAGCTTTCCGTCTGTCTCAATTCTTACTTTATTACGCAGTCCGTTCATAATCAGTGTCTGATGCGTCTCTGCCAGACCAAGTTCCCACGGAAGACCTGCGTTGTGGATGGAACTGCTTGGCGCAGCACCTGTACCACCGTCATATCCGGAGATCAGGACAACCTGTGCACCGGCTTTTGCAACACCGGCTGCTACGGTACCGACACCTGCCTCGGAAACCAGTTTTACGGAAATTCTTGCATCGCGGTTTGCATTCTTTAAGTCAAAGATCAGCTGTTCAAGATCCTCGATGGAATAAATATCGTGATGTGGTGGCGGGGAGATCAAAGATACACCCGGTGTGGAAAGTCTTGTCCTGGCAATCCATGGATATACTTTCTTACCCGGAAGATGTCCACCTTCACCAGGCTTTGCTCCCTGTGCCATTTTGATCTGGATCTCCTGCGCACTGGTCAGATAACGGCTGGTAACACCGAAACGTCCGGATGCAACCTGTTTGATTGCGGAACAACGGTTCTTTCCGTCCGGTCCGACGGTCAGACGATCCTTGTCCTCACCACCTTCACCGGTGTTTGACTTACCGTGTAAGTGATTCATGGCAATGGCAAGTGTCTCATGTGCTTCCTTCGAAATAGAACCGTAAGACATCGCTCCGGTCTTAAAACGTGTCACAATAGAATCTACGCTTTCCACTTCCTCAAGCTTCACACCCTTCTTCGGGTACTCAAAATCCATCAGTCCACGCAGGTTCGTATGCTTTTCTTCTTCATCTACCAGACTCGTATACTGCTTGAACATCTCATAGTCCCCACGTTTGGTAGACTGCTGCAGCAGATGGATGGTAGCCGGATTGTACAGATGCGCATCGGCTCCGCTTCTCATCTTGTGGCGCCCCTTGCTGTCAAGGGTTACATCGGTTTCAAGTCCCAGCGGATCATAGGCTGCGGAATGAAGCGTATTGACATCATTCTCGATATCCTTGATGGAAATTCCGCCGATGCGGCTGACCGTATTGGTGAAATACTTGTCAATGACATCTTTATCAATACCAAGTGCCTCAAAAATCTTGGAACCCTGATACGACTGGATCGTAGAAATACCCATCTTGGCTGCAATCTTTACAATACCGGTGATAATTGCATGGTTATAATCATCAACTGCGGCATAATAATCTTTGTCTAACATGTGCTCGTCGATCAGCTGTTTTACGGTATCCAGTGCCAGGTATGGGTTAATTGCACTCGCACCAAAACCAAGCAGTGTTGCAAAATGATGTACCTCACGCGGCTCTCCGGATTCGAGAATCAGGGAAAGGGAAGTACGTTTCTTTGTCTTTACCAGATACTGCTGCAATGCAGATACGGCAAGCAGGGAAGGAATTGCCACATGGTTATCATCCACGCCTCTGTCGGAAAGGATCAGGATATTGGCTCCGTCTCTGTATGCACGGTCCGCCTCAATAAAGAGACGATCTACGGCTTTCTCAAGACTGGTATTCTTATAATAAATAATCGGAATGGTTTCTACCTTAAATCCGTCTACTTTCATATTGCGGATTTTCATCAGGTCTGTGTTGGTCAGAATCGGATTGTTGATCCGAAGTACTTTACAGTTCTCCGGCTTTTCCTCTAAGAGGTTTCCGGCAGATCCGATATACACCGTCGTAGAAGTAACAACCTCCTCACGGATGGAATCAATTGGCGGGTTGGTTACCTGTGCAAACAGCTGCTTAAAATAGTTAAACAGCGGCTCACGGTTTCCGGACAGCGCCGCAAGCGGTGTATCCGTACCCATTGCTGCGGTACCCTCAATGCCGTTCTTTGCCATCGGCAGGATGGAATCCTTTAAGGACTCATACGTGTAACCGAATGCCCTTTGCATTCTCTGGCGTTCTTCCTGTGTGTATTCCGGCACACGCTCATTCGGGATTTTTAAATCCTTTAACATGACGATGTTGCTGTCAAGCCACTCACCATACGGACGCTTATCCGCATATCTTTCTTTTAACTCATCGTCATCGATCACACGGCCCTGCACGGTATCTACAAGAAGCATTTTACCAGGGCGCAGACGGTCTTTTGTCACGATATGGGTCGGATCAATATCGAGAACTCCGACCTCGGAAGAAAGAATCAGATAATCATCGTCTGTAATGTAATAACGGGATGGACGCAGACCGTTACGGTCAAGAACCGCTCCCATCATATCTCCATCGGAGAACAGGATGGATGCAGGCCCGTCCCAAGGCTCCATCATAGTTGCATAATACTGATAGAAATCTTTCTTTTTCTGTGTCATCACGGCGTTGTTTGCCCATGGCTCCGGAATCATGATCATGACTGCCAGTGGCAGATCCATGCCACTCATCACCAAAAACTCCAACGTATTGTCCAGCATTGCGGAGTCAGATCCTTCGGTGTTGACAACCGGAAGTACCTTCTGGAATTCCCCGCGCAGCTTGCCGGATGCCATCGTCTCTTCCCGGGCAAGCATCTTGTCTGCATTACCACGGATGGTGTTGATCTCACCGTTATGTACAATAAAACGGTTTGGATGTGCTCTCTCCCAGCTTGGATTTGTGTTGGTAGAAAAACGGGAATGTACGGTTGCAATTGCAGACTCATAATCCTTATCCTGCAAATCGGAGAAGAACTGACGCAGCTGCTCTACAAGGAACATTCCTTTATATACGATCGTTCTGCTCGAAAGAGAAGCAACGTAGCTGTCATCGTTGGACTGCTCGAATACACGGCGTGCCACATACAGCTTGCGGTCAAAATCAAGTCCCTTCTCCACATCTTCCGGTCTTTTGATGAACGCCTGCATGATGCATGGCATACATCCTCTGGCCTTGTCGGAAAGCTTGTCCGGATGAATCGGTACCTGTCTCCATCCGAGGAATTCCATTCCTTCCTTCTCGACAATTACCTCAAACATCTTCTTTGCCTGATTGGTCTTTAACTCATCCTGTGGGAAGAAAAACATTCCGACGCCGTAATCTCTCTCTTCTCCCAGCTTAATTCCAAGCGGCTCTGTCGCTTTCTTAAAGAACTTATGGGAAATCTGAAGAAGAATACCAACACCATCTCCGGTCTTTCCGTCGGCATCTTTTCCGGCTCTATGCTTTAAGTTCTCAACAATTTTCAAGGCATTTTCCACGGTCTGGTGGGTCTTGATACCTTTGATGTTTACCACAGCACCAATTCCGCAGTTATCATGTTCGAAACTCGGATCATATAATCCTTTGGCGGTTGCTGTGCTCTCATTCCATTGCTCTTTCATAGAACTATCCTTTCGTTGTAAATCATTCATGAGTTGCTTTTTCTTAACTGATTCTCATTTTACTCCTATAATCGCCGCTTGTAAATCATTTTTTTCGTTCTATTGTCTGATAATTTGTCTATTATTTATCTATCGCAGTATTGTCAGATAATATCTTGTTTTTTCTTTTATATTAACCGTTTTTCAAACAATAAAGCGGTCATATTCATGAAATATTTTTTCATAAATATGACCGCTTTTTCTGTTTTTATTAAGTTGTTTTTATTTTACAAACAATTTATATCTGAAATTCATTCACCGTCTGCTGCAATGTTCCGATGCTGTCCAAAACCTTTTCCCATAACTTTTCCTCCTTGGTATTTTTATATTTTAACACTACTGCACTTTAACGCGATAAACAAGTAAAAAGAAAAAAGGCATCTGATTTTTTCCAAATCAGACACCTTGAAAACACCCTATCCCTGCTGGTCAATCGCCTGTCCTGTCCGGTAATAGGTAAAATCAGCAGTAACCAGAACTCTTTGATTCTCATCCATAAGTTTCACGGTATATACGCCGATCCGTCCTCCCTGTCTTTGTACTTCTGCCTCACCGTACACATAGCCGGTATCTTTCACAGCCTCCAGATAATTCATTTTCCCGTCAATCGTTGTAACATAATTGCCATAGGTGGATGCCGCCAAACCAGCAAGCGTATCAGCAAGCGCATACGCACATCCGCCATGCATTCCACCGTAAATATTCGTAAAATGCTCATCCATGCGCATTCTTCCGTAAGCATAGCCTTCCCGCACTTCCAGCAGTTCCATTCCCAGAAGCTGTGCAAATGGATTTTTCTCCAAAAGCCGGTTCAGCTTCTGTGGTGTCAGTTCCTGTGGCTGCTGTGACTGTTGTACTGCCTTTTGTTCTGTTGTTTTCGTTGCAGAAATATGTTTGTGTTTCTTACTCATGTTTTCTTCCTTTATTACCGTTTTTGTCAAATTTTGCAAGATAGGGTTTATGAACTTTATTGTCACGCGTCAAATTATAGTTCCTACATTTAATGTTGCTCCTTTTCTTCATCACTTATATTACTAATCTTTTCATCCACAATTCATATTAGGGTTATGCTTAGGGTTATTCATATAAAAACAATGAGTTTTGTTGATTTCTGATCCAATCATAAATATTACTTTCATCTTTGCCTAGGTCTTTTAATTCAACATACTTCATAAAATCTGTCTTATCTCCAACTGTCAGCATATAAATATAATAAAAGACATTATCCCTATATTTTCTCAAAAGTGAATATGCATCTGCAAAATTAGCGTTCAGGCAGCAATATCGAATACTTTCTGCCGTTCTACTTACAGAATCAAGAATCTGATTTCCACTGATAACTCCGACTTTATGTAAAACTATGTTATCTCTGCCATATGCTAAGAAACTCATTTCATACATGAAATTTCTTGTTTCCTCTAGCAATGTATTCAACTCTTGGAAGGAACTATTTTCCTTAATGACACTTCTATTTATTTCAAAGTCATCTGGTATTTCAAGCATATGCACTCCTTAATCACTCTCAGCAACCCCAAACTTATTTACAAAATCCTCATAACCATTTACCCAATCAAACTTCGTATCATCGGATACTGCTTTAAAATGAAGTTCTCCGCAATGAATCTTGCTTTTTCCACATCAGTCAGGTCAGCCCATTATTACCTTCAGCAAGGACATTATCAGCAAATAATCCATTTGCTAACTGCACCTTACGCAAATTTTCCAACAATCTGCTACCAACAACAATGTCATTGTTTCTGACAGGATCACCCTCACCAAATTTGCGTGTTCGTGACGGCCTGTAAATTCCATCAACATGTCTTGATAACCCTCTGAACAATTCCACTGTAGAATGAATCGCCTGTATCTGATAATCCAGATCATCCTCAAATTGAAATATAATACGCTTAGGCATTTGGCTCTCCTCCTGCTTCCTCTTCTGCATCTTTTTGTTGCAAATAAAAAATAGCCTTTTGTGTCTCTATTTCCTCACGCAATTCTTCTTCTGTCGGCAAATACAATTTGTACTTACTTGCAAATAGCTGTTCATTTCCATGTAATATAGAATACCTTGCAATATCTTCATCCGTTTCCGAACATAATACAATTCCAAGTGTTGGATTATCATCTGGCGCTTTTTTTAATTCATCATACATACGAATATACATGTCCATTTGCCCAACATCTTGATGCGTAATCCTCTCTGTCTTCAAATCAATTAATACAAAACATTTCAAAATATAATTATAAAACACCAAATCAATATAATAATCTTGTTTCTCAGTGTGGATGTGTTGCTGTCTCGCAACAAACGCATATCCTTTTCCCATTTCCATCAGAAATTTCTGCAGATTTGTTATAATACTTGACTCAAGTTTTGTCTCGTTAAAAGATGCATCTGGCGTTAATCCCAAAAACTCCACTACTACAGGATTTTTTATAAATTCAAGCTTATCATTTTGATATGAGGATGTCTTTTCTCTCATTTCAGCTTCTACAGCTTTTTATCCTGTGATTGAAGCATACGATAATAATATTGGCTATCAATATTTCTCTGTAAAGTACGAACACTCCATGTCTGCTCATAGGCTTCTTTCTCATACCATTTGCGAGCTGTTTCATCATGCACTTGAAGAAGAGTACGATAATGTGACCATGTGAGTCTAATATCAGATTGTCGACACGCTGTGTCGACAATCTGTGGAAAAGCCTTGTAGAATCTTAAACAGTGATATAAATTACTCCTGTCATATCCCTTTCCATATTTTTGAGTCAGGTACCTTGATAAATTTTTAATAATTTCTACACCATATTCAGCCCGTTCTTCTCCAGCTAATTCTTCCACTGCTATTCGATATCCAATCAACCAATTTCTTTGTGATAATATTGTATTTACTGAACGATAAGCTTCTTTTTGTGATACTTCTATAATAGTTTGAACATCATTTAGTATGTTGTCTGTTTTATGAAAATTATCCATAATAACATTATTTACACTATTCATAACTTCATTCATCTGCCTGCCTCCTTACGGCAGATTATACATCTCTGCCATATTTTCTATATAAATTCCACTGTATATGTAGGTTTGCTAGCTCCTGCATTCTTTTCAATAAGAGCTTTCAGTTTTCTGAATGTCTCATCCTTTAAAGAAATATCATCTTTAAATGTCGAATCTCTGAAAATAAATTTAATTGGCAATGGGTCAAGCTTTGCAAGTTTTGAAACTAAATCCTCTGTGATTGTTATTTCCAAGCATACCAAATAACTGCTTGCATAGAGATATGTACGACTCCCAATATCGGATAACTGCTCTAATGTTTCTGAAAGTGCTACATCACGCTGACGAAGCATCAATTCATATACGATATCTATGTCGTTGGCACCTGGCATGAAGTCAACAAGGTCTGGTGCATACTCAAGCTGATTAACATTGATCTGTCCCATATCCATGATGGAATTCCACTTTATATTGGTATCGGCAGTTCTAAATACTTTAAATCCAATATCGATGTCTGCATCTGGATGGTCTGATCTGATTTTATCTCCTGCTCTACGGATACGTTCTTTACCTATTTCACATATATTTTTATAACCGGCTTTGCTCGCTGTACCGTTATCATCCGTTAATTCCAGTATTTGTGTTACTATAAATTTACAATTACTTTAATAATATTAACTATTGCATCCTTCTTGTTCTGGAGAACTTCATTAATTTTCTGTATCATCTGCTCATTGGAATTTATCGCATTCATATATCAGCCAACTCCTTGCTGAACACTTTCTCTAGCTGTGTTCTTATTGATTATCTCAAAATAGGTGTCCAATAATCTGTACTTTCATCTATGTTCTCTCAAATTTTGTACTTAATATTAGTTATAAAAACTTAAGGTTAATTATATCACAAAACGCTAACCATTTCATCAATATTATGGAGTTGTCTGTTCTTCTTTAAGCTGTCTTATACTAATTTTCTCAAAAAATTTCATGGGCTATACAATTATTCACCAGACTGCGAAAAAAAGCAAAAAATCAGAGCCAGCCTTTCAGCTGACTCTGATCCACTCCAAGCAATATTACAATTTATTTTGATAATTCTCTAACTGGTGGAAAATACCAACTACATTTATCTGCTAATACCTATAGCAAAACGAACATCATAAACCGGACAGATCAGTTTTCATCCTGCATTTTTGCAAGTTTCTTCGCCTGGTCCGCCGCGATACATGCATCGATAATCTCCTGGATATCTCCGTCAAGAATCTTGTCCAGCTTGTATAATGTCAGGTTGATGCGGTGATCCGTCACACGTCCCTGTGGGAAATTATAAGTACGGATCTTCTCCGAACGGTCTCCGGTTCCGATCTGGCTGCGTCGTTCCTCAGACTCTGCATCCTGCTTCTTCTGCAGTTCGAGATCATACAGCTTGGTGCGCAGCAGTGCAAACGCTTTCTCCTTGTTCTGGATCTGTGATTTTTCGGTCTGACTGTAAATCACGATACCGGTCGGATAATGCGTCAGACGCACAGCAGAGTCCGTCGTATTGACACACTGTCCACCATTTCCGGACGCTCTCATAACGTCGATACGGATGTCTTTGTCGTCAATATGCACTTCCACATCCTCAGCCTCCGGCATAACTGCAACACTGCAGGTTGATGTCTGAATACGTCCCTGGGATTCTGTCTCCGGCACACGCTGTACACGGTGCACACCGGATTCGTATTTCAGTACGGAATATGCGCCTGCTCCAGTCACCATAAAGTTGACCGATTTCATGCCTCCGATTCCAGTTTCATCCGCCTCAAGTGTCTCCACTTTCCAGCCACGACGCTCTGCGTAGTGTACATACATACGGTAAATTTCAGCCGCAAAAAGCGCAGCTTCCTCTCCACCGGCACCTGCACGAATCTCCACAATAACGTTCTTGTCGTCGTTCGGGTCTTTTGGCAGAAGCAGAATCTTTAATTTCTGTTCCAGCTCTCCCAAACGGCTCTTTGCCTCATTTAATTCTTCCTTTGCCAGTTCGCGCATTTCCTCATCGGATTCCTCATCAAGAATTGCAAGGGAATCCTCTATTGTCTGCTTACATGCCTTGTATTCCTTGTAGGCATCCACGATTGGCTGCAGATCACTCTGCTCTTTCATCAGTTTACGAAAGCGGTTCGGATCGTTTGCCACATCCGGCTCGCTCAATGTATTCATTAACTCCTCATAATGATGAAGTAAATCCTCTAATTTATCAAACATAATCTATCCTCTCTTTTCACATAGGTGTTTGTGTCCGCAGACCACACGGTCATTTCGCGCAAGATCTTTTTTCACGCAGACGTCCTCAAATCCGGCCTCTTTCATCATAGATGATACCGCCCATCCCTGGTCATATCCGATCTCAAACAGCAGATACCCTCCATCGGTCAGATAATCCGGGCTTTCCTGGATGATCTTCCGGTAGAAGAACAGACCATCTTCTTTTCCGTCCAGTGCCTCATGCGGTTCAAATTCCGACACCTCCGGCATCAGAAACGGAATTTCATCGCTGCGGATGTATGGTGGATTTGACACAATCACATCAAACGTTTCATCCGCAACATCCTCAAACAGATTGCTTCTCTCGAAAATGGCAGGAACATCATTTAATTTTGCATTTTCCTTTGCAACATTGATCGCCTGTTTGGAAATATCATATCCATATCCCCCGGTACCGTGTACATTTTTCAAAATACTGATCAGCACACATCCGGAACCTGTACACATATCCAGCACCTTCATCCCCGGTTTTACAACCTTCAGTGCTTCCTCCACCAGGGTTTCCGTATCCTGTCGCGGAATCAGCACATTGGAATTCACATGAAATGTCATCCCCATGAATTCCTGTTCCCCGGTGATATACTGAAGAGGCACTCGCTCTGCCCTCTTTTTAATCAGCACTTCAAATTCATGCTGCAGTTCCTCCGGCATCTCTTCGTCAATATGCATATAATAGTAAGTGTGGTCAATTTTACATGCCATGGTCAAAAGCAGCCATGCATCATTTCTGGCATCTGCAATGCCAGCCTCACACAGGCTTTTTTCTCCCGAAACAATTGCTTCCCTATAGGTCATACATTCTCTTCCTTCTGCCACTTTCTCCAGTCAAACACAGCTTCCACCGAAGCGATTCCCACTTCGATCATCTCATCATCCGGCTCTTTTGTTGTCATCTTCTGCATCCAGAGTCCCGGTTTGCTCAGTATATTCACCAACCAGTTATCATATCTTCCCGCCAAACGGATAAACTCATAAGATACTCCGGCGATCACCGGAATAAGAAGAAGTCTGAGCACCAGCTGCAAAATACGCGAATCCACACGGATAAACAAAAAGAACACGATAGATATCAGCATTACAATCAACAGGAAACTGGTACCGCAGCGCTTGTGCTGCCGGGAACTTTTCCGGACATTTTCCACATTCAGTTCCATTCCGTGTTCGATGCAATTGATGCATTTATGTTCCGCTCCGTGGTACATAAACACTCTCTTAATATCAGGTGTCAGGGAAATCAGCGCAATATATCCGATAAAAATCGCCAGACGGATCAGTCCCTCCAGCAACGCAATCACCGTATCCGATGCAATAACTTTATGAAAGATCCCGGACAGAAAATATGGCAGGAAAAAGAAAAGTCCCAGCGCAAAAACAACGGAAAATGCAACGGTTCCGCCCATCATTGCCTTCTCCTGCTTTTTTTCTTTCTCTTCCTGCGCCTTTCGTTCCTCCTGCGTCATGGCTTCTTTTTTCTTTTTTTCATCCTCATCGTCTTCAAAAAAGGAAGCCGAATACATGAGTGTCTGCATGCCAAGGATCAGTGATTCTATAAAATTAATGACACCACGGATGAATGGCAGACGCCGCAGTTTTTTATTTTTAATCGTTTCTTTAAATGTAGAAACTTTTACATCAATGGTGTGATCCGGCTTGCGAACGGCAACCGCATAACGGTCTTCGTTTTTCATCATGACACCTTCCATGACTGCCTGCCCGCCAACTCCTGAATATTTCATATTTCCCCCTGTAAGAGAAAAAGGTTGAGGCAATACACAGCCTCAACCTTTTTACGTGACTTATCAATTCTATTTCATGCCATACTTCTTGTTGAACTGTTCGATACGTCCACGAGCCTGGTTAGCCTTCTGCTGTCCAGTATAGAATGGATGACACTTAGAACAGATTTCTACGTGGATCTCCGGCTTTGTAGAACCTGTAACGAATGTGTTTCCACAGTTGCAGGTAACGGTTGCCTGATAATAATCTGGATGGATTCCTTCTCTCATGATTTTCACCTCTTTATATTCTTATCGTTTTCTGTAATCAGTCTTCCGGCTGATTCTGGTTTCTGTCACACTCTTTATACCCGTATGCCCGATCCGCATATGATACTTGTTACAAGAGCGACACTTTCGTCCGTTTACATCCCGATAAACAGCTTAATTATTGTAACATAGCGTCCATGCAAATGCAATAGAAATTTAAAGAATTCTGTTTTTTCTTACAAGATTGATAAAATCAGCATTTGTACGCGTGTGTGCAAACATATTTAAAATATTCTCCACAGCCTCATCCGACCGCATGCCGTTTAATGCCCGGCGCATATTCTCCACGCCCTCACGCTCCTGCGGATCAAGCAGCAGATCGTCTCTTCGCGTGCCGGACTTTACAATATCCACCGCCGGGAAAATTCTCTTTTCGGAAAGTTTCCGGTCAAGAACAAGTTCCATGTTACCGGTTCCCTTAAATTCCTCAAATACCACGTCATCCATCTTGCTTCCGGTATCGACCAGTGCCGTGGCAAGAATGGTCAGGCTTCCGCCTTCTCTCATATTCCGGGCTGCACCAAAAAATCGTTTCGGCATGTGCAGTGCCGCCGGATCAAGACCACCGGAAAGTGTACGGCCGCTCGGCGTACAGGTCAGGTTGTAGGCACGTGCCAGACGTGTGATACTGTCGAGGAGAATCATCACATCCTTTTTATGTTCCACCAGACGTTTTGCACGCTCGATTACCATTTCCGATACCCGCTTATGGTGTTCTGCGGTCTCATCGAAAGTGGAATAAATGACCTCTACATTTTCTCCCTCAATTGCCTCTTTAATATCGGTTACTTCCTCCGGCCGCTCGTCAATCAGCAGAATGATCAGATGCATCTCCGGGTTATTTTCCTTTACCGACTTTGCGACTTCCTTTAAAAGCGTTGTCTTACCTGCTTTCGGTGGGGATACAATCATACCACGCTGCCCTTTACCGATCGGGGAAACAATATCCATCACACGCATTGCAACCGAACCGCCGGGACGTTCCATGCGCAGACGCACATTCGGAAAAATCGGGGTCAGATCCTCAAAGTTTGTCCGCTTCTGTGCTTCCGAAGGATGATATCCGTTTACCGAAGTCACATACAAAAGGGCGGAAAATTTCTCCCGCTCGGATTTCACTTTGGTATTTCCACAGACAATATCTCCTGTCTTTAGATTAAATCTGCGGATCTGGGACGGCGCCACATAAACGTCATGTTCCCCCGGCAGATAGTTTTCACAGCGGATAAAACCGAATCCGTCTGCCATAACCTCCAGAATACCGCTCGCTGTATTTCCACTGTCGAGGCTGACGATATCTTCTTTGATCGCAGCACTGTCATTATCCTCCTGTGCCTTATAGATCTGTTCCTGTGATGCATGTGCTCCATGTTCTGCATGCATGCTTTCTCCATGCTCCGGATGGCTGTGATCCTCCGTATGGGACGAATGCTCTTCTCTTCGCGGTTTTGGTGTATGCTTTCTTCCTTCCTGTCCGGAAGCTGTCCGCGCTGTATATACCGTCTTTGCCTTCGGCGCTGCCTCTTTTTCCCGCTCATCTTCCTGCAGCATCCGATCAATCAGTTCTCCCTTTTTCATTGTTGAGATTCCTTTGAGTCCGCGTGCCTTCGCCAGGTCTTTTAACACAACCAAAGAAAGACTCTCATATTTTTCCCTCATTCCATCTGCTCCTTCTTAAAAATATAGACTTGTTTCGTACCGTAAATCATTTCATAAATTACACTTATTTGCATGGGATATCAGTCAGAAACGACTATGAATCATTTCAAATATTATCTAATGCAGCTATTATACACTATTTCCTGTAAAATAGGAAGTCTTTTTTTTCATGCGCAAGAATGGTATTGTGAATAAGTATGAGTATGTAAAGGAGAAAATTACTATGGATAATAAAGAAAAGGCACTTTTATGCCACAAAGAATGGAACGGAAAACTCGAAACCGTTGCAAAATCAAAAGTAAAAACCCGCGAGGATCTCGCGATTGCATACACTCCGGGTGTTGCAGAACCATGCAAAGTAATTGCGGAAGATAAAACTGCTGCCTACACATACACCTGGAAAGCCAACACGGTTGCCGTTGTTTCCGACGGAAGCGCCGTTCTCGGCCTTGGAAATATCGGTCCTTATGCCGCTATGCCGGTCATGGAAGGAAAATGTGTATTATTCAAAGAATTTGGAAATGTTAACGCTGTACCGATCTGTCTGGACACCCAGGACACCGAAGAGATCATTCAGGCTGTGAAAAATATAGCTCCCGGATTCGGCGGTATCAATCTGGAAGACATCTCCGCTCCGCGTTGTTTCGAAATCGAGGAACGTCTGAAAGAAATGCTTGATATCCCGGTATTTCATGATGACCAGCACGGAACCGCCATCGTTGTTTTGGCCGGTATCATCAATGGTCTGCGTGTGACCGGCAAGAAAAAAGAAGACTGCCGCGTTGTGGTAAACGGTGCAGGATCTGCCGGTGTGGCAATCACCAAACTTCTTCTGACTTACGGTTTCAAACACGTGACCATGTGTGACCGTGAAGGAATCATCGGAAAAGATTATCCGAACTTAAACTGGATGCAGAAAAAAATGACAGAGGTTACCAATCTCGAAAATGCCTCCGGAACGCTGGCAGACGCACTGCGCGGTGCGGATATCTTTGTCGGTGTCTCTGCGCCAAACATTGTCACTCCGGAAATGGTTTCTTCCATGAACAAAGATGCCATCCTGTTTGCCATGGCAAATCCGGTGCCGGAGATCATGCCGGATGTGGCCAAAGCTGCCGGAGCAAAAGTTGTCGGAACCGGACGGAGCGATTTCCCAAATCAGGTAAACAACGTGATCGCTTTCCCTGGTATTTTCCGCGGTGCATTGGAGGCACATGCCACCCAGATCACAGAAGAAATGAAACTTGCAGCAGCAGAAGCACTTGCAGCCCTAGTTTCTGACGAGGAATTAAATGAAGATTTCATTATGCCGGAAGCATTTGATCCACGTGTGGCAGAAGTTGTAAGTGAAGCAGTCAAGTCTCATGTCCGCTAATCGCTACTATTCTCTGAACGATTACTGTAAAGAGGTCTTCGGGGAAAAAGTGTACCGTCTCAGTCTAAGCGGTGGGATGACGTGTCCCAACCGCGACGGAACACTCTCTTACGGAGGATGTGCATTCTGCAGTGCCGGAGGCTCCGGTGATTTTGCCGCGGATGCATTTCTGCCGGTTTCTGAACAGTTCATACAGGCCAGACAGAAAATCGCCGCCAAAACACACTGCCAGAAATTCATTGCGTATTTCCAGTCATTTACCAACACCTATGCCCCCGTTGACGTTTTGCGTCAGCTCTATTCCGAGGCAATGGCACCGGAAGAAATCGTTGCACTTTCCATAGGAACCAGAAGTGACTGCCTTCCTCCGGAAACCTTAGAACTCCTCTCCGATCTCAATCAGGAAAAACCCATATGGATAGAGCTTGGTCTGCAGAGCATCCATGCAAAGACGCTGTCTGCCATGAACACGCATACCACGGTTGCACAGTTTGATGCCGCTGTATCCAAACTTCATGCCCTTGGAATCTCCGTGATCGCACATGTTATTTTAGGATTTCCCGGTGAAACAAAAGAAATGATGAAAGATACCGTCCGGCATGTCGCCGCACTTCCGGTTTCGGGAATCAAGCTGCAGCTTCTGCATGTCCTGCGTGGCACTGCACTGGCAGAACAGTATCAGCTTCATCCGTTTCCCATGATGGAACTTGATGAATACAGCGATTTTGTGATCGACTGCCTGGAACTTCTTCCCCCGGACATGGTCGTTCACCGTCTGACGGGAGATGGTCCCCGCAGTCTATTACTCGCCCCTTCCTGGAGCACAGACAAAAAACGCATTTTAAACACCATTCATCGCCGTCTCAAAGAACGCAATACCAGACAAGGAGAACATTTTTATGGCTGAACCATTTACAATCTATAAACTTACGATCTTATATATGCTGAGCAAAGCAGGGTTTCCGCTTTCCAACACCCAGATTTCCAATTTCTTTCTGGAACAGGAATACACAGACTATTTCCGTGTACAGGAAGTAATCGGGGATCTGGTCGATGCCAATTTAATCCACGCAGAGTCCACGCACAGCAACACACAGTACTCTCTGACTTCTGCGGGAAAAGAAACACTTGGATTTTTCAAAGATAAATTAAATGATGGAATTGAAAATGATGTTCAGGGATTTTTTGAAAAGAATAAATTAGAATTCCGACAGGAAAATTCCATTCTGGCAGATTACTATAAGACAACCAATCAGAAATACGCAGTACGCTGTCAGGTACGGTCTGACGGCAATCCTCTGATCGACCTGACGCTTTGCGTAACTACAAAAGAACAGGCAGAAGCCATCTGCAATAACTGGAAAAAGAAAAGTGAAGATGTATATGCTGTACTGATGGACACGCTGCTGCAATAAGCCGCGTGTCATTTTTTCTTTTTCTGTACGCTGTATCCAAATTTGCCGAGTTTTTTCCCCAGAGCAAAATATTCTCCGTGAGAATACATGATAAGCCCGGTTCCGTTGATGTCAAATTTTCCTGTTTCATCCAGATACGCATCATCCACCGTCACGCCAAGTACTTCCGCCACAAACATCGTATGACTGCCAAGCGGATGGCTCTCCACCACCCTGCAGGCAATATTTACAGGACTTTCCGCAATTGCCGGAGCTTTCACATGCTCCACCGGAACCGGTGTAAGTCCTGTTTTTTTAAATTTATCCACATCTCTTCCGCTGACCACGCCACAGTAATCACAGGCCTTTGCCAGTTTTTCGTTGGTCAGATTAATCACAAATTCTCCGGTTTTCTCTATGATCTCATAAGAATAACGGGATGGGCGGACGGAAATGGAAACCATCGGCGGATTGGTGCAGACGGTTCCTGCCCATGCCACGGTAATAATGTTTGGCCGATGATTCTGATCCGCCACACTGACCATCACAGCCGGCACCGGATTTAACATATTTCCCGCTTTCCAACTCTGTTTTCCCATTTTTCCACTCCTTTTGCCTGTTCCTGTTATTTATAATCCTGTTATAATTTCAGATCCGTATTTTCCCGGATAATATCCGCGATCAGTTCACGCTCATCCATATGATGCTTCACACCCTTGATCTCCTGGTAATCTTCGTGCCCTTTTCCTGCAAGGACGATGATATCGCCATCCTCGGCATGTTCCATGCAATACCTGATGGCTTCTTTCCGATCCGGTATCGTCACATATGCGCCATCGGCTTTGTGTACCCCGACCAGAATATCGTTGATGATATCCATTGGTTCTTCATTTCTTGGATTATCCGATGTGACAACCGTCAGATCTGCCAGTTTTGAAGATACCTCTCCCATCTCATAACGGCGGGATTTTGCACGGTTTCCTCCGCATCCGAACAGGCAGACCAGTCTGCCCGGCTCATACTCTTTCAAGGTCGTTAACAGACTCTCCAGTGCCATGGCATTGTGTGCATAGTCAATCATCAGCGTATATCTCTTTGTTACCGGTACAATCTCAATTCTTCCCTTGACACTTACATGAAGCATCGCCTTTTTGATTTCTTCAACACTGACACCAAAATGATGACAGATTGCAATGGCGGTCAGGGAATTATACACCGAAAATTTTCCCGGCACATTGACTTCCACATCAAAATCCATGGAACCTCCCACATGATATTTTACACCAAGTGCCCCATGCTCCTTTTTTAACTCTACCTTCTGCGCAATCAGATCATTTTCTGCTCCATACCCAAACGTCTCAACCGTACAGGTATGTCCCTGTAAAATGCCCTGCAGATGCTCGCTGTCCCCATTAAAAATTCCATGCCTGCACTGCTGGAACAAAAGACTCTTGCAGTGCATATAATCTGCAAAATCCTTGTGCTCATTTTCTCCGATATGATCCGGTTCAAGATTGGTAAACACGCCGATATCAAACACAAATCCGGATACGCGGTGAAGCATCAGCGCCTGGGAAGAGACTTCCATCACAACAGCATCGAGTCCCGCATCTACCATTTTTGCAAAAAGCTCCTGCACCCGGTAAGATTCCGGTGTCGTATTTGCAGAAGGAATACGCTCAGAACCAACAATCGATTCGATCGTGCCGATCAGTCCGGTTTTGATCCCCGCAGACTCTAGAATCGAACGAACCATATAGGTTGTCGTTGTTTTTCCTTTTGTTCCGGTAATACCGATCGTCTTTAATTTTTTTGCCGGATGCCCAAAATACGCCGCAGACATGCAGGCAAGTGCCAGACGGCTGTCCTCTACCTTGATATATGTAATTCCATCGATCGGCGTTACATCCTTTTCTACGACAATGGCCGCTGCTCCCTTTGCTGCCACATCCGGAATAAACTCATGTGCATCACGCACACTTCCGCTGATGCACACAAACACAGAACCTTTTTCAACCTTGCGGGAATCATATACCAGAGTCGTAATCTCTGTCTCCTCGCTTCCCGCCAGTATCTCATATTCCATTTCGTTGATAAGTTCTTTAATTTTCATTTAATTTTCCTCCCAAATTCCATGAAACACTTCTGTCGCTGGTCCGGTCATATAAATATGATTGTTATCCGGATCATACTCGATGGTCAGATCTCCGCCCCGCAGATGCACCAGAACTTTATTTTCTGTCTTATGATTTAAGATACATGCCATAACCGTGGCACAGGTTCCGGTACCACAGGCAAGCGTCTCCGCAGATCCGCGTTCCCACACCCGCATGGATGCTTCCGTCGGAGAAATAACGTGTACGAACTCTGTGTTGGTCCGTTTTGGAAACCGTGGATGATGTTCAAACTCCGGACCGTATTTTTCCAGTTCAAAATGTTCGGTGTCCTCCACAAAAATTACCGCATGTGGATTCCCCATCGACACGCAGGTCATCTTCCACTCTCTGCCCTCTACTTCAATCGGCTCATCTACCACCTGTTCTCCCGATGCATCTACAGGAATTAAATCCGGTTTTAATATTGGTTCTCCCATATCCACACGAACCAGCGAAACCTTGCCATCCGCAACCGTCAGCTGCAACGTTTTTACCCCGGCTCCGGTTTCAATCGTAATCTCTTTCTTATCCGTCATTTTATGATCATATACATATTTTGCGACACAGCGGATTCCGTTTCCACACATCTCCGCCTCCGAGCCATCCGCATTGTAAATCCGCATCCTGAAATCCGCGATATCCGATGGGCCAATAGTGATCAGGCCATCCGATCCGATTCCAAAATGGCGGTCACTCACTGCAATTGATACCTTTGCAGGATCTGCTATCTTTTCCTCAAACAAATTGACATATACATAATCATTTCCGCACCCATGCATTTTTGTAAACTTCATATTTCTACACTCCTTTTTTCTTTTCCATCCTGTCGATTCAGAGCTTCTATTCTAAGTATACCCGCACGATCCGTCTTCTAAAACAACTACAGTGCTTTTTATATTGCAAATTGTGTGGAAACATAGTACACTGAATCTAATTAATATTTACAGGAGATTTATGCAATGTCAGAACTCTCACATTATGAAAAAACAGGATATCTTCATGACGATTTTAAGATTTTTCACTTAAAAGATACCTCTATGCGCCCGATTGACTTTCATTACCACGATTTTCATAAAATTCTGATCTTTCGCAAAGGAAATATTTCTTACAATGTGGAAGGACGTACCTATGATCTGATACCGGGGGATATCGTATTCGTTCCCGCAGGTACGGTCCACCGTCCGGTTCTGCACAGTTCTGAAATTTATGAGCGCATCATCATCTATATTTCCAGACACTACCTGGATGCCTGTCATGATTCCGACGATCTCTCACTCTGCTTAAAAGAAGCTCATCAGAAAAAATCGCATGTACTGCGTATTCCGGCACTGAAGACAACACAGATTGCAAGAATTATCCACGATCTGGAACAATCTCTGGATTCCAGAGAATACGCAAACGAACTTTATCATAAACTTCTTTTTCTGGAGCTGATGGTGCAGTTAAACCGTGCAGCTCTCTCCAACCGCATTGAATATCTTTCTACCACAGCCTCAAATCATAAAATGATCCATGTGATAGATTATTTAAATGCACATTTAACAGATGACATCACCATCGACTTTCTTGCCGAACATTTCTATCTGAGCCGGTATCATCTCATGCATGCCTTCAAGGAAGAAACCGGTTATACGATCGGAAACTATCTGACCACGAAGCGCCTTTTGCTGGCAAGAGATCAGATCGCCCAGGGGGAATCCATCACCACCGCATGTTATGCCTGTGGTTTTCACAATTATTCCACCTTTTCCCGGGCATACCGCAAACATTTTGGCTGTTCTCCCAGAGAACAGCGCAATTGATCTGTCTGCCTGTTACATTTTGCGCTCTGCAAGGGTGTTGATCAGCGCAGGAATCAGCTGTTTCTTTCTGGATACCACATTTTCCAGCATAATCCCCTGATCGGAAGGCTCGCAATTATAAGCTGCCGCAACCAGCTGCGATGCATCCGCACCGCGATAAATCAGATAAGTAGACTCATTTAAGATATCCGTCAGCATGACAAAAATCATCTGGATCTGTTTTTCTCCCATCATCTGTTCCAGTTTCGGCTCAATACGTTCCTGCACCTTATCCAGTTCGGTGCGTCCCATCGCGCTGATCTGCGCCACGCCAAAACTCACATCCTCGGCATGGAAAATTTTAAAATCCTGATTTAAAATTTCTTCTTCTGTTTTATTATCAAAATTGCTTCCCGCCTGAAACATTGCTGAGGCAAGCTCCTCGACCTTAACCTCTGCAATCTCTGCCAGCCGGAGTGCTGCTTCCCTGTCTATCTGTGTACAGGTCGGTGAGCGGAACATCAGCGTGTCAGATAAAATGGCTGCACACATCAGTCCTGCCATCTGCGAGGTGATCGTAATTCCCTTTTCCAGATACATCTGATAAATGATGGTGGATGTACATCCAAGCGGCTGATTGCGGAAATACACCGGAGACATGGTCTCAAGGCTGCCCAGCCGGTGATGATCGATAATCTCTAAAATTTCCGCCTCATCGATATTGGATACTGCCTGTGATTTTTCATTGTGGTCCACAAGGATCAGTTTCTTTTTCTCTGCTTTCATCAAATTTCTGCGGGAAAACATACCCACATAGTTCTGGTTTTCATCGAGAACCGGGAAATCCCGATGCCGTATATTGGCTACGGTCTCTCTTACCTCATCCACGTAATCATCCAGATCAAAATGAATGATTCCATTTTTTGTCATAAAATGCTTGATCGGCATACTCTGGTTGATCAGACGGGCCGCGGTAAACGTATCGTACGGTGTACTGATCAGAACGACTTCGCGTTCCTTTGCCGCCTCGATCACTTCCTGACTGATTTCATATCCGTTAGTGACAATCATGCAGCTGCAGTTTGATGCAATGGAAAGCATCTGCGACTCTTCCCCGTCCCCGATCATAACCAAGTCATCCTTGTCTATGGCAGAAGTCACTCCTTCCGGTGTACCGATTCCGATTACCACCTTGCCGTGAACAAAATACGCATGTTCATTTCCTGTCAGCAGCTGTCCGTCCAGCGTCTCTACAATATTCTTGTACTGGGTACGTGCGGTAGAAAGGATGGTATTATCATATACATCCATGTAGGATTTTGCAATATCTCCTGTTACAATCAGTCCTTCCAGCTTATTTTCCCGCACCACCGGAAGCGTAACAACCCCGAGGATCTTCATCATCTCCCATGCCTTTTTCATAGAGATATGACTGTTTACTCCCTCTGTACGGCGTATCTGAATATCCTTGATCTGTGTTCCGACATCCGAAATCATTGCCGGGGCCTCTGCATGAAACCTTTCCAGAACATACGCCGTCTCCGCATTTACAGATCCGGCTCTCTTTGCAATATAGGTCATTCCCGTAGCTGTTTTGGGATTCTTTTTTTCTATTTCATTTTTCAGGTTTGCATAAGAAATCGCTGCACATATGGAATCTGTATCCGGATGCTTATGTCCTACAACCCAAACTTTCTTTTTTGCCATATCAGATTCTCCTATTCACATTTCTCTTTTCGAATTGTTCTATCTCTTTTTTGAGACAAAAAATGCAATCCTCATTCTTTTGAGAATTGCATATCCTTATTCTAAAACGCAATCACGCCCACACTAACCAGCAGGACCAAAAGTAACACCACCAGATTCACGATTCCAAGTATCATTCCCGTCAGGGAAAAAATACGGACCGGATGCATTCTGCTTTCCATAACGGTAAGCTTGTCCAGGCGTTCATCCATGCTGCGGAACAGATCCGAAATATTTCGGTAGCATTTTACATTTTCTGTATGTACTTTCTCGGAGATTTCTGTTTTTGCCGTGGTCAGCTGTTCTTCGATCTGCGCAAGAGAATCTTTCAGTTCCTTTGCTTTTTCTTCATTTAAGCGTTTGCCGTCTGCCACATCTTCCTTCATGGAAACTTCGATTTCTTCCATCTTGGCAGACACTTTGCCGATCAGACGATCAATCTGCTTTTCCACTTCCGCAGTGAATCCATCTGCTTTTTTCTGACGCTCCTCGAGAATCTGCCCCAGAGCATCTGCTTTCTCCTGACGTTCATCCACTAACGTCTGCAGTTCCTGTGCCTCCGTCTCTCTGGAATCAAGCAATGACTGTAACTGCTTGGCGCGTTCTCTGAATTCATCAATCTGGCTAAGTAAGAAATCTTCCCTGCTCACAACATTAACTTTCCTTTCCTGTACTTCGGGCTGTATTTCCGTGTCCGGCTTTGTCTCTTTTGTCTTCTGCGAAAAAACCTCCTGCGGTTTTTCCTGAGCAGATGCACGCATCCGTTCTTCATATGCAGCTTTCCGACGATTGTGCGCAATCTGTCTGCGCAGCTCCAACAATAATCCAGACATTTTTTCCTCCGCTGTATCAGTTCCTCTGTTTATTGTATCATTCTCCCACGTATTTGTAAACAAAAAAGACTGCCAGCATGACGGTACTGGCAGTCCTTCTCCTTTTATAATATTCAGATCTTAAGCGATTCCGTTTACTAATTTTGCTAAACGGGAAACTTTACGAGCTGCGTTGTTCTTGTGATATACACCCTTAGAGCAGGCACTCTCGATAACTGAAGAAGCATCCTTATATGCAGCCTCTGCAGCAGCCTTATCCTTTGCAGCAACAGCAGCCTCTACCTTCTTGATTGAAGTCTTAACTTCAGAACGGATTGCTTTATTTCTTGCAGTCTTTGTCTCTGTAACTAAAATTCTCTTCTTAGCAGATTTAATGTTAGCCAATCTGTACACCTCCATATCAAACTGTAATTTGTTTCCTGCGGTGAAACAGACACGGACGCTTCATCGCAAACATACTAGAATATAATATGTCAAGCTGTCCCTTCTGTCAAGATGTAATTGAAAAAAAGTTGTAAAAGCCTGCCAATATGTATATAATGTAGACATGAAAACGATTGATAACGACATCAAAACAGGACAATTCAAACAGATTTATCTGTTATACGGAGAAGAACAGTATCTGATCCGCCAGTACCGGGACAAATTAAAGCATGCACTGGCAGCCGATGATGATACCATGAACTTTTCTGCTTTCTCCGGCAGCGACATCAACCAGAAAGAGATCATCGATCTGGCAGAGACACTGCCTTTTTTTGCCGACCGCAGACTCATTCTAATCGAAGACAGCGGTCTGTTTAAAAAAAGTGCCGAAGAACTTGCCGATTACATGTCTTTCATTCCGGAAACCACTTATTTTGTCTTTGCGGAAAAAGAAATAGACAAGAAAACAAAGATGTACAAGCAGGTGAAAAAAAACGGAAGCATCGTGGAATTTCCGCGTCAGAATGAGACGACTCTCTCCCGCTGGATCGAGGGAAGAATCCGCAGAAACGGAAAAAATATTACAAGAGATGCCTATGCGCTCTTTATCCGTAAAACCGGTGATGACATGGAAAATATCGACAAAGAGCTGGAAAAACTTCTCTGCTACACGCTGGAAAAGGACTACATCGATATCTCCGATGTAAACGCCATCACCACCGAACAGACTGAGAATAAAATCTTTGACATGATTGACGCAGTGGCACTGCACCAGCAGAAAAAGGCACTGGATCTTTATTATGATCTTCTTGCCCTCAAAGAAGCCCCAATGCGTATTCTTTTTCTGCTTTCCAGCCAGTTTCAGCGTCTGATGATTGTCAAATCCATGACCAATCAGGGATTTGGCAACAAAGAAATTGCTTCAAAAGCCGGCTGCCCGGAGTGGGCGGTCCGCAAATACCAGTCGCAGAGCCGTGCCTTTTCCATGGATCAGCTCAAACAGGCAATCCGCGATGGTGTGGAATACGAAACTTCAGTAAAGACCGGACATATGAATGACCAGATGGCTGTTGAACTGTTTCTGGTACAGTACAGTGCCGGAAAATAATTTTTTCTATTTCACATAAGTTTCACACACCAGCTTATTTTCGATGACGCGCACCCGTATCCTTCCGCCTTCGATGGTGCAAAAAAATCTGCTGCCGCTCTCTTTGATCCTTTGTACGGCATCCGGGCTCGGATGTCCGTAACGATTATCCTTTCCGGCTGAAGCAACCGTAATTTCCGGCCGGATACACTTCAATAACGCTTCTGCGTTCGCATAGCGCGATCCATGATGATCCGCCTTAAAAACCAAAACCTTATCCCATTTTTCGCGGCGGCTCAGCTGCTCTTCCACATCTGTGGAGATATCTCCACCAAACAGGGCGCGGATATCCCCCTCTTCAAATTGCAGTACCAGACACAGATCATTGACATCCTCCGCTTTATCCGAAGCTTTGGGATACAGACAGCGCATGGCTGCACGTTTGCTTCTTACCGTATCCCCCGCCTGCATATAAAGCACTTTCGTTCCATGGCTGCGGGCCAGTTCTGCCAGCTCTTTTGTCTTTGCTTCTTTTTCCACTGCTTTTGCAAACACCAGATACTCCACACGGTATCCGGACACAAGAACCTCCTTAAGACCGGACACATGATCGGTATCCGTATGACTGACAAACCAGTAAGAAATCTCTGACACTCCTTTTGCCTTTAAAAACGGCAGAATCCGGTACTTTCCCACCTGTTTCACATCGGTGCTCCCACCATCAATAAACATGGAAGTCCCGCCGCCCGTGCACAGATAAATACCGTCTCCCTGTCCCACATCAAGGAAATCAATCTCAAACGATTTCTTCTGTGGAAAAAGAAGAAAAAGCAGAAGAAACGCAATAAAACAGGAAAAAACTATGCCCTGCAGTCGTTTCTTTCTTCGGCTTACACACAGATCTGCCGTTTCCCTGCCGTCTTTGTGCTTTTCATTTCTGCGTGCACAGGCATAGATCGCCAGAAGAAACACTCCAAGCCCCAGGTAATACCAAAAGATCCGCATATGCGCAGGTTTCCCTGTGATCCTCTGCGCACCCGGAATCTTTAAGGAAACCTCACACAGAAACCGGTAACTGTCGAGCATCCAGCCACAGGGCGCAAACAGAACACTCCCCGCAGGCAAAAACACCATCCCCACAATCACCCCAAGCACAGTAAGCCCCAGTAATCCGTTGACCACCGCAAGTACAAACAGGTTTATCAGCATCGCGTACACGGGAATTTCATAATAAGAATATGCGACCAGCGGGATGGTAAACAACTGGATTGCAAAACTTACCAGAATTCCTTCTTTTTGTCTTGAGAAAAATGTTTTTTTGATGTTTTCCTCTCCGGCCTGCTGTCTGCGTTTCCATGAATGTTCCCATTCCAGCAGTACATTGGCTCCCACTCCGATGGCAATCACCGCCATCACGGAAAACACAAATCCGGAATACGATAGCAGAAACGGATTTTCCCACAAAAGTACGAGCACAACAATTCCAAGCGCATTTAACATGTCATAGGCATATCCTGTCACATCCGCAAACAAATAAATCAGACACATGCCCACCGCCCGCTGTGTAGATACCCCGTTTCCGCTTAAAACCGCATAGGAAATCAAAAAAACGGTCGTTGCCAGCGCTGCTGTCACATACTGGGTATGCAGTCGTTTCCGCAGCAGGCGGTACAGTCCCATCCCCAGAAGGGAAATATGAAGTCCGGAAATAGCAAGCACATGGGCGATCCCCGCTCTCTGATACAAAGATTTTATCTCTGCATCCAGATCCCCCTTTTCCCCTAACAGCATCGCAGAAAGCACGCCATCGTCCCGGATAGAATACCGGATCACGTCATTTGCACGCTTTTTCATATTCTGTAGTGCGCACCGGTAACGATCCGGTTTTCCATAGACCCGGCTGATCTTTGTGACCCATATGCCGAAATCAATTTTCTGACTCTGGTAAAACTGCCGGGCATCAAACATCCCTTCATTGGATGCTTCTGTAAATAATGAAATTGTACCCTCAATATTCAGGATTTGTCCAGCCGAATGGCTGGCAGAAGAAACATATGCGATTACATCATTGCATGGCAGTGTCTGCGATTCTGCTTCCACCGTGCAATCTTTTAAATAGTAATAAACGCATCTGGTTTTCGGTTCTATCCGATCAATCTTTCCCGCCAGGCGAACCTCCTGGCCATCTGTGAGTTTCTGCAGGTACTGCTGCCTGAAATCGATCTGTCGCTGCATCTGCAGCATCCCCAAAAGAAACATACCGGGAAGTCCTGCCGCAAACAGAACTTTCCGCATCCCCCGTTCCTTCCATGGAGTGGTATATACCAGTAACAGAACTGCCAGCACACCCCATGCCGGCAGCTGCTCTCTGACACACACAATCCCCAGCAGAAACTCTGTGGCAAGCAAAAGAAATGGTCTTTTCCTCACGCTTTCTTTTCCTATTCCGTAGATTCTACTTTCTCATCGCTTTCTTTTGTGACCAGACGGTCATCTGCCTTGTACATCTTTGATAGTTTATACGTGTAACGGCATTTGCCACTGGTATCTCCGTTGATGGAAATCTGTACTTTATCGATTCCCGTCAGTTCCGTCAGGGAATCCACGATAGAATATAAAACAACAGGTTCTGAGATTTCCTGATTCTGATTCAAAAACATTTCATCCAGATTGACATAGCAGACCCCATCCACCACTGTGATCGTAATCAGTTTCGTCTCCGAAGGAATCGTTGCCAGGAGTCCGCTTTTTCTTGGTCCCTCAATCAGCTGTTCCATCACCAGTTTTTCCAGTGAAATGTTGGAACTGTAATGTACCTCTCTGGTTTCCGGAACCAGTCTGGTACCCGCCTTATTTGAAAAATAAAGTTTCAGTGTTGCTTTCTGGCTGGAATTGATCTGTTCTCCCGGATTTTCCACAAAACTGTCCAGATTCATGGCACCTACATTTGCTCCCGAGGCATCCACAAGTGGTTTTCCATCCACAGTAAAGGTCACATACTGGCTCAGCTGCAACAGTGTCTTTGCAATTGCAGCCCTGGTCAGAATCTCTTCCGTCGGTTTCATATCGTAATATTCCTTGCTGAAATCCACCGTAATCTGATAAGAGATCAGATCTATATTCTGGATTTTTACTTTGCGTGGAATGGTTCTTCGAAGCGTTGCATCCTCCGGCTGTGTCTGCAGATCTTTGAGCAGTTCCTTCACCTGTGCTTTGCCGGATGAAGTATGCTGCAGGGTAATCTTTTTCGCAACAACCTTTGTCAGCTCATTGTTTACATAAAATACAAAATAGTCTTTTTTATCTTCTTTTTTTCCACATCCGGCAGCCATTGTGAGTACCATTGCCACAAGGAGTATGATTGAAATTATTTTTTTTCTCATCTTTTTCCTCCTATGCAATATAGTTGAGCGGAATACGAACATCAAAGGTTGTTCCCTCGCCCATCACAGAATGTACTTTAATTGCGCCGCGATGCATCAGTATGGAATTTCTTGTAATCGCAAGTCCCAGTCCGGTTCCTCCGATCTCACGGGAATGGGATTTATCCACCCGGTAAAATCGTTCGTAAATATGATCCAGAGACTCCTCCGGAATACCGATTCCGGAATCTTCTACTTTCAGGTAGAAATACTGGTGATCCGCATTCAGCGATACGTGTACCCAGCCCTCTCCGTCATTCCGGTTATATTTGATTGCATTCTCCACAAGATTTGTGATCGCAAGCGTGATTTTTACCTCATCCACTTCTGCGGTAACCGGGCGGAAACTCTCAAGGACAAGTTCCACTTTCTGCTTATCCGCAATCGGCTGCAGACGTTTTAAAATCTGCTCTAAAAGTTCATTGATATTGACGGAAGATACATTCAGCCCTGCTGCAGACTTATCCATCTTCACCAGAGAAAGCAGATCGTTGATGATCTTTGTCTCACGCTCAATCTCGTTGGTGATATCTTCCATAAATTCCTGATACAGTTCCTTCGGCGCATCCGGCATGCTATTGATCGAATCCGCCAGCACCTTCATGGATGTCAGCGGTGTCTTTAATTCATGTGACACATTCGATACAAACTCCTGCCGGGAATCATCCATGACTTTAATCCGGCCAAGCATCTGATTGATCTTCTCACAGATTCCCGCCGTCTCCGTGTAATCATTGACCTGAAGATTGTACTCTCCGTATCCGTTTTTGATTGCAGCGATTCCCTCTTCGATCTTCTGCAACGGCTTCAGGAAATACAAAAGCAGAAGGATTGCAAAAAACACAATTGCAATTCCGACCATGACCATAACGATCACCGCCACCTGTCGCATATATGACTGGTTGATCACAATATTGTCCGTAGAAACACTGATCAGCATAACTCCGATCACCGTTTCACTTTTATCATCAGGATCGCTGATCGGGATCGTCATCTCAATGTAATGGTTCTCCGAATCATAATGCACAATATCCTCGCCCTTGAAACTGCGCATGACCTCCTCTGCAATGATCAGCTTATGGTCATCGAGATTATACGTGTCATAATAAACTTTGCAGTTGTCATCCACAACAATGACACGACCATCATAGATGGTCGTGAGCATATCAATCTGTGTCTGAATATTGCTGGACGATACATCCGCCCCCAGCTTCATATATTCACTTGTCGCTATCTGATTTGCCAGAATTTTTGCCTGGCTTAAGATTTCACTTTCCCGGATAGAAACGGCACGCTTTTCGTAATATTTTAAAACTGCTGCCGAAAGAATCAGACTCGGTACGACCGCAATCACAACGATCAAAAGAATCAACCGAAATTTTAAACTTTTTAAGAACTGAAGAAACTGTTTACTCTTCTGCATGGAAAAACCTTTCTGCCTTCTCGTCTATTTCTGGTAATAATAATATCCCACACCCCATTTTGTGTGCACGTATTTCGGTTCACTTGGGTTGGTTTCGATCTTTTCACGCAGACGACGTACATGCACATCCACTGTACGCACGTCTCCCGGATAATCTTTTCCCCAGACCAGTCCGAGCAGATTTTCCCTGCTGTATACTTTATTTTCATTTTTCACAAGAAGTTCCAGCAAATCAAATTCTTTTGCGGTAAGGTTTACTTCCCTGCCTGAAATAAACAGCCGTCTGCTGTCACAGTCCAGACGCAGATCCCCTTTCTCCACAATCGAAGAAACTTCTTTCTTTTCTCTCGGTCCTGCGGTACGACGCATGATCGCTTTGATACGCGCTTTCACCTCAAGAATATTAAACGGCTTTGTGATATAGTCATCGGCACCATAATCAAGTCCCAGAATCTTATCCATATCGTCGCCCTTCGCTGTCAGCATAACAATCGGCATATCAGAAAATTCACGAATCGCCTGACATACTTCGAATCCGTCCATCTTCGGAAGCATGATGTCCAAAAGGATCATATCATACTCATTTGCTTTCGCCATATTCAGCGCTTCTTCTCCATCGTATGCACAATCCACTTCCATCCCGTCCTGTTCAAGACTGAACCGGATTCCTTTTACGATTAATTTCTCATCATCTACTACGAGAACTTTCTTTGCCATATTACACCTCAACGAATCGTTATATAATCTTTCATTTTCTCAAAAAGTGCGCTTTTGATTCCGGATACCTGCATGATATCTTCGACTTTCGCAAACGGCCCGTTTTTCTCCCGGTATGCAAGAATTGCCGCCGCCCGTGTCTCTCCGATTCCCGGAATGGTCACAAGCTGCGTGGCATCCGCCGTATTGATATCAATCCGCCCATCCGATTCTTCCACAGTGGCACCGGCTGCCTCTGCCGATGCTTTCCTCTCCCTTGCCTCTTCCTCTGTGGGAAAATAAATCATCTGTCCGTCCGAAAGCTTCTCAGCAAGATTCCAGTATTCGCGGCTGGCAGCTTTGGTCAGTCCTCCTGCCGCCTCCACCGCATCGCAGATGCGCATACCGTCTTTCAGCTGATAGACACCGGGAGCTGCTACCTCCCCGCATACATATACCTGTACCGTCTGGTCGGATTTTAATGTTTCTTTTTGTTCCGTTCGTTCCGTTTCCACCGTCTGCTCCTGTGTCTGAGTGGTATCCAGATATGGCACTTCCTCCCTGCCACATCCCGTCAGATACAGGCATGTCAGAATCATACAGCACTTTTTTATCCAATGTTTTTTCATCTCATTTCTCCCTTTCCGGGGCGAAACGAGTCTCAATGCATTTCTATTTTAACGATTTTTTGTTACTTTTACAAGTGTAAGTTATTCCTGCACAGAAAGTAATGCTTTTTCCAGCTTTTCAATCATTTCATCCACATGCTGTTTTTCGATGACAAGCGGTGGAACAAAACGAAGGACATCCGCTCCCGCTGTGATCACGATCAGTCCCTGCTCAAGTGCTGCGGCTGCCACTTTTCCAACTGGAAGCTTGCAAACCACACCCTGCATCAGACCTTTGCCTCTGCGTGTTATAAGGAAGTCATATTTTTCTACCAGCTCATCCAGTTTCTGTTCCAGATAAGGCGCTACTTCCTTTACATGACCTAAAATGTCACAGGCTTTAAACTGATCAAATACTGCCGAAACGGCTGCTCCGACAAATGGGTTTCCACCATAGGTCGTTCCGTGGTCTCCCGGTGCCAGCGATTTGTCTGCCACACGCTGTGTCAGGAAAAATGCACCGACCGGCACTCCACATCCGAGTGCTTTTGCACAGGTCATGATATCCGGTTTTACTCCGTAATTCTGCCATGCGAACATCTCGCCGGTACGTCCCATGCCACACTGGATCTCATCTAAGATTAACAGAATATCCTTTTCATCACAGAGCCTGCGCACGCCCTCGATAAATGCAGGATCGGCCGGATAAATTCCGCCTTCTCCCTGTACCGTCTCCATAATAACCGCACAGGTCTTGTCCGTTACCAGTTCTTTTACACTTTCTAAATTGTTATACTCTGCAAATTTCACACCCGGCATGAGCGGAGCAAACGGTTCCTGATAATGGGCATTTCCGGTTACGGAAAGTGCTCCGATACTTCTTCCGTGGAAAGAATGTTTCATGGCAATGATTTCATGGCCGGCATGTCCGTCTCTGGTATATGCATATTTTTTTGCAGCTTTGATGGCTCCCTCAATGGCCTCCGTACCGCTGTTGGTAAAGAAAATACGATCCATTCCGCTGGCTTTTAGTGCTTTCTTTGCCGCCTCAATGGTCGGGACATTGTAATAAAGATTTGACGTATGCAGCAGTTTATCCACCTGATCCTTCAGCGCATTTTTATACGCCTCATTGCTATAGCCCAGCGCACATACGGCGATTCCGGCTGCGAAATCCAGATACGCTTTTTTGTCTGTATCGTAAAGGTATACGCCCTCACCATGATCAAGTACAAGTGAAAAACGATTGTAGGTATGCAGCAGTTCCTGCTCCGCGGTATCAATATATTCCTGTTTATTCATTGTTTATCCACACCTCTTATCTCTTATTCATTGTAAAAATGATGTTCTTCATCACCCAAAATTGCAGTACCGATTCCGCGATTGGTGAAGATTTCCAAAAGCAGACAATGTGCGATTCTTCCATCGAGAATATGCACACGGGATACTCCGTTTTCAATAGCGTCAATGCAGTTATTCAGCTTCGGAAGCATACCGCCGCCGATATATCCGTCTGTAATCAGTTTTCTTGCATCGGAAACCGTAAGTTCGGAAATCAGAGTGGACGGATCTTCCGGATCTTTGTATACTCCCTCGATATTGGTTAAGAATGCCAGTTTCTCTGCGGAAACCGCACGGGCAATCGCACATGCCGCATCATCCGCATTGATATTATATGTATCATAATTGTCATCAAGACCGATCGGGCAGATAATCGGAAGGAAATCTTTCTCCAGCAGATCATACAGAATCTTTGGATTCACTTCCTTTACTTCTCCTACATATCCGATGTCCTGACCATCCGACAATTTCTTTTCCACCTTTAACAGACCACCGTCTTTTCCACTGATGCCGACCGCCTGCACCCCAAGTTCCTGCACCATGGATACAAGTGATTTATTGACACGGTTTAACACCATCTCTGCAATCTCCATGGTAGGCGCATCCGTCTTACGCAGTCCATTGATAAATTCCGGTTCCATTCCTGCTTTGGCAACCCATTTGCTGATCTCCTTGCCACCGCCATGCACAATGATCGGTTTGAATCCAACCAGCTTTAACAGGGTGACATCCTGGATGACCTGTTTTTTCAGTTTCTCATCTACCATCGCTGATCCACCGTATTTTACAACGATAATCTTGCGGTTAAAACGCTGGATATAAGGCAATGCCTCAATCAGCACCTGTGCTTTTTCCAATGCGTTTAAATTCTCACTCATAACATTCTCCTTACTGATTAAATCTCGTAATATTTGCTTCGTTCAATGTAAAATCGTAATAGTTTAAGTCTTCCCGGAAACACCAGCCGGCATCTTTCCAGAAATGATTTCCCAGCTCATTGCTCTTAAATGCGATCAGGCTGACCTTGTTGATTTTTTCTTTCTGCAGGGCGCGCATACATGCGACTGCCATGGCTTTTCCGATTCCGTTCTTCCGGTAATCTTCATGCACACAGACATGATACAGACATCCGCGTCTCCCGTCATGTCCGCAGAGAATGGCTCCCACGATCTTTCCATCTGCTACCGCTACCATACTCGTGGTCGGATTTCTTTTTAAAAACCGCTCCACTCCTTCTTTGGAATCATCGATGGAACGGATTCCAAAACCGTGGATGCCCATCCACAACGCATACACCTCATCATAATCTTCCAGCGTCATCACACGGATTGTATATTCTTTACTCATTATTCACCTCATTATAGAGCTCATTGTATGAAAGTTCCGCTTACGCGGAAACAATGAGCGTAGGAAATGCATCAAACAGATGCCTTTCATTATGGAAACATCGGAACCATGGAAAGTCCTTCTGCCTCATCAAATCCGAACAGCAGATTCATGTTCTGTACGGCCTGTCCGGCTGCACCCTTGACCAGATTGTCCAGTGCACCCATCATCACAACTCTGCCGGTACGCTCATCAATGACAAAGTTTACGTCCACGTAATTGCTGCCCTCTACCCACTTGGTCTCCGGGCAGACACCTTTCTTTAATACACGCACGAAACGTTCCTTTGCATAATATTTATCGTAAGCAGCCTTCAGTTCCTCATAGGAAGGATAGGTACCATCCGGCTTTTTGATCAGGGTTGCATACTCTGTCGCAAGAATTCCGCGGTTCATCGGAACCAGATGCGGTGTAAAATTCACGGTAATCTCTTTTCCTGCCGCATAGCCGAGCTGCTCCTCAATCTCCGGTGTATGTCTGTGTGTTGTCACACCGTATGCTTTCATGCTCTCGTTCACTTCGCAGAACAGGTTCGGTGTCTTTGCCCCACGTCCCGCTCCGGAAGTACCGGATTTTGCATCAATAATCAATGTATCCGGATCAATCAGTCCCTCTTTTACCAGCGGATATGCTGTCAGAATGGAACAGGTCGTATAACATCCCGGATTTGCAATCAGACGGGTCTGGGTGGTCACCTTATCACGGTTAATCTCACAGAGTCCGTAAACGGCTTCCTTAATAAACTGTGGGCTTTTATGCTCAATCTTATACCATTTTTCATAGGTAGCAACATCTTTGATTCGAAAATCCGCACTCAGATCAATGATCTTTACCTTATTTAAAATATCCTCATTCAGCACACCTGCCAGAAATCCCTGTGGTGTTGCCGTGAAAATCACATCCACGCGGGAAGCAAGCTCATCCATGTTATCACCCAGACAGTCTGCATCGATAAGTTCAAAAAAGTTTCTGTAAATATCTGCATAATTTTCATCGATATAGCTTCTTGATCCAAACCATTCGATCTGTGCCTCTTTATGATTCAATAAAATACGCACCAGTTCTGCTCCTGCATAACCGGTCGCTCCGATAATTCCTACCTTTACCATGTTTCTTACCTTTTCTTTCTTTTAAAAATATGATTCTATCCTATAATAGTCCATCTTTTTCCATCCGTAAATAGCAAATATTCACAAATTTATGTATATTTATGCAATTTTATGTATATTTTTTCACTTGTGTTTTCATTTGGATTGATGTATAGTAGGGTTAGTCGTACGAGAGCGTACAATTCCATATAGAAAGAAAGGATACAATCTTATGAAAGAAAAAGTTGTTTTAGCTTACTCCGGCGGACTCGATACTACCGCTATTATCCCTTGGTTAAAGGAGACTTATGGTTATGAGGTTGTCTGCTGCTGTATCAACTGCGGACAGGGCGAAGAATTAGACGGACTGGAAGAAAGAGCCAAATTATCCGGCGCTTCTAAATTATATATCGAAGATATCACAGATGAGTTCTGTGACGATTACATCGTACCTTGTGTACAGGCTGGTGCTGTATATGAGCACAAATACTTATTAGGTACTGCCATGGCACGTCCTGGTATCGCAAAGAAACTGGTAGAGATCGCCAGAAAAGAAAACGCTGTTGCAATCTGCCACGGTGCTACCGGAAAAGGAAATGACCAGATCCGTTTCGAGCTTGGTATCAAAGCACTTGCTCCGGATATCAAAATCATTGCTCCTTGGCGTGATGACAAGTGGCAGATGGATTCCCGTGAGGCAGAGATCGCATACTGCAAAGCACACGGAATCGATCTTCCATTCGGCACAGACCAGAGTTACAGCCGTGACCGTAACTTATGGCATATCAGCCATGAAGGACTTGAGCTGGAGAATCCTGCAAACGAGCCAAATTATGATCATCTTCTGGTTCTTGGTGTTTCCCCTGAGAAAGCTCCGGACGAAGGCGAATATGTAACCATGACATTTGAAAAGGGTGTTCCAAAAACTGTAAACGGAAAAGAAATGAAAGTTTCCGATATCATCCGTGAATTAAACCGTCTCGGTGGAAAGCACGGTGTCGGCATCATCGATATCGTAGAAAACCGTGTCGTTGGTATGAAATCCCGTGGTGTATATGAGACTCCTGGCGGAACGATCCTTATGGAAGCACATGACCAGCTGGAAGAATTGGTTCTCGACCGCGATACCTTATCTGCAAAGAAAGAGATGGGCAACCGTCTTGCCAATGTTGTATACGAAGGAAAATGGTTCACTCCTCTTCGCGAAGCAATCCAGGCATTTGTTACTTCTACCCAGAAGTATGTCACCGGTGAAGTAAAATTCAAGCTCTACAAAGGAAACATCATCAAAGCCGGCACAACTTCTCCATACTCTCTCTACAGTGAGTCTCTGGCAAGTTTCACAACCGGTGATCAGTACGATCATCACGATGCAGACGGATTCATCACACTGTTCGGACTTCCTCTGAAAGTTCGTGCAATGATGCTGCAGAATGTAGATAAAAAAGATCTGGATAAATAAATCCCCAGAATAAAAGAAGCACCGCAGTCGCGGTGCTTCTTTTATTTTTTCGATTGTTACCCGGATTTTATTCTGCCGGAAACCAGGAAGCAAGCTTTACTTTGCTGCTGCCATCTGCCTTATAGCAGTAAACTGCAAGTTTCTCAGTCACATCAGCTCCCTTGTACGGAACATTTGCTTCCACGAATACATAATTTCCACAAACCGAGTATTTTTCAATGCCAAGTTTAAAGGATGCCACAAGGTTTTTCTTTCCCGTCCTGTTATCTGTCCGGTAGAGTTTCGTCTGCATGTACCGATCCTTTCCTGTCGTACTATAGGTATATGTTCCATCATTGACAGCTTCCAGTGAAACACTCAGATAATTTTCATCCTTAACCGCAAAGGCCTCTCTCTGATAACTGTTTCCCTCCAGATCATAAAATGTCTTGTTCTCGTTTTCCTTGGTATAGTAAATCTTTCCCTCACTCTGAAACAGGGAATACCGATAAGCATCTCCGCTGTTTACAATCTGTGCAACTTTCTTTTTATCCGTTCCGTCCGTCTTCATGCTCATAACGGTTCCGGTATCTTCCGAATAATTCATGCCATCTTCACTTTTACTTTTCAGTGCCAGATAATAAATCCGTCCATCTACAAGCTGTGGATCACGTCCGATCGCAAGTTTCTTTGCGGATTTCCCGTCTTTAGCGATCCGGTAAATATATTCTTTCGTTGCATCGGTTCCATAGTAACGGTCCCAGGTTGCATAAATATATTTCTTATCCACAGATAACTGGGAAAAACCATTGCTTCCCTTTTTGTTTTTCCCTATTTTGTAGGAATATACCTCACTCTTTTTGCCTGTTTTGGTGTTGTATTTCATAATTCCCATACGCACACCCATCATTTCAAACGCATAATACAGGTTCTTTCCATCCGAAACCGTACATGACGTACCCTTCATCAACGGTTTTGCCTCCGTCTGCACGTCCGTGTGGATCGGCATCACCTCATTATCATACGATACCTGACCGGTCTGTTCCGTTGTATCTGCAAAAGCTGTAACCGAAGGCATCACCGCACACCCTGTAAAAGTGATCGCTCCTGCCAGTGTCGAGGCAGCCATTGTTTTTTTAAACTGATTCCAAGATTTTTGTCTCATCATCCAAGACCTCCATTCCTATCTGTCTTTCATTTCGTCTGCATTGTACTCCCGCTTTTTCAGGAACGCAAGCTGTATCTGAAAAAGATAAGAATTTCATAAGAATCGTAACATCTTCTTAAAATATTAAGCCCAAAGTCCCATTGCCCGTGCGATCATGGCAAGAAGAAACAGGTGTGCCGGATAGAATATATAAAAGAAATACTTCATCTGTTTTCCCCTGGTTCCATCGTAAAAATAAATCGGTATCATATCTAAAAATGCTGCCGCTTCAATGATACTTGCCAGCAGGGTTAAAACAAGAACACCGATCCCCATTCCCTTCACTTTCTTCGGATAAAACATGTAAATTGCAAAAATTGTCACAATTCCCGACAAATCGTAATCTGTACGGAAAAGAAGTGCCAGAAATCCCCCGGCCGCAACTGTCACAATGATAAGAATCACACGGATGGCTGCTGCTTTTTCCCCGTAAACATCCGCCACAAACTTCTGTTTTATCCCTTCAACACCCCAGATCACCAAAAGTCCGAACAGCAAAGTAAAAAAGACATTGTTGCTGGAAAAATCCCACATTCTCCTGCTGAATGCCAGGTCAAACGGAACCTCGGAAATCAGTGCAAACAAAAAAAGCCTTCCCGCATATTTTGCCCTGCTGCGTGTATGGTAAAATCCCTCTACCAGAAGAAAACAGTAAATCGGAAACGCAGCTCTTCCAATAATGCGCATGAAAAATGCGGGGGCTTCCAGTCCCGGAATCTGTTCTAAAATAACGGCTGACGTGTGATCAATCAGCATGGAAATTACAGCAATCAGCTTTAACCAATAGCCGGAAATCCCCGGTTGTTTTGTTTCCATAACCATTCTCCTTTTTGTCATTATTTTGCAAGAAGCTGTTGAATTTCTTCTTTATATGGAGGAATCGTCTTTTTTGTCTCCCCCTCTGCACAAAGCCATGGCGTTTCCAAAATCTTTGGAATTTCCATAAAACGTGGATCATGAACCAGACGATGCAACGTCTCAAATCCAATGGTTCCCTGCCCGATATTGGCATGACGGTCTTTGTGTGCCCCAAGTGGATTTAAACTGTCATTGATATGAAAGACCGCAATCTGGTCGAGTCCGATCACCTGATCAAAATGTTTAAAAACACCATCGTAATCATGCACCAGATCATACCCGGCATCGTTTACATGACAGGTATCAAAACAGACTCTCAACCGCTCCTTTTTGTTCACTCCATCATAGATTGCCTTAATTTCTTCAAAGGTTCTTCCAATCTCACTGCCCTTTCCTGCCATCGTTTCCAGAGCAATAAATACCTCATCCTCGTTCTCATCCAGCACCATATTCAGCCCGCGGACAGTCTGTGCAATTCCGGCCTCTGCACCCGCATCCAGCGCGGACCCCGGATGTAACACCAGGATATGACTTCGCATAGCAGCCGTGCGCCGGATCTCCTTTTCCAGAAACTGTACAGCCAGTTCAAATGTCTCCGGCTTTACGGTATTTGCCAGATTGATGATATAAGGCGCATGAACCACAATCTCCCGGATTCCGGCCTGTTTTGCATAGGCCCATCCTGCCTCAATATTCAGATCTTTGATTTCTTTTCTGCGGGTATTCTGTGGTGCACCCGTATAGAGCATCAACACATTTGCTCCGTAGCTTTCTGCCTCCTTTACGGACGCTAAAAACATCTCTTTTCCTGCCATTCTCACATGGGAACCGATTTTAATTTCTTCCATCTTATGATATATCCTCTGCTCTGAGCTTTTTTTTCTGCTGATGTGCGGTAATTGCAATCAGCACTTTTTGTGGTATAAATCTTCCACAGGTTGTCACGGCTTTTAGCGTCAACGTAGGAACAATCACTACTTTGCGCCTTTTCATCTGCTTTAAAGCATATCTAACACAATATTCCGGAGTAATTCCTGCCAGTGCAAACTCTACATTTGCAACGGCATTAAATTCTGTATTCACCGGTCCGGGACATAATGCCCCCACATACACGCGGCTGCCTCTCTGTTTCAGTTCGAGTGCCACGGCACGTGTCAGGCTGGCTATATAAGCTTTGGTCGCATAATAGGCGGCCATATAAGGCCCTGCCGGAAGAAGTCCCGCCGAGGAAGCCACATTTAAGATGTAACCGCCCTCCTGCTTCTCCATACGGCGAAGCATCAGCTTCATAAGAAGATGCATAGCCTTAACATTTACATCAATCATCTGCATTTCCTTATCTGCGTCCGTCTCCAGAAAGCTGCCACAGTCACCGAATCCCGCATCGTTAATCAATATCCCGACTGGCAGCTTCTCGATCTGCTGCATCAGGTGATAACAGGCTTCTTTTTGTGACAAATCCGCCGATATCACGATGCTCTCGGTTCCCTTCTTTTGTAATTCCTGCGCCAGTTCCTGTAACCGGTCCTCTCTGCGTGCAACCAGTACCAGACGATACCCCTCTGCTGCAAGCTGCCGTGCAAACGCCATACCGATTCCGGAGCTTGCCCCTGTGATCACTGCATATGATTTCTTCATTTTGCCTCCTCCTTAATGTATCACGAGTATAGCACAGTGACACATGAAAGTCCAATAAAAATCAGGGCTTACAGAGGTTCTCCCTCCATAAGCCCCGATAGCAGATAATGAGTAATTTATTGATATTTTCTTACTTTACAGTTACCTTAATGGTTACGATTTTCTTTGTTCCATCTTTTAAGGTAACGGTTGCCGTTACTTTTCCGGTTCCCTTCTTCTTTCCTTTAATCTTTCCGTTTTTATTTACGGAAACCACAGACTTCTTGGAAGACTTATAGGTAATCTTTGCAACATTTTCCATATTCAGTTTCTTGCTCCACTGGAATACGGTTGTCTTTTTTACACCAATATTTACTGTGCTCTTTGCAGATGCGATAGTCTTTGCAATCTGCTTTGCAGCTGCCTTAACTTCTGCCTGTGTCTTTAAGACGTATACGCCACGGTCTTTGAAAGTCAGTGATACGGAACCGTCCTTTGTAACCTTATACGATTTCTTATTCACAAGAACCAGTTCTCCGGTCTTTTCGTCTTTCTTCATGACTGCAAGTTTTGCACCTGCTTTGACGTCTGCTGCATTTACCTGTACGGTGTATGCAGTGGTTCCATCTGCTTTCTTGACTTCCTGTGTGATGGTTACGTCTTTCGTTCCGGCAGCTTCTGTTACAGCTTGGATCACATCGGCATTTACGGTTGCTTTCACGCCTGTTTTGCTTGCCTTTCCAGTTGCTGCTACTGCTGCCTCTGCGGTTACTTTTCCGCTTGCATCCTTTGTGACTATTACGGTTGCAGTCGTTCCTTCCGGAAGTTTTTCTGCAGGAATAACAATCTCTGTCGTTGTTGTATCCTTTTTGGTATCTTCAGAAGGCTTGGTTTCGGTTGTTGTGCTTCCGCTGGAAGAACCGCCGTTGATACTTGAATTATTTTTCAGAACAACGGTACCACCATCTGTTGCCGCTGGAATGATCACTTTAATCTTTCCGTTACTTACCGTATATGTTTTTCCAGAATACAGATTCTTCAAAACAGTTCCATTATTTTCACTAACCGGAATTTCTACAGTCTGTGCAACATCTTTGATATTTAAACCAACATATAATTTTGTTCCTTTGTAGCTTCTGGATACAATATCATAACCATTTTCATCAGATGCTAAAATTGTTTTTCTGTCACCCCTTGCGAATACATCTGTATATGCATTACGGATGGAAAGCATCTTCTTATAATGCTGATAGGTCTTATTGTCACTGTTTACCATTGTCCAGTCAAAATCATAACGGTTTGTCTGATATGGATAATTATTTAATCCCGTCAGACCGATCTCTTCCCCATAGTAAATAACCGGCTGTCCTTTTGCAGTAATCTGCAGGCTTGCGGCTACCATGGATGCCGCAGTTGCTGCATCTTCAGCCATTCCACCATCCAAAAGTTTCTTCTTAAATCCATCCTCGTCATGACTTCCAAGGAACTGACCTGTCATATATGTATTGTTTAATCCACTATTTCTGGATGTCAGGAAACTTTCTACGGAAGAAATATTTCCCTTTACAAAATTAGTTGCCTGATCATTAAAATCAAAATCCAGATCCGAATCCATTTCTCCGGTTCCTAAAGTATTGCCATTAGAAGCATAGCCTCCTCCTGCATACTCTCCAATCATCTTAAAATCTGAATCTACTTCCGTCAGAGCATTTTTTAATTCTGCCCAAGTATCGTTTTCCACATGTTTAACTGTATCAACACGGAAATAGTCGATGCCAAAATCTTTCACCCACTGGGTCTGCCACTTGACAAGCTGTGCGCTGACCGCAGGATCTTCTGTTCTAAAATCTGGTAAATTACTTAAGGAATCTTTCTGGTCACTTCCGGATACAATATCGTCTCCGCTTCGGATCATATCACCAAAATCCGTATCATATCCTGCATGGTTAACCACAATATCTACCATAATACGAATACCGCGGTTATGTGCCTGATCGATCAATGTCTGGAATTCTTCTTCTGTTCCAAGCGTTGGGTTCAGCTTTGTAAAATCGCTTGCCCAATATCCATGGTATGCAGCATTGTACGGAACATCTTCTTTTCCCGTGTCAGTTACCGTAACTCCCGGAATATTTTCTACAATAGGAGTAATCCAGATTGTATTAATTCCCAAATCCTCTAAATAGTCTAACTTTTGTGTAATTCCTGCGAAATCACCACCATGATACAGACCTGCATTATCCTTTCCGTAAGTCTTTGCTCCGCTTGCTGTATTGTTTGATTCATTTCCATCAAAGAAACGATCCGTTACCATAAAATAAATAACTGATTCATCCCAGTCAAAATCATCTGCATTCTTCTTGTTACGTGCAGCAACTTCCACCTGTACACTTGTGGTATACTCATTTCCATACTGATCTGTTACAACAATTGGCAATGTCTTTTTTCCTAATGTTGTATCAGTTGTAGCTGAAATTGTTACAGCCTGTAAATCTGGTACAATTGCTAATGCACTACTTCCACCTAAAGAAGAAACATCAATGCTTGCAGATGCAACTTCTAATTTCTTCGTATCATTCTTGTCCTGATTTACCGTGAATTTTACAACATTATTCTCGTTATAATTAAATGAAGCGTTCATTACTTCTGCCTGAATAGAAGCATTCAGTTTATAATACTCAATATAAGAATAATCGTTTCCCGCTTTTTGTTCCTGCTTATCGTTATATTTATCTAAAATATATTCATCCCCGACTTTATAACGATAATATGTACATCCGCTTTCTAGTTTGTTATAGTTATACTCAAAACGCTTATTCCCAGCATTATAAGTCATTTCATATTCCGTACCATTGATATCTACAGATACCTTCATATCTGCAAGCTTATCATCAATTAAGGCGTTATCATCCCGATAATAAAATGCAATCTTATTTTCTTTTGGAAGGACTTCATATCCCTTATTGTATGGAGCACCTAATACAGGTTCTTCGCCCTGTTTCATGTTCGCACATACAACATTCTGATCCTCTGGAAATGCAATAGAATGATCTCCACCATCCTTGACCCAGTCCTTACCAGAAGAATCCAGTGCAATAACGAAATCAACTTTTGTGCAGCTTGATTTTACCGGAACCTTAATTTTCCATTTTCCAGCTCCTGCGGATTCAAATTTTTTCAATTCTGCCGCAAAACCAGTAGTCCACGAATAAAACTCCGGATTGGTTGTTAAAGTATCATTTTCATATTCCAGATAAAAATATCTTGGATCTTCTTTGGTAATGGTAGGTTTTTCGGTAACTGGAGTCTTTCCAAACACATACCATAATGTTACCTCTGATTCTTTCTCGTCAATAACGTAATACCTATTTCCGTCCTGTCCATTCCATGAAGTTGATCCCGCCACTGGTTTTCCAATAATTCCAAGCGAATTAAACGAAACATAAGTTGTTCCCTGTAACCAAGTCACATTATTTTCTGTGTCTTCTATCGTATTATTTAAAGGAACAAATTCCTTTTCAGCACCCTTTTTATTATATATATATACATCAGATACACCAGCTTTCATTTCAAAATCTGGAGAATACATATAAATCGTTACTTTATACTGTTTTTCCACAACATTAACAATAACATCTGACGTTTCATTACCAGCAGTTGCGGTTAACTCAACAGTTTTTATTCCACTGCCTTTTTTCACATTGATTGTTTCATCTTTCAATGTAACCTTATCACTTAAAGAAGGGTCTTTTAATGTATATGAAACTGTTTCATCACTGCTTGTTCCATCATCGCCATAAAGCTTTAATGTTTTCGGAAGTTCGAGATCCTTACCAGCCAAAGCTTCCATATTTTTTGATTCAAGTCCCGGAACTACTAATCTACTATTGCCATCTGTCATGGCATCATTTGCAGGGTCTGTGATCCAGCTAGTCCCAATTTTATACTTATACCCATATATTCCTGGATTTTGTTTTTGAACTGTTACTGTGAATTTATCTCCTTCCTTTTCCATTGATAATCCATTATCCCAGTTCGTTCCTGCGACAGTTCCCATAAGCCGAACATCTTCTGCATCTTTATATTCGCCTGTTGCATCCAGATTAAATGTAACGGTACGGTCCTCATTTACAACCGGACTCTGTACTTTTATAACCGGTTTTACTGGTGCGCTGCTTGTAGATTCCGTCCACCCTTCCGGTTTCTTTTCACTGATTACCGTTTCCCCTTTTTCGCCAGTAACCCACTTTTCTACTTTAGAACCATTTTCCGTAAATCCAATATTATCTGTTTGTTTTCCATTTCCTTTATTATTAAATATACAATGGAATTCCTCATCTGAATTTGTGCTAATTGTAAAGCTATACCAGCCTTCATTTTCTGAATCTTCTTCTACTTCAGCTCCTGGCCAGCTATTTGCATAACCATAACCATCAACAGCCGTCCAGCTCTTTCCTTCGGCTATTTTCGTATAAACAGCCTCCCAATTTGTAGAATTTTTGAAGTGCATAATAATTTGTCTGCTGCCTTCTGCTTTTGCCTGTACCGCCCCAATCGGCAAAAGTGTCAGAACCATCGCAATTGCAAGTAAAAAACTTACAAAACGGTTCTTTGTTGAAAACCTTCTCTCTCCCATTTTTTCCTCCTTTTGAATGATATTTCGGGTTTTTTCGGTTTTCATTATACTTGAAAATGTATACGAAATAAAGTTGGAAAAACTGCCAAAAAACCTCTGGAAATTTTGTCTAAAAATTCCAGAGGTTTTTTTAACTTATTATACACATTGTATATTCATGTTTATTGCTGCAGTACCAGCTCGCGCCCTGTCACATCCAGCTCCATGCTCTGTGGATCTTTTTTATACTGCTCAAGCACGGTCAGCCACAGCATATGTACTTCGTAGATCAGCATCTGATCCGCCTCCACTGCATACGGAGCTAAAACATCCACATCGAAGAAGCGGATGCCAAGCGGTGGCAGAAAAATCAAATTGCAGGACTTCTTTTTCTCTCCGCAGGTGTAGATCTGCTCATAAGAAACCAATAGAAATTCTTTTTCCTGATCCATACAGTGATAGGAAACAAAACACTCATCAATCACCCATGTCTCTCCCTCTTCGGTTTCCACTGGTTTCTTCGCCGGATCGTTGTACTCGGTAGTCTGGCACTGAATATCCCAGTGCAGTTTTCCTTCCCGCGTTTTTTGTATCATATCGGTCACTTTACGGACCAACTGTTCTTCCTTTTTCTTCATTCTTATGCCTGCTCTCTCACATAAATCTGTGACAGATTATTCATGATCGCCGCTGCGACATCCGGTTTATTCATGGAATAAATATGAATGTGGTTGACTCCATTGGCAATCAGATCAATGATCTGCTCGGTTGCATAGGCAATTCCTGCCTGCTTCATGGCTGCAGGGTTGTCCCCAAACCGATCCACAATGCTTAAAAATTTGGCAGGAACCAGATTTCCGGTCAGGGAAATCGTTCTCTTCACCTGTGCTGCATTGGTAACCGGCATGATTCCGGCAGTCACCGGAACATCAATTCCTTTAGCAAGTGCCTTATATAGGAAACGATAATAAATGTTATTGTCGAAAAACATCTGTGTGGTCAGATATTCACAGCCTGCATCCACTTTTTCTTTCAGATGATCCAGATCTTCATTCATATTGGCAGCCTCCGGATGTCCCTCCGGATAACATGCACCGCCGATACAGAAGTCTCCTGCCTCTTTGATCTCACGAATCAGCTCAATCGCATGGTGATACTGATCCGGAAGCGGAAAATCCGTGTTTGTCGGAATATCCCCGCGAAGTGCAAGGATGTTTTCGATTCCGCGCTCTTTCAGCTCATGGATTACAGTATGTACCTTTTCTCTTGTGGAAGAGACGCAGGTCAGATGTGCGATTGCCGGCACCCCATAAGAGTTGATCGCATCTGCGATCTCTACGGTATAATCACTCGTTCCGCCGGTTGCTCCATATGTACAGCTGATATATGCCGGTTTCAGCTTTGCGATTTCTGCTGCGATTGCCTTGTAATTCTGCAGCTGTGCTCCCTGTTTTGGCGGGAAAATCTCACATGAGATTGTCACCTCATTCTTCTTTAAAATTTCCGATACTTTCATATTTTTCTCCTGTTGTTAAAATTTTCGAAGCTCATCTGTGCCGTCATCCATAGTATTGACAATACGCTTAATCTGCACAAAATAGGAATAATTATCATTTACATGAACTTCACAGCGATCTCCGACTTTATGCCCGAAAATAGCTGCGCCAAGCGGTGATTCCCTGCTGATCAGATTTTTCAGTGAATTACTTCTGACTGTTGTCACCAGTTTATATGTTTCCGTCACATCGTCCTCTTCAAAATAAATATCGACGGTATTGTTCATTCCAACTTCATCTTCCGGAGAATCTTCAGAAACAATCACTGCTGTCTTGATCATTTTTTCCAGATAACGGATACGGCTTTCATTTTCGTTTTTAAACTTTTTGGCTGCCTTATATTCAAAATTTTCGCTCAGGTCTCCCTGGGCACGTGCTTCTTTTACATCTTCGAGGGCTTCCTTCCGAACCACCAGCTTCCGGTGCTCAATCTCTGCCTCCATTTTTTCAATATCCTTTTTTGTTAATTCATCATGCATATTCTGCCTCCAGATATTAATCTAACATTTTACATACAAAATCGCAAGTCCTATCTTCCTGCGTACAGACACTGATCAGATATCTGTCTTTTATGGTTCCCAGCGGAATTTCTTTATAGTATTTCCCATGCAGGGTATCCACGGTATGAAATGCCTTTGTCATTCCTTCCCCGGTCATTTTCACATAGCTTTCTTTTCTTGTCCAGAACCGGAGCAGTTCCTGCGGATCATCCCCGGCATCTTTCCACCAGTTCCTTTCCGCTTCCGTTAATATCCGCTTTGCCAGCTTCTGATTGCGGGCTTCCTGCCAAAAACGGTTCTGCTGTTCCACATCCACACCTACCGGGACATCCGACAGTGCTCCCACTGCATATGCTCCCGCATGGCTTAAATTAAAGAAAACCCCATCTTTTTTCAGACGCGGCTTTCCATGTCCTTCCAGCCCAAAAGATTCTTCGGCATAAGGGATCTGTTCTTCCAGCAGCATATGCCGGAGCAGAAGACCCGCCGCAATGGATCTGCTGCGGTTTTCTTTTCCTTTTATTGTTCTTACTTTCTCCCTGCGGCTCTCCACAAGAAGAGACAGTGAATTCTCCTCTTCTTCCGGACGCTGGAAACAGACCGGCCGGATATATAGTTTAAGCATGTAATGCTCCTAAAAATCCACACGCCAGCACAAAAATGCCAAGAATGATCCGGTAATATCCAAACACCTTGAAATCATGTTTTTTAATATATCCCATCAGAAAACGGATAACAATCAGGGAAACCGCAAATGCAATGACACATCCCACAAACAGGATAACGACCTCGGATGTCGAAAAATCCAGTCCAAACTTCGCAATCTTTAAGATACTGGCACCAAACATAACCGGAATGGCAAGGAAAAACGTATACTCTGCCGCAACGGTTCTGGACACTCCGATCAAAAGTGCTCCGACAATCGTTGCACCAGACCGGGAGGTTCCCGGAAAGATTGCAGCGATCAGCTGAAACAGACCGATAAAAAGTGCCGTGTCGTAACCGATATCTGCAAGCGAATTGATTCTGGAATTTTTCCCTTTATGGGAATTCTCAATCAGAATAAACGCAATACCAAACAGAATCAGCATGACAGATACCATCTGGTAATTGTAAAAATGTTCCTCCACCCAGTCATCCGCAAGAACACCGATCACCGCTGCCGGAATGGTAGAAACCAGAATATGAAACCACAATTTAAAAATATCTGTTTTGATCCATGCGCCCGGTCCCCGTTTTGTCAAAGGTGCTACATTGTTTTTTCTTCCAAACGGCCAGATCTGGCTCCAGAACAGAACAACGACCGCAAGAATCGCTCCCAGCTGGATCACGACCTCGAACATGCTGTAAAATTCATCACTTACTTTCAGTTTGACCACTTCATTCAGCAGAATCAGATGCCCGGTACTGCTGATGGGAAGCCACTCGGTCACGCCTTCCACAATTCCAAATAATACGGCTTTTAATACCTCTATCAGTTCTATCATTTTTTCCCTTTCTATCGCTCGCTTCCATCAAAATCCATCTGGTTCATATATTCCTGTGAAAAATCCGGATGGGTAGACAGTTCTATATAATGCATACTTTTCTGAATTATGGAAAGCTGCTCTCTTGCTTTTTTTGAAATAGCTGCTGATACTGCGCCTTCTCCGGCTGCATTTCCAACTGAATCCGTAATCGGAAGTAATTCCTTTGGGATCAGTCCAATCGCCGCTGCCGATTCTTTTTTCAGATAGCTGCCAAAACCACCTGCGAGAATGACATGATCCAGCTGTTCATAAGAAGTATGACTGTCCTGTAGCAGAATCCGCATTCCGGCTGCAAATGCTGCCTTTGCAAGCTGTAGTCCCCGGATATCTTCCTGCGTCACACATACCTTATGCGCCAGCCAGACACATGGCTGCCCTGCATATTCTCCCAGGTATTTCCGATAGGCAACCGAAACCGACTGTTTCTGCTTTAACAATCCTGTGTGATCGAGAAGCCCCATCTCTAAAATTACCGCAAGTGCATCAATCAGACCGGAACCGCAAATACCACACGCCTCCTCGTCTCCGATTACCTGCACCCGGATTCTTCGCTGGTCGAGCCAGACATGGGATATCGCTCCGGCCGCTGCCGGCATTCCCATCGCCATCTCCGCACCTTCAAATGCAGATCCGACCGCCGTGGCACAGCAATAAATCTGATCTTCGTTTCCGACCGCCATCTCTCCGTTCGTTCCAATATCCAGAAGAAGCACTTTCTCTTTGGGGTTCTTCTGCATCACTGCCAAAAGATCCGAAGTAATATCTCCTCCGACAAATCCTGCAACCGCCGGTGCTATGTATACCGATCTGCAATCCGTAAGTCCCAGCTGCTCTCCGGTATACTCTTTTCCAAAGAATTCCTGCGGCATAAACGGCGTCACCCCGATGGAAACAGGCGAAATTCCCGCAAACAGATGACACATTACCGTATTTCCCACCACGGCAAGACGCTGAATCTGTTCCCCTCTCCCTGTTTTTTTCTGCAGTGTCCGAAGCATCTGTGCGATCTGAAAAATAATCTGTTCTTTTAATATTTCCAGTTTTCCTGCTTCGGCTGCCTGAATACGTGAAAGCACATCTGCACCAAAACTTCTCTGTGCGCTTGGTTCACTGACCGTTGCCAGCTTTTCTCCTGTCTTTCCATCGATCAGATGGCAGACCACCGTCGTAGTACCGATATCGCATGCCGCATCCAGCCCTTCTCCGTCATCCGCCGGATAATGTGTGACCGTTCCGTTTTCTGCAATTTTAGACTTCTGTGCGCGAAGCTGCACTTTCGGAATTGTGATACGCATACCATCGGTTACTTTTGTCATACAGGCAAGTACTTCTCCCATATGTTCCACCTCTACGGTACACTTTCCGCATCTTCCCCTGCCGCCGCATGGCGCTGTCAGCACATGGATTCCATGTTCCTGAAGTGTCTCTAAAATGGTTTTTCCTTCTTCTGCATCAAGTTTATGTGATTTTTTTTCAATTATTACTTCTATCTGCATAGGCTTTCTTATACTCTAAAAGCAGCAAACCGGATCAGATTCGATTCGCTGCTTTTTACAGGCTCTGTTACTTGTTTCGATTACTTGTTCAGAGAAGACTCACGGTAAATGATATCATCTCTTCCCGGTCCGTTGGAAACCATGGTGATCGGATATCCAATCTGTCCCTCGATAAACTCAATGTACTTGCGGCAATTTTCCGGAAGTTCTTCATACTTCTTGATACCGCGGATGTCACATTTCCATCCCGGAAGCTTTGTGAGTACCGGCTTTGCCTTCTCCAAGAGACTAGTAACCGGAAATTCGGTTGTCACTTCTCCGTTGATCTCGTATCCGGTACATACCGGAATCTCATCCAGATATCCTAATACATCAAGTACAGTAAATGCTACATCGGTTGTTCCCTGCAGACGACAGCCATATTTGCTGGCTACACAGTCGAACCATCCCATTCTTCTCGGACGTCCGGTGGTTGCACCGAACTCTCCACCATCTCCACCACGACGGCGAAGTTCATCTGCCTCATCTCCGAAAATCTCACTTACAAATGCACCGGCACCTACAGCAGAAGAATATGCCTTACATACGGTAATGATCTGTTTGATCTCATATGGCGGAACTCCTGCCCCGATTGCACCGTATGCAGCCAGTGTGGAAGATGAGGTAACCATTGGATAAATTCCGTGATCCGGATCTTTTAATGTTCCAAGCTGTCCTTCTAAGAGAACCGTCTTTCCTTCTTTGAGTGCCTTGTCCAGGAATAAGGAAACATCACATACATATGGAGCTACCATATCGCGGTACTCATGTAATGTATTTAATAATTCATCAGTATCAATCAGTGGCTTGTGATACAGATGCTCTAAGATTACATTCTTCTGCTCTGCAACACGGACTACCTTTTCCTTTAACAGCTCATCGTCGAAAAGCTCACTTACCTGAAAACCGATCTTTGCGTATTTATCTGAATAAAACGGAGCAATACCAGATTTTGTCGATCCGAAAGATTTTCCTCCCAGACGTTCCTCCTCGTACTGATCAAACAGTACGTGATACGGCATCACAATCTGTGCACGGTTGGACACAAGAATCTTTGGCATCGGAACGTTGCGGTCTGTGATGGACTTAATCTCTTTGAAAAGACGTGGAATATCAAGTGCCACACCATTTCCAATCACACTCGTTGTATGACTGTAAAATACTCCGGACGGAAGTGTATGTAATGCAAACTTTCCGTAGTCATTTACGATTGTGTGTCCTGCGTTCGCACCTCCCTGAAAACGTACAATGATATCGGCCTGCTTTGCAAGCATGTCCGTAATCTTGCCTTTGCCTTCGTCGCCCCAGTTAGCGCCAACAACTGCTTTAACCATCTTTTATTCCTCCTGTATGTCTGCTTTAACTTTCCGTGCGCACTTTTTTACGCACGAAAACGGACAGGTGTAAAAACCCATCCGTTTTTACTTTATGATTATAAAGGATTCCCACTGAAATTACAAGTCATAAACTTTAATTTGTTAGCATATGAAAGTTTCCAAAAGCTGCCTGCTACGCTTCAATCTTTTTGGAACATGCGATCGCAAGTGCTCCCGGTCCGATATGACAGGCAATGGATAATGACAGTGGCTGCATGACGATCTCATTGTCCGGAAAGACAGCCTGCACTTCTTCTTTGAATGCCTCAGCGGCTGCAGTGTCAAATGTATAGGCCAGTTCCAGATTCATCTTCTCCCCATCCGGGCTGTGAAAACGCTTCTCAAAATCGTTTTTCATAGCCTCGGTCATGATTGTTTTTGCCTGTTTTACCGTACGTGCCTTTGCAAATGCATCCAGCTTTTCTCCCTGGATCTGCAATACCGGTTTCAGTTTCAGTAAGGTTCCCAGTGCTGCTGCTGCCGGTGTAATACGTCCGCCTTTTTTCAGATACTCCAGTGTGTCAACCATAATGTATATGGAGGATTCAAATTTTTCTTTTTCCAGAATCTCTTTGATTTCTTCTGCACCTTTTCCCTGCTCTGCCAGCATTTTGGCATCGAGCACGGACTGCCGCATCGTTACGGAAATACGCTGGTTATTGACTACCTGTACTTTTCCGTCATAGTCCTGGGAAAGCATATATGCCGTCTCACAGGAACTACTTAAGCCCGAAGACATCGGTATGTATACAATTTCATCGTATTCTTTCAAAAGTTCATCCCATTTATCGGTCACATCTCCAACCAGCGGCATGGAGGTTTTGATCTCTCCGCCCTCTTTGAGTTTCTGATAAAACTGCTCCTGTGTCAGGTCAATATCTTCATAAAACATCTGTCCGTTAATATAAAAAGGCATCGGCATTACCACTACGCCAAGTTCTTTTGCCTCGCTTTGTGTAATACCACTGTTACTGTCCGTTACAACAATCACTCGACTCATTTTTTCCACTCCTGATTTTCGTTGTTTTTCCAAACGGTTCCTTTGTCTTTGAACCGTTACGCTTTTACTATCATATCATAGGACAAAAAAAATGAAAAGCCTTGATTTTCAAGGCTTTTCATATCTATTTCACATGGTTTTTGATACTATGTTTACTTTATAACGCAACGGTTATGTCCGATTACATCATTCCGCCCATTCCCGGAGCACCACCAGCTGGCATTGCAGGAGTATCTTCCTTAATGTTTGCAACAGCAGACTCTGTGGTAAGTAATGTAGAAGCAACGGATGTTGCATTCTGCAGGGCACTTCTTGTAACCTTAACCGGATCAAGAATTCCGGATTCTACCATGTCAACATACTCTTCGGTAGCTGCATTGAAACCGGTTCCCGGTGCAGATTCCTTTACCTTATTGATGATAACAGCACCTTCAAGACCTGCGTTTGCAGCGATGTAATACAAAGGAGCTTCCAGTGCCTTTAAGATAACCTTCGCACCGGTCTTTTCATCTCCCTCTAAGGAATCAGCAAGCTCTGCAACCTTCTTGGATGCATGGATGTATGCAGATCCACCACCTGCGATAATACCTTCCTCGACTGCTGCACGGGTAGCATTTAATGCATCTTCCATACGAAGCTTTGCTTCCTTCATCTCGGTCTCTGTTGCAGCACCGACACGGATGACTGCTACGCCGCCTGCCATCTTTGCAAGTCTTTCCTGTAACTTTTCTTTATCAAATTCAGAAGTGGTCTCCTCGATCTGTCCACGGATCTGTTTGATACGTCCCTGAATCTTATCCTTGTCTCCGGCACCATCCACGATAACGGTGTTCTCTTTCTGAACCTTAACGGATTTTGCACGTCCAAGCATATCCATGGTGGTATCTTTCAGTTCTAATCCAAGATCGGAGCTGATCACCTGACCGCCGGTAAGGATTGCTATATCCTCAAGCATGGCCTTTCTTCTGTCACCATATCCAGGAGCCTTGACAGCTACTACGTTGAATGTACCACGCAGTTTGTTTACGATCAATGTGGTGAGTGCTTCTCCCTCGATATCCTCAGCGATGATCAGAAGTCTTGCACCGGACTGTACGATCTGCTCAAGCAGTGGCAGGATATCCTGGATATTGGAAATCTTCTTGTCTGTGATCAAGATGTATGGATCATCGAGATTTGCTTCCATCTTATCCATATCTGTGCACATATAAGCAGATAAGTAACCTCTGTCAAACTGCATACCTTCTACCAGGTCAAGCTCTGTCTGCATGGTTTTGGACTCTTCGATTGTGATGACACCATCGTTTGTAACCTTCTCCATAGCGTCTGCTACCAGATTACCAACTTCTTCATCACCGGCAGAAATTGCTGCAACTTTTGCGATCTGCTCTTTGCCCTTAACCTTCTGGCTCATTTCCTTTAATGCCTCAACAGCGGCATCTGTTGCCTTTTTCATACCACGTCTTAACACGATCGGATTTGCTCCTGCTTCCAGGTTCTTCATACCTTCCTGAACCATAGCCTGTGTTAAAACAGTAGCGGTAGTTGTACCATCACCGGCTACATCATTGGTCTTGGTTGCAACTTCTTTTACAAGCTGTGCACCCATGTTCTCAAATGCATCCTCAAGTTCCACTTCTTTTGCGATTGTTACACCATCGTTTGTGATCAGTGGAGCACCAAAGGATTTATCCAGTACAACGTTACGTCCTTTCGGTCCTAATGTTACACGAACGGTATTTGCTAATTTATCGACACCTGCACCAAGTGCTGCTCTGGCGTCTGAACCATATTTAATCTCTTTTGCCATGACTACAATAACCTCTCTTCTTTAAAATTCAGCCTATAATTTCCAATTTATAAAAACTACTCAACAATTGCAAGAATATCATTCTGTCTTACGATAATGTACTCTTCCCCATCAAGTTTTACTTCTGTCCCTGCATATTTGGAATAGATTACTTTCTGGCCTTCTTTTACCTGCATAACGATTTCTTTTCCGTCGACTACTCCGCCAGGACCTACAGCGATTACTTCCGCTTCCTGTGGCTTCTCCTGTGCTGCTCCCGGTAATACGATACCGGATGCGGTAGTCTCTTCTGCTTCTAACTGTTTTAATACTACTCTGTCTGTTAATGGCACTAATTTCATTACAAATAGCCTCCTTTTCGTCTTTACTAGCACTCACTTTATTCGAGTGCTAACTCTTTCTGTAAATAAAATATCACTGTTGTTTTTCATTGTCAACAGTGATACTCAATTTTTATATTTTTTTTAGATTCCCGGAATTCACTTTCTTTGTATGCTTTATTATTTCATCGTACTGTGCATACATTTTTTGTGTTTCGTTTTCAAGTGTATAATAATGAAAAATATACGGCACAAGAAGCACAAGGAGCAGCATGGTAAAACCATAGAGTGTCATGATCCCCGTCAAAAGCGGGGCAAACAATGACAGTACCGTTATCACAGCAAATGTAACCGTTACAATCAGATGAATCAGACGTTCGTGCTGGAAAAATCCAATCTGAACCAGATGTTCTTCCAAAATACATTCCCATTCCTCATATGTTTTCTCTTCTTCGTCTGCCAGAAGCCGGTCCACACGTTTCCGGTACTCTGTAATTCTTTTTTTCATTTCTGCCTCGATTCAGACTCTATATTAATCCATAGTGTTCCATTGCATGCTTTATTCCATCATCGTAGATATCCGTTGTCACAAATTCAGCCGCCTCTTTTGCCGGAGGTGTTCCATTCCCCATGGCAATTCCATGTCCCACAAAAGAAAGCATATCCAGATCATTGACACTGTCACCAATCGCATAGGTATCCTCATTTTTAATACCCATATGCCTGCAGAGCCAGTCTATCCCGGTCGCTTTCGATGTTCCTTTCGGAACAAATTCCACAACATGTCCTTCATGCTCCAGACAGTCAAAATCAGCCCCCAGTTCATCCCGGATTCTGGCATAATCGGTTGTTGGCAGGATATCCCCCGACATTTTATTAATGCGGATGTCCGGTGAATAGCCTTTTAATATTTTGGCAGATGCTCCCATTGCCTCAAAAAGGTACAGCACATACGGATCTGTCTTGAAATTTTCTTTATCTATCCAGTGGCAGTCCGGACCTTCCAGCACAATCGGCATCCGGCATTCTTCCATGACCCGGACAATTTTTTCTGTCAGTTCCGGGGAAAGGATATTTTCATACAGAACCTTTCCATCCATCTCCACATGGTTGCCGCATGCTGCAACAATTCCGTCAAAGCCGATCCCAAGCAGCCGCTTATCGTTAATATTGCTACGGGATCTTCCACTGCACAGAAATGTCTTATGTCCGTTTTTCTGCAATTGTTTGATGGTTGGAATTGTACTTTCTGGAATCTGCATTTTTTCATCCCACAGCGTTCCGTCTATATCAAAAAATATGTATGCCATTTTTACTCTCCTCATCTGTCAGCTGTTTCCCCTATACTAGCATAATCCGGCAGATGCGTCAAAGTATCCTGATTTTTTTCTATTTCAATGCATTTGCAATCCGCACAACAACATATCTGTTTTTCTGGAATTCGATCTCATACTGCCAGTGCGGGCACGGTGCTACTGAGCTTCCAATCTCAATGGTAATGGAAGGTTTATTAAGCAGATCCATCACATACTCCCGGTACTGTCCTCCCCAGGACCTTCCGCTGCCGCTATCCGGGGCTTTGCTGTATCCGGTAATTTTCTTTGCGATATCATACATTTTATAGGTATCTTTTTTCAGGCTTCCTTTCGTACAGTCCCCGTAAATAATTCTTCCCATGGCATGGTAATTCACCACACCCTGCAGATTTTGTTTTTTGATCAGCTGCTGTGTCAGCGTTGCTACCGCATAAGATTCCGGCTCACTCAGTGCTTTTTTGCCGGAATACCCCTGTGCACCTTTCTTTCCGCCGGAAACAAAATGTTTTGCCGGGAAATTCCGGTTTAAATCCACACCGCGTCCATTGGACTTCCATGTGGAATGTCTGGTCTGGGAAACCGTTACCCCGTCCGGATTTGCCATAACAATATAATGGATCTGTATTTTATTTAATGTGTTTGCCGGTTTTACCCCGCCAATCGTCCCATTATAATTTTCCAGATAATACTCCAGTTCCTTCATCAGAACGGCCGAACAGATATACTCTCTGGCATGCAGGGTGCTGACTACCAGTAATGATTCCTCTGCATCCGGATTTCCGATTGCAAAATCATAGATGGCACGCCCCTGCAAAGAGGTCCCGATTTTTGTCATTTCACAGTAGTTGCTGTACTTCTGTTCCAGTTCCTGCATGTCTTTTTTCATCTGGCTGTAAGTATACTTCTGTGACCGGATCTGTACGGCTTTTGTATTGGAAAACGTGACTTTTGCAGCCTCATCCGCTTCCTTCTGCTCGTTTTTTGCAACAATTTTATATGTATATGTCTTACCGGATGATACGTTTTTATCGGTATAGGATGGCTTGCTCCTCTCGGCAAGTTTTTTGTATTCCCCTCCGGCTGTTTTCCGGTAAATCACATAGGAAGTGGCATCGCTGCTTTCTTCCCATTCCAGATATACCTTTGTTTTTCCCTGTTTTGTTGTATGCAGTCCCTCCACGGCAGAAGGCTGTGGCAGTTCTTCCGGCTGTTGGATATCGTCCGGCTGCTGGATATCTCCCGGCTGTTGGGTATCATCCGGCTGCTGCGTATCTCCCGGCTGTTTTGTATCATCCGGCTGCTGCGTAGTATCCGGTGTTACATGATTACTCTCGGTATCCGTTACCGTGGCAGTATTTGCGGCATCTTCTGCATAAATACTCTGTGGGCACTGTGCCAGCATTCCAGCCACAAGTGCCCCGCAAATTACTTTTTTCCATAAACATTTCATCTTCTTTTGTACTCCCTTTTTTCTATTGTCTTTTATTAGACGTTTGCGAAACGCGCCTTGCGTCTGCCACCGCTTACACAGTCCAATGCTCTTTATAGACAGAATTGCTGAATTTATAGGAATCTGCCCAGTTTTCTTTCCAGTCACAGAAATCTGCTTTGATATGCCGCCTGATATCTTCCGTGTCCTGCATAGTATACGCCTCTCTGTTTATTTTACAAATTATATTACCTCGATTTTATTCTTTCTCCTTATCTTCCTGCTTTTTTCTGTCAGACAAATACCTCCACATCAGCACAATCCCGGCTCCCAGTACCACCAGAGAAAATATCCATGAGACCGCATCTCCCCTGACGCTGAAATCCAGCCAGTGCGTTTCCGTCCGCACAACTGCAATAAAATTTGCCGTCATATGTCCGATCATGGATGCATAGACATTTCCCGCACGATCCATCAGAAGTGCCAGCACCACACCAAGAATCAATGCGTAAATGAACTGCACGATATTGACATGCACGGCCGCAAAAATCAATGCCGAAATTCCAACCGCAAACGGTTTCGACAGCATATCTTTTAATCTTCCAAAAAGAATCCCCCGGAATACCAGCTCCTCCAGAATCGGGGTAAATACTGCCAGACAAAGAATTTCCATTCCTATTGTACTTCCGTAAAAATCGGTATTTGCCTGCTGGTAACCCATCGAAATTGCCGTCAGTTTCGTCATGGATATGAGATTGTTCAAAGAAATTCCAAAGCATGCCATGATCCCGGCCGCAAAAAGTGCATGACAGATACGTTCCCGGCTGATTCCAAACGGCTGCTTTGCAATCCCTGCCAGTGCCTGTCCCTGACGATAAAACGGAAGCATGGATGGAATTGTAAAAACAGTGGCAATCAGCTGACAGAACACATAATGTGTGGCATCTCCTCCAAATGCCCACTGCGCAATTGTCATAATAATCAGCATAACCGCGTAATAAAAAAGAAACGGGTATAAGATATACCAGATCTTTCTCAGCGTCTCCTTAAAAGTTTCCATGATATACCCTCCCGTTTTTCTTTATTATTTCTTTAACATGCCCGGCAGTTCTTCCATAGAATCGCACACACCGATCACGCCTGCCTCTTTCATTTCCTTTACATCTCCAAAACCAAAGCTGACCGCAAGACACGCAATTCCAAGTTCTTTCGCCCCGTTGACATCAAACATCGTATCCCCGATCAGACACATCTCGGATTTTGGAATATGACTCCAGCGGTGCATGACTTCCTTAAGAATCTCGGATTTTTTATCCCGTGTACCATCAAATGTTGCACCTACCACATCATCAAACAGCGGAAGAATTCCAAAATGCTCCAGAATCCGTTTGCAGGATACTTCCGGCTTGGAAGATGCCATGCCAATCCGGTATCCCTGTTCTTTTAATGTACGGATACACTTTTCCACACCCGGATATAACTTACACTCAAAAATTCCCGTCGTATTGTACCGTTCCCGGTATTTCTGCACAGCCTCATACGCTTTTTCATGCGAAAATCCATAATATCTTTCAAAACTCTCCGAAAGCGGCGGCCCGATAAACCGGTATAATTTTGCCGTATCCGGCTCCTTAATTCCGTAAAAATCAAGCGTATATAAAACACATTTTATGATTCCCTCGGAAGAATCAATAAGCGTTCCGTCCAGATCAAACAAAATGGTGTTCATTATTTCTTTACTCCTTTGGTATCACGGTTTCCCACATGCAGACGATGCAGGGCAACCGGCTTTCCTTTCACCTCGACCTCTTTCTCCTCACCTTCATGCAGCACATGAATACTTTTCAGTTCATCCCCGGCAGCCAGTTTCATGCCACGCACGCCCACCGCACCTTTCTTTTTCTGCGGAATTTGTGCACAGTCAATCCGAAGAAACATATCTTTCTTTGTTGCCATCACCAGTGTATCATTTTCTTCTAACGGACATACCGTTAGTACTTCATCTTCCTCTCCCAGCTTTGTTGCCGCCGTTGTCTTTTTTGCGACCACAAATTCCATACCGTCCACAACTTTGATCATGGCATACTTTGTGCCAAATAACATCCGGTGCGAGCTGACATGTTCAAGACCTGCCAGATATACAACATTCTCTTCTTTACTGTCATAATTGCAGAGGTTGTCAATCGGTGTTCCTTTATCCCGGAATTTTCCATATGGAAGATCAAGCACTTTTAGCAGATGCATCTGTCCCTTGTCCGTAAAGATACAGATTTTATCCGTATTTTTGCACGTAAAGATATGCCTGTATTCCGCGTTTGCCGCCTCTTTATTTCTCTCATAGACAGAAGTATCCACAATCTTTGCATATCCGAAGCGGTCCATCAGAAAGACAACATCCTGCTCCTCGATCTTCTTTGCTGCAACTACAGCTTCTTTCAGATTGTCAATCACGGTTTTGCGCTCTTTGCCATAAGCTTTTTTAAACGCGGTCAGTTCTTTGATGATTACTTTTGCCATGGAAGAACGATGCTCTAAAATATCCTCATATTTTGCAATATTTTCCAGTGTCTCATCATGTTCTTTCATCAATGCTTCAATTTCCAGACCAATCAATTTATACAGACGCATTTCCAGAATGGCCTGTGCCTGACGATCCGTAAAATTTAACTGCTGTGCCATGATCTTTGAAGATAGATTCTTAAAGGTAATATGATCCGTATTTCCGTCTGTCAGACAGGCTTTTGCATCTTTGATGCTGCGGCTGCCGCGTAAAATCTCAATGATCAGATCAATGACATTGCAGGCGCGGATCAGACCTTCCTGTATTTCTTTTTTGTCCTGTTCTTTCGCCAGAAGGGTCTGGTACTTTCTGGTTGCAATCTCATACTGGAATTTCACATGATGACGGATGATCGGCACGACGCCCATCGTCTCCGGTCTGCCATCCGCTACCGCAAGCATATTGACACCAAAGGTGTCTTCCAGCTTGGTTTTCTTGTACAGCAGATTCTCCAGAGCCTCGATATCTGCTCCTTTTTTCAGTTCCAGAACAATACGAATTCCCTCTTTGGATGACTGATTGGTAATATCGGTAATGTCACTGGTTGCCTTGGATTCTACCAGACCGTAAACATCATTTAAAAACTTCCCGATATTGGCTCCGATCATGGTATACGGAATCTCCGTGATTACCATGCGGTCTTTGCCGCCTTTGCCCTTTTCAATCTCGATTTTTCCACGTATTTTGATCTTGCCGACCCCGGACTCATAAATTGCCGGAAGATCATCTTTATTTGCAATGATTCCTCCTGTCGGGAAATCCGGTCCCGGAATATACTGCATCATCTCCGCAGTGGTAATATCCGGATTTTTCATATAGGCAATCACACCGTCTATCACTTCTCCGAAATTATGTGGCGGAATGGAAGTTGCCATACCGACAGCGATACCTTCCGCACCGTTGACCAGAAGATTTGGCACCTTTACCGGCAAAACAACCGGCTCTTTTTCGGTTTCATCAAAATTCGGCATGAAATCCACAACATTTTTATCCAGATCTGCCAGATAGGCTTCCTGCGTTACTTTCTGCAGACGTGCCTCCGTATATCGCATGGCAGCGGCACCATCGCCTTCAATGGACCCAAAATTTCCATGCCCGTCCACAAGCGGCAGTCCCTTTTTGAAATCCTGTGCCATGACAACCAGGGCATCATAGATCGAAGAATCTCCATGCGGATGATATTTACCCATGGTATCTCCGACAATACGCGCACTCTTACGATACGGTTTGTCATATCGGATTCCCAGTTCATACATATCATAAAGTGTACGGCGCTGCACCGGTTTTAATCCATCACGGACATCCGGCAGCGCACGGGCAATGATAACGCTCATCGCATAGTCAATATATGATTTTTGCATCAGCTCCGAATACTCGGTGCGAATGATACTATGTTCCATTTTATTTCTTCCTCACTCCTAGAAAACCTAACAGGATCTATACGTCCAAGATCGCATCGTTTGCATGTTCATAAATAAAGGCCTTTCTCGGCGGCACATCCGTGCCCATCAGCATAGCGGTTACATCCGACGCCATACGACCGTCTTCAATCTCCACGCGCTTCATGACACGCGTCTGGGGATTTAAAGTAGTCTCCCATAACTGCTCGGCATCCATCTCTCCGAGACCTTTGTATCGCTGCAGGGTAAAACTTCCGGTATGTGTTTTCCGGTATTTTTCCAGTGCCGCATCATCATAAAGGTACTCTTCTTTCCCTTTTGACGGAATCACTTTGTACAATGGCGGCATCGCCACATAAACATGTCCTTCAAAAATCAGTTCCGGCATAAACCGGTAAAACAGTGTCAGAAGCAGCGTGGAAATATGGGCTCCGTCGACATCGGCATCTGCCATGATAATAATCTTGTCATAGCGCAGCTTACTGATATCAAAATCATTTCCGTACCCTTCCGAAAAACCGCAGCCGAATGCGTTGATCATTGTCTTGATTTCTGCATTGGCAAGCACCTTGTCGATACTGGCTTTTTCAACATTCAGAATTTTTCCGCGGATCGGCATGATCGCCTGATACATACGGTTTCGCGCCATTTTGGCGGAACCACCGGCAGAATCTCCCTCTACGATAAAAATCTCACACTTTGACGCATCCCGGCTCTCACAGTTGGACAGTTTTCCATTGGAATCAAACGAAAACTTCTGCTTGGTCAGCAGATTGGTTCTCGCTTTTTCCTCTGCCTTGCGGATTTTTGCAGCCTTTTCCGCACAGCCAATCACAATCTTTAAGGTTTCTAAATTTTTATCAAAAAACAGCGGAACTTCATCACTTGTCACTTTGGCAGTTGCACGGTTTGCATCCTGATTATCGAGTTTTGTCTTCGTCTGTCCTTCAAAACGCGGGTCCGGATGCTTGATGGAAATCACTGCTGTCATTCCGTTTCGCACATCTGTACCGTTGAAATTTGCATCCTTCTCTTTTAAAATGCCAAGTTCTCTGGCATAGGAATTGATAATCGTCGTAAACGCAGTTTTAAATCCGGTCAGGTGTGCACCACCTTCCGAATTATAAATATTATTACAGAATCCCATGATATTCTCATGGAACTCGCTGGTATACTGGAATGCTGCTTCCACCTCAATGCCTTCACTTTCCCCTTTGAAGTAAATGACATCATGCAGCACTTCGAGATTATTGTTCAGATCTTTGACAAACCCAATGATTCCATCCGGCTCATGAAACTCAATGTGCTCTGCTTCCGGCTTTCTCCGGTCCTCATATATGATCGTCAGTTTCGGGTTCAAATAAGCGGTCTCATGCATCCGGCTCTTAACATCATCTTCCCGGAATCTGGTCTTCTCAAAAATTTCTGGATCTGGAAGAAAATTGATCTTCGTTCCAGTCTTCTTTGTCTTCCCGATCTTTGGAAGAAGTCCGTCTTCAAGTTCTACCACCGGATGTCCCTGTGCATAGCGGTCATGATACACATATCCGCCCTGGCTGATTTCCACATCCATATAGGTGGAAAGTGCATTGACTACCGAAGATCCGACACCATGCAGTCCTCCACTCGTCTTGTACGCATTGTTGTCAAATTTTCCTCCTGCGTGCAGTGTAGAAAATACAACGCGGGCAGCCGATACTCCCTTTGCATGCATGCCGACCGGAATACCACGTCCGTTATCTTCCACCGTACAGGAGCCATCTGCCTCAAGGGTCACCCATATTTTATCACAGGCACCTGCCAGATGCTCATCCACGGAATTGTCGACAATCTCATAAATCAGGTGGTTGAGTCCTTTGGTCGTTGTACTTCCGATATACATTCCCGGACGTTTCCGAACCGCTTCAAGCCCCTCCAGTACCGATATACTGCTTGCATCATATCCTGACATGTTCCTCTATCTCCTTACTATCCTGCTAAATTACATTTGATCTTTCATGTGAGCAATCACCATCACTGCAATCCGAAAAGTCATCGCATCGTCAAACGTACGGATATCCAGTCCGATTGCTTTCTCGATACGTTCCAGACGATATACCAGAGTATTGCGGTGCACATACAGCTGTCTTGCCGTCTCTGATATATTCAGATTATTCTCAAAAAATTTATTGATAGTAGACATTGCTTCCTCATCATCTAAGATGTCCGGAATTTTCTCACCGAATACCTCTTTGATAAACATATTACATAAACTCATCGGAAGCTGGTAAATCAGACGCCCGATGCCAAGTTTTCCGTAAGAAATTGTGTCATATTTAGCATAAAACACACGTCCAACTTCCAGTGCCATGCGCGCTTCCTGGTAAGATTCCGCAATTTCCGGAAGCTGTGTCACAACGTTTCCATAGCCGACACGCACACGGATCATTGCCTCCATATGTAAATTATCCGCAAGGCTTCCCGCAATTTTTGACAGACGTTCCTCCATCTCCTCTTCTTTTATATGGGAAACATCTTTGATCAGAACGATACTGTGCTGATCCACGCAGGTCACAAAGTCCTTCGAACGGATATCTGCAAGATTTTTTACCAGTTCCATCGCCATATCGTTATTTTTACTTCCGGTATCAATCACAAAAACTACCCGCGGTACTTCCTGAATGTGGTGCTTTTTTGCTTTTCCGTAAATATCCACAATCAGCATATTACCAAGAATGATATTCTGCATAAAATTATTGCGGTCGAACTGCTCTGCAAAACTCATAACCAGATTCCGGATCTGGCAGACTGCCATCTGTGCGCATACAAGAAATGACTCTTCTTTCACCAGACAGACTAAAATATATTCCGTTTCACCTTCTACCATCACTTTATACAGATGATAATCCTGATACGTCTGTTTTTCAGCAAGCGATTCTGCGAAATCAACGACCACCTGCTGTTCTAATGCCTCCGGCAACGGCATCTCCTCCGTATGTGCTACCAGCTTCCCCTTTGCAGTAAACAATGCCGTATCCATGTGGCTGATCTCTTTAATTTCGTTTAATGAATTCTGTAATTTCTGATTTGAAAGCATATACTCTCCTATTATTTACGTTCGAAAGAACCCGGGTGTAAATACTAACACCCGGGTTCAAGATTTACAACTATATAATTTTAACGGACTAGTTGGTAATTGTCAATTCTGTTTCCTTATCGAATACATGAATCTTATGCGGATCAAATGCAAGCTTGATATGATCGCCATAACGGGCAGGTGTATCAGAATCAACTCTTGCTGTCATGTTTGCACCGGCTACGGAGTAGTACAGTAATACTTCTGCACCAAGTAACTCGTATCCTGTTACATCAGACTCGATGACACAGTCACCATTCTTCTGGATCATTTCAGGATCATCAGAAATATCCTCTGGTCTGATACCTAATACAACTGTCTTTCCGTTGTATCCGCCCTCTTCGAGCTTCTTTGCCTTGTAATCCGGAAGAACTACAGAGTAATCACCGAATGTTAATGTAGCTTTATCTCCCTGAATGGTGCACTTAGCATCGATGAAGTTCATCTGTGGAGATCCGATGAATCCGGCTACGAATAAGTTGTTTGGCTCATTGTATAATTTCTGTGGAGAATCAACCTGCATGATTACACCATCTTTTAATACAACGATTCTGGTTCCAAGTGTCATAGCCTCTGTCTGATCATGTGTTACATAGATGATCGTAGCACCTAATCTGTTATGTAAAGAAGCGATCTCAGATCTCATCTGTACACGAAGTTTTGCATCCAGGTTGGATAAAGGCTCATCCATAAGGAATACCTTAGGATTACGAACGATTGCACGACCCATGGCAACACGCTGTCTCTGTCCACCGGAAAGAGCCTTCGGCTTACGATCCAGTAACTTCTCCAGATCAAGGATTCTTGCTGCTTCCTCAACCTTTGCTTTGATCTCATCCTTCGGAACTTTTCTTAACTTAAGACCGAATGCCATGTTATCAAATACTGTCATATGTGGATACAGAGCATAGTTCTGGAATACCATTGCGATATCACGATCCTTTGGCTCTACATCGTTCATTACCTTTCCGTCGATGATCAGATCACCGGAAGAAATCTCCTCAAGACCTGCGATCATACGAAGTGTTGTAGATTTACCACATCCAGATGGTCCTACGAAGATGATAAACTCTTTATCTGCAACATCCAGATTGAAATCTTTTACTGCCTCAAATCCGTTTGGATATACTTTGCAAACGTTCTTTAATGATAAACTTGCCATTTGAAAAACCTCCTGATTTTTGCTTTTCGTTATTTTTCTTTGGTGAAGTTTCTTTGAACTTCCTGACAAGTGTATGATAACGGAATCTGCCCGAAATTACCACCGTCAATCCGTCCAAATATTTACATGGTTTCTTGGCGAAATAACGAAAGGGGACATTGTTGTAAACAATGCCCCCAAAAATTACAGTTTTGAATATCCAAAACCGTTAACCATCGCCTCAATCTTTTGTCCCTGCCGGCAGAGCGGACAGTCTGCAACCGGATATGCCGCATATCCAGTGACATCACTTTCATCAAAAAGTGTCTCGACCTCTACGCCGTCTACTGAATTGATTGTTCCAAACAGCGAAGCGACCCACTCAATCTCTCCTCCGTAATACTGGATACACTCGAGTGCTCTGCGGATGGTCTCGCCGGTTGTCGTAGTTGCCAGAAGAAGCACCACATGCTTTCCTTTGATCGCACCCTTGTTATTGTCACGGAACAGCATCTGGTTGTTGCTGTTGATCTCCGGAGAAATTACATACACCGTCTCATGCTGGTTGGTCGTTCCCATAATTCCACCGTTTTGGATTTCTTCTGTCAAAAACGTACCAACAACTTCTGTTCCATCCATACATACAATCGTATCCACGTATTTTGTCTTTGGAATTCTCGAATACAGTACATGTGCCGCCTGTTTTGCTTCCGCCACACGTGTCTTGATACTTGTCACATCCACATAATAATTAATGTGGGAATGACTCGTTGCAAAATGTCCGTGCATGGCATGCAGCGCCAGCATGTTGCTTTCTTTTGAATAAAATTTCATCATACGATCTTCCATAGTATAATCCTCCTTCTCCTGTTGCTGTTATTGTTATGATAATCCGGTACTGCCAAAGCCACCGCGATCTTTCCCCGTCAGATGTTCCACCTTTTCGAATACAATCTCCGGCTGATTTTCCACGATTCGAAACTGTGCAATGCGGTCATTTACGTGGATCACGGTATCCCTGGTTGCATAAACCGGCATCCGCCACATATCGTTGTCCCCGCAATAGGAACCATCTACAATCCCGACACTGTTTGTCTGGATAATTCCCCAGTTTTTAAATGTGGAACTGCGCGGCACAAGATGTGCCTCATATCCCTTTGGAAGTTCCATTGCCACGCCAAGCGGGATCAGTGCAAACTCTCCCGCTTTTAAAGTTACTTCTTCCGAAGCCCGCATATCAATCCAATCGGATTTTCCTTCAATGTAATCCAGCGGTTCGATTTTGTCTGTAAAATATTTAATCTTGATTTTCTGCATATCAGTTTTCCCACTTCAGATTCAGATGCTCCACACGTTTTTCGCGGACCATCAGATCCTTTACACCTTCCTTTGCCGGTTTGTCATCGAACAGTACTTTATTCACTTCTTCTATAATCGGAAGCTCCACATCATACTTTTTTGCCAGAGCAAGTGCTGCCTTGGCCGAATAAATTCCCTCTACGACCATTTTCACTTCGTCGGTAGCCTGCTTCATGGTATACCCCTGTCCGATCAGCATACCCGCCTTGCGGTTTCTGCTGTGACGGCTCTCACAGGTGACAATCAGGTCTCCAATACCGGTCAGTCCGCAGAGTGTCTCCACTTTTGCCCCCATCTTTACAGCAAGTCCCGCAATCTCTGCAATGCCGCGGGTAATCAGGGCCGCTTTGGTGTTATCCCCGTATCCGAGTCCGTCCGCCATTCCTGCAGCAAGTGCAATCACATTTTTTAATGATCCGCCCAGTTCCATGCCAAGCATGTCCGGACTTGTATAGACACGGAACACTTCATTCATAAACAAATCCTGGATTTTTTCTGCTGTGCTTTCTGTTTTTGCTCCTGCCACAACGGTTGTCGGAAGCCCGACCCCAACTTCCTCCGCATGTGATGGTCCACACATAACTGCAACATCTGCACAAGGAATTTCCTGTTCTACCACATCGGAAATCGTCATCAGAGTATCCTCCTCAATTCCCTTTGCCACGCAGACGATAATCTGTCCCTCTGTCACATACGCAGCCATGCTTTTGGCCGTGCTTCTGGTAAACACGGATGGTACCGCAAGAACGAGAAATTCCTTTCCGGTTACTGCTTCTTTTAAATCTGTTGTAAACAGGACATCCTCCGGAAGCTTCACTCCCGGAAGTTTATCGATATGCTCATGCTCTCTGCGGAGCATGGCAACTTCCTCTTCCACGATCGACCATACCGTTACTTCATTTCCATTGGTACGAAGAAGCTTTGCCAGCGCAATGCCCCAGCTGCCAGCTCCGATCACTCCTACCTTTGCCATATCATTTATCTCCTTTTTTCGTTCCGAATTTGTTCTCTGTTCCATTCATCAGACGGACAATATTCGCACGGTGTCTCCAAATTGCCATGCCGGTGAAACATGCACTCAATATGTAAAACTCGATCCGGCTGGCTCCGCTGATCTTTAACCAGCCAAGCTGTCCGAAAATAATCGCCTGTACCAGATAGGCCGATACGAGAAATATCGATCCCACCGAAACATACCGGGTGATCCCCACAATGATCAAAAAACCTACCGCACAACAGATCACTGCCGGGGGGCAGACGGCAAGGATGACGCCTGTCGTGCAGGCAATCCCCTTCCCTCCGCGAAACTGTAGATAGCACGGAAAATTATGTCCTAAGACCGTTCCAAAACCGGCATACAGTTCCAGCACTTTGGTATCCGCACCATAAGTTCCATGAAAAATCAGTTTTACAAGAAGTACGGCAAATACGGCCTTGAGCAGATCTCCGGCAAATGTAATAATACCGGCTTTCCATCCAAGTACCCGCAGAGAATTTGTCGTACCTGCATTTCCGCTTCCCTGCTTGCGGATATCAATCCCTTTGCTTTTCCCATACAGATATCCCGTCTGAAACAGACCGAATCCATATCCAATCAGTAATGCAATGATTCTTGCGACGATCATAACTAGTCTTCCTTTCGCTCCCTCGTGATGAATTTAAGAGCCGTGCCACGGAATCCAAATGTATCGCGAATACGGTTCTCCAGATATCTGGTGTACGAAAAATGCATCAGATTTTTGTCATTGACAAATACGACAAATGTCGGCGGTTTGACCGCAACCTGTGTTACATAATAAATCTTGAGTCTTTTTCCTTTATCGGTCGGTGGCTGCTGCATGGCAACTGCTTCCGTCACGATTTCGTTTAAGACACCCGTTGCAACACGCATACTGTTGTTCTCAATGACAACATCGATCATTTCAAAAATCTTATTCAGACGCTGACCGGACTTTGCAGAAATAAACAAAATCTCTGCATACGGCATAAAGCTTAAGATCTGACGGATTTTCTCGGTATGTTTCTTCACCGTGTTGTTATCCTTTTCGATGGCATCCCATTTGTTAACCGCAATAATGATACCTTTTCCCCTGTCATGTGCAATTCCGGCAATCTTGGCATCCTGCTCGGTTACTCCTTCGGTGGCATCAATAACGATGATCACCACATCCGCGCGTTCCACAGCGGTAACTGCACGGATAATACTGTAGCGCTCAATCTCCTCTTTGATCTTGTTTTTGCGGCGAAGCCCCGCCGTATCAATAAATACATATTCTTTTCCGTTGTATTTAATGTCTGTATCGATGGCATCTCTGGTAGTTCCCGCGATATCCGATACGATTACACGGTCTTCCTGTGCCAGCTTGTTGATCAGGGATGATTTCCCGACATTCGGCTTTCCGATAATGGCTACCTTCGGTCTTTCATCCTCCGGCTGATTTTCCGATCCTTCCGGGAAATATTTCACCACTTCATCCAGCATATCTCCAAGTCCGAGCATGGAAGAAGCGGAAACCGGATACGGTTCTCCGATTCCGAGATTGTAAAATTCATACACATCCGGCATAAATTTTTCAAAACTGTCCACTTTATTTACCACCAGAACCACCGGCTTTTTGGATCTGCGCAGCATGTCCGCTACTTTTGCATCCGCATCCTGCAGTCCCTGACGCACATCCGTGATAAACATGATCACATCTGCCGTGGCAATCGCAATCTCTGCCTGTTCACGCATCTGGGAAAGGATCACATCCCCGCTGTCCGGTTCGATTCCACCGGTATCAATCAATGTAAAATTATAGTTCAGCCATGTGACATCCGCATAAATGCGGTCTCTTGTGACACCCGGAGTGTCTTTTACAATGGAGATTCTCTCTCCTGCCAATGTATTAAAAAGCGTAGATTTTCCGACATTCGGACGCCCGACAATGGCTACGACTGGTCTGCTCATTTTTTACCTCCAACAAAAAAATGGATGGCGTCCGAAAACGCCATCTTTATTTTACAATAAGCCGCGGAAGTTGTAAAGTCCTGCTGATTTCATCTCTGTGATGTTTTCTCTCCGGAACTTAAAAAATGAATTTCCGAAACATCGTCAATGACCCCACATTCTATCAGGGTATTTATGATATTGGTACAGTCTTTCCCGAAGCTGACATATGCTGATCCGCCATATGGTCTGGATGTTTCCACAGATTCGCCCATATTCGTGTAGTAATCATCGAGCCGGTCATATACATTTTTCCAGTCTGCAGATACGTGATAAAAATCCATGCTGAGACTGGCAGAAGAGTACTCCCCTGTTTCTTCCGGATCTTTCAGTGCATTCGTCAGATTGTACTTTTGCAGCTTCTGATCTGCGGCGTCTTCACAAATCGCCTGATACAGTTTTTTTGCAGTATCCGCATCAAAGTCACAATCCTTATAATTTTCCGATGATTCGTCTAATGTCAGGGTTCCGTTATTAAACTTTGAAATTTTGTCAGAATCCGTTCCAAAGAGATATTCCATAAAATGATCTGCTTTATTTTCTTCTCCAAATAATACTTCTGAAAGCTTTTCATTTTCCTCTGTAATCTCATATGTACGCGAGAGCGTTTTTCCATTTTTCAGGTAGTAATAAAAAATGATCTGTGTACTGTCATCCGTTTTATTTTCCCTGTAAATTTCCGCATGACTTAAAATTTCTTTCTGTGCCTGACGTGCCACACGAACGCTGTCCCCTTTATATTCTACCGGATAATCAAGAGAAACTTCCACCCGGCTTACCTGATCTGCATCCGGGACATACTGTTCCAGATAGGTGGCATTTTTTGAGCATCCCCAGAAACTGCCCAGCACAAACAGCACAAATAACCCGCTCTCACAGAATCTCCTGCGGCAAAATACGCGAAATCCTTTTTCCACAAACATCTGTGCAATAAAAAAACTGACAAAACCAAATGCCACCACAAGAACAAGCAACATTGGTTTTTTTACATGCAGATGCACGGAATCTAAAAATTCTGCCGCAAAGACGCCTGCAAAATAACCGACTCCGGTTCCCACGCCCCAGCGGAACAATGGTTTGACCCAGTTAAAAGAAATCAGATCCCCTGCACTTTCAATCCTGCGTTTTTTATAACAGTAATAAGCAATCAGATAAATGACAACTGCTGCAGCCACATAGGCCGCAAGTACCCGCAGTCCCCGGTAGGACAACACTCCCGACATCAGGTCTGTTTCCTGGTTATAGGACTGCCGGAATACAAAACGCACATTGTTGTACAGATAATTCATCGGGGAGAGAATCCGCAAAATTAAAAATTCCGGCACAGTATTCATGCCAAGTCCATATCCCAGATATCCGATGACATAACGTGCACCGCTGGAAAATGCAAATGCCACATAATTAACTGCCAGAAAGTACACCGGAAGTGCAAACAGCTGTCCGGTAAACATGACACAAAAACACACCGTTGCATAAAGGAAAAAAGCAATTCCCATAACACTTAAAAACCACAATCCCAGAAACTGCACACTCGCAATGCCTTGCAAAAGACAAAGAACCACCGTTACCAGAAAAACCAGTGCCTGCGGAATCAATAGAAAACAAAGGCCACTGATCATATTCGTCACATACAGTTCCCCCCTTGTAACCGGCAGTGCATGGATCATATACGCATTCTTCTGGGTAAACAGATAGCCAAACAACGCCATCCCACAGACGACTGCCATAATTGCAATTGCGGCCACATCCACTTCCAGACGCAGACTGTTGTACAATGCATAATCCCTGGCATAAGCAGTCATGTCCGTCTGTTGCTGCAGACGCGACCACAGCTGCCCCGGCACTTTTACCATCCCATATAACAGATAGCATACCCAGATCGGCCAGTACAGGGTCATATTTTTTTTAAAAACCGTACGGTTAAAAAAGGATGTCTTTGACTTCATAGCCCAAACCTCCCATTTCATAAATAAAAATTTCTTCCAGTGTAAGCGGCAGAATGTCCACAATAGCCAGATGGTCTCCCTCTGTCTGGATGGCTGCCGCAACCTCCCTGGGATTTCCCTTGACAATCATTGTATATACACGCCCGGAATTTGACATATGCAATACCTCAAATTCTTTTGGGAGTTTCGGCATACCGGTCTGGCATGCCACCTGGATTTTACTGATGTTTCCATGTAAATCAAACAGGGAACGCTCAATTATAATCTTTCCGTGATTCATAATGCCCACATGATCACAGACATCCTCCAGTTCGCGCAGATTATGGGAAGAAACCAGTACGGTCGTCCTGCGCTCTGCAACCTCGGACATCAGGATCGTCCAGATCTGTTTCCGCATAACCGGATCAAGGCCATCCAGCGGTTCATCCAGAATCAGAAGTTTCGGTCTGCAGCAGAGTGCCAGCCAGAATGCAACCTGTTTTTGCATTCCCTTGGACAGTCTGCGGATATTGCGTTTCATATCAATTCCCGGGAAAAACTCCTGCAGGCGATAAAACATCTTTTCGTCAAAGGACTCGTACATTCCCCGGAAATAACGCATCATTTCCAGTGTATCCGCCTGTAAAAAATAAAACGGCTCATCCGGTATATAAGCCATTTGAGCCTTTACCTGTTTATTTTCATATACCGGAGCCCCGTCAATAAAAATTTCTCCGGCATCCTGCCGGTATACACCTGTCAGATGACGGATCAGGGTTGATTTCCCGGCACCGTTTGGTCCCACAAGCCCATATATGTTTCCAGACGCCACATGCATATTTACCCCGTCGAGCGCACGGAAATCCCCAAATTTCTTTATCAGATTATTTACTTCAATCAAAGTCTTTGCTTCCTCCTGCCAGTTCCCACATACGTCCTGTCAATTCCTCTGTCCCTACCGACATATTCTGCAGTCTGATTACCACCGTGTCGAACTCCTGCAGCAGCTCTTTGCGGATCAGTTCCGCAATCTGCTTTTCCGATGCCGCCATCCGTTCGCCTTCCCTGTCACAGACATACCCTTCCTCTTCCAGCTCCTGATAAGCTTTCCTTACAGCATTGGGATTTATGGCAAATTTTGAAGCCAGTTCCCTCACTGACGGAAGTTTTTCTCCCTCCGGTATCGCATGCGTTATGATCATTTTTCGAATCCCGTCCGTGATCTGCTCATAGACCGGTTTGATATCTCTGCAATCTGGCTGCATCAAAGAGCATCCTCCTATCTTTCCTCAATACAGTCAGTGTACCATAAATCTTCCCCGAGTAATTTAACATCTTTGAAATACATTCTTAAGGATTTCTTAATTTGTTACACAAGTTTTAAAAATGCTCCCAGATTTCCGCGTTTTCCATGGCTTGCCCTATGGGAAAACAACAGATTCGGATTACAGCAGGTACAAAGATTCGTTACCGCCAGATGTTCCGGAAGGATTCCTGCATCCCGCAGCACAATCTCATTACTCTTCCACAGATCCAGCTGATATTTTCCACCGCCCTTTTCGATCAGGATCTCACACTCATGACCGGAAAACTCTTTTGCAAAGGCAGATGCCACATCTTCACTTACTTCATAACAGTCCTGACAGATGGACGGTCCAACGGCGGCAAGAATTTCTCCGGGGTCACTATGAAATTCCCTGCGCATCACCTCGATGGTATGCTGCCCCATGCGTCCGACCGTTCCTCTCCACCCGGAATGGGAAAGTCCGATCGCATGGTGTATGGGATCTACAAAATAAAGCGGTACACAGTCAGCGTAAAAAGTTGCCAGAATCAGTCCCGGTTCATCCGTCACCAGCCCGTCCACATCCGTGTAAGACCGCTCCTTTGTCACACCATAGCCCCCGCAGCTTCTATCCACCCGCCGGACATTTGTCGTATGGGTCTGATCCGAACAGACAATATCCGAAAGCGTTCCTCCCATTGCCTCTGCCACTCTGCGGTAGTTTTCCGTCACTGCCTGTGGATCATCTCCACGTGTAAAACTCAGATTCAGACTCTGAAACATTCCGGTGCTGCATCCACCCTCTCTGGTGGTAAAACAGTTCTTTACGCCCGTATGTGCCAAAAGAAGGGGAAAATACAAAAGCGGAAGCCCCTGTCCCTTTTTGCCCTGAAACTGTTCCAGTTCCAGTATATGCTCTTTATTTTTCCACTGAAAATCTTCTCTGTCCATGTCTGTCACCTCTGAAAATAAAATGCATTTGGGATGTGCCGGATACTTCCGTCCCCATAAATTCCAATCACATCAAAACGGCAGTCCATCTCCTGCCCTGCTGCATATCCTGCATAATGATAATTTGCAACCTTACAGATCTGGCGCTGCTTTCTCCGGTCTACCGCCTCTAACGGATCTCCGTAATCATTGCTGCTCCGGTATTTTACTTCAACGTATACAAGTACCCCGTCCTTTTGTGCAATAAGATCCACCTCTCCAAATGGTGTCCGGTAATTGCGTGCAAGAATTGTGTAATCATGTGTGCACAAATACCGGGCTGCCATGGTCTCATATTCTGTTCCAATTGTACGTTTATTCAAATTTTATTTAACCCCTGCCTGATCAATCTTTGCCTTCATACGATCCATATCATCCACAAAAACAAGAATCTCCGCAACCACCTCATACAGCTCCGGCGGAATCATGTCCCCGATCTGCAATTTGGAAAGAGTAGACGCAAGTTTATTGTCTTTGTAAGTCGGAACCTGACTCTCTTTTGCTTTTTCAATAATTTTTTCGGCTACCTGCCCCTTTCCGGTTGCCAGTATCTTTGGTGCTTTTTCGCCCGGCTCATAGGCAATCGCCACTGCCGTTTTCTCCGGTTCTTTCTTTTGTTTTAACTGCTCAAAAGGAAAGGGTTTAAAATTATTATTTTCCATTTTATGCCCTCATATCAAAGGAATACCGGTGCAGCTGTGTCGCCGCCGGCTGATCCATCTTCAGAAAATCGTCCACAAAATTTACATGTTTTTCTTCATTTACCACGTCGATCTTACAGTGATATCCCTTTTTTTCCAGCCTCGCTTCCAGCACCGGATAATTTTTTTCCAGCAATGCATATGCAGTGTCATTGTCCAGATAAAAACGTGTACTTACTTCACGTCCTCTCATCCGGACCGAAACATCCGTACTTCCCAGATGATCCAGATCCAGATGCAAAAAAGCAGTCAGATCCTTTTCTCCCTGCGCCAGTGCCTTTTTGTTGGTATACACAAACAGTTCGCCGCTTGCATGCTGCCCCGACATTTTGAGTGGAATCTGTGCGTATGTGTACATCTGGTTCACCTGATTCATAAATTCTACATTGCTGTGGATCTCTCCCGCCATCTGTGAGAAAGCGGTATGCTCCTGTCCCGCATTTTTGAGTGCTGACTCAATTTTTTCCATCTGACTGTTCAGACGTTCATACAGTCTGCCGACATAATCGCCCTCTTTGAGATCCCCTGGTTTCGCCATCCACTGCTGTTCTGCCGTATCCCGGACAAGTGCCTGGAATTCCCTGGAAGAAAACAGCTTTCCGAGATGTTCCCGTTCCAACGGCAACGGATCTTTGCACAGCTGCTGCAGATCCTTTAACACTTCTACTGTACCGCTATTTGCGTTATATGCACTCTGCGGCTTTCCGAGAATATCTCCGATCATCCGGTTTAAATGCTGCAGCTGTTCCTGTGAAAGTACAGCTCCCAGTGTATGTGGAGTCTGCGACATCTGCCCGGTATAAGTTGTTTTTCCGGAAACAGTTTCCATCGTTTCGGCTTCCTGCTGTCCGGCCACGCCTTTCTCCTCCGCTGCAGCCTGACCTTCCTGCTGCGACAAAATTTCCGGATGTTCCTGCACGGTTTCCGTGGCAGTCTCCGGTGCAGCTTCCGTCTGCATCTGCGTTTCTGCGGTATCTGTCTGCACGCTTTCATAATTCAGACCATCCAGGTTGTATGCCATATCCGGTTCCGGACTTTGTATCTGCTGCGGTACTTCTTCCAGCCCGTCTGTCAGAATCTGCAACAACTCATTTCCAAGCTGACGCATGGTCTCTGTCTTTACTGGTGTGCCTTCTGTTCCGGTCAGACTCTGCGGAAACTGCTCAATCAGTGCATCCAGTTCCCGTGTAATCGCCTGACTGTCATTCGTATAATTTTCAAACTGGGAGGCATTTTCTACAGTAATCGGTATTCCAAGCTTTTGCATCTGTACCAGCGTCTGTACATCAATCCGCGGATTTGCATTGACCAGCCGTGCCATCTGCTGCAGACTCTCCCGGTCAATCGGCATCTGTTCTTCCATCATCCGGTCAACCATGGACAAATACTCCGGCTGTGCGGAAAGTCCCGCTGCGGAAAGCGCCTGCATCAGCGTATAATTTGCGCCTGCCCCGTCAATTGCAAACGGCCGGATGGCAATCTGCGTGCCATCGTTGGACTTTACCTGGAAAAACATGGATTCCCCTTCCATAAGGGAAATCTTTCCGTCCAGCCGTGCCATCACCTGCTGCCCTCCGGAAAGAGAAAGCGTCACGCGGCCATTTTTAACGGAAGTGACCGTCCCCTCAAAAATATTTCCTTTTGTCAGAGACCGCAGAGAGGCCACAAGATTTTCCACACCTTTCGTCCCGGTCAGCGTCTCCGCACCTGATGAGATCGCCTGATGATACTGTTTTACCAAATCTGAAATCTGCATCCGAACAGCCCCCTTTGTGATTTTTGAATAATTATCTTATGATACAAAATTCTTAATAAAGGTTCTTCTGTGAATCGGTGTCGGTCCATACTTTTTGAGTGCTGCAATATGTTCCGCGCTTCCATATCCTTTATTGGAAGCAAAACCATACTCCGGATAAATCGAATCATAGTATACCATCATCCGGTCCCTGGTCACCTTGGCAATGATCGATGCCGCACCGATGGAAATGCTCTTTGCATCTCCCTTGATAATCGGTACCTGCGGCATTGTCACTTTCGGAATCGTCACTGCATCATTAAGCAGCAGATCCGGCTGCGGAGATAACTGTGCAATCGCCTGCCGCATTGCCTCATACGTTGCCTGCAGAATATTGATCTCATCAATCCTGTCCGGACCGATCGTGCCAAGTCCGGTTGCCACTGCCTGCTCCATGATGATATCATACAGTTCTTCTCTTTTTGCCGCTGAAAGTTTTTTGGAATCATTAATATATAATATATCACAATCCTTCGGCAGAATCACAGCTCCTGCCACGACCGGTCCCGCAAGCGGTCCCCGTCCTACCTCATCGATCCCACAGATATATGTATATGTATCGTACTCTTTTTCATATTTCTTTAAATTTTCCGTGCGGATCATTTCCTTCTGTAGCTTATCCATGCGTTTTTTTGCGGTATCCACCAGTTTCTGCACACCGGTGCGGGAATCCGACGCATATTTTTCCACAAACGCCTCCAGTGCTTCCGTCGGTGTTGCTGTCAGTTCCTCTTTAATCGCATCAATTTTTTCAGCCATTTTCCTGCTCCTTTGGCCACTCCAGCGTAACTTTTCCGAGTTTTCCGCTCCGGAATTCATCAATCAGAAGTGCTGCCGCTTTGCTGTAATCGAGTTCCCCGCCTTTCGTGATACATTTCCTGTTTTCTGCAATCCCGCATAAAAGTTCGGTCTCCTTTTGTGTTTCTTCGACTTCATAACGTTCTGTCAGGATTCCCGGATACTGTGTTTTCAGGAAACGGATCAGCTCTACCGCAAGTTCATCCGTATTTAAGATCTCATCCCGGATGGAACCGATCAGCGCCAGACGAAGTCCAACTTTCTGATCCTCAAATTTCGGCCAGAGAATTCCCGGAGTATCCAAAAGCTCTACACTTTTGCTCAGACGTATCCACTGTTTTCCCTTCGTTACACCCGGCTTGTTTCCGGTCTTTGCACACGCTTTTCCCGCATACGAATTGATAAATGTGGATTTTCCGACATTTGGAATTCCAACAACCATGGCACGGACCGGCCGGTTTTTGATTCCGCGCTTACGGTCCCTCTCCATTTTTTCCTTACAGGCTTCCATAATAATATCGGCAATGGATTTCATTCCGTTTTTGCTTCGCGCGTCAAGGCTTACCACATAATATCCTTTCTTTTTGAAAAAAGCAGACCACTGCTCGGTTGCCTTGCGGTCCGCCAGGTCCGCTTTATTCATTAAAATCAGACGATATTTGTTTTTCCCAAGTTCATCAATATCCGGATTTCTGCTGCTGAGCGGGATCCGGGCATCTACCAGTTCGATCACCAGATCTATCAGTTTGATGTCTTCCTGCATCTGTCGTTTTGCTTTGGTCATATGACCGGGATACCATTGAAAATTCATCTCTTTTTCCTCATTTCCTAAATCAGCCCGCTTAATCGATCAGTCCCATCTTTCCAAATCCCTTAAAATGGAACCACGCTTTTCCAATTATATAATCTTTTTTCACATTTCCGATATTTGCCATACGGCTGTCCTCACTGCTGTTTCGATTATCCCCGAGAACAAAATATTCGTCATCCCCAAGTTTCACTTCATCTGCTGCCACACCGGGATCTTCGATGGAAGCAGAAACAATATCTTCCTTGTAAAGTTCTCCATTAATATATACTTTCCCATTTTTGATCTGTACCGTATCCCCCGGACAGGCAATGACCCTCCGGACATAATAATGGGATTTTTCATTTCCATTCGGCAAAAAAACGACGACATCGCCCTGCTTTGGCGCGCGTACCATATAGACAAAGCGATTGACAAAAATCTGTTCCTCGCTCTGTAAGGTATCCTGCATGGCATTTCCCACAACTGTCGTCCGAAAACCAAAAGAACTGACCAGTGCATATGCAATGGCAATTACAATGGCACATTCTAATACCCAGGTCATAATTTCTTTAAACAGGGGCACATTAAACTTTTTTCTTCTTCTGCTGAAATTCAGTCCGCTTCTTCTTTTCACTTTTCCACCTCTTTAATTCAAGTTAGAAAAAAGGGATGCCGCATTCTGTGGCATCCCTTCCATGAAGCAAATTATTTTACTAACTCTTTTACCTTTGCAGCTTTGCCGACACGGTCTCTTAAGTAGTAAAGTTTTGCACGACGTACTTTACCTTTACGAACGATCTCTACCTTCTCAACGTTTGGAGAATGTAAAGGCCATGTCTTCTCAACACCTACACCGTTTGAAATCTTTCTTACAGTGAAAGTGGTACGGTTGCTTCCACCCTGCTTCTTAATAACAGTTCCTTCGAATACCTGAATACGCTCACGGTTTCCCTCTTTGATCTTTCCGTATACCTTTACAGTATCACCTACGGAAAACTGTGGTGCTTCAGCCTTTAACTGCTCTGCCTCAATGTTCTTGATAATTTCACTCGCGTTCATTTTGTGACCTCCTGATTATTTTGACGTTCTTAAACTCCATCTATCGGTGCCAGAGGACCGTCACTTCTATTCACATTTGTAACTATCCGTTCCGTAATATTACCGAATAATTACACCGCAACAATTATAAACTTTAGCATACTCATTCCGAAAAATCAAGTCCTTTTTCATCATTTTTCGCACATCCAGAAAATTTTGTCACGCGACAGGCAAAATCCCTCTTTTTCCTGCAATCTCTTGGATTTTTCGTTGTCCGTGATAATCTGTGCAAACGGAATTTTTCCCTGTTCGAGCATACAGTTTGCTGCATACGTTTCGAGCGTCATGGCAATGTGTCTGCGCTGGAATTTTGGTGCTACCATAAGCATTCCGATACTTCCCTCACAATGCTGCCCGATAAATCCGGCAAGCTTTTCGTCATAAAAAGCCCCCACAAGCATACCATCCTGTATCCTCGACCGCAGGTAGTCCTCATCACAGCAGCCGTGATAAAAGGAAATCACCTGTGGAAAATCTTCTCGTTGTAATCTGCGCATCGACAATCCATCCTCACGCGTCAGATCCGGCCGGTATAAACCGCGCACCGGAAGCTTTTCATGTCTGGTGTACACAGCCTGATAACATTCGCACTCCTGATTAAGTCCGTATCTCTTTTGAAAATAAGGAATCATTTCCTCCTGATGCAAAACCGCCAGCGGTATTTTTTCAACCGGAAGCGTCCATGTACGGATATCCGGAAGTCTTGACGGATCCACACATGCATGAAAATAGATCTCGTATTCCATATCTTTGAGCAATATCTGTCCCTGCCCGAAATACAACAGTTGTGCGCGTCCACGATTGATCAGTTCAATCATATCGATGTGCAACAGTTTCTGTTTCATAAGCAGTTGTCTGCATTCCTGCAGCCGCACATAGCGGGCATACAGATCCGGTCTGCGTTCCTTTGTACGCAGGATGGACTGTTCCTTTTTCCATGCATCTATGTGTTTCTGGTTTCCGGAAAGCAGCACCTCCGGCACCTTTTTCCCGTGCCACACATCCGGTCTGGAATATTGCGGATGTTCCAAAAGCTCTCCGTGGAAAGATTCGGTCAGAGCCGACTGTTCATTTCCAAGCACTCCCGGAACCAGGCGTGCCACTGCATCGACAATCACCATGGCTGCCAGCTCGCCGCCCGTCAGTACATAATCACCGATGGAAATGTAATCTGTGACCACTTCCTCAAGCACGCGCTCATCAATGCCCTCGTAATGCCCGCATAACAAAAGCAGCTCATCCTGTGCCGCCAGTTCCCGTGCTTTTGCCTGTGTAAAAGGAATTCCCTGCGGGGTTACATAAATCACCCGCTTTTTCTTATTCTGCGGTATCTTTTCCATAACACTCTGACATGCATCATATACCGGCTGTGCCTGCATGAGCATCCCTGCACCGCCGCCGTAAGGATAATCATCCACCCTGCCATGCTTATCCTGCGTATAATCACGAATATTCACCGCATCAATATCTATTTTTTTCTGTTGTACGGCTCTCCCTGTGATGCTTGTCATAAGCCCCTGCATCACCATATCCGGAAAAAGTGTCAAAACATGAAACTTCATTGTCCACCCTCCGTTTAACGCAGTCCCGGCAGCAGATGTACTTCCATCTGTCCCGCAGCCACATCCACGTTCTGGATACACGCATGGATTGCCGGAATGAGCAGATCTTTTGCGCCGTCTTTACTCACAACATAGACATCATTGGCACCGGTCTGCAATACATCGGAGATTGTTCCAAGTTCTTCTCCTTCATCCGAAACTACCTGTATTCCGATCAGATCTGCAATAAAATACTCGTCTTTTCCTAATTCCACTGCATTTTCCCTGGTAACAAGCAGCTTTGCCTGCCGCATTCTCTCCACGTCATTTCTATCATCTATCCCCTTGAATTTCAGGATCACCATATTTTTAAAGAACTTAACACCTTCGATTTCAAGTTCTCTGGTTCCCCGACCCTGATCAAGGAGGACTGTTTTCAAATTTTTAAACCGGGCATTATCATCCGTGGTAGGAAACACTTTCACCTCTCCACGTACCCCGTGAGGAGCCGTAATCACTCCCACCTGAAATAAATCTTCCATAAAATCTCCTATTGTGCAGATTCTCTCACGAATTTGTTTCATAGAAAAACAAGCACCTCGCAGCTGCGGGGTGCTTAATGCGGTACATCTCTGATGTATCGCCTGTGGTACATCTTCGATGTATCGCCTGTGGTACATCAGAGATGTACCGCTTTCATTTACGGTATATCCTACCGTTATGTTATTGCATGATTTCCACAATAACTTTTTTGTCTTCTTTGGATGCCGCTGCTTTCACAACCGCACGGATTGCTTTCGCAATGCGTCCCTGCTTTCCGATTACTTTGCCCATATCGGACTGTGCAACCCTAAGTTCCAGCAGAGTTCCTTTTTCATTCTCAGACTCCGTCACAACAACTTCATCCGGGAAATCAACGAGTGACTTTGCAATTACTTCAACTAATTCTTTCATTAATTACATCCACCCTTCGGAATTATTTCTCGATACCAGCTGCCTTGAAGATTCTGTTAACGGTCTCTGTTGGCTGTGCGCCTGTAGATAACCACTTCTTAGCCAGCTCAGCATCTACGTGATACTCGCTAGGATCCTTTGTTGGATCATATGTTCCGATCTCTTCGATGCATCTTCCGTCTCTTGGTGAGCGGGAATCTGCAACTACGATTCTATAGAAAGGAGCCTTCTTCTGTCCCATTCTTCTTAATCTGATCTTTACTGCCATGATTTCACCTCCTCATAGGTTTTGTTTTTATTTAAAAGGGAAGTCCTTTGAACATTCCTCTTTTACCACGTTTGCCGCCCATCATGCCGGGCATCTGTTTCATCATTTTCTTTGTCTGCTCAAACTGCTTGACCAGACGGTTGACTTCTGCCACCTGTACACCCGCACCTCTTGCAATGCGGTTCTTTCTGCTTGGATTGAGCAGATTCGGATTTTTACGTTCCTGCGGTGTCATGGAATGAATAATTGCCTCTATTCTCCGCATGTTTTTCTCCGCTTCGTCCGTATCAATCTCCGGCATCTTTCCACCGCCGAGTCCAAGTCCCGGCATCATGCCCATCAGACTGGACAAACCGCCCATCTTTTTCATCTGACTCATGGACTCTAAATACATTTCAAAGTCAAATTCATTCTTGCGCATCTTCTGCTCAAGTTCTTTGGCTTTTTCCTCGTCGAGATTCTCCTGTGCTTTCTCAATCATGGTAAGCACATCGCCCATACCAAGGATTCGGGATGCCATACGATCCGGATAAAACTGTTCCAGATCCGAAAGTTTCTCCCCCATACCTGCGTACAGAATCGGTTTTCCTGTCACTGCGCGGATGGAAAGAGCTGCACCGCCCCGGGTATCTCCATCGAGCTTTGTCAGAACAACACCATCGATTCCTATCTTGTCATTAAATGTCGAAGCAACATTTACCGCATCCTGACCGGTCATTGCATCAACAACGAGAATGGTCTGGAATACATCCACCGCTTCTTTGATCTCCACAAGCTCATCCATCATCTCTTCATCGACATGCAGACGACCTGCCGTATCAATGATCAGAACATTGCAGTCTTCTTTCTTTGCATGTTCCACGGCTGCTTTGGCGATATCCGCAGGTTTGTTTTTATTTCCCATGGCAAATACTTCCACGCCCTGCTTTTCTCCATTGATCTGCAACTGTTCGATTGCAGCCGGGCGATACACATCACAGGCTGCCAGCAGTGTCTTTTTCCCTTTGGTCTTTAATTTGCCTGCGATCTTTGCCGTGGTAGTTGTTTTACCGGCACCCTGCAGACCTACCATCATAATGACGGTCAGTTCTTTTCCCGGCCGGAACGCAATCTCGGTTGTCTCGGAGCCCATGAGCTTAACCATCTCTTCGTTTACGATCTTGATGACCATCTGTCCCGGATTGAGACCGCTCATCACATCCTGTCCGATTGCCCGTTCCTGCACATCTTTTACAAACTTCTTGACCACACGGAAATTTACATCTGCCTCAAGCAGTGCCATCTTGACTTCTTTCAGTGCTGTCTTGACATCGTCCTCTGTCAGTCTGCCCTTGCTGCGAAGATTCTTAAATACATTCTGCAATTTTTCAGAAAGACTGTCAAATGCCATACTACAGCTCCTCCAAAATCTGATTTGAAATCGTTGCGATCTGTTCTACGATCTGTTCATCTTTTGTTTGATGAAACTGTTCTGCCAGTCTGTGAATTTCCTCCACATCCTGCTTCACAGATAAGAACTTCTCTACCAGATGAAGTTTCTTTTCATAATCCGAAAGCTTCTTTCCACAGCGTTTGATCATATCTGCCACGCCCTGTCTGGTAATCCCCTCCTCCCCGGCAATCTCACCGAGAGAAAGATCATTGAACACGAAGTCCTCATAGATCCGGCGCTGATGTTCATTCAGTAACTCGCCATAAAAATCATATAAATAAGCCTGTTGTAACTTTTCTTCCACATCAATCACCTTGGATACTTTACCATAAAGAAAACAAGGTGTCAAGTATTTTTTCTTGACACCTTGTAATTTATTTTTAAATCATGGTTCTTACGATCTTTGGCTTATATCCGGCCTTTTCCAGCGCCTTGATAATCTGCTTCTTGTGATCGGTACCAAAACACTCCAATGTAATCCGAAGTTCAACTGCGGCATTCCGGTTCGTGGAAACAAACTGATTGTGTTCGAGTTTGATGACATTTCCCTGCTCTTTTGCCAGTGTCTCGGAAACTTTCGCCAGTTCTCCCGGCTTATCCGGAAGCAATACCGAAACGGTAAAGATACGGTCACGGAAAATCAGTCCCTGCTGTACCACGGAAGACATTGTGATTACATCCATGTTTCCACCGCTTAAGATGGATACCACCCGCTTGTCCTTAACATCCAAATGCTTTAATGCCGCTACCGTAAGCAGTCCGGAATTTTCTACAATCATCTTGTGGTTTTCCACCATATCCAGAAAGCTTACGATCAGTTCATCATCCGTTACCGTGATGATGTCATCCAGATTTTTCTGGATATATGGGAAAATTTTGCTTCCCGGTGTCTTTACGGCAGTACCGTCGGCGATTGTATTTACTGTCGGAAGCGTTGTCACTTTTCCGGCTGCAAATGAAGCCTGCATACAGTTTGCACCAGCCGGCTCCACACCGATCACCTTAATCTTTGGATTAAGCAGCTTTGCAAGTGTGGATACGCCGGTTGCCAGTCCGCCTCCCCCAATCGGAACAAGAATGTACTCTACCAGCGGAAGTTCCTTAAAGATCTCCATTGCAATGGTTCCCTGACCGGTTGCCACTGCCAGATCATCGAACGGATGAATAAAGGTATATCCATTTTTTTCTGCCAGCTCCAGTGCATGTGCACATGCCTCATCATATACATCTCCGTACAACACAACTTCCGCACCGTAACTCTTGGTACGATTCACCTTGATCAGCGGCGTGGTGGTTGGCATTACAATTACCGCCTTACAGCCGTAGCACTTTGCGGCATATGCCACTCCCTGCGCATGGTTTCCGGCAGATGCTGTAATCAGTCCTCTCTGACGTTCTTCCTTTGAGAGCGTGCTGATTTTATAATAAGCACCTCTTACTTTGTATGCCCCGGTAAACTGCATATTCTCCGGCTTTAAATATACTTTATTGCCTGTCTGGTCACTTAAGTAATCACTGTATACAAGTTTTGTCTCCAGAGTAACCTCTTTTACTTTTTCACTTGCTTCTTCAAATTTATCTAGCGTCAGCATCTTCATCGTTGTCCTCCTTATTTTTTACGTCAAACAATGCATTCACAAATTCATCCGGGTCAAATTTCTGGAGGTCATCAATGGTCTCTCCCACGCCGATATATTTGACCGGCACTCCAAGTTCCGCCTGAATTGCCACCGCAATTCCTCCCTTGGCTGTTCCATCCATCTTTGTCAGCACAATTCCGGAAATCTTTGCCACATCGGAAAATTCCTTTGCCTGAACCAGCGCATTCTGTCCGGTTGTCGCATCCAGCACAACCAGCGTCTCCCGATACGCCTGTGGATACTCTTTTTCGAGAATCTTGTTAATTTTTCCAAGCTCATTCATCAGATTTTTCTTGTTGTGCAGACGTCCTGCCGTATCGACCAGAAGCACATCTGCATTTCTGGCCTTTGCTGCAGCCGTTGCATCATAAACCACAGATCCCGGATCTGCGCCTTCCGTTCCGCCAATCATGTCAACTCCCGAACGGTCCGCCCACTCTTTGAGCTGATCTCCTGCTGCTGCACGGAAAGTATCCGCACCGGCAATCACAACCTTTTTTCCCTGCTCCTTCAGTTTACCTGCAAGTTTTCCGACGGTTGTGGTCTTTCCCACACCATTGACTCCGATCACAAGGACAACGGATGTCTCTTCTTCAAAGCGGTATGCCGTCTCACCGACCTGCATCTGCTGTTTGATGCTGTCGATCAGAAGCTGTTTGCATTCTGCAGGCTCTTTCACATGGTTTGCCTTTACTTTTTCACGCAGATCATCCAGAATCGACTCGGTAGCCTTAACGCCCAGATCACCCATAATCAGAATTTCTTCCAGTTCCTCGTAAAATTCATCATCAATTTTAGAAAAACCGTGAAATACCGAATCAATTCCGGATACAATATTATCTCTTGTCTTGGTCAATCCTTCGACAAGCCGGCTGAAAAAACCTTTCTTTTCTCCCATATCAGTTTCCTTTCTTATCGCTTCTTTCTTTTTACATAATCAATCAGTTCAAATCATGTTCAATCAGATCTACCGACACAAGTGTCGATACACCTTTTTCCTGCATGGTAATTCCATACAACCGGTCCGCTGCTGTCATTGTACCACGTCTGTGCGTAATTACAATAAACTGTGTGTTTTTTGTCAGCTTATTTAAGTAACTTGCAAACCTTGAGACGTTAGAATCATCAAGTGCTGCTTCAATCTCATCCAGAAGACAAAACGGTGAAGGTTTCAGTGCCTGAATCGCAAACAGCAGTGCAATCGCCGTCAGTGCTTTCTCACCACCGGACATCTGCATCATATTCTGCAGCTTCTTTCCCGGCGGCTGCGCGATGATGCGGATGCCACATTCGAGAATATCCTCATCCTCCACCAGTTCCAAAGCTCCATGTCCGCCACCGAACAGGTGCTTGAATGATGCATTGAATTCTTTCTGGATTTCCGCAAACTTTTCCAGAAACTGTTTTCTCATGCCGCTGTCGAGATCTTCTATGATGCCGAGCAGCGTCTGCTCTGCCTCAACCAGATCATCATGCTGCCCTTTCAGGAACGTATAACGTTCCGAAACTTCTTTGTATTCTTCAATGGCATTGACGTTGACTGTTCCCAGCTTCCGGATCTCATCCTTTACTGCTGCGATCAGTTTCTTTAAAGCAAGCGGATCTTCGTATTCACTGTTTCTTAATTCTGCTGCCGCATGCGGTGTCAGTTCATATTCTTCCCACAGATAATTTGTCTGTTGTTCTGCAGATTCATTCAGCTTTTCCCGCTGGTTGTTCAGACGGAACACTTCTTTATCCAATCCGTTACACCGCTCGGAAATTTCCTCCTGTTTCCGGAAAAATCCCCGGTATTCCGCAGACATCTGTTCTTTTTGTTCTACGCTTTCACGAAGTTTCTGTTCCAGTTGCCCATGGGAATCCGAAGAAGCAAGGATCGTCTTTTGGATTTCTGCAATATCGTGCTGTTTCTTTTCCACATCTTCTTTGAAATTTTTCGCATTCTCCAGAAGCCCGGTCTTTTCCGTCTCAAATTTTTCCAGATCTCCATTGATACGTTCCACGTTTGTCTGGGCAAATTCTACTTTCTGCCGGATATTCGCTTCCTCAAGCTGAATTCCGGAAAGTTCCGATTCCGCTTTATTTTCCAGTTCTTTCTGTTCTTCAAGCATCTTCTGAAACGCTTCATTCGCATGCTGGATTTCCGTTTCCCGTTGTCTGGAATGTTCCAGTTCCTCCTTAATGCCTGTCTGATCTGCACGGATTTCTTCTACCTGCCGATCCATCTGCTGCCGTTCCTTCATGAGACTTGAAAATACTTCTTCACTCTCATTTTTCTGCTGCATTGCGCGATCCACATTGATCTTTGCAGTATTCTGACGAATAAATTCTTTCTGCAGGGTTTCTTTCACCTGTTCCAGCTCTTCCTCATTCAGCTCAATGGCCGTAAGAAGATCCTCCCTGCGGTTTTTTATCTGCGCAATCTCCTGAAGCAGACGATTCGTTTTCGTTTCCAGTTCCTCCACTTCGCGGCGTCTTGCCAGCAGATTGGATGAATTTTTAAATGCTCCACCCGTCATGGAACCACCGGGGCTTAAATATTCTCCCTCGAGAGTTACAATATGTAAACTGTAATGATTCTTCTTTGCAAGTGCAATCGCATGATCAATCGAATCTGCCACAAGCACACGCCCCAGCAGATACGCCGCCACTTCCTCATACTTTTGCTCACACTTTACCAGCTGACTGGCAATTCCAATGACTCCGGGCTCCTTCAGTGCCGCTTCATTCTTCGGATTTTTTCTTGCTCTTACACTGGTCAGCGGAAGAAATGTTGCACGTCCGAAACGGTTCTGCTTCAGAAATGCAATCATTTTCTTTGCCGTTGCTTCATCTTCCGTCACAATATTCTGAATGTTTCCACCCAGAGCGGTCTCAATCGCAATCTCATATTTCTTATCCACCTGAATCAGATCTGACACAACCCCGAGTAATCCCGGATTATGTTCTTTCTGTTCCATCACTTTGCGGATACTGTTTCCGTATCCGTCATAGCGCTCCGCAATATTTTTAAGCGACTCCAGACGAGACTGCTGCCTGTGAAATTCGTTTTGCTTTTCTTCCAGTGCACGGTCATTTTCCTTTGCCTTAGTTCTCCATTCTTTTTCCTTTGCACTTAATTCTTTTTCCTGCTCCGAAAGTTTTCGGATATGCGCACTGACCTCTTCGAGATCTTTTTTGCAGTCTGCAAGAACCGAATCCAGATCCGTTTCCTGCGTTTTTCTGTCCAGCAGACGCTTTCCAAGCTCTGCTTTTCGTATATTGATCTGCTCCACCATGGTATCGGAACGCTGCTGTTTGGCCTGAATATCTGCTCTGCGGTTTAACAGCGCAAACAATTCTTTCTGCCCCTGTTCCATTCCCTCATTACAGGATGCAATCTGTTTCTGTATCTCTGCCAGTGTCTGTGCTGCTTCTTCCTGTCGTTTCCGTACCTGTGCAAGCTGTTCATCACCGGAATGTTTTTCTTTCTCGTAGGAAGCTTTTGCCTCCTCCTTTTCCTTCTGTTCCCGCGCAATGGCATCCAGACGGCTCTGCAGATGTTCATCTGTCATCTCTGCCGTATGGATCTGCTCTGCCAGTATCTGGATCTGGCTTTCGAGTTTTTCCTTCATCACAGACGTATTGCTGATATTTTCCCGGATTGCATTGATCTTTTCGTCCATTTCCGTGATGCTTTCGCCCAAACGGTCATATTCCTGGCGGATCTTTTCCCTTGCATCCGCGCTTTCTTTCAGCTGTTCATCTGCAATTTTGAATTTTTCCTCTACTTCACGCTGCTCGGATGCGATTCTCTCTGTTTCCATGAGAAACATGTTGACATCATAATCTTTCAGCTCATTCTTCTTTTTTAAATAGGTTTTTGCCTTTTCCGACTGCAGCTGTAACGGTTCCACCTGGCGTTCCAGTTCCGACAAAATATCGTTTACACGGACCAGATTGTCTCTCTCATTCTCTAACTTTTTTTGTGCAGTCGCTTTTCGTTTTTTGAATTTTACTATTCCTGCCGCCTCATCAAAAAGTTCGCGCCGTTCTTCCGGTTTGCCGCTTAAGATCCGGTCAATCTGTCCCTGTCCAATGATCGAATATCCTTCTTTTCCGATACCGGTATCATAAAACAATTCTGAAACTTCTTTCAGTCGGCACGGACTGCCATTGATCAGATATTCACTCTCTCCGGAACGATACAGACGTCTGGCAACGGTGACTTCCTCATAGTCGATTGCCAGTTTATGGTCGGAATTATCCAGTGTAATCGCTACATACGCATAGCTGAGCGGTTTCCGGTTCTCCGTACCCGCAAAAATAACATCCTGCATGGAAGACCCACGCAGCTGCTTGACCGACTGCTCTCCAAGTACCCAGCGCACCGCATCCGCAACGTTACTTTTTCCACTTCCGTTCGGTCCTACAATGCCCGTGATTCCCTGGTGGAATTCAAATACAATTTTGTTTGCAAATGATTTAAATCCCTGCACCTCAATACTTTTTAAATACATGTATTATCCCCTTTGCTGATTTTTAAGCATCAGAAGTGCCTGATATGCAGCCTCCTGTTCCGCCGCTTTTTTTGTATGTCCGGTTCCGCTGCCAATGACACGCTCTCCAATACATGCACGGACAGTAAAACTCTTATTATGATCCGGACCGGACTCATCGGTCAGTACATAAGTAAGCTGCTCATGTTCTCCCTGCACAACCTCCTGCAGGATAGTCTTGCTATCATAAAAGAGCTGTTTGTGTTCAATATCTGTCAGAATATATTTATGAATAAACTCTTTTGCATTAGCAAAACCACCATCCAAATAAATTGCCCCGATCACAGCTTCAAGCGCATCAGACAAAATAGATTTGCGGCCTCTTCCTCCGGTCTGGTCCTCTCCTTTTCCGAGTAAAAGATACTCTCCTAAAGCAATATCCTTGGTACAGAGTGCCAGTGTCGGTTCACAGACAATGCTTGCACGCAGTTTTGTCAGTTCTCCTTCCGGCTTGTCCGGATACTCTTTGTACAAAAATTCACTGGAGATAATCTCAAGCACAGCATCGCCCAAAAACTCCAGTCTCTCATTGTCCGAATGTTTCTTTAAGTGCTTCTCATTGGCAAATGAACTATGCGTCAGTGCCTGACGAAGCAGTTTTTCATCATGAAAGTGATATCCGATCACTTCCTGAAATTTTTTAATATCTGTCACTTCTTTCCCCTTTCTGAAATAAAGGAGTCCGCCACCGGACTCCTTTCGTATCTGTGTTTAGTTTTCATTCATTGCAGCTTTGATCTGTTCTACCGCATCCCCTACTGTAACAATCTTTTCTGCCTGCTCGTTTGGAATCTCAATATCAAATTCTTCCTCAAGTCCCATAATGATCTGGAATACATCCAGGGAATCCGCTCCCAGATCATCGATGAATGTGGTATCCATCGTAATCTCATTTTCGTCCACGTTTAATACGTCCACAATAATCTTCTTTAATTTTTCGAACTCCATAATACTTCATTTCCTTTCTTATTCTTCTTCATTATTTTTGGAATCTGCAACTCTTTCTTTGATAATTTCGTTAATATTCTCTTCACGGAATGTCACACACTGGTAAATGGAATTGGTAATTTCCTTTGCCCTGGAACTTCCATGGGTCTTTACCACAAGGCCATTCAGTCCCAGAAGCGGTGCTCCGCCATACTGGCTCGCATCAAATGCTTTCAGTGTTTTTTTCAGTGACGGCAATGCCAGTGCCGCACCGATCTTGCTCTTTAAATTGCTCATCAGTCCCGCCTTGATCACACCGATCAATGTTGAACTGAGACCTTCATATAATTTTAAAATGACATTTCCGACAAATGCCTCGCACACAATGACATCTGCTCCACCGTGTGGAATCTCTCTTGCCTCAATACTTCCGACAAAATTGATATCCTCACATTCTTTTAACAATGGAAATGTTTCTTTTACCAGAGCATTTCCCTTTTCCTCTTCCGCACCAATATTTACAATCGCCACTCTCGGATTCTTAATCCCCACAACGTTTTCCATATAAACGGAACCCATCTTTGCAAACTGTAATAAATGTTCCGGCCGTGCGTCTACATTTGCGCCACAGTCGATCAACAGTGAAATTCCGGTCTCCGTCGGAATGATCGGTGCCAGCGGTGGGCGTTTGATTCCACGGATGCGTCCGACAATCGTCTGTCCGCCAACCAGAACCGCTCCGGAACTTCCTGCGGAAACAAATGCATCCGCTTCTCTTTGTTTTACCATATTCATACCTACAACGAGGGATGACTGTTTTTTCTTTCGAATTGCCTGAACGGGTGGCTCTGCCATCTCAATTACTTCAGGCGCATCCACAACCTCAATACGCTCCTGCGGATATGGATACTTCTGCAATTCTTCCCTTACCACGTCCTCCTGTCCAACCAGAAAAACTTTGATATCTTCACGGGAAGAGACCGCATCAACTGCTCCCTTGACAATTTCTGCCGGTGCATTATCACCGCCCATTGCATCAAGAGCTACTTTCGTGATTGTCTGCATGGTCTGTTCCTCCTTATGCATCTACTAGAAAATATACTATATATCATTCCATAAATCAACGATAAATTGGCTCTTTCAGACACAAAAAAATCAAGAGTCAGCAAAACCGCCAACTCTTGATTTTTAAAGACCTATCCTTATTAGTCCTGCGCGATAATCTCTTTTTTGTTATAAGATCCGCAGTTCTTGCATACACGGTGTGGCATCATTAATTCGCCGCACTTGCTGCACTTTACTAAGGTCGGAGCAGACATTTTCCAGTTTGCTCTTCTCTTATCTCTTCTTCCCTTAGAAGATTTATTCTTTGGACAAATTGACATTTGTTTACACCTCCTTAAACCTGTTAAATATATCTTGGATTGCTGCCATTCTTGGATCAAGCTCTGTTCTCTGGCAACTGCAGGCTCCCTTATTCAAGTTCATCCCGCAGACTTTACAAATTCCTTTGCAATCGTCCTTGCACAGAACTCTCATTGGCCAGTTCACCAAAATCTCGGCGTAGACAAGTTTATCTACATCCAGTTCAAACCCAATCAGGTAATCCGGTTCCTCCATCTCTTCATCGACAAGTCCCTCTTCCCGAACAGTGAGTTTCTTATCTATGTCAAAACGGATCGGCGTCCGAACTTCTTCAAGACACCGCGCACACGGAATCATCACATCAATATCAACCGTACCCTTAACGAATACCGCTGCATTCTCCTCATTACGGATCTGCAATGTCACCGGCGCTTTGCGAACAATAGGAAAATCTCCCAAGCGGGAACGAAAGGAAGTGAGCGAGATGTCCGCCTCCTGTGTCAATTCCTTGTTTATGGATTTTGTAATGATTGAAAGATCAATTTTCACAGTATTCTCCTATTCACACCTAAACAATTATACATAGGGTGTCCTGCTTTGTCAACTAATTTTTACAAATTATCAACAAATTTATCAACATTTATTTTACCAGTGCTACGGTCTCACGACAGATTGCAAGCTCCTCGTTGGTCGGAATGACACATACGGTAACTTTTGAATCCGGTGTGGAAATAATTTCCTCCACGCCACGCACATCGTTTGTCTTCTTATCAAGCTTGATTCCCAGATATCCCAGATAAGAAACGATCTTTTCACGAATGAAAGAAGTATTCTCTCCGATACCTGCAGTAAATGCGATCGCATCCACACCATTCATTGCTGCAACATATGCACCGATGTATTTTGCCACACGGTAAGCAAATACCTCACAGGCATCAATGGCGCGTGGATTTCCTTCATTATAAGCAGCTTCCAGATCACGGAAATCACTGGATACACCGGATAATCCTTCAACACCGGATTTTTTATTTAACACATTCATGACACCATCGATGTCGAGGTTCTCTTTCTTTGCGATAAATTCCATGATTGCCGGATCAATATCTCCGGAACGGGTTCCCATAACCAGTCCCTCCAGTGGAGTCAGACCCATGGAAGTATCCACACATTCTCCATTTAATACAGCACTGACAGATGCTCCGTTTCCAAGATGCGCTACAATAATCTTGCTGTTTTTCAGATCCAGTTTCAGATACTCTGCACATGCTTTGGATACAAAACTGTGGCTGGTTCCGTGGAATCCGTATCTTCTTACTTTATATTTCTCATAATATTCATATGGAAGTCCGTACAGGAATGCCTTTCTTGGCATTGTCTGATGGAACGCCGTATCAAATACACCAACCATCGGTACATTTGGCATAAGATCCTGACACGCACGGATACCGATCAGGTTTGCCGGGTTATGTAACGGTGCAAGTTCATTACACTCTTCTACCTTTGCAAGCACTTCTTCTGTCAGTACCACCGACTTTGCAAACTTCTCTCCACCGTGTACAACACGATGTCCAACTGCGTCGATTTCGCTCAGATCCTTTACTGCTCCACTCTTTGGATTATGCAGTGCATCAAGAACCATCTGAATGGCCTCTTTGTGGGTTGGCATCGGAGCTTCCGTGATCTCCTTATCCATTCCCTCTTTCTGGTATACCAGTCTTCCGTCAATTCCGATTCTTTCGCATAAGCCCTTGGCAAGTACCTCTTCTGAATCAGAGTTGATCAGCTGGTACTTCAGGGAAGAGCTTCCGCAGTTGATTACTAATACGTTCATTTGAATTCTCCCTTGTCCTTATTCATTTTGTGGAAATCCACAATCTTTTTCCATTATAAACACATTTTCCTTCTTATACAAGTGGAAATCCTCGAAAAGCTGTGTTAATATTTTAACAGAAAAACAGACAGAAGAAACGACCGAACAGGAGGCAAACGTGAAAACAGCAGGAATTATCGCCGAATACAATCCGTTTCACAACGGACACCAATATCAGATTGAAACCGTACGCCACCTTACAGGAGCAGATTTTGTGATCGTTGCCATGAGCGGAGATTTCTTACAGCGCGGTGTTCCTGCCATTGCCGACAAATACACGCGCACCCGCATGGCACTTCTCGGCGGTGCCGATCTGGTACTCGAACTTCCGGCTGTATGGGCGACCGCTTCCGCGGAATATTTTGCTGCCGGAGGCGTACAGCTTCTCGGAAAAACAGGCGTCGTTGACACGCTCTGCTATGGCTGTGAAACTCCGGAAAAAGAACTTATGCAGGCAATTGTCGAAGTTCTTTCCAAAAATGCTTCGGACTATCAGATGCTGGTTTCTTATAACATGAAGCAGGGAAATCCGTTTCCTGTCGCACGAAGCCACGCACTGTGTTCCCTGCTGCCTTCCTTTTCTTCTGATGCGGTTTCTTCTTTTCTGGCATCTCCGAACAATATTCTGGCCTTAGAATACGAAAAAGCAATCGCCCGCTGGAATTCCATAAACAGCGTACATGACAGAACTTTTTCCAGTATGCCGGTCCAACGTATCGGGGAAGGCTATCACAGCACAAAAACAGGCGTAACCTACGCCTCTGCAACTGCCATAAGAAACGCACTGCTTGTGCCATCTGAAAATGATGGTAACCACAACCATTCCATGTTCATAAGTACAGGCAGCTTTGATTTCGAACTTTCGCAGATGCTTCCCGATACTTCCGCCTCCCTCCTTGCCACTTTGGCACAGCAGAACCTTCTTCTGGACACGGATGCTTTTTCTCAGGCTCTCTACACCCGGTTATGGGCACTGTACGATGGAGGCTATGCTGACTTTGCAGACTGTGGCAAGGATCTGTCCCATCGAATCGTCCAGCAGCTAGAGCATTTTTTAAGTTTTTCGCAGTTTGCCGATCTCTTAAAAAGCAAAAATACAACATACACACGCATCTGCCGCGCTCTGCTCCACATCCTGCTTAACATCCGGCAGGACGATTATGCTGCGCTCTGGCAGCCGGATGGCATTCCGTATCTGCGGGTACTTGGTTTTCGCAGGGATTCCTCTGTGCTTCTTTCCTCCATCAAAAAAGAAGCATCCGTTCCTTTGATTACCAAAGTTGCAGATGCTTCTTCTATCCTTCATGGAATTGCATACAAACGTTTTTTACACGATGTAGCCTGTGCTGATCTGTACCGCACTACATCTTCCATGCAGATACAGACCGAATTACCAAACGAATACCGACAGCCCATCGTCCTCGTATAACCTTTACAGTTCCATAATAATCTCTCTTGCCAGACTCTCCTCGATCGGCTTGGCATACACATTCGGTGCAAACTCCACTACATCTCCAATGCCTTTTTCGATCACAAAGCGTAACTTTCCGTCACGCACCTTTTTGTCGGTATAAAGCTTCTTAACCAGAGCCTCACGATCAATATAATCCGGAATTCTTGTCGGAAGTCCCACACGCGCATACAGCTTAGTCACACGCTCTGCCTCTTCCTCTGACATATAGCCAAGGCGTGCCGAAAGCAGTACCATAGCCGCCATTCCGATGGAAAGTGCCTCGCCGTGCAGAAGCCGGTAGTCACTGACAGTTTCAATGGCGCGTCCCACCGTGTGTCCTAAATTCAGGACTTCGCGCAGTCCGCTTTCTCTCTCGTCTTTCATAACAACATCATACTTGATCTTACAGTTGTTCTCTGCGATATATTCGCAGGCAAACTTCTGGAAACTCATAATATCATCCAAGTTTTCCTCGATAAACTCAAACATTTCACGGCTCGCCAGACATGCATGCTTGATGGTCTCTGCCATGCCGCTTGCCATCTGACGTTTCGGAAGGGTTTTCCATGCGGCAATATCAATGTAGACCTTGCGCGGCTGATTGAAAAGTCCAATCAGATTCGTTGCAAGCGGTGTATCAACGGCAGTCTTTCCGCCCACGGATGCATCTGCAGCAGCCAGAAGTGTGGTCGCATAATTGATAAACGGTACGCCTCTGCCATATGTTCCTGCCAGAAATCCTGCCAGATCCGTAACAACACCTCCGCCGATTGCAATCACAGCACAATCTCTGCGGAACCCTTTTTCCAGCATGGCATCTTCAATCTTCGCCTTCGTCTGTCTGGTCTTACTTTTTTCTCCTGCGGGAAATACGAACAGTTCCACTTTAAATCCAGCCTTGCTCAGCTTTTCACTGATTGGTTTTGCATACAGATCCAGTACATTGGAATCCGTGATCACGGCAAACTTCCTGATTTTTCCCAGAAGACCGGTCTCTAAATCCTCTACCAGTTGATCCTCCAGACGATACCCCATCTCAATATCGTAACTGTCATCCACCACTTTTTTCAGTTCTACATTAAATACGCTCACTTTGTCACCCCTGTCTGTCTAATCTACCCCGGCAGCAAGTCTTGCCAACCGGTCCGCCTCTTCATTTCCTTCTACCCCGGAATGTCCTTTCACTTTCACAAAATGAAGGGAAATTTTATCATTCACGGACTGTATAAAATCATAATAGGCAATCGTTCCCTGTTTGTTCCGCTTCCAGGCTCCGGTTGCCCACATCTCTATTCCCATATAGTCATAATAAATGGTTAAGTCGGTAAGTCCCATGGCAACAGCTTCTTTTACTGCAGCCATGCTGCCTAACACCTCTCCTGCCACATTGCGCATCGATGCCATCTGGGGATCATTGCCGCTTCCGCTGATCACGTGACGTTCTCCCTTTGTCACGAGAAATCCGCCATATCCATAGACGGAAGTAGCACTGTTAAACGAACCGTCGACAAACGCATAATTTTCCGGTTCCTTTTGTTCCTCTTTTTTTCCTTCCAGAAACTGTTCCGCTTCTGCGCGTGTCGCAAACCCTTTATAGACAGCTCCCGGAAATCCATGCACCATACTTTTACATGCATCCCATGAGGTATAAATTCCCGGAACTTTTCCCTTTTTTACCGCATAAAATTTTCCAGCCATAGATTATCCTTTGCCGTGCAGTTTTGCAATAATCTCTTCTTTTAAAAGCATCGCTCGGTCTTTTGCCACTCGGGAAGCTGCCTGTGAAGTCAGAATCATGGAAATGAATCTGGATGCAATGTCCACCTTTCCAAGTTTATAAGCTATATTCGCCATCAACAGGTTTACGGTACTTTCTTCCATTCCGCACATTGGGAAATTTTCGGATGCAATCGCTTTTAAAAATCCCTCATATGCCTGTTCATAATACGTGGCTTCTTCTTTCCGGCATTCGGCAAGTGTTTTTTCATCTTTCTTTTTTGCCTTGGAAAGCTCCTCAATCCAGCCGCGGTACAGCCAGGATATCTTTAGGCACTCATATGCCTTTTCACTGTTCTTTCCCTTTTTCACCAGTGTATTATATAAAGCCAGTTTATACCGCTCAATGGCTTTTTCGTAAGAATACGGCTCCATCGGTTCTTCTTTTGGCTGCTTCTGCCCTTTGAACTTATGGCATACCCCTTCTTCAATCATCTTGACCTGACCGGTAGACAAATGGGTAAAATAGCGGTTCATCGCCGTATATCCGCACTGTGGGCAGGACGATACATCGTATTTATTTGTATCAATGTACTGAAAACGCGGACGCAGATCAAAATCCGGTTCCATGCGCTTTACCCGTCCAGTTTTTACCATTCTTGTACGGAAAACATTATCACATACCGGACAACGGATGGATTTATCCAGTAAGAACTCAGTTTCGCTGTGAACCGGTTCTTTTTTTGGCACCGGTTCCGGTGCTTTCCGTGCAGGTGTATCACTTTTTTCCTCTTCAAAGAGGTGGTCTGTATCCATCTGATCCAAACCAAATTTTTCCAATCCCGATAATAAATTCATTCTACGCCTCTTTTTGTCTATTCTTTATTTTTTCGGCAGCTTAAAAGAACTCTTCAAAGAAACAATTCTGTTAAATACAGGCGCTCCCGGCTTTGAATCCTTATAATCTGCGCAGAAAAATCCTTCTCTTACAAACTGAAAACTCTCATATGGTTTTGCCTCTAACAATGCCGGCTCTACAATGCTCTCTGTCAGGACAGTCAGGGAATTCGGATTCAGATTCAGACTTCCGTCTTCATTATATACGCCAAGTTCTTCATTAATGAGGTTCTCATATAAGCGAACCGTTACTTTCTTTCCGTGTTCTGCCGATACCCAGTGAATGGTTCCCTTTACTTTTCTTCCATCCGGGCTGTTTCCGCCTTTTGATGCCGGGTCATATGTGCAGTGGATAACCGTAACTTTCCCGCTCTCATCCTTTTCAAATCCGACACATTTCACGAAATATGCATTCATGAGACGTACTTCATTTCCCGGGAACATACGGAAATATTTCTTCGGCGGTTCTTCCATAAAATCATCCCGTTCAATATAAATTTCCCTGGTAAACGGAACGGTTCTCTTTCCGAGTTCCGGATTTTCCAGATTATTGTCCACCGGAAGTTCCTCCGTCTGGCCCTGCGGATAATTGTCAATGACAACCTTTACCGGATCTAAAACTGCCATCATACGTGGACGTTTCATCTTCAGATCCTCACGGATGCAGTACTCAAGCATTGCATAATCCGTAGAACTGTTTGCCTTGGAAATACCTCCAAGTTCGATAAATTTCTGAATGGATTCCGGTGTATATCCTCTGCGGCGCAGCGCTGCAATGGAAACCAGACGTGGATCATCCCATCCATCTACAATCTTCTCCTCAACCAGACGCTTGATATAACGTTTTCCGGTTACAACATTTGTCAGATACAGTTTTGCAAACTCGATCTGCTTCGGAGTCCCTTCCGGACTAGTCTTATATCCAAGTTCTGTCACAACCCAGTCATACAACGGTCTGTGATCCTCGAACTCCAGAGTACAGATGGAATGGGTTATTCCCTCGATTGCATCCTCAATCGGATGTGCAAAATCGTACATCGGATAAATACACCACTTGTCCCCGGTATTGTGATGTGTCATATGTGCCACACGATAAAGGATCGGATCTCTCATATTGATATTGGAAGAAGTCATATCAATCCGTGCACGAAGTACACGACTTCCATCCTCACATTTTCCTTCCTTCATTTCTTCAAACAGCGCAAGATTTTCCTCTACGCTTCTTTTGGCATATGGGTCTTCTTTTCCCGGCTCTGTCAGAGTACCGCGATACTCACGGATTTCGTCTGCAGACAGATCGGATACATATGCTTTTCCCTTTTTAATCAGTTTAATCGCTGCTTCATACATCTGATCGAAGTAATTTGATGCAAAGAAGAGACGATCTCCCCAATCTGCTCCAAGCCATTTTACGTCTTCCTTAATAGACTCTACAAACTCAAGTTTCTCTTTTGTCGGATTTGTATCATCAAAGCGGAGATTGAATTCTCCTCCGTACTTTTTTGCTAACCCTGAATTTAAAAGAATGGACTTTGCATGTCCGATATGCAGATATCCGTTTGGCTCCGGTGGAAAACGGGTTTTTACCGTTTCACAATGTCCCTCTGCCAGGTCCTTTTCAATAATCTGTTCAATAAAATTCTTGGAAACCGCTTCATTTTCCATATATCTATTCCTCCAGCACTCCTCAAATAAGAATAATTATAGGGATATTCCCGATATTTGTCAACCAAAACGCACCTGTGTACGCTATTGCTCCTGTCCTTTTTCGGATTCCAGAATTCCGTCCAGCGCACGTGTTGAAAAATATGCAATCTGTTTCTTCCCGTTTTTTATTTTTTCTTCCGTTTTTTTCACTCTGTCACCGGTTCCGGATGATGCACTTTTTCCCAGTGTAGAAATTGTAACCGCTCTCTGTGCATATCCGCCATTCCAGTTCTGTTCCATATAGCGGCCATTCAGCTTTGCATCAAACAGCTCTGTATAATAAACCGACCACACACTGACAACCGAAGTCAGCGCGGCCTTTCCTGCCATCTGACGCATATCAGAGTTTCTTCCAACCGCGTATACGCATTTTCCGCTTTCTTTTGCATTTTCAGCCATCTGCATAACAGCATCCAGATCGGTATTGGATGCAAGAACCACACACCCGCTCCGGATCAGATCTCCGGCTGCGGTTGCCTCCGCATCACTGTTATTCCAGGCATCTATGTATTCTACCTGTAAAACAACCTTTTTACAGACGGCCTTTACTCCCAGGTAATAGGCATTAATATCTGCATGTGCATCATCGTTTGCCTCTGCCGCCACATATCCCAGTTTTACATTTTTCTTTTCGTCAAAACTCTTTGCGGGAATCTTTTTCTTTTCCTTCAGCTTTGCTACTTTCATTCCGGCCGTGACTCCTGCCACATAAGAAGCTTCGTAGGTATCCATATGTACATTGTAAAGATTTGTGAGTTCTGTTCCGTCTTCCGTTACCGTACTCTGTGTCTTTGAATCGTTGATAACTACAAAATCAACTTCCGGATTCTTTTCTGCTTCACTTTTTATTGCTTCTTCATAGATGGCGCTGTTTGCAATAATAATCTCACATCCCTGTCTTATAAGATCCTTTACTGCACTTTTGCAGCCATCATTCGCACCGACACGCTCTTTCCAGATGATATCCTGCTCCGGAAGACTGACATTTTCTGCTGCTGCCCGGATTCCGTCAATATGTGCCAGTGTATAGGCTTCTGTCTCATCTCCGTTTAAGATAACACCGATCCATCCCTTTTGTTCTTCCTCATTTTCCAGTGGAATTTCCACTTTCGTTTCCGCAGTCTGTTCGTTTTCCTGCTGCTTTTGTTCTTTGTCTGCTTTCTGTTCTCCTGATTCTGTCTGTGTTCCGCTGACACCTGCCATTCCTATCAGAACCGCAACGATAAGCAAAACACTTAAAAACTTTTTCTTCATGATTTTTTTCTTTTCCACTCACTAAATTTTATTTTACATGCTGGTGGGTAAACAGATGATCCTGACAGTATTCACGATTTCCCACGCATTTGCTGCAATAACGGAACTGTAATTCCGGATTTGTCAGCTCGGTTCTACCACAGATGGCACATTTGTGACGTGCAATGCCGGACCCCGGACGAGGCTGACTGAACTGTGCCCGGAATTCTTTCTGGCGTTTCTTTTGTTTTCCGGACAAACGGGTCTTCATTGCATGGAAAAACCAGAACATATTGAGTACCGGAACCACAATCTGTACGCAGTTTAAAACCCCCACGAGAATTCCCATTCCGGTTCCATAACTTGCAATTCCGATCGAGAATATACGAACCACCTGATATCCCAGATATACCAGTTCAAAAATTAACATCCATTTCATCCTGATCGGAAGGACAAAATACAGGCGTACCTCTCCCTCCGGCATGCACATAGCCAGCGCCAGCAGCATGGACATCAGAATATAATACGTGGACAGATACGGAGAAAAACCATATCCCAGCAGAATCCGCGTAACAACATATACGATCGCGCCCACAATGTCACACAAAATCACACTTCCCCACAAAAATACATTCATGCGGAATGTTCCAAGCATGGATTCCAGCGAACTGCCCCACATAAGCACACAGAACAGAAATAAGATTCCAAAAACATCCAGCGATGCCGTCGGTGTAAAAATCCATGTCACAATTCTCCAGATCTGTCCGTGCAGAATACTGCCCATATCAAAATTCATATAACTCATGAGTCCGGGTGCCGTCAGCTGTACCACGTATCCAATCACCTGCGCAAGTACAAAATATCTGCTCAGATTGGCGACCGCATGTCGTCCCCATTTGCGTTCCAGTTTATCCATCCAGTTCATAAATCTGTCTCCTGTCTACATAGAATAGTGTATGTATGGTTACGGTCACTTCTGACCTTTCTGTCAACCAATTATACGGTTTTCAAATCCCTCTTGTCAACGCAGCGGCACGTTCTTTCCAACATTTTATAAAATCTTTATGTTTTCAGTCGTTGTCTTTTGTCAATTCTTGTCGTATAATGTTTTAGGTTTTGTTTTGAAATCATACTTATTTATAATAAGTTTAGTTACTTACACATGGAGGTTACATTTATGAGTGACAAGCAGTTACATAAACTTGGAATTGATATCGGTTCCACCACCGTCAAAATTGCAATCCTCGACTCACAGGACAACATCCTGTTTTCCGATTACGAGCGTCATTTTGCAAATATTCAGGAGACACTGGCGTCCTTAATTGCCAAAGCATCCAACGAACTGGGGGATCTTTCTGTTTCTCCTGTTATTACCGGATCAGGCGGACTGACCCTTGCAAAGCATCTGGAGGTTCCGTTTACGCAGGAGGTTATTGCAGTATCCACTGCTCTCACTCATTATGCGCCACAGACCGATGTTGCAATCGAGCTCGGCGGAGAAGATGCCAAGATCATCTATTTTGAAGGCGGTAATGTCGAACAGCGTATGAACGGTATCTGTGCCGGCGGTACAGGTTCATTCATTGATCAGATGGCATCCCTGATCCAGACCGATGCTTCCGGATTAAATGAATATGCCAAAAATTATAAAGCAATCTATCCGATTGCAGCGCGCTGTGGTGTATTTGCCAAGACAGATATCCAGCCGCTCATCAATGAGGGTGCAACTCGCGAAGATCTGTCTGCCTCTATTTTCCAGGCGGTTGTCAATCAGACGATCAGTGGACTTGCCTGTGGTAAACCGATCCGCGGACATGTGGCATTTCTCGGTGGTCCTCTGCACTTTTTATCCGAACTGAAAGCAGCGTTTATCCGCACGTTAAATCTCGATGATGAGCACGCAATTACACCGGAAAATTCGCATCTGTTTGCAGCGATCGGTTCCGCATTAAATTATAAAGAAGACGTAGAGACCACTTTAGGATCTCTGCAGCAGCGTCTTTCCACCGGCATTAAGCTGGAGTTTGAAGTTGCCCGTCTGGACCCGCTGTTTGCCAGCCAGGAAGATTACGATGCTTTTACCAGCCGGCACGGAAACAATCATGTAGAAACCGGTGACCTGAAAAACTATTCCGGAAACTGCTATCTCGGTATTGACGCAGGTTCCACGACAACAAAGATCGCACTTGTCAGCGAGGACGGAAAACTTCTGTATTCATTCTATGACAACAATAACGGAAGCCCGCTTGCAACTGCCATCCGTTCCATTCAGGAAATTTACCGTCTGCTTCCGGAGAGTGCGCACATTGTACACTCCTGCTCCACCGGATACGGGGAAGCTCTTTTGAAAGCTGCATTGATGCTTGATGACGGCGAGGTAGAAACCGTCGCCCATTACTATGCCGCCGCTTTCTTTGATCCAAAAGTTGACTGTATTTTAGACATCGGCGGTCAGGACATGAAATGCATCAAGATCAAGAACCAGACCGTAGATTCGGTTCAGTTAAACGAAGCATGTTCTTCCGGCTGCGGTTCTTTCATTGAAACTTTTGCAAAATCCTTAAACTTCACGGTGCAGGATTTCGCCAAAGAAGCACTGTTTGCCAAGCATCCGATTGATCTTGGTACCCGCTGTACCGTATTTATGAACTCAAAGGTAAAACAGGCACAAAAGGAAGGCGCCTCCGTTGCCGATATCTCTGCCGGACTTGCCTACTCTGTAATCAAAAACGCATTATTTAAGGTGATCAAACTGTCCGATGCCAAAGATCTGGGAGAAAATATTGTTGTTCAGGGTGGTACTTTCTACAATGACGCCGTTCTGCGCAGTTTTGAAAAAATTGCCGGTGTCCACGCAACCCGTCCGGACATTGCCGGAATCATGGGTGCTTTCGGTGCCGCACTGATTGCCCGCGAACGTCACGAAGCCGGCTATCAGACGACGATGCTGTCCATTGAACAGATCAATAAACTGTCCTACACTACCAAGCTTGCACGCTGCCAGGGATGTACAAACCACTGTCTGCTGACGATCAATAAGTTTTCAGACAACCGTCAGTATATTACCGGAAACCGCTGTGAGCGCGGACTTGGAAAAGAAAAAAACAAAGAGAATATTCCAAACCTCTTCGAATATAAGAACAAACGTATTTTTGCTTATGAACCTCTGTCAGAAGCCGAAGCAACCCGCGGGACCGTCGGACTTCCGCGTGTACTGAACATGTATGAAAACTATCCGTTCTGGGCAACGTTCTTTAAGAAGCTCGGTTTCCGTGTGGTTCTCTCTCCGCAGTCCACACGAAAAATCTACGAACTCGGCATTGATTCTATTCCAAGCGAATCCGAATGCTACCCGGCGAAACTGGCGCACGGTCATATTTCCTGGCTGATCCACCAGAATGTAGATTTTATTTTCTATCCGGCGATTCCTTACGAGCGCAACGAGTTTCCGGATGCAAACAACCACTACAACTGCCCGATCGTAACTTCTTATTCCGAAAACATTAAAAACAATGTTGAAGAAATTACAAGTGGACAGATGCGGTTCTTAAACCCGTTCATGGCGTTTACAAACGAAGAAGTCCTTTCCAAACAGCTCGTAGACTGTTTTAAGAAAGAATTCCATATTCCGGAAGCCGAAGTACGTGATGCCGTATCCGAAGGCTGGAAAGAACTTGCCATGACCCGTCTGGAGATGCAGAAGAAGGGCGAAGAAGTATTGAAATATATGGAAGAACACCATCGCCGCGGTATCGTGCTGGCCGGTCGTCCATACCATGTTGATCCGGAAATCAATCACGGTATTCCAGAAATGATTACTTCCTACGGTATGTGTGTACTGACAGAAGATTCCATTTCCCATCTGGGGAATCTGGAACGCCCGCTTATTGTCATGGATCAGTGGATGTACCACAGCCGGCTGTACTCCGCCGCAAACTACGTTAAGACCAGGGATGATCTGGACCTCATCCAGCTGAACTCCTTCGGCTGCGGACTGGATGCCGTAACAACCGACTGTGTCAGCGATATTCTGACCAATTCTGGAAAAATTTATACATGCTTAAAGATTGATGAAGTCAACAACCTCGGTGCTGCCCGTATCCGTATCCGTTCGCTTCTGGCTGCAATTCGTGTCAAAGAGAAAAAACATGAAAAACGCGAAATCAAGCCGGCAAATTACGAGCGCGTTATCTTTACCGAGGAAATGCGTAAAGATTACACCATCATCTGTCCACAGATGTCACCGATCCATTTTGAACTTCTCGTTCCGGCATTCCGTGCCGCAGGCTACAATCTGGTCATCCCAGATATTCCGGCCAGAGAATGTGTCGATGTCGGTTTAAAGTATGTAAATAACGATGCATGTTATCCGTCCCTGATTGTCATCGGACAGATTATGAGTGCGGTAATGTCCGGCAAATATGACCTGAGCAAAACAGCAATCCTGATCTCACAGACCGGTGGTGGCTGTCGTGCGACCAACTACATTGGATTTATCCGCCGCGCACTGACCAAAGCCGGCCACCCGGATATTCCGGTCATCTCCATCAACATGGTCGGTCTGGAGAAAAATCCGGGATTTAAACTCACACCAAGCCTGATCCAGCATGGTCTGTACGCTCTGGAATTCGGAGACATCTTCATGCGCTGTCTCTACCGTGTGCGCCCATACGAAAAGGTACCGGGATCTGCCAACGCATTACACGAAAAATGGAAAAAACGTGTCATTGACTTTGTTGGCAACACCAAGATTCTGTCCCACCGTAAATATCGCAAAATGTGCCGTCAGATCATCCGCGACTTTGACAATCTGCCAATGACGGATGAGAAAAAGCCGCGTGTCGGTGTGGTTGGAGAGATCCTTGTCAAGTTCCTTCCGGCTGCCAACAACTATATTGTGGATCTGCTCGAATCCGAAGGCGCTGAGGCAGTCGTACCGGATCTGACCGATTTCTTACTGTACTGCTGCTACAATCAGAATTTCAAGGCGGATTATCTTGGAGCTACCGCAAAATCCAAGCGCATCAACAATATGCTCATCCGCTTCTTTGAGTGGCTGCGCAAGGATGCAAGGGATGAACTTGCAAAGAGTAAACATTTTGAGCCAACTGCATATATTCAGGATCTGGCAAAACAGGCAGAGCATATCGTCTCCTGCGGTAACCAGACCGGCGAAGGCTGGTTCTTAACTGGAGAAATGCTTGAACTGATTGCACAGGGAGCAACCAACATCGTCTGTGCGCAGCCATTTGCCTGCCTGCCAAACCATATCGTCGGTAAAGGTGTCATTAAGGAAATTCGTCACGAATATCCGGGCGCAAATATCGTTGCAATCGATTATGATCCGGGTGCATCGGAAGTTAACCAGCTCAACCGTATCAAGCTGATGCTTTCTACAGCACAGAAAAACCTGAAAAAAACAAATTCATAATTCTGCGATGTTTCATCATAAGTCGCAAAAATACCCCGGCAACGGAAATTCCGTTTGCCGGGGTATTCCTTTTTTATTTTTCCAGTCAGTCTAACACTTTTTCCAGTTCAGCAATCACGATCCTTAATGCTTTGATCCGTGCATATTTTTTATCTACGGATTCTAAGATATGCCACGGTGCATAGGTAGTGCTCGTCTTTTGAATCATCTCATTGACTGCCCCCTCATACGCATCCCACTTATCACGGTTGCGCCAGTCTTCCTCTGTAATCTTCCATTGCTTTTCGGGCGTATTCTGCCGATCGGTAAAACGGGCAAGCTGCGTATCTTTGTCGATCTGCACCCAGAATTTGATGATCACGGCTCCCCAGTCGTGCAGTTCCTTCTCAAACTCATTAATTTCATTGTACGCACGCATCCAGTCATTCTCGCTGCAAAACCCTTCCAGACGTTCGACCATCACACGCCCATACCACGTTCGGTCAAAGATTGCAATATGCCCGGTACGCGGAAGCCTTGTCCAGAAACGCCACAGATAATGTCTTGCTTTCTCATGCGGCTCGGGACTTGCAATCGGATGAACCTCATATCCACGCGGATCAAGTGCTCCCGTAATCCGCTTGATATTTCCGCCTTTTCCGGCTGCATCCCACCCTTCATAGGCAATGATGACCGGCACTTTCTTACGATACAGACGATTGTGCAGTTCTCCAAGTCTCTGCTGAAGCTGCTTTAATTCCTTTTTATAGACATCCTCCTCCATACACTTGTCCAACGGAATGTCACAAAGAAGCGGCATTTTTTTCAACGGAAATACATTCTGCAGAAGCGGAACCACCATCTGGTGATTGCTCAGAGCAATCTCAATCCCCTGGGTAAGCGTCTCAAGAATCTGTACTTCTGTCCATTTTCTGGACTTTGCATCAATGATATACCAGGGTGCGGATGGCATATTTGTATTTTTCAGATATCCGGAAAATACATCCATACATTTCTCATAATGTTCATTCTGCCACAGATCTTTTTTGCTGACACGCCATGTTGTGTCCTTCTGATGCTCCAGCTGTGCAATACGCCGTGACTGTTCCTTTTTTGAAATATGCAGAAAGAATTTCATGACCAGATAGCCATTGTCTGTAAGCTGCCGTTCAAACCGGCGGACACTTTCAATCCGGTTGGCATATACATCCTCGGAAATGGTTCCGTGCAGACGCTCCTCCGTAATCTCATCCATCCATGCCGTATCCAGAAATACAAACTGTCCGGCTTCCGGAATTTTGACAAAATGCCGGTACAAAAACGGTTTTCTCTTGTCATCCTCCGTCTTTTTCTGCATCGATACCACCTTAAAGAAACGCGGATCAATATTCTGGATGATCTGGCCGATTGCATAACCTTTTCCGGCCGTTCCCCAGCCTTCAAGCACAACAAGAACCGGTACTTTCTTCTCTTTGATCAAAAGCTGCTGCCGTGCCAGTTTCTCTTTTACCGCTTCCAGCCGTGCCTTAATTTCCTCCTCCGATGGTTTTTCGGATTTTTCCCACTCTTTTAGCATAAAAACCCCTCCTTATGCTTTTTTCTTATCATACCACAGCTGCTGATTTTCATCCACTTCTTTGCCAATTTTTTTGTTTTCACTTTTCACTGGCAAAAAATGCAATTCCGATGTATAGTATCCTATATATAAACTTTCGAAATCTGTGTTTTCGTAAATATAAAGGAGTATAAAAAATCATCATGCTGCAATTAGAACGTCAGAAACTTATATTGGAATATTTGAAACAAAACCGAAAAGCAACCACAAATGAACTCAGTGAAATGCTTGGAGTTTCCACCACAACCATCCGTACCGATTTAAACCAGATGGATAAAGAAAAACTTCTGACCAAAACACATGGAGGCGCACTCTACCACGATAACTCCGCAGACAATAAAGAACTTACCGGAAAAGCCTATTTCTTTCATGAACGTGCACTGGAAAATAAAAAAGAAAAAGAGGCAATTGCTGCAAATGCCATCCACATGGTAAAAGATCACATGTGCATCTTTTTAGATGCCAGCTCCACTGCCTATACACTTGGCATGAAACTGACCGGCTTTACAGAACTTACCGTTATCACAAACGGCATTGACCTTGCACTGGCTCTGAAGGATATCCCCGGGATCACCGTTATCCTGACCGGTGGAATCGTTACCTCTGCCTCTTCTTCCATTGAAGGTCTCCTCGGTGTGGATCTGCTACAGAAAATTCATACGGACATTGCATTTGTCTCTGCACGCGGCTTCTCCGTTGAAAACGGACTTACCGATTTCAGTATCTACGAAGCAGATTTAAAACGCATGTGTATCAAGGCTTCTGCTAAAACAATTGCATTGATTGACCACACCAAATTTGACACCTCATCCATCTCCAGCTATGCCTCTATTGATGATCTGAATCTGGTAATCACCGACTCCGGATTATCCGAAAATACAAAAGAAATCTATGAAAAAGCCGGCGTTGATCTGCTCATCACCGACTAATTATCAATTTTCCATGTTTAACAATTTTTGCATTGCAGCTGCCTGAACCGGTCTGGAATAATAATACCCCTGAAACCATGTGGCTCCAAAGGAACGCAGATAATTCTGCAGCTTTTCATCCTCTACCCCTTCCAGGCAGCTCTTTAAATCCGCTTTATTTGCAAAATCAACCATGCTGCGCACCAGTGCCTGTTTGGTCTGATTATCCGTAATTCCACGGATAAAACTCATGTCAATCTTTATCTCATCCATCGGGGTCTGCAGCAGGATACTTGAAGATGCACTTCCCGTACCGTAATCATCCATTGCAAGTCTCACTCCATGTTGTTTGAGGTACAACAGTTTTTCTTCCATAACGCTGACCGGCATGCTTCTACACCGCTCTGTCAGTTCCAGACACAACTGCCCCGCCGGAAAACCGGTTTCTTTCAACAATGCCATGACAACACCACAGAACGTTTTCCTTTCCAGCTGTTTTGCGGACATATTGACATTAATAAAAAAATCCGGATTTGATTTTCGAAACTCCACAGCATCCGTCAATGCCTGTTTCAAAACAAAATTTCCCAGATCATACATACATGGATTACTTTCCAGCCAGTCAATAAACATTCCCGGTGGCACAATACCATATGGCTCTTTTTTCCAGCGGACCAGTGCTTCCGCTCCGGCAATCTCTCCTGTCTGTGCATGTACGACAGGCTGATACTCCACATAAAATCCATCACATTGGTTCAGCACAGACTGATGAATTATCTTCATCAGATCCAGATCCACGTCCCCATTGATCTGTACCAGATCATTAAAGAACATTAACTTGTGATCCCGTCTGGTACGCATTTTTCCTAAAACATATTCCAGCTTACTCTGTACCGTGGAAATTTCTCCCTCATAATGATCAAGAATTATCCCGCTGGCATATATCTTCAAATCAAAATGGTTGTTTTCCAAGACGACACTTTCCTCCAGCCGCGCACGAATCTTCTCCAGAAATGCCGCAGCCTCTTCACGGCTGGCATCCCTCAAAATAAATGCGTAATTGGAATTTCCCATACGATAAACTGCTTTATCTGCATCCATCATGTAAATAAACCGGTATGCAAGAACCTTTTGAATCCGGTCGCTGTAATTTGTTCCGTACAATATATTGATATCATTCATATGATCAATTTCAATTTCCAAAACAGCTACTTTTCGTCCCTGCTGAATATAATCCACAATATCTTTTTCAAATTTGACCTGACCATAAAGATCCGTCAACGGATCAATTTCCGGAATCACATTCTGATTCCGAAGCAGAACAATAAAATATCTGTTCTTGCCCTGCTCTAAAATCATATCCGTTATAATCTGCGTCATCACATACTTTTTGTCTTTTCCCATACGGATGTACAGATCGTTCTCCAGATTGATCCCCCGCAGACGTTTTTTCATCTCTTCCGTATATTCCGGGCAGTCATATGGGTGTACGCTCTTTTCCAGCACTATTTTATATCCGTCTTCACACCATCCCGATGGAATCCCCAGAAATTCTGCAGTACTTTCTGGAACAAATGTTAAATTATGCTGCATATCAGTAACCATTAAATAACTGTCCTGAGATAATTTTGAAATACGACTGATCATCTCCTGAAATATCTGAGATTTTTCCATGCAAAATTCCTGTTTTTCCATCGCTTCCACTCCATATACCTTCTGTCAATAGTCTATGTTTATGGTAACATATTTCTGCCATTTATGCAATTTTCAACTTTGACTGGTGCATACAGGGCAACAGCTGTTATACCCGTTAGTCAGTGTAAACTACATACATCACCTACACCTGCATATCCACATGATCCTCCCGCGCCTTTATCCCATCGGTTACCTTTAAATCTTTTTAGGAAACATGCGCGGCACTCTTAAACGATACATTTGCTTCATCTGATCCGTCGACATATTTGCGGTTTTTACAGGTCTGGCATTCCTTCTGTTTTCCATTTTCATCTACGCTTCCGATGCCGTTTTCTTTTCCTGTGACATGTCTGGTATCGCTGTCCGAAATTCCATAATTATATAAACATGATAGGTTTCCTACTCCTGTTATATCCATGGCGGACTCCTTTCTGTTTTGTGTATGCATAAACGATCACATCATTTTATTTCCAATATACCATAAAAATCAGAAATTGCATCTTTTTCATTTTAGGTATGTATCTTATATAATGACAGTGTGTTGACATTAGACGTGCATTTGAGTATACTATACTTGAATGGAGGTGTTCTTGTTTTGATGCTTTATCGCCTTGGTTCACATTCTGAGCTATTTAAGAAATAATCTCAAAATCGGAAGTTAACAAAGGAGTACGAATAAATGAAAAAAGCAGCTATTTCTTCCATTATTGCTATTATCTTGGGATACC
>NZ_CVRR01000047.1 GCF_001406815.1 Roseburia faecis | reverse complement strand
AAATGTTTATAAACAACAGGCAGATGCTGTTGGATAGATTACTAACAGATTAGATAATAAAGAAATTGACAACTTCCAGTTGTGCGCCCAGCTAAGGGTGTGTAGTCAAGCCGATGGGATTCCGGTTTATCCAAGGTTTAGCCAACCAGATAATAGCGAGTCTTGGGATGATGCCGGTAACGACATCTGACAAGCGTAGACAGCAAGAAAGCAGGGTTGAATAGTGATTGAGCTTCGAAACGTTAACTTCAGTCGGTCGACGTCTTAACTGGTGCGGAAGCCGAGTAGATGAAAGCATAGTGTTAAATGGTTTCGGTTGTGCATGGAGATTACATTCTTCATATACAGCCAAAAGTTTGATAAGGAGCAAGAGAATGAGTGATTTAAAAGGAATAGAGTATAAACGATTTGAAGATATCAAGCATATCCGGGAAGATGGAAGCGAGTATTGGAGTGCGAGAGAATTGGGACCGGCACTTGATTATGCAAAATGGGAGAATTTTGCAAAAGTAATTAAAAGAGCAATGATCGCATGTGAAAACAGCGGGCACAGTATTCCAGACGATTTTCCCGAGGTCAGGAAAATCGTTGAAGCCGGAGTCACCACGAAACCAAAAAAAGATTATGAACTGTCAAGATATGCATGTTATCTGATCGTTCAGAATGGAGATCCAAGAAAAGAGGTCATTGCATTAGGACAGACATATTTTGCAATCCAGACATACAGGCAGGAAGTTGCTGACCACTTTAATGAACTGGACGAAGATAACAGAAGACTTGTTGTCAGGGGAGACATCAAACAGTGGAATCAAATGTTGGCAGAGACAGCACATAATGCAGGAGTTATTACGAATGAGGAATTTGCAATTTTTCAAAATGCCGGATATATGGGGCTATACGGTGGATTAGATGTTGATGATATTCATACGAAAAAACAATTAGAAGTAGGACAGAAAATTCTTGATTACATGGGAAGTACAGAGTTGATTGCTAATCTGTTCCGAATATCACAGACAGAAGAAAAATTAAGAAAAGATAAAATTGTCGGTGCGGAAACCGCGACATCAGTGCATTATAATGTTGGAAAAGAGGTAAGAACTGCGATTGAAAAGATTGGAGGAACTATGCCGGAAGATTTGCCAACACCGGAAAAAAGTATCCAGCAGATAGAAAAAGAACAGATGCAGAGATTAAAAAATAAGGCTAAGAAAGGCAAGCTGATGTTGGACGAATAATCCGAATGGTATTTTATTGTTACATTTGGAATTTTGGGTGTTACAAGGGACCGTGTGAGACTTATTGATGGCAGTTATAACAAAAGAGTTCTGATTGTTACCATTATCACCAATATTATTGATGCCGCATTAACAATTAATAGCATTGAGACAGTTGTGAAAGCAGTTAAATATAGTCAACAATAAAAGAGTTTTGTGAAATGTGTTTAATGGTGTTAGGCACCAAAAATTTCGAAACAATAAGGAAAAGCTCAATCGGAATTGACCGAGCTGAAAGAGAAGGATGCTTGTTGCCCGAAAGACAAGAAGATGGAAGTAGAAGAAAACAAAAAATAATTTTTTATATGAAAGGCTGGTTGCAGAATGTCAAAACAAAATATTTATGATAATGATTTATTTTACGAAAATTTCGAGAAAATACGTAGCAAAGAAATCAATTTTAATGATATTATTGAGACACCAATAATATTAGGAATGATACCTGAACTATATAAAAAGAAAGTATTAGATATTGGATGTGGTATGGGGCAACATGCACTTCAATATTCAAAGAAAGGGGCGTTATCCGTTCTTGGAATTGATATATCGGAAAAAATGTTAGCATATGCAAGAAAAAATAATGCTGCCTCTAATATTGAATACAGAAGACTGGCTTTTGAAGAATTGGATGATTTAGAGGAAAAGTTTGATGTTATTACAAGTTCATTGGCTTTTGATTATGTAGAAAATTTTGAAAGGCTTATGAAACAGATTTATAGTCACTTGAATGAAAATGGCAAATGTGTTTTTTCGATGTCACACCCAATAAGTACAGCATATGATGGGACTTTTGACAGATATACCAGAACAGAGACTGGAGAAAGATTATATGCTAATCTGCGAAATTACGGAATAGAGGGTAAGCGTGTTATTCATTGGGTAGTAGATGAATATGAACTTTATCATAGAACGATTTCAACATTAATAAATGATATTGTTTCTGCTGGATTTATTATTGAGGAATGTCAGGAATCAAAAGTACCAGAATCAATTAGAGAAAAGCGAACAGATATGTTTGGAGGAGTTATTCATCAGCCAGACTTTATTTTTTTTAGGTGTGGAAAGAAAAATTAATATTTTATCTATGTAAAGAACCCGACAAATTCAAGTTTGCCGAAATATATTTCTAACTTTCCCTATTTTACAGGCTTTCCAGCCTGTGCATTAGCGAAACGATATGTATTTTCCCTTATTTTTGCCCTTATGAGATAATCGTAAGGGAAATAAGGGAAAGTTTTATTTAGTCATTGCCTGCCACTTTATCAAGTAACCTTGCAGAT
>NZ_CVRR01000046.1 GCF_001406815.1 Roseburia faecis | reverse complement strand
TCATAATGCTAACGGCTAAAATTGAGGAAACGGATAAAATAACGGGGCTGACATTGGGAGCGGACGATTATGTGACAAAACCTTTTCGCCCACTTGAAGTAGTTGCCAGAGTGAAAGCGCAGTTAAGACGTTACAAGAAATATTCGCCCGGTATCATCACAGAGAAAGTTCCATCGGAACTTTCCTATAACAAATTGTGCTTGAATGTTCAGACCCACGAATGTTTGTTGGATGGGGAACCTGTTTCTCTAACCCCGACAGAATTTTCTATTCTCCACGTCCTTTTGTCAAATGCTGGGAATGTTGTAAGTATTGAAGAACTGTTTCATGCGGTTTGGAAAGATGAATACTACTCTAAAAACAGCAGCACAATTACTGTGCATATCCGGCATCTGCGCGAGAAACTGAACGATACTTCCGATACTCCGCAGTATATTAAAACGATTTGGGGTGTCGGCTACAAAATTTAAGCGAAAGGAGTACGCTATGAAGAGAAAATCAAATTGTTTGGCAACTATTTTATTCTTAATTTATCTGGCACTTCTGGTTTGGATCATACTGTTCAAACTACAGTTTTCAATCAGTGATCTGGATAAAGTAAGGAGTATAAACCTTATTCCTTTTCACTATGACAAAGAAGTTGGCGCAGCATTTCACTTAACAGAGGTACTCGAAAATTTCTTGATTTTTGTTCCTATGGGCATTTATCTTCAAATGCTTCTGCCAAGAACAAAATTATATGTGAAGTTCATGCTGATTGCTGGAACAAGTTTTTTATTGGAAACTATGCAGTATATCTTAGCAGTCGGACGTTCTGATATTACTGATGTACTTACAAATACGGCAGGTGGTCTTTTGGGGCTTGCTGTATATTCGATGGCAGCCCGGTTAATTGGAAATAGAATAAAAGCAAACAGACTGTTTTCCATTCTGGCAGGCATAGTAAGTGTTGCCGTGATTGGTCTGCTTGGCTTTCTTCTGTTTGCTAATCGGTAGGAGGTGTATTCTCATGTCGAATAAAGAAATGACAACAGAAAAGCGCCTTAAAGTGCGCTTATACCTATCATTGCTGGTTTATACCGTTGTTGGATATGGTTTGACCCTTATCTTGGACTACATCTTTTCAAAATTTGACAACGGTATTTTTGCATGGCTCTACTGGCGGCTTGATCTGCTTTTTATTTTGTATCTGATGCTCGGCTTTATATGTATCTTCAATTACTATTGGAAAAAGCCGTGGGGCTATCTGGATGAAGTAATTGACGCAACCCAAACGGTCTATGAGCAGAACAATCATACAGTATCGTTGTCTGAGCCACTGAAAGAACTGGAGGAACAGCTCAATCAGATTAAAATGTCTGTTCTGTTGAGCAAACGGGCTGCAAAGGAGGCAGAAGAAAAGAAAAATGAAATTATTATGTATCTGGCACATGATATACGCACCCCTCTCACAACGGTAATCGGCTATTTGAGCCTGCTCCATGAAGCCCCTGACATGCCTGAACAGCAAAAGGAAAAGTATGTAAAAGTTGCGTTGAATAAGGCAGAACGCCTTGAAAAGCTCATCAATGAACTTTTTGAAATTACCAAGTACAATGCACATAAGGTCATTATCAAAAAAGAAAATGTAGATTTACATTGTTTGATTGCGCAGGTAATAGATGAAATATACCCGACACTCTCTGCAAATGGCAACACGGCGGTATTTACTGCGGAGGACAACTTATCTGTGAATGCTGATCCCGAAAAGCTGGCGAGAGTTTTCAGTAATCTTTTACGAAATGCTGCGTCATATAGTTACCCGCAGACAGAAATCACTATATCCGCCAAACGGTTAGAGCATGATATTCAGATCACTTTTGAAAATCGTGGAAAAACAATTCCACAGGAACAGCTTAACAGTATATTTGAAAAATTCAATCGCTTGGATGATGCTCGGCTTTCTAATACAGGTGGTGCGGGACTTGGCCTTTCTATTGCGGAAGAAATTATACATTTACATGGTGGAAAGATTACTGCATCCAGTCAAAACGAAACCATAGACTTTGTGATTACATTACCCCTTTCCGCTTAGGAAAATAAGACTGTGATCTTAGGAATTACTTAGGAATTTAAGCGTGTGATTTTTGAGATTGAAAAGCCTTTGTTCGGTACAATGATTATCGAACAAGGGCTTTTTATTGTTCAGCTGAAGCAAAAGAAAGGAGTGTAAGCATGGAACTGAAAATAGAGCATTTAAGCAAGCAGTTCAAAGACAAAACAGCAGTAAATGATGTCAATCTGACATTGACTCCCGGCATTTGGGGACTTTTGGGAGCGAATGGTGCAGGGAAAACCACGCTCATGCGCATGATTGCCGATATTATGATACCAACCAGCGGAGCAGTTTACTATGACGGAAAAAACATTCGAGAGTTGGGTGAAGTCTACCGAAGCAAGTTTGGCTTTCTGCCGCAGGACTTTGGGTATCACCGGGATTTTACGGTCAAAGATTATTTGGAGTATGTGGCTGCGCTGAAAGATATTCCCACAATGGCAACTACCAAAAAGATCAATCATTTGTTGGACATTCTTTCGCTCTCCGATGTGAAAAAGAAAAAAATCTCCAATCTGTCAGGCGGCATGAA
>NZ_CVRR01000045.1 GCF_001406815.1 Roseburia faecis | reverse complement strand
GCCAACGTAGGAAAATACCGTTGGCCGCGCAACCGTAATGAGGTAAAACCCATTACATGGAGGCAGTTTGACTGGCTTATGTCAGGTCTGCATTTTGCACTCTTTGGCGGTCGCAAATGCGTTTTAGAGCGGTCGCTCTGCGGAGCATAACGGCCGCCCGTTTTTAATTAATTGACCACCACTTATCGAGTGTTAATCTTGATAGTGTAGTGTTTTGTAACTCGCTTCATAATAGAATTAGCTGACACTTCATCGTTGAGAATCATTGCCTTCCAACTAGCTGGATCACGCTGTGAGCATACAATGGTGCTTTTTCTCTGTTCGTTACGTTTTTCAAGCAGTTCGAACAGAATCTTGATCTCACGTTCATCTGTAATGGTATGAAGAAGAAAATCATCCAGAATAATTAACTCCCATTTGAGATACTTCTTCATTTTACGAGCATATTTATCATAATCCTGTTCTTTTAAGGCGACCATGCTCTCCAACAGTTCTTCGCTGTGGAAGTAACCGACGTTATATCGATTACAGGCTTTAATGCCGATAGCCTTTGCAAGATATGACTTTCCTGCATCAGATTCACCAAGAATGCAGAGATTGTAGCCTCTTTCAATGAAATCCAAGGAAGAAAGCATCTCTGTTATGCCTGTTGGCAGATACTCTCGTTTATCAGAATCAACGCAGTCTGTCAACTCTTCAGGAGATCCTTTTAGGTGTGCAGCTGTTAACCGATTCTTTAGTGTTGTATTGACTTTTTCCTGAAACTGTGGAGCAATCAATTCTGCTATCATTGTAAGACGATCCATTTCAAGAAATCCAGGTCTGTGATACAGATCATCCAATGTAGCCGCCATTGTTGAAAGCTTCAATTCATTTAATTCATCAACAAGCTCATTCATGAGTTCAGTTCCGGTAAGCATCAGTCATCCGCCTCCTCTCGCATTTGATTTGCAAGAGCCTTGCTGCGGGATAAGAGAGTGTCAATACTGGACGCCTCAGGTGGCATTACATATCCACCGCGTACAAGTTCTTTCTTGGATGGAGATGAATGCCGGTATCCAGCCTCGCCGAGATCATCTGCAACTACGGATATCGTATTCTTGATGAATGTATATTTCTGCTTGTTCAATGCAATAGCCTGCTTACAGCATTCCTCCAGGGCTTTATTACTGTATTTCTTAGTGAAGTTCAGGATACCAAGACACATGCGGTAGGTCTGGACTTCATACAACCTTGATTTAAGAACAGTGCGGATAACGGTTTCCGTATTCTTTCCAATAAGCTGGGCTTTTTGGATAAAGTATGGGCCATTCCACTGAGTAAATCCTTTATAATTATCCGGCAAATGCTCTGGATTTGTAGACCACTGGCCTTTTCTTGTTGCTCTTGGCCATTCACAAAGAAATTCTCCGGAAAGAGAATAAATACGGACAACAGTTGAGGATGCCTTAATAGATACTTTCTTATGCAAAAACGCTTTATCTACGCTATAATAAGCATTGTCAAAGCGTACGTGGAAGTCGCTTGACACCTTTACCGTTTTTCTCTCCATGTACTCGTAATGCATGGAGGGAAGCGGCATTAATTCAAGTTTCTCTTCCTCCCAATAATAGTATCTGTTATGCTCTTTCTTTTTGAATGGTGCCTTATTCAGAGCCTCCAGTTCATCCCAAAGATCCTTATTAAACTGTTCCAATGAAAAATACTGACGTTCTTCCAGCTTATGGAAAAACCCTTTTTCAAGAATACCTACTGCGTTTTCTACAGAACTTTTGAACTTCGGTTTCCGAACTTTTGCCGGAAGAATGGCTGTGCCATAATGATCCGCCCAGTCGGCATAGTCCTTGTTTAATTCTGGTTCAACCCAGTCCTGATTTACGATGACTGCCTGCTTACAGTTATCGCACACAACCAATGCAGGTACACCGCCGAAATAATCAAGGGCATGGTTATTGACTTCGATCCACTGTGGTTCCTTTGTTGAGAGCATCCCTTCAGCATAAATGTACTGGGAATACGGCAGAATCGCTACAAAAACAACGATTGGCAGTATTTCTCCTGTGAGAGGATCCGTCATGGCAAACGTCTGTCCTGCGAAATCCACTTCCATCTTTTGGGCTATTACGGCATCAAAGTGGGAAGTCTCATAATTCTCTTCGCACCATTTGTTGTAGAGTTCGCAGTACTGTCGATACTGATAAAACCGCTTTCCTTCTTCAGCGCATTTTTTAGAGTATCTGTTCCATAGGAAAACTAAAGTCATGTTTTTTCGTGTTGCCATAAGCTTTGCATCTGCTTCATAGTTAGGATACTCTATATTTTCATTACGACCTCCAGATCCAGGTACAGAACCATACACAAGTTCAGCGATTCCATAATTCGTGATACCTGGTGGGAGAGGATAAGAAAGTGACTCGCATTTATCAAATGCTCTTAAAAAGTCATTCACTCCTGATTTGCTTGCACCCAGCTGACGGGCAATTTCGCTTCCTAAAAGAGAAAGCGCATAATGTTTGATAATGATGTTCTTGTAATCCAGCATACACTATCCTCCTGTAATAAATGTATTTTCATCCATTGGATGAATACACTTATTATCACTGAGGCTGAATTAATAATCAAAGGTGATGCGACCGTTCAGCTTCGCATTTCGGCCGTTTTGCTCCGCAAACCCGGCCGTTAGGATGCGCCATATGCAAGGTCTTGAAATCGAGCAGCCAAAGGCAATAAAAAGTACCGGAAATGCTTGATTTTTCAGGATTTTTCGCTTGTTTTATGGTA
>NZ_CVRR01000044.1 GCF_001406815.1 Roseburia faecis | reverse complement strand
AAGTTATCAACGCTATGATAACGAGGATTGAATAATCAAGCAAAAAAGAGCGCAGGGTGGATGCCTTGGCACTAAGAGCCGAAGAAAGACGTGATAAGCTGCGAAAAGCTGCGGGGAGATGCAAATAATCTTTGATCCGCAGATGTCTGAATGGGGAAACCCGGCTGGAAGGACTCCAGTCATCCATACGCCAATCCATAACGTATGGAAGGGAACCCGGTGAACTGAAACATCTAAGTAGCCGGAGGAAGAGAAAGAAACATCGATTTCCAGAGTAGCGGCGAGCGAAATGGAAAGAGGCCAAACCGTTGTGCGTGCACAGCGGGGTTCGGACCGCATAATTGATTCAGTGATTCTAGCAGAAAGGTTTTGGGAAAGCCTGCCGGAGAGGGTGAAAGCCCCGTAAGCGAAAGGAAAACTGACAAGGCGGTATCCAGAGTACATCGAGACACGTGAAACCTTGATGGAACACGCGGGGACCACCCCGTAAGCCTAAATACTACTTAGTGACCGATAGCGCATAGTACTGTGAAGGAAAGGTGAAAAGGACCCCGGGAGGGGAGTGAAAGAGAACCTGAAACCCTGTGTTTACAATCTGTGGAAGGTCTTTATATGATCAACCGCGTACTTTTTGTAGAACGGTCCGGCGAGTTACGCGTACTGGCAAGGTTAAGTGCTTAAGGCACGGAGCCGAAGCGACAGCGAGTCTTAACTGGGCGATGAGTCAGTACGAGTAGACCCGAAACCGGGTGATCTATCCATGTCCAGGATGAAGATGCCGTAAAAGGCATTGGAGGTCCGAAGCCACATCCGTTGAAAAGGGTGGGCATGAGGTGTGGATAGGGGAGAAATTCCAATCGAACCCGGAGATAGCTGGTTCTCCTCGAAATAGCTTTAGGGCTAGCCTCGTTTTAGTCTTATGGAGGTAGAGCACTGAATTTCCGCGGGGGCGTCAAAGCTTACCAAAGAATATCAAACTCCGAATGCCATGTAGATGATGAACGGGAGTCAGACTGCACGAGATAAGTTGGGCGGTCAAAAGGGAAAGAGCCCAGACCACCGGCTAAGGTCCCAAAGTGTGTGTTAAGTGGAAAAGGATGTGGGAATTCGAAGACAACTAGGATGTTGGCTCAGAAGCAGCCATACATTCAAAGAGTGCGTAACAGCTCACTAGTCGAGAGTCCCTGCGCCGAAAATGTCCGGGGCTGAAACACAACACCGAAGCCGTGGACTCCGTAAGGAGTGGTAGAGGAGCATTCTTAAAACCGACGAAGCTGTACCGGTAAGGAGCAGTGGAGGGATAAGAAGAGAGAATGCCGGAATGAGTAGCGAGAGGAAGGTGGGAATCCTTCCGGCCGAATATCTAAGGTTTCCAGAGTAAAGCTGATCTGCTCTGGGTAAGTCGGGGCCTAAGGAGAGGTCGCAAGACGTATCCGATGGACAACAGGTTTAGATTCCTGTACCGCATATAAACAGAACTGTGGGGACGCATGTGGAAAGCATAAGCCGGGAATGGAAAGACCGGTACAAGCGGGGTAGGTGTGTGACAGGCAAATCCGTCACATAAGCCGAAGACGTGATGTGGAGCGAAATTAAGTAGTGAAGTATGTGAGCCATGTGCCGAGAAAAGCCGCTATTGTTTTATATGTGCCCGTACCGTAAACCGACACAGGTGGATGAGGAGAGAATCCTAAGGCCGACGGAAGAAGCATTGTTAAGGAATTCGGCAAAATGACCCCGTAACTTCGGGAGAAGGGGTGCCCACTGAATGGTGGGCCGCAGAGAATAGGCTCAAGCAACTGTTTAGCAAAAACACAGGTCTATGCGAAACCGAAAGGTGAAGTATATGGGCTGACGCCTGCCCGGTGCTGGAAGGTTAAGAGGAGAGGTTAGCGCAAGCGAAGCTTTGAATTTAAGCCCCAGTAAACGGCGGCCGTAACTATAACGGTCCTAAGGTAGCGAAATTCCTTGTCGGGTAAGTTCCGACCCGCACGAAAGGCGTAATGATTTGAGCACTGTCTCGACAATGCATCCGGTGAAATTGAAGTACCAGTGAAGATGCTGGTTACCCGCGCCAGGACGGAAAGACCCCATGGAGCTTTACTCCAGTTTGATACTGGGATTCGGTACTGCACGTACAGGATAGGTGGGAGACTGAGAACTATGGACGCCAGTCTGTAGGGAGTCGCTGTTGGGATACCACCCCTGTAGTACTGGGTTTCTAACCATCTGCCGTGAACCGGCAGTGGGACAATGTCAGGCGGGGAGTTTGACTGGGGCGGTCGCCTCCGAAAGGGTATCGGAGGCGCTCAAAGGTTCCCTCAGAATGGTCGGAAACCATTTGAAGAGTGCAAAGGCAGAAGGGAGCTTGACTGCGACACCGACGGGTGGAGCAGGTACGAAAGTAGGACTTAGTGATCCGGTGGTATAAAGTGGGATTGCCATCGCTCAACGGATAAAAGCTACCCTGGGGATAACAGGCTTATCACTCCCAAGAGTTCACATCGACGGAGTGGTTTGGCACCTCGATGTCGGCTCATCGCATCCTGGGGCTGTAGCAGGTCCCAAGGGTTGGGCTGTTCGCCCATTAAAGCGGTACGCGAGCTGGGTTCAGAACGTCGTGAGACAGTTCGGTCCCTATCCGGCGCGGGCGGAGGATATTTGAGAGGAGCTGTCCTTAGTACGAGAGGACCGGGATGGACGGACCACTGGTGTATCTGTTGTCGACCAACGGCATGGCAGAGTAGCCAAGTCTGGAAGGGATAAACGCTGAAGGCATCTAAGCGTGAAGCCCCCCTCAAGATGAGATATCCCTCCTTCGGGAGTAAGACCCCTTGAAGACTACAAGGTAGATAGGGCAGAGGTGGAAGTGTGGCAACACATGGAGCTGACTGTTACTAATAGGTCGAGGGCTTGATTAAAAAA
>NZ_CVRR01000043.1 GCF_001406815.1 Roseburia faecis | reverse complement strand
TTGTGATTGAGACTACCACAGTAATATTTACATTCTGTATAAATATGCTCAATCATTCCATATTAAATCTAGTAGTCTGGGGCGTTTTGACGGGGATTATAGTATATGTTCTGTATTATGAGGATATAGATAAACCCTTAAGACGTATTATTGAATGTGAAGCATTAGTATTTTGTATGTCTGTCTGTGAATCATTGGGAGTGATTCTTTTACAATGCATTTTGCAAGCCGCAGATATAAAAAATGTGAATGAAACGATGCTTTATTGCCTTGAGGTAACATTTTCAAAGGTGATACTTATTTTTTTGTATTACACATTCATAAACAGGTTTGTGAAAAAAAGTGATGTCCCTTATTCAAAGACACGGTACATCATGTATGGAATTATACTTCTATACAGTCTGATTAACATGAGTGTAATTGTAGAGAATTTTAAAAATGGAGAAGAAAATTATTTGTGTGCAGTCAACATGGGATGTATTGTTCTGGCAGATTTATACCTTTTATATTTTGTAAAAATGGCAGATGAAAAGAACTATTATGAAAAGCAGCTCATCGCTTTAGAGCAACAGGCAAAGGTACAATACGAATACTATTTGACGCAGACAAAAAAATATGATCAAACCGTCCACATATTACATGATGTAAATAAGCATATTAAAGCAATCGAAGGATTATATGGTGCAGAGCAGGGGAATACGGCAGGAGAATATGCAGCGGAAATCAGAGAACTGTTAAAGCCGCTCATTCCGGTTCAATACACAGAAAATCCAATATTAAACATTCTTCTTACCGATAAAGAATCCGTTATGAAGGAAAAAGGTATTTCAGTAACCATAAAGGTGGATAATGTGAATCTGAATTTCCTTGCACCAATCGACATTACAACTATTTTTGGAAATTTATTGGATAATGCGATTGAGGCTGCAGAGAAGCTTGAAGGCGGGAAATATATTTCGATTAAGATTGGCTCATACCATAAAATGATAGCTGCCAGCATCGAAAATAACTGCGGGGAGGTAAAGTGGAAAAATGGTTTTCCGGTATCAGCGAAAGGAAAAGGCGGTGGAATAGGACTGCTGAATGTTCAGAGCAGTGTAAAAAAATATGATGGAAATTTAATATTGAAAAGTGATGGAAATAAATTTATTGCTGAGTTATTCCTCAATTCATAAAAAGTCTTACTTCGTGCAAAAAAATCGTACTTGGTGCAGAAAAGGTAAAATATTAGAAGTGGGTTGTCGATAGAAAAAGAAAAATAAAGCGGATGACAGATATAAAAAATTTAATGATAGGAGGCTTCGATTATGTCAAGAATTACGGACTACGGTTTTTTATTTCAAACGACATTTGGAACATCAAAAACAAATTTAGTCAACAATATTCAGTTGTCCCAAATGAACAGCAGTTCTGTACAGAAACAATTAAAAGCAGCAGGGATCGACACAAACAGTAAAAAGTATAAAGCAGCACTGAGTGAGATGATGAAGAATGGAAACGGTGCAATGTTTACAAATGTTCAGGCAATTAAGAACCTGATGAGCCAGTATGACAAAAACGGAGACTGGATTGATCCGAATACTGGATTAACAGGACTTGCGGTAACGGATGAGAACAGAAACAGTTATAAACATATCATTTCTATTCCAGAGAGCAGCCGGGAAGAAATGTTTGAACTGGCAAAGAAAGAATTCTTAAATGAAAATGGTACTCTAAATGGTGATACTACCAAAAGGGAGAGTGTATATAACAATTTATACAGAAAAATGGATAAGGATGACCGCTTATCAGCAGGCTGGACAATGGAACAATATGAACATCAATACAGACAGGCATTTGCAGAAGCTGCAAAAGCCGCAGATTCTACATGGAGAGCTGGTAAACCAATACCGGCTGGCGCATTGGATGGTATTACAAGAGAGTCTGTTGAGAGTGGCAGGAAGTCAGTAGATATAAAGTTATAGATAGATTTATTTGTGAGCCACGAGGTGAAACTAAGATAATGGGTTTTAAGGAGGAAAAATAGGATATGAAAATATCTAATTACATGAATAATACGAATTCAATAATGGAAAAAAATACTGATAAAGTACAGAAAGGAAATAGTCAGACAAACGAAAAACATACAGTGGGGCAATCAGTGAAGCTTTCGATTTCTAATGAGGGATTGGAGTATTATCGTAATCGTATACAGCAGAGTGGACAGGAAAAATATGATGATGTGGTTCAAAGAAAGGAACTGTTAGCGAGTAAAAAAATCAGTGATATTGATTATAGTTATGAAATTCAAAAGAAGGCAGCACAGCAGAATCAAAATGTTGATACAGGAAAAAGTGCCTTAAATATTACTGACAAGGCAAATAATTATGTTAAAGCATACGCAGAATTATATGATGAAATTGTGAAGGGCTATGAAAATGGAACCAGAGAAATATATGTAGCTGATGAAAATGGACCTCGTAAGCTTACAAAGGATGAAGAGTTAAGCAATTTAGATGCTGCATATAAAAAAACAGTGGATGACTTTGTGACAATGGAGACAACCAATCAGCATGCCCGTGGAATTATTGGTGAAGAAATGAATAAAATTTCAAAAATTACCACAAGGTCAACTTTGGCATCGGCTTACATTGAGGAGCAAAAAACCAGGGGAAAGGACGAAATCCCAGAAAATTTAACTGAGAAAATGTATGGTGCAATTACCTCATTTAAGGAGAAATATACAATGATTCAGCCTAATAGAGAGCAGTTATTGATGAGCATTAAGATTTGATGATGTTAGTACTATGATTTACAAATAAAAATAGTAATTACATATCATATTGAGGCTGAGAGAAATTAAATATCCAAGTCGTTCAATATAATAGAAATTATTTTAAGTTTCAATAACAGGGAGGTAGGATTATGGCAATTACAGGTATCAATAACAGTAGTTACACATCGTATTATGCTTCAAATTACAAGAATACTGTTAAAAAAACAGATAGTGAAAAGGATAGTACAAATACAAAAGACGGCAACGTGACAACAAGTACAGTTGAATTAAAAACATCACGTCCCGGTGTGACAAAAACAGAGCAGATTAAGACAGGGTATA
>NZ_CVRR01000042.1 GCF_001406815.1 Roseburia faecis | reverse complement strand
GAGAATGATCGAGTGAAAGATTTGTTTGATATAATAAAGAGTGCTAGGTGAGACTTGTATGGTTTATAGGCATGAGAGCAATCAAAGACAGGAATGAAAAATATGAACATTATTATTTGTGATGACAGGATAGATGACAGAAAAAATGTGTCAGATTTGCTGTCAGACTATGGCGAAAAAAAGAATTATGAGTTTACTATTACAGAATATGATTCTGGAGAACAGTTATGCGAAGAACAATCGGCTTTGGAAGCGTGTCAGCTATTATTTCTGGACATCAATATGCAGGGGATGGATGGGCTGAAAACAGCTATGAGGATTAAAGAAAAATATCCAAAACTTCCAGTTGTGCTGGTGACGGCATACATGAATTACGCACTGGATGGATATAAGGTGAAAGCAAGCCGTTTTCTGCTGAAAGATAACCTTGCAGATACTATAGAAGAATGTATGGATGATTTGATAGCAGAAATTAATAAAAACCGTAGGATTCTCGAATTTCGTTTTGTGGAAGGAACGATAAAACTTTATGCAGATGACATCATTTATATAGAAACAGAGCTTCACAAAAATGTATTTTATACAGAAAAAGGGACATTTCAGATTTATAAAAAACTGGATGAACTGGAAAATGAATTCAAGGATATGGGATTCGTGCGGGCACATCTAAGTTTTCTTGTAAATATGAGGTACATCACAAAAATCAGCGGTTATGTGATGACACTTACCACGGGAAAAAAGATTCCGGTTCCCAAGGCACGATATGCACAGGTAAAGAGGGAATATATGCTGTATAAGGGAGAAGAATAACATGACATTCTGGGTATTGACATTTATTGCGGAAATGCTGGAAGTAAAAGGAACGCTATACTTTTTTGATACTTTTATGGAAAAAAGAGATGGCGGATATAGGAACAGATATAGATTTTTTGTTTATTGCGGAGTGCTTTATCTGGTAGCAGTCACAGGGGCATGGATCGGAATGTTAAAATGTATCCCGATTATACTGGTTATGTCTTTCCTGAATCTGGCTTATTATGAGGTCTCCTTCCGGCAGAGTTTTTTGTTTTCAATCATCAACTATACAATGCTTGTATTGATTGATTATGTGACTGTTTTGCTGGGAAGAGGAGGTTCAATCCAAGAAAAATGGTTTTTACAGGCACTGATATCAAAGACGGTTTTTATCATTCTGATGTTGTTTATCAGAAGATTTAGCAAGACAAGAAAAAGCTGCGGTCTGATTACAGGAAAAGAATGGTTACAGTTTTTCTGTGTTCCTGTATTTACGGTGGTCGGTTTCATTCTTATGTTTTATTCAGAAAACGATGATATGCAGAATGTATTTTTATTTCTTTCGGTGGGACTGGTTGCGATTAACCTTATCCTTATGGAGTTCATGCAGAATACCATTGAAAAAGAAGAGAGAATAAAAATTGCGGTACTTACGGAACAAAATCAGAAAAATCGTATTGCAGATTATCAGGACCGGGAAGAAATCTATGAGCGTCAGCGAAGAAAAATGCACGATTATAAAAATCAGCTTTCCACGATCCAGACATTGATAAAGAATGGACACACAGATGAGGCACTTTCATTTACGCAGAAGCTGACAGAGAGCATAGCTGTCGAGATGTCGGCGATAAATACGAATCATCCAGTGGTGAATGCTATTTTAAACCAGAAATACCGCAGCATGCAGGAGAAGCACATAGCAGTGATCCTAAAAGTAGGGGATCTGCAGGAGATTTGTCTGGAAGAGGAAGAGATTGTGATTCTGCTTTCCAATTTATTGGATAATGCAATCCGGGAGAGTGAAAAGGTACTGAAAAATACCGGAAAAGCGGTCATTCATCTGAAATTAGAGTGCGAAGAACATAAACTGATATTTGCGGTAAGAAATCCGGTGACAGAAAAGGTGGAAATTGAAAATGATACGATAAAGAGCAAAAGAGGGGATCATCACGGTATTGGATTGTTAAATGTAAAAGCAGTTGTGGATAAATATGGCGGTGATATGGTGCTTTCCTGCGATGAAAATGAATTTAAGGCAGTGGTCATCTTGTAAAGAGATGGTCTTTGTATGCGTAATATGGTCGTTTGATGATATGGGACTAGGAGAACAGGTTATTTTATCCGATAAAGAAAGCAAAGGAGGTTACTATGAGTAATACAATTAATGTGAACTATATGACACGGGCTTACAATCAGTACCAACAGAAAAATGCGGCTAAAGATCAGGAGAAGGAAGATACAAGGTTTGCGGATAGTGTAAGAGAAAAGAGCGAAGCTAGTGGAAGTATAGTGGGCAATTCAAAAATAGGTTCTGTGTCTGCTAAAGATATGACGATGGTGGAATACAAGCAGTACATTTACAATAAAATATCTCAAATTCCAATGCACCCCACAAGAGCAGGCGAGTCAATATCTGTTACAATTTCAGAGGCGGGTTTTGAAGCAATGAAGAATGATCCAGAGTATGAAGCATGGGTATTAAATGATTTGCAAGTGGGTTGGTCACAACCAGATAAATGGTCCGGTATATGCGGAGGAGCGTTTTCTACAATATATTATGGAGCATCAAAAGAAGAATGTCATGCTGAGATGTGGAGTGATGGTTATAACAATGGGAATGGTGGGAAGATTTTTAATGATAAGTCAAAAAATAGTTTTTGGGAGCGCAGAATAGAAAATAAAAAGAGAATAGAAAATCAGGTAAAGAAACAACAGGAAAAAAAGCGGATTCAGAAAAAACAAGCGGAAAGAACAGCTTATGAAGAATATGCGCAAAATAAAAGGTTATCCGCTCAGGATGCCAGAACTCGATTGGTGGCTGAGAGTAGTTCGTTTGCTAAGACTGTCACAATAAGTCAGGCAGTAGCTTCTTATGAGGCAAATTTTACAATGGCAGTAAGCGTATCGAACAAAACCCAATAGCCTGCAAATAAAAAATCAAGGCTAAATAGAAAGGAGAGATGCAGTATGGGAATTAATGGAGTATCATCGTATGCCAATACATACACATACGGAAATGTAAAGCCATCAAAGAATAGTGAAAAGAATTATTATGCAGGATACACTATGAATTCAGCCAATAAGTTTAAAAATGTATCAGACTATTCAAAGTATTTGACTAACAAGTATAAATGTTTGACTCCATGCAAAAATGCTTCTGTATTGATTGACAGAAGTGTAATGCAAAAGGCATGTGGAGATGAAAAAACTGCGAAATGGCTTGAGGAAAATTTAGCAATTATGCCAGATGTTATACGAAATGCACAG
>NZ_CVRR01000041.1 GCF_001406815.1 Roseburia faecis | reverse complement strand
CTACTTTCGCCGGAGAATATCAAACGGGCGGTGACAGCATCCTGCGAACCACCAAATACGGGCATAAACAATTAGCAATTACCAAAATTCTGGCGGCATTTACACTTTTCGTTGTTACTTTCCTTGTCGGGATCACGGTACACATTCTGATTTTAGATGCAGCGTTCGGGACGGATTGCTTAAAAACATCGTTTCAGATGCGATACTCTATCATTAATCTGCCAAACATCAATCTGGGGCAGTTGCAGATAATTCTCGCAGCAGCGGGCTTACTTTCTGTATTAGCAACGGTTAGCTGTACGTTGTTCCTGTCTGCAAAATGTAAAGACACATTGACAGTTTTGCTGATTTCTATTGTAGTTCTTCTCATGCCGCTTTTTGCTTATGTGGCGATGGGAGCAACATGGCTCTCTACCATACTTCCATCTGCCGGAATTGGTATGCAGAACAATTTCCTTTCTCAGCTTGCAGATTTCAATTATCTGAATATCGGTGGAATGAGTTTCTGGACACCGCATGTTATTTTGATTTCGGCAGGAATTGAATTATTTGTGTTTACATTCTTGGCGATTCATTCCTATTGCAGACATCAGGTAGCATAAAAGAAGTTCAAAATAGAACGAATAGGTTATCTGCAGCGCGACGGCAAAAGAAAAAAAGCCGTCGCAGAGCAGACACATTTTCACGCGCCTATGAAACGGCGGCTTTGATTTTCAGAGCCGCCGTTTCTTTGCATTTGCACAAACCTATGATGAATTTTCTGGAAATATTGTGGTTAATAGCGATTTAAACTGTTGTATTTGTTTAAAAATTAAAAAATATCTAATGAGTCTTCCGCATCTACCCACATCTGCAAATTTCCATCAAGATATAATTTTGCATATTCAAGAGGTTCATCAATGGCGAGTGCGTTTAATGCACAGTCTGATCCTGGTGTGGTTTTTAAGTTCTTTTCAGCTTCCCAACAGTCAATGCGGAGCATATAGCCAACAGAGGTGTAAACATCAATACTGTTGCGCTTGGGATTGTATTCTGCAAATATTGTTCTCATCGTATCAAATCTCCTTTTCGTTAAATCAATCATTTGTTGCAAAAATCAGAAGCATTTCAATCAGTTCACCATGTCGCTTTTATTTTGTGTTATACTGTTTTATATAATTTTCTTGGTCTCCGCTTCGCTACGGTCGGTGCAAAGCGGACATCCACTGGATGTCCTGCATCCTTGTATTTGCCCTTATCAGAGTTCGTAAACACTGGTGGGACGATATAACACAAGGGAAACAATAAGGGAAAGCTCACCTGCGACAAATCCAGTGTTTTCAAGGGCCTGCGGAGAATTTAATAACATAATATAACAGTTATTATAATCTCTTAAAACAGGTGAAATCTCAATCGGAATTTGGAAAGGGGTGCACTGCCATGCTGAGAAAGTTGAATTGTTTTTTAAACATCGTTATTGGTTCATTCATAGGAATTTTTATTGGGTACGGAATTTATAAGTTCTGGCACTTTAAAACTTATCCAAATTTATATGCCATGCAGTCTGCACCATGGTACACAGAGTTACTGTTGGATGGTGCCATGGTGGTCGTTGTGGTGGTCGTATGTATTATCCTAAAGCTGATTATTTGGAAAAAGTTAAAGCCATAACTTCATATTTGAGAAAGGAGATGGCAAATATGTGGTGGTCTATTGGTGGTGGAATCATAATCTTTGCGTTAGGTATGTTTATCTTCTTAAAGCCGGGCTTAATATGGAAATTAACAGAAGAATGGAAATCTTATCGTGCAGATGAACCATCTGAGTTCTATTTGAAAGCCACAAAAATCGGTGGTGCTTTATTTGCCCTATTTGGAATTATTATGATTATGCTTCCATTTATTTTGGAGTGACAATTTCAAGTTTGTAAGGAACAGAAACTTTGAAGTTATAGGAGATTAAATATGATTTGGCAACAGGATATACAGGACGCTATTTTTAAACATATAGCAGAACAAATGAAATGTAGTGTAGATGAATTACATTCTGGTGAAACTAATTTTATCATGGACGAAACTGTTTCAAAACGCTATGTAAAAATTCTTAGTGTAGGTGATACAAATGTTGTAACAGTATCTAAAAATATTTATTCGGAGGCTATGAGATGCCTTCGTGGAAAAAACAGAGATGAGTTGTATGAGAGCGATTTTGTATTTGGTCAAACATTGCATTATGTTCCGGATTTAAGTCAAATGACCATATTACCTTATACTAATGATTTTACATTTGAATTACTGGTTAGTGATGAAATTCAAAAATTGCGAGGAATACATGGTTTCGATAATTCATTATCATTTGACGAAGATGGTAATACTACGACATGTATTGTTCTATATGCAAAGAAAAATGACGAAATTGTTGCATTAGCAGGAGCCTCAATTGTAGATGATGACTTACGTGAGATTGGGATTGATGTAAAAAAGGAGTATCGTAGAAAAAACTTGGCTTCATTATTAGTACATAATTTGACTGTTGCAATAATGGAACAGGATAAAATCCCCTTTTATAGTGCTTCTGTAACAAATATAGCATCACAGGCAGTTGCAATTCGTAGCGGTTATATGCCATTATGGACAGATACATATGGAACTAGAGGTATTTGTTGATAGGAAGAACTGATAACAAGGTGAAATTTCAGTTGACCGAGTTCTTTAGAACGAAGGATTGGTGGATTAGAAAGTGTCTTTTACAGGAAGGGGATTAGATGAATGATCAATTCTTACAAGGGGTAATATTCGATTGGGATAGAATTGATAACGATAGTTATTTAAAGAGAATTAAGGCTTTTAAGGGGATTCAAAAACTTGATTTCAACAAAGCAATCACCTTTTTTGTCGGAGAAAATGGCAGTGGTAAATCAACTTTATTGGAGGCACTTGCGGTAGCACATGGTTTTAATCCTGAAGGTGGAACAAAGAATTATGTTTTTTCTACGCATGATACACATTCAGAGCTGTGTGATGCGATAAGAATTTCCAAAGGTTATCGGAAGGAAAAGTGGGGTTATTTTCTTAGGGCTGAAAGTTTTTATAATGTTGCAACGAAGGAAGAAGAATATGCAGATCTCGCACACCCTTCTGCCAAATATCATGAAAAATCACATGGAGAGAGTTTTCTCGCATTGGCACAGAACAATCTGCATCCAAATGGCTTGTATCTTTTTGATGAGCCGGAAGCTGCATTATCCCCACAGAGACAGCTTACATTGTTGATGCAAATATATAGTTGTGCAAAAGAGGGAGCACAGTTTATTATAGTTACGCATTCGCCGATTTTGTTAGGAATACCAGATGCAGATATCTATTGTTTTGATAATGGACGCATACATCTGTGCGAATATGAGGATACAGAGA
>NZ_CVRR01000040.1 GCF_001406815.1 Roseburia faecis | reverse complement strand
CACTTAAATATCTGAGCTTCCTTCTGGAGCATCGTCCTGGTGCTGAAATGTCAGACGGGGAATTGGAACAATTTGCCCCGTGGAGTAAATTGGCTCAGGAAACTTGTAAATAAAATGTAGTGAAATACTCGTATGTCTGGCATCCTAGCGCGGGGTGTCAGATTTCATTTATAGGGTACGCCCTAAAACTATGCGCTTACATTGTTTTTTATGGTTTCCCAATAGGTGGCATCAGCGCGTGACTGTGCGCACTGGCGGGCTACTGCGTCTGAGTTGAGCTGATATAAGGAGTCCGCAGCTTTTTGCATTGTTTCATTATTTTTTGTGATCATACGCAAATCCTCCCATGTCTTTGTTTTGAAAAGTTTTGCCCAACGGTCGATTCCATAGTGCCGATCTTCTTCTGTGGCAAGATCGATGCGGCTTAGGTCAATGACGTGGATGGAAAATTTTTCGCTGTACAGCCGCTTGGTCTTGACGTTCAGAAGCTGATATAATGCATTAAATTCCGGATTATCCTCGAACAAGGTAAAATTCAGAAATCCGATACTGTGCACTGGCTTGGCATCAATGTAATATTCTCCGCGCTTCAATTGATCAAAGTTCCGTGAAGCGTAAGAAATGGAACGGTCCGGCCAGTTGTATTCGTTGGTCATCTGCATTTCGAGATCGATCAGTCGGCCGTCATTGAGCACGACCCGGACATCCAGAATGAAGTCCTTGGCAGAAAATGTTTCGCCGAGTGAAATTGGATTCGTCACAGTAACTTCAACTCCGTCCGGCTTCATGTGCAGGATTGAGCAGATTAATGCTTTTAGCACATCGTTGTTCTCTTGCAGGATCTTACGAAATACATAATCGTTGGTGAAACCATAATCAATGGTTCCGGTTGCGGTTTCAAAATCAGGTACGTTGCTTTTCTCCATATAGTATGTTACCTTTCCTTTAGTATATATCATAAGGATTTATTTTCACACCCCCAAAAAGCAAAAATAAATCAGAATGATTTAAAATATTTAATTGTACTATCCATTGATAATTGAACCGGAAAATGGTTCGTTATGATCTGGCAACCGAGTTGCTTGAAATGGATATATGTGTTGTGAACTCAGAATAGCGAATAGCAGGGAAAAAGTCAAGAATTTTGAATTGAACATGCGTTCGTGTTATGCTATGATACGTTTTGTATAACTGAAAAGAAAGTAGGATGTGGATTTCCGATTATTAAGATGCCCTCTAGTATTACGAAAGAGGGTGATGCCCTATGAACACAATGGAAGTGCTTACTTTATTGCTAGTAGTTTTTGCGGCACTGTCTTACATAGATAATCATAATAAAAAGAAATAGCATCCCAGACCGTCCAAAGTTGAGGATGCTATTCTTTGTAGTTTAACTTTACTGAGGGCAAATCGGATAACACATCCGATAACCTTTCTGAGTAAATTATACATGAGGGTGCTTGATTTTTCAAGTGCCCTTTTCGATACAATTAGCAAAATAAATAATGAAAACAAAATTGCTTGGAAAATATTGGTGTTTCAATAGTTGAATTTGACCAATCATAACCTTGATATTGCATCTTAACTTAAAATAAGTTACAATACAGAAAAAGAGTTGTAAATGGAGGCGATAGAGTGGAATACCTTAAGCGGGTTTTAGGAATTGAAGTGCTGTATGAAAATAAAGCTTTAGAGCATTTGCCAAACTTTATCAGTACAAGGTACGATTCACAGAAAGTATCTCTGAGTGGTCAAAAAGCCGTTTTTTTGTACCCTAAAACCGAATTGGAACAGGTGGAAACATTAAAAAAGCATCTGGAACGTGTGAAAAAGGTTGCAGATCGCCCTGTGGTTTTAGTACTGGAACAAATCACTGCACGGCAGAAAGAGTATTTACTTCGAGAAAAGATAGCATTTATTGTGGATGGAAAGCAAATTTATCTGCCCTTTATGGCGGCATATTTGCAGGAACGTTGTGATGCAGAAAAGAGCGACAGAGAAGAAATCTTGCCATCAGCTCAGATGCTGTTGCTTTATTTTATTTATGAGGGAGCAAAGGAACTGTCCACAAGTCAAGCTGCAAAAGATTTGGATTTGACACCAACATCTATTTCCAGGGCGTCCAAACAACTTGAAGAAATGGGAACGCTGCAATCGAGAAAAATCGGAGTACAGAAGATACTGTTTTCAGAAAACTCCCCCAAAGAGTTGTTTTATAAAGCAGAGAAAGTTCTGCTCAATCCTGTGAAAAGGACTGTCTACGTTCCATGCGAGGAAGTAAAGAATGAATTGTTGGAGAGCGGATATTCCGCATTGGCGGAGTATTCGATGCTCAATGCGCCTGGTGTTTGGTGCTACGCTTCAGAAAGAATATCTCAGTGGAATGACTGTATGACAAAGGATTTACAGGACTCAAATTCACAGGTGGCTGTTGAAATGTGGAGATATGACCCACGAAAATTATCGAAGAAAAAAATGGTCGATGAACTTTCTCTGGCATTATCGCTCAGGGAAGATGCAGATGAACGGGTAGAAGAAGCAGTAGAAGAAATGTTAAATGATCTGTGGAGGAAGATAGATGGTAACAGGGATTGAAAGCTTTAAGGAATGGTTCAAGGGTAACGAAAGCCAGTATGCAATTATCGGTGGAACTGCGTGTGACATCTTGATGACGGAAGGAGGCTTAGACTTCCGTGCAACAAAAGACATTGATCTTGTTCTAATTATTGAAGCCGTGGATGTGGCTTTTGGAAGAAAATTCTGGGACTATGTAAAACAGGCTGGATATGAACATTGTAATAAAAGCTCTGGTGTGCCGCAGTTTTATCGCTTCAGTCACCCGACCTCAAACCGTTATCCAGCAATGATCGAACTGTTCACTAGAAAACTGGATGCAATTCAACTTCCAGATGATGCAGTATTGACACCGCTGCCAATGGATGAGGACATATCGAGCTTGTCTGCAATCCTTTTGGATGATGATTACTATGAGTTCTTGAAGCAGGGGAAAGTGACTGTTGATGGAGTGACGGTTTTGGATGCTGCATATTTGATTCCATTCAAGGCGAAAGCATGGATGGATTTGACGGATCGCAAAGAAGCCGGAGAACACGTTGATAGTAAAAACATTAAGAAGCATAAAAATGATGTTTTTCGATTGACTGAACTGATTGACCCTACAGTCAAGATTGCCACTCCCAGTGGCGTGTATGAGGATATGCAGAAGTTTGTTGATCGAATGAAAAATGAAACGGTTGATGTTAAACAGTTGGGGCTTGTGGGACGAACGAAAGAACAGATTCTTCAGGAAATAGGAGAATTATATGCTATACAATAATCAGTGAGTTGTCTAATAATTAAAATAAGTACGAATAAGCCGCATGGGGATTCAGGTGAAGACATGGGGCGGCATCAGCGCGTGACTGTGCGCACTGGCGGGCTACTGCGTCTGAGTTGAGCTGATATAAGGAGTTCGCAGCTTTTTGCATTGTTTCATTATTTTTGTGATCATACGCAAATCCTCCCATGTCTTTGTTTTGAAAAGTTTTGCCCAACGGTCAATTCCATAGTGCCGATCCTCTTCTGTGCCAAAAAGCAAAATAAATCAGAACAGCGAATGATGGGTGAAAAGTCAAGAATTTTTTGAACATGAGGGACAAGCCGAATAGCAGAAATCACAGATATGTGCGAGTCTAAATTGTATTTTTAAAATGAATGGGGCTGTAAAAAAACTCCCCTGACAGAAAAATCGCCCAGACCGTGAGGTCTGAGCGATTTTTTGGTATAATTAATTATGCT
>NZ_CVRR01000039.1 GCF_001406815.1 Roseburia faecis | reverse complement strand
ACTAAAAATAAGGTAGGTTTTGATACATATGCATAGTATCAATTTCTATAATTTTGAAGAAAGAAAAGATTACAAACAAGGTATTGAAGGTAGTGGAGAGAATTGCCCGGAATGAAGTGGAAAAAACAGTTCTTGGCAGGACGGCAGAGTGTTCAGCGATTTATCACCAGCCGAAAAGACCGAAGAAAAGGGAAAACTAGGTCAGAATAATGAAATATTTTGTGGAGTGTTGCGGTTGTGATTATCGTAATGGCAAAACAAAAGGAGTTAATATGGGATTAGGCGTTGAAAATTCAGTTAAATCCGGGCGGGAATCTGACCTATCAGGATTACGCAAGCGATATCTGGGAAATTTTAGCATATAACCGGACACAGCACAAAGATATTATGTCTGAGTTAAACGTACAGTTTGTGATAGTAGACGGTACAATTCAGATAAACTGATTGGAGGAATAGAAGTATGCACATCGGTTTTGGTCAGAATACCGTATCTTCATTGTACGGTCATCAAAAAGGCGATCATATGAAAACTATAGGGTTTTCTCATAAAAAGCATAAGGCAAATGAATCGCAAGAAAAAATGACCGTAACATCCGGCAAGGACGTATGCCGGAAGATAGGACATTCAGATGAAGTCGATGGGGAAAATCAGGAAAACACATATATACATGATAGTTTTGCCTTAGACGCTGGTTACGCAAATTATATCAGAGAAACGGTGCCTAAAACTGTTTGGTCAAATGATTATCTTCGAGAATTATGGGATGAAAATGCTAAATATTTAAAAAGTATCCGTGAAAGTAAAAATGGGTATGGTTTCGATGATATTGGAATGGGAGCTGCATATGCCTATTCTACTATGTATCAAAAAATTGTAGAAGGATATAGGAATGGAACAAGAGAAGTGTATGCATGCGATGATTCAGAGAGTGGAAAAAGACGTTTGCTGTCAATGGATGAAGAATTGGAAAAGCTAAATAAAGGTTTTGATGAACTGATAAAATGGGATAAAATGGTTGCCAAAAGTCAAAAGCAAAATGCAGAAAATAAGCGGAAATTTCAGAATATAAAATTGGATGAATCGTTTGATACCTTTGATATAAATCAAGCATGTGACTATATTCAAGATTCTTATTTAGAGTTCCGTTCACTTTATCTGGAGCAATATGAAAGAACGGGAGGAAATATAGATATAAAGTCTTTGTTTTCTTATGTTTTAAGAAGCGGAAATCAGGATATGCATAAATATTGTGAATTTCTGTTTGAAAAAATTGGTTTTATTGTTTAATGCGGGCATTAAAATGTTTGAGAAATATTGAAATAATAAGGAAAAAGCATGAGATGGCGGTTGCAAAGCAACAGAGTGAAGCGTGGAGAAAAGCGTTAGATGGAGTGCCGGATAGTTTAAGAATGTTGTTGGAAATAAATAATATTGAAAATGTGCTGGAATATTCAGAAAAACAAAAAAAGCAATATAACGATGCAATCAAGGCTTATGAGCATATCGGTAACGGTGTAAGCTGGTCGCAGTTTGAATGGAAAACTTACGATACACAGATGACAGTCACATTTGAGGATTCGGTGAAAGTTGAAAGCATTTCAAAAAATGGAAAGTTTAAGTGTATTATGGAGCCATATCCGGGTAATGAATTAGATTTTTAAAAAGTATTTCATGTAGGAGTCAGAGCATATTACTGACTCCTATGCAGAAAGGAGAACAATTTTATGAGTATAACGAAAGTTGGAAGTTCCTATAATTTCATTTATAACACAAAGACAGGTAAATTATCTACAAAAGATGGCAGCAAAAATGAATTTGTTGATTTTTGCAATGGAGATGTAAAGGGAGAAGATACAGAGACACTGAATCATTTTGATGAGCATACAAGATATCAGTTTACAAGAATGCTGTTTGCATATGGAACCGGAATGACCGGACAGAATCCTTTTGCCAATGATGAGAAAGTCGAGATTACAGCGGATATAGACAGTGCAACCCATACTTCCTTTTATGTGAATGGGCAGAAAGCGTTTACGGCAATTACGGGTATGTCATATCTCCCATCCGAGATTCAAACCTTTGGAACCGTACAGCAGCCATTTAAAACCAGAGGGTACAAACCATATGATCCCAGTACAAACAGTATCACGATTGGGGTTGGAAGCAGATTTAATCTTGGAAATGGATACAGCATGACGGTACAGGAAGATTTTGTCTGGGGCGAGGGCTATGGAAACGGAAGCAAGGCAGATGATGAAAGATGCAATATGATGATAGGTGGTCTGAGCTCCCTGATACATTTTGCGGATCAGCAGTATTTTTCAAGTATGACAGATACATACACCGATTATATTTTAGATTTTCTTGCGTCACAGGGAGTGGATACAAGCAGAGAATTTGTGATAAACGGGACACATTGCGAACTGGTAAATGGGAAAATAAGTGAAGTTGGTAACGATTATGTGGTGCCTAGTTCCATTCAGCAGAAAGCAGTGAAAAGATATGAAGAAAGTATGTCACAGCTTTTGAATAGCGGAACTTGGTATAGATGGTCATAAAAGTAATAGATCACTTGGACCGTTATGGAGAGTGAATAGATTCCGAATGACAGAGGAAAGGACAGCATATCTGCAACAGGAAAAAGAATTTTATACAGTGTTGGCATCCAAAATAGGAGAATAATTTTATGCATGATGCAAAAATGATATTGAGATAGGAGGAGTTCCATATGAAATTAGGGAAGAAAACAAAGACTGAAAAAGGAACATTTATGGCATATGCTTCTTGTTCATGTACTTGCTTCTGCGTATGTAAGTGCCAGAACTGTAATAGATCATTGGGGAGAAGAAAATAGAAATGGAAATAAACAATACTGGTTCTACATATGGGGCAGCATTTCGTCAAAAACCGATTTTTTTCATGTCTGGAAAGGAAACAGTGGCATTTTTTGAAGGAAAACTGAAGAAAAATATGACACTTCAGGAAGATTCCTGTACACTTGGCAGCAATGACACTTATCGCAGACAGCATACCACTTATGAGGTTTCGGACAAGAAGAAGGGAAGTACGTTTCTGGATCTGGATTTTCTGATTAAGGACGAAACCAGCAGTCTGAAAGGAAATCTCAGTGATAAAAAGGATGTGGATTTCTACAACTTTTCCATTCCATTTAATCGAACCATACAGAATTATTTTGGGGTTCAAATATACATGGACATGCCGGAAGGCTGTGATTATGACCTCACCTTATATGATGAATATGGCAATCAGGTCGGAAAGGCAGAATGGGACGGGGAAGGACGTAAAACACTGACCATCCCGAACTGGGATACAAATACCAATAAATATTGTATCAAAATAGAAAACAAAAATGGGGAAGAAGTTTCTCCGCATGATTATTATAAAATCAGTTTCAAGGTTACGGAAAATAAAGAACAGGAAAAGACCGATGCCATAAGGGAGGCATTCGGGAACCTTCACGGTGCATACAGCCGGAAAGATGAAAATTGGAGGGAATACCTCGACAAATATAATGAAGTCCTGATGGATACAGAGAAAAATTATACAAAAGAAATGGAGAAATTCCACCAGAAGCAGTTTGAAAGTCTGCCGGAAGAAAAGAAATACAAAGGCGGGCGCACAGTGGATGAATTGTTGCAGGACATGGCGGAAGGAAAGACACTGGATGATGCGGAAATGGAGTATGTGAAGATTTTTGCCAATCTGAAAGATTTTGAAAAAGCACAGCAGAAGGCGGAACTGAAACATGATTTTTCCGAGGATTTTGTAAAGGATCTGGAAAGCAAAGGTATCTCCCGTGATGAGCTGGAGGGAATGCAGATAAAGATTGAAAGCAATGGGAATGTAACAGTGAGCGGTATCGAAGATAAGGAAGTCCGGGAACAGGTTCAGAAACTGGTAGAGGAAAAGTACAGTGACCGGATGTATCAGTATTACACAGGAATTGCTGACAGTGTGGGAAATCTGTCGTCCAATACCTACCAGTATGCCACGGATGTGCAGGAAGTCAGGCGTTACTTAAAAGGGGTTACGGGAGAAGATATTTCTCTGGAGAACCTTTACCTGACACCAGACGGAAAGATTGGCGGGCTGCCGGAAAAAGCTGCTAATCTGATCAACAAAACAAAGGACAATGCCAAGATAGAGCGGATAAAGGATGCATTGATAAATATTATAGGACATAACCGGACAAGCGGTGATCTGGGGATTCCAGACTTTACTTCGGAGTTTCAATTCAGTAATGGTGCTTTTTCTGTGGCAGACAGTGGTTTTACGGTGGATATGGCGGCATTGGATAGAAGGCTGACGCCACAACCGCATGATAACATGTATTCGGATATGTATGCGTATAGTTTCAGGAAAGTATTATGATTATGAAAAGTAATTATACACA
>NZ_CVRR01000038.1 GCF_001406815.1 Roseburia faecis | reverse complement strand
CAATGCTATCAGTACTTTTCTGGATCTTTTTATGTATTCAAAATATAAAATATCCCTCAGTTTCAGTTTGATCGACAGATACTCTTTTCCATTGCTGTCAGTCACTTTATAAAAATTCTTTTCTACTATGGCATCCGGCAGTTGATTCAGAAGTTCCAATATCTGCAATTCCAGTTTATCATATTCCAATGGTTTACATAGAAATGAAAATGCATGAACTTCGTTAATGACCTGCATACAATATTCTTCATAACTCGTAATATACACTAATTTCACATCTGGAAATTTTTCTTTCAATTTTCTCCCCAGTTTAATACCATTCAGTTCTTCCATCGAAATATCTAAAATTCCGATATCAATACGACTGATATTTTCAAGCATTTGATTTGCAGACATAAATTTCTCTATATGATAAGCAATCTTTTGACTTGTAAAAATCTTATGCAGCATATTCACTGCACACTCAAGATCTGCTATATCGTCATCACAAACAGCAATTTCCAGCATATTACTCACCTTCTTCCTATCTTCCTACTATATCGGTAATTTTTATTTTTCCATTAAATAAATATAAAGTACTCTGCATATTATCTAAATAGGCTCTAAATAAATATCATATATATAGGAAATGTGCCATCATCTTGACGGCACATTTCCTATATTTTCCCCCCAAATTATATTGCTACAGTATAGAATACCATTGTCTGTCCATACTATCAGCTTCATACTGATATGTAATCAACTGATTCATGTCTTTTAAACCCGCCATTTCTATTAGGTTCTATCATTATATTATAGTTTTCATATTTTTATAGTATCCTGCATTATCCATAACACTATTATTGCCAGATGTACCCACAGTACTTACCTCAGAGTCCGAAATATTATACCCTGCCTTAAATGCAAGAATATCCTCCAATCCATATTGATTTTTATAATCCGTCAGCATATAGATATTATCTCGTATTTCCTCATATTTCGCATTGGCTTCCTGGGAGTTCATTATTTTACACATTTTCTCTGGAAGTCCGGTAATCTTCCCATTGTCATCTACGTTTATATCGTCAAATGAATACTGTCCATTTGTTGCTTTCTGAATGAACTGTTCCACTTCATAGTAAGCATTTACTAATCTATATTGTGTGTTAGAAATATCTGCTGTCTGAATATATTTTTCCCACATATCATCAGCAAAATTTTCCGATATCATATTTTTTATCTGTTCTTTGTTTTCTTCTGTAATGTCCCCGTTAATCGTAATAGTTCCAGATACATCTATTTCAATTTTCCATGATGTATCTGGCAGTTCAATTCCTTTTTCATTTGCTATTCTTTCTATTTCTGCATAAAAATCGTTTTTTATATAATTCGACTTCTCTGCTCTCTCATAATCAGATAAATTGGCAAATATTTTCACATATGCCATTTCCGACACACTTAACTGCTCCCCCTTTTTCATCTTATTTAATAATTCTTCTACACTATCCGTTCCCGAATATTTTTCATCTTCCGGCAACGCTTCAAATTGCATCTGATGTAATTTGTCAATTTCGCTTTGATATGTTTTTTCATATTTCTGCTTTATTGCATTTTTTTCTTCTGAATTATCTGCATTTGCTATTTCTTGTGAGTGCTGCACATTACTACTTGAAGTATCCCTGTTTTTCGTTTCCGTAATTTTTATTCTATAGGAACCTTCCCCGGAATCCGATGTCATATTGGAATTTTCTACTCTGATCACATAATCTGATGTAACGCAGTCCCAATTAGGTACCGTAAGCTGTTTATTACCATGTCCATCATCTGTCGCTATTCCAATCTGATTGCCATATAAATCGTACAATACTAAATTATATGCCTGACTATTCTTGCTTTCCAATGAAATCGTTATCTCTGAAGATATACCCATTTTAGAGTAAAAACTTTTTTGCGGATAAGAAAAAGAATAGTAATCTACATCATATTTTGAATCGATTGTTCCCTCTAAATAACTTTCATTATTATGCAACAATGTTCCTATATCATATGTACTGTAATAGCGATCTACCTGATCATCGTATTTCGTATGCTGATGATAACTATCATTCTTATTTGTTTTGGCATTTTCTATTAACACCGTTTGCTCATTTAATTCTTTCATCGGCGATTTAAAACTTTTTGCTGCATTTCCTGTCTCATATATTTTACTATCTACTATTCCGCCACCTATATAATGTACATAGTGTCCCATCTTATCGTCACCTCTTGGAATCCACGGATGGTATAAAAATACCATCCGTAATTTATTTATCTTTCTAAATATTTAGCCCACTATTATTCCGAAAGGAACTAAATAATCCAATGTCATCTGTGTCATTGTAGTGCAACTAGCATTTACATAAGAAATACCACTTACCCAATGTACTGTAACAGATGTTGCATAGTTTCCATCAATTGATCCTGATGGTGGATTATTGTCAACCAAGTCACTCCACCAACCACCTGTTTGTGCTAGTTTTTTTGAATAACTAGCAGTTGCTGGCGTATAATAATAGTCAATGCTTGATGCGTATGTATTATTAGCAAATGCTTTTGATTTATCCGAAAATTTCACACCTGTCAATGCATACTCATCTTCACTTCCACTAGGACAATTAATGGTCAATGTTTGCGTACTTGCTGATTGGCTAGATGAGCTTCGATTCCACTTTATTGTTGTATAATGTGTAAGATCCGAAAAGGTTGTTGTTTGTGCTATTGGCAATGGTTGTCCAGCATAATATCCATAATGATAACCGGTAGTTGCTGTTGCATCTTTTACCTTAAAAACAATATAATAATTTCCATCAATAAGACCTAAACTAATTACCTTATTCGACGTTCCTGCAATCGTTTTAGTTGTTGAATAATATCTGTCAAAATAACTGGTAACTCCCGCCTCATCCGATGAACGATATATTAAATTTATATCATTGTCAAAAATAAATACATTAACATTAGATTCTAACATAAATGTAATATTATTACAGTCCTCATCCGAAACAACACATTGATAATAATGTCCCTGATTTTCATCATATGCAGAATCATTCAGATACCCCTCTCTTAATGCCGAATTATAGTTGCTCTGACCTTTTGGATTCAGTAAGAAACCAGACATTACAAACCCTTCTGATGTTTTTGCATATGTACTAAAAATTTCTGTATTCGATGTCCATTTCTGATCAGAGAAATTATATTCCATCGTGCTTGCACTCCACATATATTTATTTGACACCCTTCTTGTATCTGCATATGCACTTGCTCCATCATTTGTTGCATCCGTAAAGTCACAAGTCACTTCTTCGGTTGCAATTTTCGATTGTAATAATGTTAAATCCGTGTCGTTATCTTCTGTATTGAAATGTACTTTATTGCCATTATCAATACTTGCCGCATTCGCTACTGAGACATTTCCTAACAACAAACATGCTGCCAATAATATTGTTGCTATTTTTCTCTTTTTCATGAATAATTCCTTTCTGTTCATAGTTCTTTATTTTATAGTTTTTTGATTTATATAGATTCATTATTAAAACGCTTTCCCTCCCTCTATTGTTTATTTTTTAATTTAAAAATTTCGAATCATATATTTTATCTAAAAAACTATATTACTATACTTGACACACTTCCCTATATTTTTTCAAAAATATTATATTTCTAAAGTACAGAATACCATTGCCTGTTTGTACTATCAGCTTCATATTGATATGTGATCAACTGATTCATGTCCTTTAAACCACTCTTTCCATATAAAATGCTTAAAGTCATATCCGGCACATTGTTCCATCCTTTAGTTGACATAGTTGAAACCAGGTCATGTATCCAATTCTTCATTTGCTGCTTGAACTCTTTCGGAACTTTTCCAGAATCTTCAACAGCCTTATCCACTAAGTCTAATATATTCTCTCCTGACTCCGTATAATATGTCCCGTTTTTTTCCTCAAGTTTATCTAATTCATATCCTGTATAACTATAAACTTGATGATATGCTTCGTATTTCATTTTTGATTCCTTTGTTATCTGAGAACTCTCACAGCCATCTTGTGTTGAACAATAATATATATGCTTATAGAGGTTTTTTCCGTTATCTCCTACATTTAAGGCATCCTGCATCAACACCTTTGTTTCTTCATCCACGCCATCTACCGTTATTTCATAACTGTATGGATCGACAGTAAAAGTACAATCTTTCGTAATAGAAGATGTATCTACACCAGCCTGCTTTAAAATATTTGAAATTTGCGAATTTATCAATGCTCTTTCAAATTGGATTTTATCCGAATCTACACTGTCACCGTCCACTTCAATTCCCCTGAACAAAGAATCCTGATAATTTACACCATTTATCTTTCCTGTCCGGCACATCTGCATCTCATAATTATATGCAATCCTACGTTCTGTATCAGTCAGATTAGTCTCGTAATACTCTGAACTCTTATCAAAATACTTGGAATGAATATAATTTTCAGGATTGGAATGCGTTTTTGCTTCTGCGGCAAGTTTAGAATACTTTTCCGTTAATGCCTCCCTAAATGCTTTACCTGTACTCATATATTCACTTGTTTTCGCATTAATCTGTGTTCCTGCATTCTCAATGATCTCCTGATTCGTTTTTTTGGCTGAAGCTATATAGGACTTTAAGTCAATGCTGCTATCAATACTTGTATTATGTGTTCTTCCACTTGTACTTTTTGTAAGTTTTTCCTTTCCTGATGCGCTTATCGTCAAAGTATCTCTTGTGCCTATACAACCATTGCTTCGACTGATTGTCGCTTTTTGTTGTTGACCAAACAGGACATTAAGCAATGACTGATTAGCATAAATTCGGCTGTTAAAAAATATATTCATAATATCACCAACCTTCTTATTATATATCGGATTATCCTAACCTTGTTTGTAATCTTTTCTTTCTTCAAAATTATAGAAATTGATACTATGCATATGTATCAAAACCTACCTTATTTTTAGT
>NZ_CVRR01000037.1 GCF_001406815.1 Roseburia faecis | reverse complement strand
CACTTAAATATCTGAGCTTCCTTCTGGAGCATCGTCCTGGTGCTGAAATGTCAGACGGGGAATTGGAACAATTTGCCCCGTGTAGTAAATTGGCTCAGGAAACTTGTAAATAAAATGTAGTGAAATACTCGCATGGCTGGCATCCTAGCGCGGGGTGTCAGATTTCATTTATAGGGTACGCCCTAAAACTATGCGCTTACGATTGTACCGGATCATCCATTTATGAATTACTGTGTGATTCTGATAATCGTTGAAGTAATCATTGCTGCTCTAATGCGGATCAAGTGGACCGGAAGGGCAGCTGCGCTTTGCTTCAGTGAGATTATGGTTGGCATCATCAGTATGTTTATTTTTGATGCAATGAAGCCGGATTCCATTGGCTATTGTGTGTTTATTACATTGGTTTATCTGGTTGGTAACCTTGTATTCCTTACTACTAATTCCAGTAAGTATGCAAGTGAAGAGAAACCAGTTCCTGCTGGAATCATTATTTCGACCCTGATGTATGCCATTGCGGCCTATTTCATACTTGCAATCCCAGCAGAGCTTTTATGGCAGAAGTACATTGAACAGACATTTCCATCTGCAGTAGTCGGATTTATGGTAGTTTACTGGGCTTTACGAATCGTGATCTGTGGAGGAATCCTTGTGAAAGGGATCATAAGAGCTAAGAAATCGTTATCAGATGATCAGATCGGTGAAAGGTGGGATATAGATGGAAGAGAAGAATCCTCATCCAAATCAGTATAAGGAACCACATTTTACGTGTGAGATCCATTATGGTCCGGATAGCGATAAGTACATCAGAGAATATCAGCAGATGAAAGCGGCATCATTTAGAGAACAACTGGAGAAGTTTAACCGGCAGGAATTATTGAAGTTAAGGACAATGTTGGAGGAGTACCATAAGGGATAAGAATAAAAACGGAGGAGAGTGACTAAAGTATGATAATCGAGACAGCATTAGTGGAACTAGCAAAAGCAGGGGGAACGGAACTATTTCTCTCATCGAGTGAAAGCCTACTGAAGAAGGTTAAAACAGCAAAAGATATAAAACAATTATTCATTAATACGGGTGAATTTTTTGTTGATTATGAAAATGATGCAGATCAATTATTTGATGATATGGCCAACGTGCTTTCAAAGGAGAATATGACAAAGCTGGCCAATGAATTGAAGGATGAACCAGGATATAAATTAAAGGATAGGCTACTCAATTCATTGATGGTAATCATGAAAGAATATGAAATCCCGCACGGCATGGCTCTGTCATATGCGAACGCAATTCTATTTGCAATTATGGGGCAACTTCCGGTGGTTGCACCAGACAAATATGATCGTGCATATCAAGCTGAATGGAAAGCAGAGCAGGAAGAAAGCTTTAAGGAGTTAGCAGAGAAATTTGAGAGATTAAGAAATGAACTTCAGATATATCAAAGTCGACATTTAGAGATATTATCAGCTGATGCGATTGATTTAGATATCAGGCGTCAAACTACTGATCCTAAGATAGGTTTTGACTTCTTTAATGTGGATGACGATACATTTAAGGAAGCACTTGAAAGTAAGAAAAATGATGAAGTTATAGCGATAAAAGCGCGATGCAAAGAAGAAGCTATCTATTGCACAATAAATGAATTATGGATGCAAGGAGAAAATCGTCCAATATTCATAGTGAAGAATGAAGAAGACTGGAAGAGCTTACTTCAGATAAAGGATGCTGGAAATATTTATATACCATGGTTTTATTCAGATCAAATTGTAGCCATTCCTAATAATACTAATATATTTGTATTTACTGAACGTGTTCCGTCATTTATTAAAGGGGAGATAAATTTACGCCCACGTACATACTCTACAATATCAGCATCTTTACAGAGAGCGGGGATGGGAATAAATGAAGCCAATAAATTAGTATCAGAGACTCATGGCCTATTTATACCGTTAAAGAAGAAATTGTTTAATGGAGCATATTTAAAAGAGCCTAGATGGTTAAATGGATTACATCGCAATATTAAGGAAACAGCATTATTGATAGGCCAATGGACAGATTGTGATGGTGACAAGGCAGTTATAGAATCCTTAAGTGGCATTAAGTATCAAGATTTTATTTCAGAGATAAAGGAATATGCTAGGGATGAAGATCCATTTATTCATATCGTAGATATCAATTCAACAAAGGAATATTATCTGGCAAGTGCTGAAAATGCATGGGATTATATTGATGTTGATAATGATAGTGAGATCTGGAATAAATTTAAGGATGTTCTTCTTGAAGTTATAAATGAGGCAGAAAAACTATTCACATATTCATCTCAAGAAAAGCTTGTTGCACAGTTTAAAGGAGAAAAATTCTTTTGGTCTGCAGTAATAAGAAAAGGGATGTTACGTAGTCTTATTATGAAGGCTTACTATAAAAAAGATAATAATTGCCAAGTTCAGTTAGATTCTTTAGTAAGCAAAATTTTGGGATATATCCAAACTTCAGAACAGTGGCATTATATTTCAAACTTTTTTGTTGATTTATGTGAGGTATCACCGAATAGTGTGCTTAATAAGCTAGAAGAAGAACAAATTAATCCTACGGGTCTAATGGAGCTGTTTGAAAATCAATCATCTGATTTCTTATTCGGCAGGAATGATTATATTGAGATTTTGTGGGGAGTTGAGGAGTTCCTTGTACAGAGAGAATACGCATCACGTGCATATTCATGGCTTCTATATCTTGATAATTTATCTTTTGAATACAAATCAAATTCACCAAAGGATATCTTTGGGAAATTACTATGCCCGTGGCATAATTTTTCAGCATTTAGCAAAAGTAATGACAAAATAGAGATTGCAGCTAAGGCATTAGCAAAAGATAAAAATGCATGGGGCCATATTTTTGGAGCACTACCAACAGGACATGCAAGTATTTTTGGCGACTTACATGCACCTAAATATAGAAATCATGTGGAAGAAGACACAATAACCAGAAAAGAGATGTATGACACCAATTTGGGATATATAGACCTTCTTTTAAAAGCAACTGATTTTAAACCCCAAAGGTGGAATGATCTGTTAAATATATATGATGAAGTTGAACCAGATATTCGAAAGAAGATTAAGGAAAAATTATTATTTGAAATTGCACAGATGGACGATGATGAAAGGCTGATAATCAAGAATAACATCAGAAGACTGGTTTATAAGCATCGATATTTTGCGTCAGCTGAATGGGCTATGGGCGAAGATTTGATTGGTGAGATGCTTGATATACTAGATTCAATAAACTTCACCCAACAAGAATATGATTTTGAATATCTATTTAGACCTTCGTATGATGGTATTATTCTGGATCCAGTTCCTTATGATGTGGATGACAAAAGAGATATAAACGAAAGCAAAACAAAAGATCTCCTTGTCAAAAAATTAAACGAGTTTAAAGAAAATAATTATAGCCTGGAATTATTATCAAAGCTCTGTGCGCAGGAGAAGTCTTCCTATCTAGGTCGAGTATTGTCGGATTATTGGGCTGATGATTTTTTTGATAAAAATGTATTCGCATCACTATATAAGTGCCAGAGTAAACATGAGATGGCAATAGAATACATTGAAGGATTGGCTCGCAGAGGAGTTGATGTATATACTAATGTAAACGAATTAAGTGAGTGCGTAGAGTTAGATGATGATTTTAGAATTATACTATTTAGAATCGAAGCTTTATATACAGATAAGAAACCATTAGTCGATAATGCTTCAGTAGAAATAAAACGTGCATTTTGGAAAGATTTTCGATGGTTTTCATCTAATAATATGGATTGGGCAGTGGCAGAGTGCCAGCAGTATGGAACAGTTAATACGTATTTGGATTTATTGTATAGATTCCATGAAAATCGAAATCTTACACCAGAGCAATTGCTTGAAAAAATGCAACGGATTGATGTGATGGAACGAGGAAGTAATAATTCGATGACGGATCATTATTTAAAAGAATTACTAAAGCCATTACAGGAGCAATGCATTGAAGATCGAGATAAATGTGCAAAGATAGCGCATATTGAGATTGCATTCTTTTATCTATTGGACTGGGAAGATATGAAGTGCTTTCAAAAGGAAATAAAGCACGATCCTGAAATGTATGCAGAAATGGTCTCAGTTATATTTAGACATGATGGTGATGATCCCGAAGAAAGAAAGACAGAAGAGTTTCGTAATTATGCGAAGGTAATACATAGGTTGTTTGATATGGCAAAGTTTTGTCCATGTGAAGAAAATGGCACTGTTAGTTATGATGAGATTAAGGTGTGGGTAGATAAATTGATACGAATACTTGATTCGAATCACCAAAAAGAAATGTTTGGATATGTGTTAGGAAGGTTGTTTGTATATGCACCTAAAGCAGCTGATGGTCATTATCCATGTGAAGCAGTGTGCCAGATTATAGAGGAATATGGGGATGAATCTTTACTGAGTGAATATAGATGTGAGTTGTTCAATAAAAGAGGAATATTTAGTCCTTCAGCAGGTAGGGCAGAGAAAGACATTGCAGAAGATTACAAAGATAATGCAGATTTTTTGAGCATTAAGTACCCGAAGACTGCTGATGTGTTTTTCAAAATGTCACAAAGATATGTATATGATTCTGACCTAGAAAGACGACGTGCCGAAAATGGATATTTTTAGAATTTAGTCTTTGAAATACAATTTGTAGAGGAAATGTAGAGGCTATGTAGATTGTAATGCATTTTAAAGGCTGATATTATTATCATAGACAAACGTGAACGAAATCACCGGAGTGGTGACGGACCTCACGTTTGTTTTTCTTTTGCAGAAGAATTGAATATGGACATTGTAGAGAGCGTCAGCTCGTAATTAGAAGATTGCGAGTCTGGCGCTTTTTTCATATCTGCAATTCCGGGTGACGATCCGGATTAACCAAATCAAAAACAGAAAGGAAAACAAAACTATGTATTATGAACAGTTCAAAGAACGAATCGAAGAGGATCTTCACCAGGCACTTGCTGATCATGGTATTGATGCAAACCTCAGTCAGCATCACGTTGAGAAGCTGAATGCTTCCTATGATGCAATTAGCGTCACTCCGGAGGGCAGTCACATCGGTGTGAATGCAAATCTCAGTGCCATGTTCGAGGCAATCGAGAATGGTCAGGATTACAACGAGGTAGTGTCCAGAGCATCTGAATTGATGTAGAAAATAGTGAGCATATTGACGCAGAGAGAACGAAGATGAATGTGTACTGGGATTGTTATCAGGGGTACAGCCTGCAGAATGATAAGGACGAGCGGGCGAGATTCACTTTTACGGAAATAGAAAAAGCATATTATGTTGAGAAATATTCAGACCATGTGGACGGTCAGAATGAGAGAAACCGGAAAGCAAGACACTATGACCGAGTAAAAACGATTGATGCTATTCTTGAAAATAATAAAACGTGTCCGGAAGAAACTTTATTACAGCTTGGAAACATGGATGGTGCGGTGTCTGCTGATGTGCTTGCACAGGTCAGTGCAGAATATTTCGAGGAATTTAACAGACGGTATGGTTCCCATGTTCATATACTGGACTGGGCTTTGCATCTTGATGAAGCAACACCACATATTCATGAACGGCATGTATTTGATGCTGTGAATCAGTATGGAGAATTATGTCCCCAACAGGATAAGGCATTGGAAGAACTTGGCTTTGAACTTCCGAAGCCGAATGAGAAAAAGGGAAAGTACAATAACCGGAAGATGGTTTTTGATGAAGAGTGCAGAAAACTATTTATCAGCATCTGTCAGAATCATGGACTGACGATTGATGTTGAGCCGGTGTATGGCGGTGCAAGCTATCTGGAGAAGCAGGATTTTATCATCATGAATCAGAAGAAACGCATTGAGGAAAAACAGGCTGTTCTTGATGGTCTTGTGATGAAGATAGAGGACGTAAACGCAGTCATTGAACGGTGCTTGTAGAGTGTGGAAAAATGCTGTTAAAGAACGGGTACAAAGTCAAAGTCCTGAACACCACTAACTTTAAAAAATCAATGCACTACAATCCTTTCGCTTATATCCGGAGTGAAAAGGACATTTTGAAACTCGTAAACACAATTATCTTAAACACCAAAGGAGAGAGACTGCAATCCGGTGAAGATTTCTGGGTGAAAGCCGAAAAGCTCTACTACACAGCCCATATCGGATATATCTGGTATGAGTGTGTGGAGGAAGAACAGAATTTTACCACCCTGCTTGACATGATCAATGCCAGTGAAGCAAGACAGAGCTGATGGAGGACCTCAGACGGGTAATGCCGCACATAAAGGACAGCGATATGGAGGAGCTTGCAGAGCAGGTGTTAGGAAAGCTCCAGAACATGAGCGATGAGGAATTTGCCGGGGTGGTATTGGAACCGGCAGAGGAAATATCGTAAGTGGTGCTGGTATTATTCGACACGAAATGATATAATATTTTCAGTCAGATTAGAGCAAGTAGGGATAGTCTTGCGGTTGTCCTTTCTGGAGACGGAAAGGAGGTCGGTATGGATACTTTAGAAGTGCTTACGCTTTTATTGGTTGTATTTGCAGCCTTGACATACATAGACAATAAACATAACCGCAAATAAACGGAAAGGCTATCCTCTACTCGCAATAGAGGATAGCCTGTAATCCGTTAATAAACTTAACGCTTTATAAGTTTCCGATTGTGCAACCGTTGGACACGCTAATATCCTTCGGTTTCTAACCTGATTATAAACCACTATTGCAGATTTTGCAAGAGGTTTAGGAAATAGGGGTGTCTTGCGCACCTCTATTTTTTTGCGCATTTACAGGTTTGGAGTATTCTTTTTTTTCAGCTGCTCCTGTGCAGCATCAGGCGGCGTGGTTCGTCCGAGATACTGATTAAGATTAGGGATACTTCCCTATGGAAATTTGTTCCGTTCAGTCGGCAGGCTGAATGTGAAAAATTTCGCCTGTGTCATGACACAGGCAGTGCTTGCTATGGTTGTTTTCGACACTCCCAAAGGGTGTGTCGGTGTTTGGAAAACTATAGTTTTGGTACAGAGGGAACAGGCAAGGTTAAGGATAGATAAAATTAATTCACACGATATTAAGCGAGAAATTTAGATTCGTTTATATACTTATTGAGCTATTCGGCATTACACAACATTACAATTACATTCCAAAGCATTATAATTGTTTCATTTGATGATAGATGCTAAAATAACTAATTTAAGAAAAGAGGTGGTCATGTGATTAACATTGCAATTTGTGATGATGAAAAATACATATCAGATAAAGTTAAAAAGCTGGCACTTGATTTTTTTCACAGAAAAAATGTAGAAATAAAAATTTCACAATTTTGGAGTGGCGAGGAATTACTAAGATACAACAAAAGTATAGATATTTTGTTTTTAGATATTCAAATGGATGGCATAGATGGTATGGAAACTGCAAGAAAGCTGCGTAGTAAGAATTATAAAGGCTACCTGATTTTTATAACCGTTTTAAAGGAAATGGTATTTCAGGCTTTTGAAGTGCAGGCATATGATTATCTGGTAAAGCCAATTGAAGAAGAATATTTTGACAAAAAAATGGAGAGATTATTTGCTTCCATGCAAAATGCCAATGAAGCAAACTTGCTTGTTCAGAAAGGATACGAGAGCAATATTATTTCCTTTGATGACATCGTTTTTTGTGAAATTATAGACAGAAAAATATATCTGCATTTAAAGTTGGGAGAAGTTATTGATTACTATGACAAAATTGAAAATCTTGAAACAAAACTGGATGGGAGATTTTTCAAATGTCATAGAAGTTATTTAATTAATTTGAGCTATTTGAAAAGTTATAAAAATGGAATGGCATATATGATAAATGATCAGACGATACCGGTATCACGCTTACGGAGCAAAGAATTTTCAAGTGTTGTTTTGAAATATATGAAGGAACGGAGAGTGTGAAAGAATGGATGGATTAGATATTTTCAATGTATATGTTATGGGAAGCATTGAAATGTTGACAGTTTTTCATTTCTTTACCAGATTTCTTAAGAAAAAGGTAAAGTTTATTTATTATATATTGTTTGCTATTTTTGGAATTGCTGTTATTAGGATTTTTACGGATGGCAGTATTATGGAGTTATTGGTATATGTTCTGCTGTTGATGGCAGGTGGATTTTTTATATGTAAAACATATAATATATTTGTCGGTTTATATGCGGTTGTAATGATTGAAATAATGCACTTATGCTATGGAATTTCTAATTCGGTATCGTGTATTTTATCTCCATTTTTATTTTTGGAGAACCCTAAAGCAGTTAGCTTTTTCTTTATGATAATAAGTAGCATTATAGCTCTTGTTACATCTGTTTTGTGTTATCAGGTTATAAATAAATATTTTTTATATGATGAAACAGTTAGGACAAAATATGCTCTTATGATTTTAATACCGACTTTATTGATTTTTTTAGCGAGTGAATATATTAGTTTAAATATTTATGGAGATACCATTACGATAGAAGCAGATGGCAGTTTACCTGGCATAAGTCCATTTCCAATACTGTTTATACAGATATTAGGGATAGCCAGTCTGTTTTGTATCATGTTTTCTTACAAAAAATTGATGGAAAGTTTCAAATTAAGCAGAGAGTTATCACTGTTAGAATTGGAAAAACATTCTTTGAATCAGTATGTGGAGGAAGCAAAAATACGTTATGAGAAAACAAAATCATTTCGGCATGATGTGAAAAATCATATATCCATTGTCAAAGAATTGGTACAGAATGGGAATATAGATGCCGCATTGAAGTATATGAGTGATATGGAAAATTTAACAGCGGATATGTCATTTCCGGTAAGCACTAATAATCCTGTACTTGATATTCTGATTGGAAATAAATTGGGAATAGCTAAAAACAATCAGATAGTGGTGCAATGTTCATTTATTGCTTCATATCCATGTGGAATTGCTGATATTGACTTCTGTATTATTTTTTCTAATGCATTAGATAATGCTATTTCAGCCTGCAATCGAATGAACCATGACGAACAAAAATATATTCATGTAACGGGAAAAGTGCAGGGTGATTTTCTATTGATTGAAATAAGTAATAGTTACAGTGGGAGAGGGAGCCTTCGCAGCGGAACCGGACTTGCCAACATAAAAGCAGTTGCAGAAAAATATCATGGAGCTATGGAAGTAAGAACAGATGGAGAAAAATTTACTTTAAGTGTTCTTTTAATCATTCCGCAACAATCAGAAAGCATTTCACAACAAGTTTGTTAAAAACAGCTATATGAATGACGAATAGAAAATTGTAGGTATATTTAATTGTAACAAAGTAAAGGAGGACGATTTATGTCAATGGAAATAAGCGGTAATTATAAGGATTACAAAAATGAGTATTTAGAAAGGGCACAGACAGAGCAGGATAAAGTAAAAAGAACTTCACAAGAGCAGAGGGCGGAAGATAAAAGTGAGGGGGTTCCAATTCCAAAGGACGAGTATATCAGCAGTGAAAAATCCAGCAGCAAGCCCAGTGGTCTGTATCGTTTAGGACAGGATGAAAACGGTAATCCAAAAGTGATGTATGATGATCCTAAGAGAGCGGCAAAGGCGAAAGATGTTCAACCAAAGGAGGAGCCAGCGAAACAGGCAGAGAAATGTACGACAAATACAGATAATGTTGACAGAGAGATTGAGAAGCTCAAAGAGGAAAAGAAACAGCTTGAACAGCAGATAAAGGCTGCGGCGGGAGACAAAGAAAAGGCTAAGGTATTGGAGAAAAAGCTGGCTCAGATTGAGGGGCAGTTAAGCCAGAAAGATAATGATACATACAGGAGACAGAATGCAGTAATTTCTTAAACAAATTATGTATATGAGGGAGTGAATAAGAGGGAAAGGCTTTATTCACTCCTTTTGCAAAAGGAAAGAAATTCAGATTAAGGTTTAGCGAAATAGATAAGAGTGAGCAGACTTATAATTTAGCAGCTTATCTGATTGCCCAGCTCGGAAAGAATTTTAATGATAAGGCAAAAGGAAGAATAACAGGACAGGAGTTGCTCGAAGCAGCAATCAGGCAAACACAGATTTTACAGTATCAGGTTGGTGGTATGGTAGCATTTGTGGAAGCAGAGAATAAAGAAAAATTGCTTTCTTTTTATGAAAATTATGGTTTTAAACGATTTGCTACTTTTTCTTTTATTAGGGCAGTCCATTGTGGGCTGCCTTTTGTCATGCAAAAATGGAGGTAATCTATGGCAGATAATCAAACAGAGAAACAAAAAGTACAGGAACTTACAGACAACTTTTAAAGGAATGGAGAAGAGCTTGGACAGAGAAAGTGAACGAAAAATTCCGGGAATGTCACATGGCAGCAAGAATTGATCACCGCTCTTACAAAGAGCAGGGAATTGATCTGATTCCGACGATCCATGAAGGGTATGAAGTCCGGGCAATGGAGAAAAAGGGAATTAAAACTGTGATTGGGGAACTGAACCGAGCTATCCGGCAGTTCAACCAGATGTTTATTTCTCTGAAAGAATCCATTCAGTGGATGAAGACAGCGTATGAGGAAATGAAGGACGAACTGGATCGCAGGCAGAATCCGACACTTTTGGAAAGCTTGCAAGATTATTATGATAAGAAAACGCAGGGCAGACCACTGCTCCCAAATTTCTATGCGGAGATGAAACGGAGAGGGAAGAATCTCTCCAACTTACAAGAGTTTGCAAAATCCATCAATTATCTTCAGACCCATAAGATAGAGACAATGGAAGATATCGAACCATTCAATGTAATTTATAAGACTGCGGAGGATGGCATGGGCGATACCATTTTTCAAGTATCAGGAGTAAGTAAAGGTAGATTGACAGAAAATATAGAAAAGCGTATTATAATAACAAGAGGTGGGATTTCCCACACAAATGCTTGCGTAGGAGGTGTTGATAATGGAAGCAATAAAAGATTATGTTGCCCATCTGGATAACAAAAAAAGAATTACTCTCAGAGGAGCTGCTTATCAGTATTATAATGTCAAAGAATACGGAAATGGCTGCATTATTCTGGAACCTCGGGAACTGGCAGTGCCAGAGAGCATTTCAGCCAGAACTCTGGCAGATATGGATCGTGCAGTAAGTAACTTTAAGAGAGGCGATGTTTCCCCGGCTATTGACCTGTCAGATTTTTAAAAGGAATAAGAGATGAATTTTAATATACGAATGGGAATTCCTGAAATGCAGGAACTTTGGTTAGATCTGCAGGAGAAATATCGTTCCGGTAATATAAAAAAGAAGGAAGAACAGTTGTATAAAAAATGGGGAAAGGCTTTAAAGCTGTTGTCGGCTGATCCGGGTTATCCGAGTCTTCAAACCCATGAAATAGAGCCATTATCCAGACGTTATGGAATGAAAGTGAGGCAATCATATCTGGAAAATAAAACCAGTGGCGCAATGAGGATGTACTGGGTTTATGGACCAGACCAGAAAGATATTACAATTATCGGACTGGAGCCACATCCGGAAGATAAGAAAAATGGCGCTTACGACCGAATTTCACTGTCGGATTTGTAGAATAAAACTGAATATGGCACAGACAAGAAAAGATCTGCGGGGCAGAGTTCTGCGGAAAGGTGAATCACAGAGACGTTCAGACGAGAGATATGTATATACTTATACGGATCCTATCGGAAGACGTAAATATGTTTATGCACAAGACCTTGTAACACTTCGGGAAAAAGAAGCACAGCTCATGAAAGATCAGATGGACGGTCTGGATATTTATGTTGCCGGAAAGGCTACAGTAAATTTTGTATTTGACAGCTACATGAGTCTCAAAAACAATCTGAAACCAACGACCAAGAGCAATTATCTTTATATGTATGACCGATTTATCCGGGATACACTTGGAAAGCGAAATATAGCAGAGATTAAGTATTCTGATGTGGTGCAGTTCTATAACCATTTGACCAAGAAGCAGGAACTGAGATGGTTGATGACCACATTCCAGCAGGTGCAAAGCTCTATTAAAATGAATGGGAATGCAAATCGAGATTGACCGAACTGAAGGTGAAGAATGCTTCTTGTCTAAAGGGCAAGAAGATGGGGATTAGAAAGTGTTTTTTACAAGGAGGTGATTAGGTGAATGATCAATTCATACAAGGAGTAATATTTGATTGGGATAAAATTGATAAGGATAGTTATCTGAAGGGAATCAGGGCTTTTAAGGGAGTTGAAAAACTTGATTTTAACAAACCAATTACTTTTTTTGTAGGGGAAAATGGCAGCGGTAAATCAACTTTATTGGAAGCACTTGCCGTAGCACATGGTTTTAATCCTGAGGGTGGAACGAAGAATTATGTTTTTTCTACGCATGATACACATTCAGAGTTGTGTGATGCGATAAGAATTGCCAAAGGCTATCGGAAGGAAAAGTGGGGATATTTTCTTAGGGCAGAAAGCTTTTATAATGTTGCAACGCAGGAAGAAGAATATGCAGATATTACACATCCTTCTGCTAAATATCATGAAAAATCACATGGAGAGAGTTTTCTCGCATTAGCACAGAATAATATGAATCCAAATGGCTTGTATCTTTTTGACGAGCCAGAAGCTGCATTATCGCCGCAGAGACAGCTTACATTGTTGATGCAAATATACAGATGTGCAAAAGAGGGAGCACAGTTTATTATAGTTACGCATTCGCCAATTTTGTTAGGAATACCAGATGCAGATATCTATTGTTTTGATAATGGACGCATACATCTGTGCGAATATGAGGATACAGAGAGTTACCAGGTAACAGAAATGTTTATAAATAATAGGCAGATGCTGTTGGATAGATTACTAACAGATTAGATAATAAAGAAATCGATAAATTCAAGTTTGATAAGGAGGTTGAGGTTTGGTTATGAATAACAGTTTAGCAGAAGTGCACTTGTTTTGGGCATAGGATTCTTACCTTCTCTTGTAGTGTGCCTGATTTGGATTGTAAATCAGTCTGTATATTGCAAGGAAGCGTTAAAGTATTCAAAGGCAGGAACTAAGATATGATGATATTAAGCAGGATATGCTTAATATTGTTTTGATTGGATTGGCAAAGAAGTTACCTCGTCAGGATGAAAAGCATGAATTACATCGTCTGTTGAGGGCATTGCTTTCAAAGAGTCTTACACAAAGCGGGAAGCTAAATATAATTGAGAAAGAGTACGATATTCCATTAGAAGAAGATTTAAGAAAGAATTTTTCGAGAATCCGAAGACAGAACGGTTACGGAAGTTTTTACAAACTTTTACTTACGAGAGTGGAGAGGATAAAGAACGGACATACTAACAAAAAAGTTGGAGGTATGTCATGAAACCCAAAAATTATACGGATAAATCAGCGATGCTTGTAGGAACGGATGCAGATCCGGTTACCGCAGGACCAAAACATTTTGCGGAGAACACACCGGAACAGGAAAAAGAAAATGCCGCAATCCGGCAGAGCAGTATGTACAACGACAAAAACCGCGCACGCATAGATAACAATCAGTTTTTTGAAACAAGAAGTAATCCTTTGAGCAGCAAGGGGAATTGAGGATTTGCTTGACAAAGGTTCTGTCCGAACATCATAATGAATGATAGAGATATCATGTAAAACAGGACGGAGCATAGTATGAATCAGATTTGCAGGGACATTTTCCGGGCGATTCATGAGGGAAAGTGGCTGAAAATCGAATATCGGAACAAAGCGGATCAGATTACAAAATACTGGATTGGAATCCGTGATCTTGATCCGGCAAAACGTACCCTCAAAGTAGATGGTCTGCACCTCGGAATGTATACACTGGGGGAATATGACAAAATTTTTGTGGATTCCATTCTGTCCACGGAAGTCCTTGAAGGAACGTACTGTCCGGAAAACAGGCAGCTGATCGAAGATATCGAGATGCATCCGGAGCGTTATAAAACTATTTTTTCCAGCTCTGCAAATCTGAAAATACTAAATTATCTGGAACTGTGTAACCGCATGGATACGACACCTTACATCACCGATTATGATCTGATCCATTATATCGATGGGGATCGTGTGAAAAACGGACGGTATGCACTTAACGATCAGCAGTTTCAGGAGGTCGTGTCAAATTTCCAGTATTCCCTGTCTCACGAAAAGAAAAAGAGCACCAATTTAAGAATTAAGAAACTGGCACTCAATGTATTGAGTATTCACACGGCGAAGGGGCTATATGTTCTGGCATACCGGAACCTGAACCTTGATGTGAAAAACAGAGTGTTTCAGCCGGATGAAGATATCACAGTCTGCACACAGTTTGGCATTGACGGACAGACAGAAAATGCGCGTAAATTTCTGGATGCGGACGAGTACGAACTGCTGGAAGATTTTGAAAACAATCTGGAAAAAATCAAAGATGCGATTACCGGTCATGGCGGGCAAAAGCCGGTCGTAGATGATATGCCGTATGTGCTGGGGCTTGGGATGGATGTAGTGCTGAATCTGCATGACGAGTACAAAGCCATACTTGATATGTTTGAAAAGCAGCAGGTTACTTATCCAGTCAAAGCCTTCTTCGGGGAATTGTTAGAACGGCCGCGCCGCACCAAGGCGTATCCGATTGCACTGATCAATCAGAACATCAATCTGGATCAGCTGCTGGCGATCAACAACGCCATGAAATATCCGCTTGCCTACATACAGGGGCCACCGGGCACGGGAAAAACAAATACGATCATCAACACGATAATAACGGCGTTTTTTAACAATACGACCGTTTTATTTGCGTCCTACAATAACGTTCCAATCGACAATGTATTTGAAAAACTGACACATCTTGAGTACCATGGACAGACCATTCCGTTTCCGGTACTGCGGCTTGGAAATATAGACAAAGTTAAAGCTGCAATCAGCTACATCAACCGCCTGCGCAATCAGGTGCAGACCGTAAAAATATATACATCCACGCTCGATAAGCGCAAGGATGACCGGGTTGACCGTGCAAAACGTCTTTCTGCGAGACTGAAAGAGTATGAGGAAATTCTGGATTTAAAGGAGCGGAAAGAGACACTTTCGCATCTGATGGAATATCAGGAACATATCAAAAATGCCATGAACCTGCTCCCGTTTCAGATGGACCTGCAGGGATACCAGATGCAGAGGCTCGATCAGAGAATCCACCAGATTGGCGAAATTTCCGATTCGGATGCTCTGCAGCTTCTCGACCGCAACGAAGAAGAATTTTATCAGTATTTATTTTATACGTCTGCGCGTTATATCAAGACACTCGAAGAACCCAAATATCAGGAACTGCGGGAGATTTTAGATTCTGGAGAAAATCCAGAGACACAGGCGCGGGCATTCAACAAATACATGCAGAAATCCGAAAATGTAAAGAAGCTGCAGCGTGTTTTTCCAATCATTATCACTACCTGCATATCGGCACATAAGATCGGGGAACCGGAGCCGTTGTTTGACATGACTATTATGGACGAGGCCAGCCAGTGTAACGTTGCGATCTCTCTTGTCCCGATTATCCGTGGAGAGAAACTGATGCTTGTGGGAGATCCGCAGCAGCTGAATCCGGTTATTCTGCTCGGAGAACTGACCAACCGCAAGCTGCGACGGCGATATCATGTGGCAGAAGAATATGATTACAGAAAGAATTCGGTTTACAAAACGTATCTGGCATGTGATGCGGTGAGTGATGAAGTGCTTTTGCGCAGCCATTACCGCTGCAACAGAGAAATTATTGGATTTAACAATAAAAAATATTACAATTCCAAACTGCAGATCTGTTCAAAAAGCAAAGAGCCGGAGCCGCTTGTCTATGTAGATGTAAAAAGCGATCGTGCCGAGATCAAAAATACATCTCCGGCGGAAGCAGACGAGGTCATTGCATACGCGAAGCAGAACACGGACAAAAGTATCGCGGTGATCACACCGTTTGTAAACCAGCGGGCACTGATCGAGCAGGCGATCAAAGAAAACCACCTCGAAAATTTAGTCTGTGGAACGGTGCATGCTTTTCAGGGAGATGAAAAGGATGTGGTGCTTTTTTCCACGGCACTGTCCGACCGCACCAATGCCGGTACCTATCAGTGGCTGAAAAACAATAAGGAACTGATCAATGTTGCAACCTCACGGGCGAAAGACAAACTTGTTCTGCTCGCAGACAGCAAAGAACTGGAGCGTCTGCATGCAGGACAGGCAGACGATGATCTTTATGAACTTGCGCAGTACATCAAAACCAACGGGAAGTCAGAGATCACGGAAAAACATATCAGTTCCCGTGCACTTGGCATCCAGCCGTTTTCTACTGCTACCGAAAATGCATTTCTTGAAAACCTGACGCATGCGCTCGAAAATATCTGGCTTTCCCAGAGTAAGTATGTGATTCACAAAGAAGTTGCCATATCGCAGGTGTTTCAGGACAACATGACATATGATGATCTGTTTTATATGGGGCGCTTTGATTTTGTTGTGTACGAAAAGCAGGGAAAAAAGGAACTGCCGGTTCTGGCAATCGAACTTGACGGGAAAGAGCATTTTGAGGATGCGGTGGTGCAGGAGCGCGACCGGAAGAAAAATGCCATCTGTGAGGCACACAATATGGAGATTATACGGGTGGAGAATTCTTATGCCAGAAGGTATAATCATATTAAGGGAATTCTGATGGATTATTTTTCGAGGGTGCATTAAAAGAAAAATGCATTTTTTGTTATGAAAATATAGCAAATCCCAAAAATCAGTGCTAAAATATACACAATTCATCCGTGCAGAAATGCGGCCTTCGGGCTTTCACATGACACTTTTTTCGATAGCGTAGGCTTAGCGGTGTTATCATGTTGAAGCGGATGAATTTTTATGTTTACAGAAAAGGGAAACGTGTCAGTAAGGAGAAACTGGTGAAAAAACAAAAAGGAATGATCATTACTGCGGCCGTGTTACTTGCAGCCGCCGCAGTCGTAACCGGAAGCCGTCTGATCCGGCATCCGGAAAAATCAAGCACAAAAAAGTCTGAGGTTGCGGATCAGGAGAACAGTGAAAAAGAACAGGATCACAGGACTTCAGGGACAGAACTGAGTGAGAAAAAACAAAACATGAACGAACCGGATCATACGCAGAAAGAACAAAGTGTTGAAAATGCGGACCGTACCGGGAAAAGTATCACAGAGGAAGCGTTCTACATTTCCAAAATCCCGGACGACATTTTTGAGAAGATGCAGGGAAAATCATACAAGGCAGATTGTACCGTACCGCGGGAAGATCTCCGCTATCTTCATGTGCTCCACATGGGGTTTGACGGTCAGACAAAAGAGGGAGAACTTGTGGTAAATAAAGCCATTGCAGAGGATGTCCTTGCCATTTTCAGGCAGTTGTATGAGGCAGAATATCCCATTGAAAAAGTCCGGCTGGTGGATGAATACGATGCGGATGATGAGGCATCCATGAGCGATAACAATTCCTCTGCGTTTAATTTCCGTTTCATTTCCCACACGACAACAATCTCAAAACACGGTCTGGGCATGGCAGTTGACATCAATACACTTTATAACCCCTATGTAAAAACCGTCAACGGAAAGCTGTCGATTGAGCCTGCAAACGCAGAAGCGTATGTTGACCGGAGTGGGGATTTTCCGCACAAGATCGATCACGATGATCTGTGTTACAAGCTTTTTACCCGATATGGATTTACCTGGGGTGGGGACTGGACACATTCGAAGGATTACCAGCATTTTGAAAAAGACTGATGAAAAGTTGTGGGGACATATAGAGAAAAAGATGTAATGTATGGTCCATAAGAACAAACGTGGAGGTCAATCAGAAAAGCAGATGATGGAAAATTTTTCTCTTGACATATTTTGTCAGGAGTCTATAATAGGCAACATAAAGAAAATATTGTTCACCGAAATTCGTTGACGAGAACAGCATCGTATCTTATCGTTATTTTCAGAGAGCCTGTGGGTGGTGCGAACAGGTAGTAGCCGGATATGGATGATCCTCTCTAAGAAGCGGGCTGAAAGCAGACAACTGTGAGTAAACTTCGCCGGTTTCCTCCGTTATGGGATAGCATATGTTGGTATGTGAAGTGTCACAGAGTTTTTCTGTGGAATCAGGGTGGTAACGCGGATTTTATTCGTCCCTTTCCAGAGTAGTATCTGGGAAGGGGCTTTTTTAATGTCTGAATTCGTTTTTCAGTGAACAGACCAAGGAGGAAAAGTTTATGAAAGCACTACAAAAACTCAGCAAATGGTTATCGGACTACACATCAATTGTGGTAATTGCAATTGCGGTAGTAACATTTATCGTTCCGGAAATGATGGGATGGGTAAACCATCAGTTATTTACCGATCCGGTTTCCAATAAGTTTACAAGTCAGTCGATCATCATCGGTATTATTATGTTCAGTATGGGTCTGACACTGACAACGCAGGATTTTAAGATTCTGGCACAGAGACCATTCGATATCTGTGTTGGTGCACTGGCACAGTATCTGATTATGCCGTTTCTGGCATTCGCACTGACGAAAGTGCTGCATCTTCCTGCCGGCATTGCACTGGGACTCATTCTGGTAGGTTGTTGTCCGGGCGGCGTGTCATCCAATATCATGTCGTATCTCTGTGGTGGAGATGTGGCATTTTCCGTGGGAATGACAACCGTATCCACGATTCTTTCCCCGATCATGACACCACTTATGGTTTCTCTTCTGGCAAGCGGAACCAATATTTCCATCAAGGCACTGCCAATGCTTGTTTCCATTGTGGAAACGGTTATTCTTCCGGTAGCACTGGGCTTCCTTTTAAACTATCTGCTGGGGAAAAAGAAAATGTTCAGTGAGTTACAGAAAATTATGCCGGGTGTGGCAGTACTGGGGCTGGCGTGTGTTGTCGGTGGTGTGGTATCTTCCCAGGGCGCGAAGTTCTTCCAGTCCGGAGCTGTAATCTTTGTAGCTGTTTTTCTTCACAATGGACTTGGTTATCTGCTTGGTTATGGAGCAGGAAAACTTGTTGGCATGAATACCGCCAAAAAGAGAACCATTGCCATCGAAGTTGGCATGCAGAATGCGGGACTGGCAACAAACCTTGCCACAACGACCGCACAGTTTTCCGCAACACCGGAGTCTGCGATCATCTGCGCAGTTTCCTGCACCTGGCATTCTATTTCCGGAACACTGCTTGCCGGCATGTTTGCAGCTTATGATAAACACAAACAGAAAAATGCATAAGTTTTTCTATTGACATAGACATGGGAATGATGTAACATAACGGTGTTATCTAACATAACAACGTTATGTTACATTTTTATTTACAGGGAGCGTACCATGGCAGGAAAAAAAATACATGACAGCGAGACGAAGATACACCTGATCCAATGTGCCAAAAAAGAATTTATGGAAAAAGGGTTTGTGGGGGCGTCTCTCCGCGGAATCTGCCAGAAGGCGGGTGTGACCACAGGGGCACTGTATTTTTTCTTTCAGGACAAGGACGATCTGTTCTGTGAGGTGGTAGGAAATTTTATGGATCGGCTCAATGAAATTCTGCGGGAGCATTTTTCTTTTGAAGTCAGGGAGATGGAGAGCGGCAAGGCAAAAGAGCATGATGACAGCAGCGATTTTGAAGCAGTCGCACAGGTTGTCCATGAACTGTACACCTACCGGGATGAAGTGCTTTTAGTGCTGACAAAAGCGCAGGGATCAAGCATGGAACATATGCCGGACCGGTTGGTCGACCAGATGGATGAGCACAATGCATTTATCTGTGAAGCGATGTGCAAAGCTTACCATGTGCCGATGGTGGAACAAAGCGTTGTACACTGGATGTCCCATTCACAGATCGATATGTTTATATTTATGGTAACGCACATGGATGACGAGGAAGAAGCACTGCGGTTTGCGGAAAAAGGCGTAAAATATCTGCTGGCAGGCTGGTACGGACTCGTCAGACCGTAGGCTGTCCGCATGTTTTGACGGAAGGTCGGGAAAAGAAGCACAGATCGTCCGCGTTTGGACAAAAGGTTTAGAAAAGAAGCACAGGTCTTTCGCTTTTTGCGGGAGACCTAAAAAAAGAACCAGAGGTTAGATAAAACTAATATTAGTATGAAAAATAAAACCAAAAAGAAAGGGAGTTTCTATGTCAGAAGAAGAAAAGAAGTTTTTGGAAATTGTAGATTTAAAGAAAGGATTCGGAAGCGGACAGACGCGTCAGGAAGTCCTGCGCGGCATGAATTTTTCCGTTGCAAAAGGGGAGTTCTGTGTGTTGTTAGGACCATCCGGTTCCGGAAAATCCACACTGCTCAATATCATCGGAGGCATTGATAACGCCGATTCCGGTTACATCAATATCAACGGCGATAAGTTAGAGGATATGAGTGAGAAAAAGCTGACACAGTACCGCAGAAAGCATCTCGGCTATGTATTCCAGATGTACAATCTGATTGGAAATCTAAACGTGAAGGAAAACATCGAAGTGGGAGCGTATCTGTCAGACAATGCGCTTGATATTGATGATCTGTTACATACGCTCGGACTTTACGAGCACCGCTACAAACTGCCGAACCAGTTGTCCGGCGGCCAGCAGCAGCGTGTTTCCATCGGCCGTGCGATTGTAAAAAATCCGGATATCCTGCTCTGCGATGAGCCAACGGGAGCACTTGACTACAATACGTCCAAGGAAATCTTAAAACTGATCGAGGAGGTCAATCAAAAATACGGCAACACGATCATTATGGTAACGCATAACGAGGCCATCAAAAATATGGCAGACCATGTGATCAAGCTCCGTGACGGTGCGGTGCGCCACAACGACATCAATACAAACAAGGTATCCGCGGAAGATCTGGAATGGTAAGGGGGCTGCTATGAAAAAAATCAAAAATCCCCTGATCAGGAGAATACCGAAAGAACTGATCGGGGACTGGAAAAAATATCTGGTTGTATTCCTGTTTCTTGTGCTCACGATCGGCTTTGTGTCCGGTATGTATGTGGCAAACGAGAGTATGATTACTTCGGCAAACGAAGGCGTGACAAAATACAAACAGGAAGACGGTCATTTTGAGTTAAAAAAACAGGCAGATGCCACCTTGCTTTCGGCAATTGAGACAGGTGAAAAAGCGGATTTTAAGGCAACAAAGACAACATTGTATGAAAACTTTTTCCGAAATGAGGAAGAAGATTATAATAACGACGGGAAAAAGGATGGAACGATCCGCGTATTTGCAAAGACAAAGGATATCAACCTGGCATGTATGCTGCAGGGAAGTTTCCCACAGAAGGCGGATGAAATTGCCATTGACCGTATGCACGCCGACAATGTCGGAATAAAGGTGGGAGATACCGTCACAGTTTCCGGAGAGACTTATAAGGTTGTGGGACTGCTTGCGTATGTCAATTACTCCACCTTACATGAAAAGACCACAGATCTGATGTTTGATGCACTGAAATTTGATGTGGCAATGGTGACACAGGACGGTTTCGACCGGCTGCACAAGAGTATTCACTATACTTATGCATGGAAATATGAAACGGAGCCTGCGGATGAGGCCGGGGAAAAAACAAGCTCTGATAATTTTATGCGTGCATTGCTCACACAGGTGGTTGTTGCGGACAATGAGCTCGAAGATTACACACCGAAATATGGCAATCCGGCGATTAATTTTGCAACCGATGATATGGGATCGGACAAAGCCATGGGCGGTGTGCTGCTGGATATCCTTGTGGTAATCATCGCATTTATCTTTGCCGTGACGATCAGCAATACGATTGCAAAAGAGTCCTCCGCGATCGGAACGCTGCGCGCGTCCGGTTACACGAAGGGAGAGCTGGTGCGGCACTATCTGTCCATGCCGGTTATTGTAACACTGCTGGCTGCGATTGTCGGAAATATACTCGGCTATACGGTGTTTAAAAATATTGTTGTATCGATGTATTACAACAGTTACAGTCTGCCAACGTATTACACGATCTGGAATCCGGATGCATTCTTTAAGACTACGGTGGTTCCGGTGATCCTGATGCTGGTTGTCAACCTGATCGTGATCGTGCGCATGATGCAGCATACACCACTGCAGTTTCTGCGTCATGACCTGAAAAAGACAAAGAATAAAAAAGCCATGCGTCTGCCGGGATGGAGCTTTTTTGGCCGGTTCCGCCTGCGGATCATGTTCCAGAATGTCACAAATTACCTGATTTTATTTGTCGGTATTTTCTTTATCATGGTCATGCTTGCCATGGCAGTGGGCATGCCGGATACGCTCGATTATTATAAGAGCAACACGGATGGCATGATGTTTGCAAAATACCAGTATGTGCTTAAATCCTATGAAGATGACGATAATAAACGGATTACAACGGAAAACAAAGATGCCGAAAAGTTTAACATGACCTCACTCGTAAAAAAGAGTGATGTGCTTGATGAGGAGATCTCGGTATATGGAATCGCGGACAACAGCAACTATGTAAAGATCAAAAAGTTAAGTTCGCTCAAGAAAAATGAAGTTTATATTTCCACTTCGTTTGCTGACAAGTATGGACTTACCGTTGGCGATACCGTATCGCTGGATGAAAAGTATGAAAATAAATCTTACAAGTTTAAAGTTGCGGGATTTTATGACAAGTCCCAAAGTCTTGCGCTTTTTATGTCGATTGACAATTACGGAAAAGTATTTGACTTAAAGGAAAATGAATTCAGTGGATTTTTATCCGACAGCAGGATTACAGATATTGATGAGGAAAATATTGCAACGACCATCACGATAAGAGATATTACAAAGATGGCAGATCAGCTTGACCATTCGATGGGATCGTACATGAATTATTTCCAGATTCTTTGTATTCTTCTGGCTGCGGTTATGATCTATCTTCTGACGAAACTGATTATTGAGAAGAATGAAAATGCGATTTCCATGACAAAAATCCTTGGATACGAAAACAAAGAGATCGCGAGTCTGTATCTGCTTTCGACGAGTATTGTGGTTGTAATCGCGGATCTCATCAGTGTGATTCTTGGAACACTTGTTATGGCCGCGGCATGGCGGATGATGCTCTTTTCCTACAGCGGCTGGTTCACTTTTCGCGTAACACCGATTGGTTATGCAAAAATGTTTGGATTTGTGCTGATCGGATATCTGATTGTTATGGTATTTGATTTCCAGAGAATCAAGAAGATTCCGATGGATCAGGCTTTGAAAAATGTAGAGTAAACAAAGAAAATAAAAAGAACTGGTACTTTGGAGAGGTACATAAAACGCCCCGGTAGTTGTAGCTGCCGGGGCGTTAATTTATGTAGTGTGGGATTACGCCTGCTCACCAAGAGAGGTATTACGCAGTACCGCAAGAATGATGATAGCATATACCCCGCCGATCAGAGCGGTAATTAACTGTGTGACAGAAAATTGAAGCTGCAGGACATGTAACATTGGCTGCATTTTTGCCGGGAGCATATTCGGCAGAATGATAAGAGAAATCAAAATTCCCATAAACAGAGCCTTTAATACAGCGCCAATTACAATGGATACGGGCAAACCGGCTTTTTTACCGAATTTACTGCGGAGCAGGGCAACTGCCAGAACGAGAATGATATTTCCAATCATAATACATGGGAACATTGCAGGAATGGCTGCCATAATCGGGCTTCCGGTGATGAAAAAGGAAGTGATTGGAGTGATCACGCTTAAAATGATGCCACAGGCCAGACCAGCGTATACCGTGGTTAAAATCAGAGCGGCATTGATGATCGGGCCTGTGATGTATACATTCAGGTTTTTGAAAAACTGGCTTACAATGCAGATTGCGAGTAAAATTGCTGTAACAGTGATTTGTCTTGTTTTTAATTTCATAAATTTAGCCTCCTAAAATTCGTATCATGGTAATGATACTCTTAAAGGCACTGAAATGCAACGACACGGGGATTTTATCTTGTGTTACCATAAAAAATGAGGTAGAGTAAAGACAGTGAAAAGATATTTTGCTCCTACAGGGGGATAAAAACTGTCGAATGTTTAGAAAGAGGAGTGTATATGAAAAAGGGGATAGTATTTCTAATTGTATTTTTGATGGTCATCAGTTTCCCGATATGCGGATATGCGAAGGGGAAGGAGAAAATTTATCTGGACTCTTCCTGGAAATATGCGGATCATGCCAGAATTACATCGGGCTATGCCGTTATGTACAAGGCGAAAAAGAACCGGAAGGACATTGTGATTGCAGTCAATGCGGGACATGGGACGAAAGGCGGTTCATCGGTAAAAACGCTGTGTCATCCGGATGGCTCTGCAAAGGTGACCGGAGGAACGACAGCGGCAGGCTCTGTGAAAGCAGTGGCGGTTTCAGATGGAATGGCATTTCGGGACGGAACGGCAGAACGTGATGTGACGCTTCGTATGGCACGGATTCTGAAAAAGAAACTGCTGGCAGAGGGGTATGATGTGCTCATGGTCCGGGATGGAAAGGATGTACAGCTGGATAACGTGGCGCGTACCGTCATATGTAACAATGTAGCGGATTGTCATATTGCGCTGCATTGGGACAGCGATGGACTTTCTTACGACAAAGGATGCTTTTATGCTTCTGTTCCCGAAAAACTCAAAAAAATGCGTCCGGTTGCATCTTACTGGGAAGAACATGACGCATTGGGAAAATCACTGATCAAAGGGCTGCGTTCCCAAAAGATTAAAATAAACGGAACCGGTGCTACGGAGATTGATCTGACGCAGACTTCGTACAGTACAATTCCTTCCGTTGATATTGAACTGGGCAACCAGTGTTCGGATCATAGTGACAGGAAATTGCAAAAACTTGCGGACGGACTGGTACAGGGGATCAACAAATATGTAAAACATCATATTCATGTAGCACCGTTAAGCAGCCTGTGAGATTAAAAATGGAGGTGACATATGGAAACATGGTATTATGAAGTTGTCAGTATTGACGGCGATTATGCAAATTTAAAGAGGACAGATATTGAAAGTGATGATCTGAAACTTGTGGCACGGGCACTGCTTCCACCGGAAATTATGGAGGGGAGCAGACTCAAATATGAGCTGATGCAGTATGAAATCATAGCGTAGCTATTTGGAAAAGAGGTTTACACAATGGACGTAAGGAAAATGAGAAATGAGAAGCTGGGAGCGCGTGTTGTGGAGGCACTTAATTCCCGCAACATGGAAGCATATTATGTAGAGACAAAAGAAGAGGCTGTAAAGAAAGCACTCGAATTGATCCCGAAGGGCAGCAGTATCAACATGGGCGGTGCAACTTCTGTAAAGGAGTGTGGTCTTTACGATGCCGTTTCCAACGGTGATTATGAATTTTATGACCGGGATAAAGTAAAAACCCCGGAGGAAAAAGAGGAGGTTGCGCGGAAAGCATTCAGCTCGGATTATTTTTTGGGCAGTGTCAATGCCATGAGCGAGGATGGCGTGTTTATCAATATTGACGGAAATGCCAATCGTGTGGCTGCGTATGCCTATGGACCAAAGCATGTTCTGCTGATTGTGGGTATGAACAAAGTCGTAAAATCCGAGGAAGACGCCCTGCACCGTGCGCGGAATGAGGCGGCACCGATTAATGCACAGCGATTTGGCATTGACACACCATGTTCCAAAAACGGAAGCTGTTTTGACTGTAAAAGTCCACAGTGCATCTGCTGTCAGATTCTGACAACCCGATTCAGCAGGGTCAAAGGACGGTTTCAGATTATTCTGGTGGATGAAAATCTGGGCTTTTAAGAAGAAAGACGGGTTTTCTTGTGATGATTATGGGCATATAGCATTGGCAGTGGTGGCACTGATTCAGCTGATCCGGCAGGTTTGTAAGAAAAATGAATAATAAAGGATAAAAAGTTCTGGGAAACAGATGTTTTCCAGAACTTTTTTATTTCCGGAAATATTACCTCGCAAAATTTTCAAAGGCCTTTATGAAACCCAAGAAATGGCATTTCTGGAAATCAGTATTGCGGTCACGTATGCGTGATAGTTTATGCTGAAAAGTACGGGGAAAGGTAAAGGCCGTAATGAAAAAAGTAAACGAAGTGAGCCGGCTGGCAGGAGTGAGCAAGAGAACTTTGCAGTTTTATGATGATGAAGGACTATTGCCTGCCCAGCGGTCGAAAGACAATTATCGACTGTACGATGACGCTGCACTGGAACGTCTCTGGGAGATTCTGGTGTATCGGGCAATGGGGCTTGATCTGAAGGAAATCAAAGATCTTCTGACGCTTTCGGAGAAACAAAAAAATCAGTATCTGGAAAAGAAAATCCGAGGGCTAAGGCAACAGATCAGACAGCTGAACGGGCAGATGGAATTTATTTCATATGTGCAGCAAAATGGAATGTTACCGGTTCCGACAGAGGAAAACACTGTGGAAAAGACCTATATGGATCATATAGCAGTGTTGAGAAAAATGAAGCAGGATCAAAAAAGGGAGGACAAAGAGAAATGAAAAAAAGATTAATGATGGTAATGTGTTGTGGAATAATGATTTTGGGAAATCTTAGTGGTTGTAATGCTATGAAGACGAAAGAAACAGAGTATCATTGGCCGACAAGTACGCTGGTAAAATCGTTGCCTGTTCCGGAATCAAAATACGGAGAAATTGTATTGGATGCAGAAGATTCTTTTGAAATTGACGTTTTTAATACGTCGAAATCACAGTTTGCAGATTATATAAATGCATGTAAGGAAAACGGATTTAATGTGGATTATTATGGGACGGAAGATTCATATGATGCAGAGAATAAAGATGGATATACGCTCTCGCTGAGTTATGATAAAAGGAAAAAGACAATGAATATAGATATCTATGACCTGGACGATGATACGGAGGATACGCAGGAGCCGGAAGAAACAGAGGAGCCGGAAGAAACAGATGACTCGGAAAACGCAAAAGATACATCCAAAGATTCCTCAAAGACTGATAAGAAGACTAACTATTAAAAGTCAAGCCTTAAAATGATATTTTTTGAATAAAGTACAGAAATGTATTTTAGATATATTTGGAACTCAGTTAGAGTTCCTTGAACCTTGAAACTGTATGACAAAAAGAGCATCGTGATAGGTGCTCAAAAAAGGAGTATTGAATTAGAAAGATTTAAGCTGCTTTTATGTATTGCTGCTTTGTTTTTTCAAGATGATAAATCACTCGAACCAATTTTTTTACAGCGTGTGATATGGCAACATTGTAATGTTTACCTTCCGCTCGTTTTTTAGCAAGATAGGCTGCAAATGTTGGATCCCAGTGGCAGACATATTTGGTGGCATTATACAAAGCGTATCGCAGGTATCTGGAGCCACGTTTTTCCATATGTGCGTAGGCACCATCTAGTTGTCCGGATTGATATGTTGATGGCGAAAAGCCGGCATAAGCTAAGATCTTATCAGGAGAATCAAAACGATTGAAATCACCGATCTCGGCAATAATCATAGCTCCCATGCGATAGTTGATTCCAGGAATGCTAAGAATTGGAGAGTTGATTTCATCCATGATGATTTTAATCTCATTTTCGATTTCATCAATCTCTGAATCAAGTTCCTGAATAAGTTTGATGGTGTGCTTCAATTCAAGAGATTTGGCTGGCATATTTGAGCCGATAGAAGCTCTTGCAGAATCTCTGAAAGTAATAGCAGTATCTTTACCATATCGACCTTTGGAAGATTCGGAAAGAAGATTTGTAAGTCTGGTAAGGTGTGCAGTAGCTACATGTTTAGCACTGGGAAATTCAGAAAGCAATGCATAAACAGATGCCATATGAAGTGTTGGTACAAGTTTTTCTAATTCAGGGAATAAGATACAGACCAGTCTTGAAACGGAAGTTTTTAGCTTGGCACGTTCTTTTACTTTATCAAAACGATAACGAGTTAATGACTTTAACTCTTCGTTGTGGTAAGATGTGTCTGAGTAGGACTTTAAGTTCACATCAGACATGAGCATGGAAGCAATCGTGCGGGCATCTACTTTATCCGTTTTCGTCTGTCTAAGGCTTAGACTTTTTCTGTACAGATTTGTATGTAACGGATTGATAACATAGGTGGGCAGACCTTTATCAATGAGATATCCAAGGAGATTGTAACTATAGTGTCCAGTGGCTTCCAGTCCTACTTTTACTTTTGTCACATCATCCATAACGGATTCAATCTTTTGATAAAGATCATTAAAACCATCTAAGTTGTTGAAGATGGTAAATGCTTTAAACAACACTTCGCTATCAGAGTTGGTGATAAAGCAATCATGCTTATCCTTTGCAACATCAATTCCTATGTAAATCATAATAAATCTCCTTTGAAATGTATTAATGCTGTTTTAGAACCACAGGGTGCTCCTTGCGATTGTAACCTCGTTCTAAATAAACCGTCATGCGGTATCTAACTGATTAACAAATGAACAAAGAGACTGTGGTTGGAGCCTTCCTAAAACCATCAAGTGGTAGGAGAAATAAAACCAATCCACAGCATCTTATATATCATAGTCGAACCTACAGAAGAGGTAAAGAATGGACTATGACCTAATAGTTGTAAAGACCTTGGAGAGGGTCTATAAAAACTACTACTATATAATACGAGGAGAAGAATATGTCCAAGAAATATAAGGCAATATTTTTCGACTGGGACGGAACAGCCGTAATGTCAAGACAGGCTCCTGTTGAGGAAGCTGTTGCAGCTATGAAGCCTTTACTTGCAAGTGGAGTAAAGCTTGTAATTGTAAGTGGTACAACATATGACAAAATTGCCAGTGGAAAAATTCATGAACATTTCACTCCAGAGGAAGCTTCAAACCTTTACTTAGGTTTGGGCAGAGGAGCATACAACTATAAGATGGTTAACGGTCAGCCGGAGATTTTCGCTGACTGTATACCTGACACAGAAGGATTATTAAAGATTCATGATGTATGCTACAAAATCCACAGAGAGTTACTTGAAAAATATAACTTCAAAACTGATGTTGTATTTTCAAGACCAAACTACTGCAAAATTGATTTACAGGTAGAAAATGAACGTGGAGATCAGTTATTTATGCAGGAAGATGAAATGTCACAGTTAAAGGCTATGTTAGAAGAACATGGTTTAAAGAATGGAATTATGGATTTAGTTTCATTATCAGAAAAGGTTGGAGAAGAATTCGGCCTTAAGGTATCCGCAACATGTGATGCTAAGTATCTTGAAGTTGGTATTTCATGTAAGAGTAACAACGTAGATACAATCCTTGAATCATTTAAGGAAGAAGGCATTGAAGCAGAAGATTGTTCTTTCTGGGGAGATGAATTCGTAGGAATTCAGGAAGGTCTTTACGGAAGTGACAGCTTTATGCTTACACCTAAGACAGAAGAAGGAGATTTCTTCGATGTTTCTTCATTAGAAGGTGTAAGACCTGAAAAGATTCAGATTTTAGGCGGTGGAGTAGACAGATTTATCCAGTTCTTAGTTGACCAGGGCAAATAAAAATAAACATTCTAATAATAAAAAGGGAGTTTATTATTTCAATACATATTTAATATGCAAGGAGGAAAATAATGAAAATTATAATAGCTAATGATTATGAAGATATGAGCAGAAAGGCAGCTAATTATTTATCCGCACAGGTTATTATGAAACCTGACGCAGTACTTGGATTGGCTACAGGTGAAACACCAATTGGCGCATATAAGCAGTTGGTTGAATGGTACAACAAGGGAGATATTGATTTCTCACAGACAAGTACTATTAATCTTGACGAATACAAAGGCTTAACAGGTGATCATAAGCAGAGTTATAGATATTTCATGGATACTAACCTCTTTGATTTAATCAATATTAAGAAGTCTAATACATATCTTCCAAATGGTATGGCTGAAGACGAAGAAGCTGAATGTGCAAGATACGAAGGTATTATGAAACAGCTTGGAAATATTGATATGCAGCTTTTAGGCATTGGCTTAAACGGACACATTGGTTTTAATGAACCTGGTGAATCTTTTGAAAAAACAACTCATTGTGTACAGCTTACACAGAGCACAATTGATGCTAACCAGAGACTTTTCGATGAAGGTGAAGCAGTTCCAGAAAAGGCATTTACAATGGGTATTAAGTCAATTATGCAGTCAAAGCATATTTTATTAATTGCAAATGGTGAGAAGAAAGCACAGATTATAAGAGATGCATTCTTCGGTCCGGTAACTCCAAAGGTTCCAGCTTCAATCTTACAGTTACACAATAATGTAACAGTTATTGTTGATAAGGAAGCAGGAAAGTTAATTAAAGATGTGCTTTAGTTTCTAATTATTTGCACTTGCAAATGCGGAGCGGTATACAGTTCCGGAAACGGTGGACCGGATTTATTTTTTTAATCCTTTTTCGCTGGAACTGCTGAAAAAAGTAATTGCCCGGATTTTGAATTCTTATTATGAAAACAGGAGAACAGTAAAGTTGTTTTTCTATTATCCATCCGATGAATACATAGCTTATCTGATGACCGTAGAGGAATTGTTGTTTTCCGATGAAATTGATTGCAGAGATCTGTTTGACGGAAACAATGTACGGGAAAAAATAGTGATATTTGAAATTGTTGTTTAACTGCGCGGTCTGTTCAGAGGGATGGATTTGCGGGGGGAGACTGTTCTAAATATAAGGTTTCTCGATGTGACGGAAAAAGGGGACATTCTCTTTCTACAGAAAAATTTACAAGTTAGCTCTGGCGTTGGTTTCAGGTACGTGGAGTAAAGTTGTTCGGTTTACGCAATTCGCTGTGGGTTGTGAGTGCCAGAGCAAGTTGTAAATTTGTTCTTCCGAAAGAAATGTTCCCCTTCTTCCTGTTGGCTGGAGAAAATATAATTGAGAAACATATTTTCGCAAATCCTGTCTGTGGAACAAATATAAAGGCACCAGAACCTGCAGTTAAAGTCACTCCCGGAAGAAAATTCATGTAAAAGATACCATTGCGGTACCTATATATTGATAATTTAACATTCAGATACCGGAAAGTCTCTATAGATCAAAAATTGCTTTTCCAGATACCACTTTCTCGAAAAAAGCGGTACCTGAAAAAGCAATTTTTACTATATAGGTGACATTTCCTGATTTCAAGCACTAAAATTTCGAAAAAACGTCACCTGAGCCTTTAATTTTTTATCTATAGATACCAGTCCTTATCATCAAGTGATTTAACCGGGTGTTTTTAAGTTTATTTCAGTTTATGGGATTCGCATATCCTTTCCAGGCGCCCCTTAACTGCAAGTTCTATTATGGAAATTTCTATTTGTCGTTAATTAAGTATGTTTGAAAAATAAAACGGAGACATTTTTGATGATTCAGGATATTATTATAGTATAAATAAAACCTTTTTGCCAGTTCAGGACAATATAAAAGTGTAAGGGCAAACCCCTTAAATCGATTTAAGAGAGAAAAAGGATCAGGGATGGATAAGCACGAATTTGAGCAGTTTGTCACCGAACATGGAAAAGACATTCTGCGGTTCTGCAGGATGAATGCCGGGAGTACAGAGCGTGGAAACGAACTGTATCAGGACACCATGGTAAAGCTGTTGGAAAAGCAAAAAAAGCTTGATGCGGCGCAGAATATAAAAAGTTATGCCATGCAGACAGCAATCCTGCTGTGGAAAAACAAAAAGAAAAAATACGCCGTGCGAAACCGCATTCTTCCGGAGAGCAGTCTTGAAGAATACATGGAACAGGGCGGTTTGTCCGGCGCGTGTGAGGACGAAAAAACGCCCGAGCAGCAGATGTTAAATCAGGCGGAAATCGAGGAAGTTCAGGCAGTTGTGGCGGCACTTCCGGAGAAGTACCGGATGCCGGTTTACCTGAATTTTTCCGCGGAATGACCATGCAGGAGATTACGGTATGCTTACATATCCCGTTAAGTACCGTAAAAACCCGGATGCGCAAAGCAAAAGCATTGTTAAAAGAACAATTGGAGGCGATCGGATATGACGGATGAACGACTGGATCAGATCTTAAAACAGGCCCTTGCACCGGAAATTGCAGATACAGAGATTGCAGTGAAACAGGCATTTTTAAAACTGCAGATAAAATAAAAAGATCCTTATAAATTCCTTAGAATTCTCCTTTATACTGATTTTACAAATCAAGAGGAGGATGAAACATGCAACAGAATATGATCACAATCAGAAATCTGTCAAAAGAATTTAAAGGACAAAGCGTTCTGAAAAACATTACAATGGAAATCCCCAAAAACTGTGTATACGGACTTTTGGGGGCAAACGGCGCGGGAAAATCCACGCTGTTGAAAACAATCACCGGATTGTTAAACCCTACGTCCGGTGAAATTTATTTTGAGGGGCATAAGTGGACGCGGGCAGATCTGGCGGATATTGGCGCGCTGATCGAGACACCGCCCATTTATGAAAACCTGACGGCGTGGGAGAACATGAAAGTGCGCGCGCTTCTTCTTGGAATTCCGGATGAAAAAATTCAGAAAGTACTCAAAAACGTCGACCTGACGGATACGGGAAAGAAAAAAGCAGGGGCTTTTTCACTTGGAATGAAGCAGCGGCTTGGCATCGGTCTGGCACTTTTGAATGATCCGAAACTGCTGGTACTTGACGAACCGGTCAACGGGTTAGATCCACTTGGAATTCAGGAGCTGCGCGCACTGATCCGGAGTTTCCCGCAAAAAGGCATTACGGTGATCATTTCAAGCCACATTTTAAGTGAAATCCAGCAGACTGCCGATTACATCGGGATCATTGCAAAGGGAACGGTGGGATTTGAAGGAAAACTGCAGGAACAGCAGGATCTGGAGGCATTGTTTATGAAGGTTGTCGCAAAAGGAGGGAATGAATCATGAAACATTATTTTCAGGCGGAACAGTTAAAATACCGTCATACCTCCGTGGCAGCAATTACGTTCGGCATGCCGGTGTTTACGGCGTTGCTGGCATTCTGGCTGACCTCTTCCTATTTTTCCGTTGATGTGTACAACTGGTGGTACATCGGGCTGTATCCGGCGTTTCTGGGCATTTTGTGCAGCATCATCGGGAAAAAGGACAAACAGAAAAAGAATTACACGATATGGTCACTGCCCTGCGGCATGGAACAGATCTGGGACGCAAAAATCCTTGTCGGAATAAAGATGTCGGCGGTTGCAGTTGCTGGACTTACGCTGTTTTCCATGATGGGGCAGATGCTGCTGGAATCCGTGGGAAATCTGAAGATGAGGCAGGCAATCCCGATTCCGGCACAGATACTGGCAGGAATTGTGTTGTGGCTTACCACACTCTGGGAGATTCCGTTCTGCCTGCTTCTTGCACAGAAAATAAGCACATTTCTGATGCTTGTGATCCATGTTGGAATCTATAGTATTTTGTCTACGTCGGTATCGTTAAAACCGTGGTTTGCGTTGTTTCCGGGAGCGATCACATCGCGGCTGATGTGTGTCGTGATCAAAGTGATGCCAAACGGACTGCCGTTTGAGCCGGGGCAGGTGACCTATTCTCCGGAACTCGGCAGAGTGAGTGGTCTGTTGATTGGAATTCCTGCCGCACTTCTGTGGTTTCTGGTATTCTGGCTGGCAGGCAGAACATGGTTTCGAAAGCAGGTGGCAGAATGACAAAACGTGTGATGGGAAGTGTTCGGGCGGAACTTTTGAAAATGAAGCATACTTTTTTAATTCCGTTTCATGTGGCGGTGCCGGTTATCATCGCTGGTTTCATGCTGTTTTATTATCGCGGGACCATAGGAAATCCCATGGGACAGACCATGGCATATTTTGAACTGATCGGTATCGGGCTTCCGTTTGTGGTGAGCATTGTGTGTGCGGGAAATATCGGACTTGAGGAGCAGAATCATTTTCAGGTATTTCTCGGGAACTACAAAGTAAAGGGCAAAGGGTTTGTTGTAAAGGGCGTGGTTCTTTTTGGCATGGGGTTTCTTGCAATTTTCGGGGCAGCAGTTCTTTTTGCTGCCGGGTATCATTTTTTACTGGGAAAAGAGGGGATTGGCATGCGGTATGTGCGGCTGACGGGGACACTGATTTTCGGAAGTGTGCCGTTGTATCTGGAGCATTTGTTCCTGAATCTGATCTTTCCAAAGACCGTATCCCAGTGCGTGGGCGTGGCGCAGTCGGTGGTGTCCGCCCTGTTTCTCACCGGGCTTGGGGAGGGCAGATGGCAGTTTTTTCCGGCTACGTGGAGTGCAAGGGGCATTCGGTACTGCAATGATCCCGTAAACGGGAAACGTGTGTTGTTTTGTCTGTTGCTCTTGTTTCTGATGTGTGTCATAATCGGAGTATGGTTTCATAAATATGAAGGAAGGCAGTGCAATGACTGAGATATTGGCAATTGATGATGACCGGGAAATTTTAGCTGTGATCAAAAAAGCACTTTTGCGGGAAGGGTATCAGGTGACGGCACTTGAAGATCCGCTGCAACTGGAGGAAGACAAACTGGGCAGATACCAGCTCATTCTTTTAGACGTGATGATGCCGGGCATAGACGGGTTTGATCTGTGCCGCAGAATCCGCGAAAAAGTGGATTGTCCGATTCTGTTTCTCACGGCAAAAACCGAAGAGAAAGACGTAATGACCGGGCTTGGCGCGGGTGGGGATGACTATATCACAAAACCGTTCGGGATCGGGGAACTGCGGGCGAGAGTTGCTGCACATATCCGGCGGGAAAACAGGGAAAAAACGCATACGATCTGTATCGGGGAGGTGCGTTTTTCCATGCAGGAGAGAAAAATCTATGTGCAGGAACATGAACTTGTTTTTACAAAGGCGGAATATACGATCTGCGAATTCCTGGCATTAAACCACGGACAGGTATTTTCGAAAGAACGGATTTTAGAGCATGTATTCGGATTTGACGGGGACAGCAACAGTTCCGCAATTACGGAGCATGTAAAAAATATTCGTGCAAAATTTCAGAAATTCGGGATCAACCCGATTGAAACGGTTTGGGGGATCGGCTATCGATGGAAATGAAAAAAAGAAGACAAAAAACACTGACCGGGCTGTTTTTGAAATTTGCGGCGTTATTCTGTCTGGATACGTTCGGAATCGGAATGTTCTGTCTGGTGCTTCTGGTATTCAGTCCCATGACAGGATTTACGCTGCCTGCCAATTATGCGGAGCTGCAACTGACGGACCATACGGAAGAAATTAAGGCTGCGGGGACAGATGTGGAAGCCCTGATTCCGGATGGATGCAGATACGGGATTTACGATGCGATGGGGCGGTTTAAGATCGGAACTTTTTCGGCAGACGCGCAGAAAAGGGCATGGCAGGGGTATAAAAACGGCAGTAAGTATGCATCCATGGGAAAGTATTACCGCTATATTAAGCAGAACAGCGGCGATATCTGTATTGTAAAATACGATTTGCATATGAGGTATGCGTACGATAAATTAAACGGCATTGTTCCATCTCTGGAGATACTGACACCGGTGCTTGGCGTGGTGCTGTTTTTCCTGCACGCCATATTGTTGTCCGGCCATTTTGCAAAAAAATTAAAACGGGAGCTTAGGCAGCTACGCGAAGTTACGGAAAAAATTGGACAAAATGATCTGGAGTTTGAAACCGGCCCATCGCAGATTAAGGAGATTGACGATGTGATGTCCTCACTTTCCGGCATGAAAGAAGCATTAAAAGATTCGCTGACCAGACAGTGGGACGCACAGCAGCAGAAAAAAGAGCAGCTTGCGGCACTGACACACGATATCAAGACACCGCTTACTGTCATCAAAGGAAATGCCGAGCTTTTGGCGGAGACGGATTTGTCTGCGGAAAACCGGGAGTGTACGGATGCTATTTTGGCGAATGTGGGCAGCATGGAGCAGTATTTGGAGCATATGCGGCAACTGCTGTATGGACGTGACCGCGCAGAGGAGACAGAAGTAGTCACCTGTGCGCGTTTGAAAGAGCAGTTCAAAGAAGCAGCCATGCAGATTGCGGCAGCGGAAAAAGTTCCGGTTGATTTTCAGGAGGATTCCCTGTGTGGGAATGTATGTTGCAAGCCAGGACCGGTTGGCAGAGCGTGGAAAAATGTGGTCAGCAATGCGGTGGAACACACAGACCGGGCGCGCGGGATCGTGGTGCGCCTGCAGATGGAAGTGTATGAGGGGCAGGAGTATCTGACTGCAACCGTCCGCGATTTTGGAAAGGGTTTTTCGGAGCAGGATCTCATCTATGCAGATCAGGAATTTTACAGCGGGGATGCCAGCCGGCATGACCGGACGCATCAGGGGCTTGGTCTTGCGATCGCAAAAAAATTCTTAAAAGAGCAGGGCGGCATGCTTTGTTTTTACAACCACGCGGAGTCTGGAGCGGAAGTGGTGTGCCGGATCAAAACGGAAAAGACGTAATTTTCGCATTGTAAATAAACGCGCAATATGCTAATATGTAAAAAGTTTCATAAAGAAGATCGTTGGTGCCTGTCATATAAAGCCGCTTTACATGGGATATATGGGCTTGTATGCGCAGGGTAAAAGGGAAACAGGTGCAAATCCTGTACGAACTCGTCACTGTGATTAGGGAGTAACTGCAAGAAGCACACCGCATGAGAAATCCGCTGGCGCGGATGCGGTGTACGTAGGAAATGCAGCTTAGGCTGCGTTTCAAGAAGGAGCACACCGCATGAGAAATCCGCTGACGCGGATGCGGTGTACGTAGGAAATGCAGCTTAGGCTGCATTTCAGATGCCACTGATGCAACTGCATTGGGAAGGCGAAGCATGTTATGATGATCTATGAGCCAGGAAACCTGCCAATGATCTGGTACAGAAAGTTTTTACTTTCAGATCACGAGTCATTGATCGTACTGCATGTTACAGAAAACTGTGTGGGACAGCCGTCCACAGACAGTTCCTTTTTGCATGGGTTGATTGCTCCTTTCGGAATGTTCCGGGTGGGGCTTTTCTTTTGGCACTTTGGATGATGCGTGATCTTATGAGATGAAGCAACCCGTCAACCCAAAGAATACATCGCATGAGAAATCCGTCAGGGTGGATGCGGTGTATGCAGGAAATGCAGCCTATGCTGTATTTCAAAAAGGAGAGAATTATGAGAAAGAAAACACTTGCATTGTTTCTGACATGTGTACTGGCTGCAGGCATGCTTGCCGGATGCGGAAACAAAGACAGCAAAGACAACAATCAGGTAGAAAATTCGCAGGGTACAGAGTCTGCAAAAGACGATCAGGCAGCTGCAGATGAGGTAGCAGAATTAATTGATGCTATTTATGTTCAGGAAAGAACAGATAAAACCGATGAGCAGTGTGCTGCTGCAAAAGAAGCATGGGACAAGCTGACAGATGCACAGAAAGCACTTGTTTCCGGTGAAAATGCAGATCCGGATTATTTCGGCAGAGATACCGGTGATGCTTCCAAGGATGATCCGTTAAATCAGGATAATATCGGAGATAACGAAATCCTTGTCGTAAGCTTTGGTACATCTTTTAATGACAGCCGTGTTGCAGATATCAGTGGTGTGGAAAAAGCCATTCAGGCAGCAAATCCGGACTGGGCAGTCCGCAGGGCATTTACCGCACAGATCATTATCAATCACGTACAGGCAAGAGATGGCGAGAAGATCGACAACGTAGACCAGGCATTACAGAGAGCGGTCGATAACGGGGTAAAGAATCTGGTGATCCAGCCGACACACCTGATGCATGGGGCAGAGTATGATGAACTTGTCGGAGAGCTGGATGCATATAAGGATAAGTTTGAAAAAGTTGTCGTTGCGGAACCGCTGCTTGGCGAAGTTGGTGATGATGCAACAGTGATCAACGATGACAAGAAGGCAGTTGCAGAAGATATTACAGCAGAAGCAGTAAAGACCGCAGGATACGATTCACTGGATGCCGCAAAGAAGGACGGTACTGCATTTGTATTCATGGGACACGGTACTTCCCATTCTGCAAAGGTAAGTTACAGCCAGATGTCTACACAGATGGATAAGCTTGGTTATGACAATGTCTTTATCGGAACCGTAGAGGGGAAGCCGGAAGAGACTTCCTGTGAAAATGTAATCAAGGCAGTTAAGGACGCAGGTTACAAGAAAGTTATTCTTCGTCCACTCATGGTTGTTGCCGGAGATCATGCAAACAATGACATGGCAGGAGACGATGACGATTCCTGGAAGAGCCAGTTCACTGCAAGCGGCAATTTCGACAGTGTTGACACACAGATTGCCGGACTTGGTGAGATTGAAGCTGTCCAGAAACTTTATGTAGAGCATACAAAAAAAGCAATTGAGTCACTTGGAAAAGTTTCCAAGTCTGCTTCTTCCAGCGCGGTATCCGCGCTGGAGGACGGCACTTATACCGCAAAGTTTAATACCGACAGTGGGATGTTTCATGTCAATGAAGCAGACAATGGATGTGGAACCCTTACCGTAAAAGACAAAAAGATGACCATTCATATTCGTCTGGTATCCAAGAAAATCGTAAATCTGTTTCTGGGAAGTGCAAAAGATGCAGAAAAAGACGGTGCAGAATTGTTACAGCCAACGACAGATAAAGTAAAATACAGCGATGGAACGACAGAGGAAGTTTACGGATTTGACGTGCCGGTAGAAGAACTTGGAAAAGAGTTTGACCTTGCAATTCTTGGAACCAAGGGAACCTGGTATGATCATAAAGTCAGTGTATCAGATGCACAGAAAAAATAAAATGTGAGTTGTCTGCCAGACGGCGGCAATTCCGGTACATCGTATTTGAAAATGATGTACATGTGTCAGAAGTTACAGGAAAACAGATAGGATGGATCGGAGAAATCATCCGGTCGAAGAGAAAAAGTATGAAAAGCAGGAAATTAACGGTAATTATCGTGTCCCTTTGTATGTGTGTGTCGGTTTTGTCCGGCTGTGGTTCTACGGCAGAAAAAGAACAGGTGCAGCATGCCGCGGAAACGCAGACTGCCACCGCGGAACCGGACACATCGCTGGAAGACGGAGAATACACCGTAAATGTAGAACTGGAAGGCGGAAGCGGCAGAGCTTCCGTAGATTCTGAAGCAAAAGTAAAAGTGACGGACGGACAGGCATATGCAACCATAGTCTGGAGCAGTACCTATTACGATTACATGCTGGTCGATGGAAAAAAATATACAAATGAGAACGAGGGCGGGAATTCAACGTTTACATTTCCAATTGCCGGAGTTCCGTGTACGATGGATGTAGTAGGAGACACTACAGCCATGAGCCAGCCGCATGAGATTGATTACACCCTGACATTTTCTTTTGCAAAAGATGTAAGTTTTAAAGAGCTGAAACAGACCGGGCAGGTAAAATTGTCCTATGCCGATCAGTTTCAGATCGATGAATATGGAAATTATAAGCTGATTACGATCGTGGACAACGGTCGTTTTTTGCTTATTCCGAAAGGGGTTCCGGTGCCAGCGGATGTACCGGAGGATGTAACCGTTTTACAGCAGCCGTTAAACCATGTGTACCTTGTATCGTCTGCGGTGATGGATCTGATCTGTCAGACCGGCGGGCTGTCACACGTTGCATACACCGCATTGAAGGAAGACGACTGGTATGTGCAGCAGGCGAAGGATGCCATGGCAGACGGTTCTTTGGTTTATGCCGGAAAATACAGTGCGCCGGATTACGAACAGCTGTTGCAGGGTGGCTGCACATTTGCCATTGAAAATACGATGGTCACGCACAATCCGGAAGTAAAGGAAAAACTCGAAGAACTTGGCATCCGGGTGATGGTCGAGCGTTCCAGTTATGAAAAGCATCCGCTGGGACGGCTGGAATGGATCAAACTGTTTGGTATTCTGTTTGGAAAACAACAGCAGGCAGATGACTATTTTAATAAACAGGTAAAACGTGTGAAACCGATTATGGAAAAAAAGAGTACCGGGAAAAAGGTGGCATTTTTTGCAGTTTCCTCGGACGGGACGATCACTGTGCGCAAGCCAAACGACTATGTCTCTGCGATGATCGGACTTGCAGGCGGTACCTATTCACTCGGAAATTATACGGATGAAGAAAAAAATGCACTTTCCACGATGAAAATGCAGATGGAAGATTTTTATTCTGCGGAGATTGATGCGGATGTGCTGATCTACAACGGAACCATTGAGGGGGAATTGACGTCCATTGATGAGTTGGTAAAGAAAAACAGCCTGTTTGCGGATTTTCAGGCGGTAAAAAGTGGACAGGTATATACAACAGGAAGCAATTTTTACCAGCAGTCTACCGGAACCTGTGATTTTATCGAGGATCTGAATCAGATTCTGACGGGAGAAGGGGATGGAACATACCGGTTTTTGAAGAAATTGTAGTGAGCCGGGGCATACGGATGTACAAATAATAACAATTGTCGTAATGCATGAGGAGCAGAATATGAGATCACAAATAAAAGAAAAAAAGAATAATTCCGGGACAGAAACAAACAGAACGCTCCGCTATCTGGTTTCTTTTGTGGTGATTATTCTATTGCTGGCAATTCTGTTTTTCTGGAATATCGGTGTCGGAAGTGTGGAAATGTCTTTTTTTGATTTTCTGGGCGTGCTGACAAAACATCAGCCGGATTCCACACTGTATCAGATTGTCTGGAAAATCCGTCTGCCCCGTATCATTGCTGCAGTTCTGCTCGGAGGGGCACTTTCCGTATCCGGTTTCCTGCTGCAGAGTTTTTTCCAGAATCCGATTGCAGGACCGTATGTGCTTGGGATTTCCTCCGGAGCCAAACTTGTCGTGGCACTGACCATGATCTTTCTTCTGGAAAAAGGGATTATGGTCAGTTCCCTTGGAATGGTGGTAGCTGCATTTGCCGGTTCACTGCTTGCCATGGGATTTGTTCTTTTGATTTCTTTTCGGGTATCGAATATGTCGCTTCTTGTAGTGTGCGGTATCCTGATTGGTTATATCTGTTCGGCGATTACGGATTTTTGTGTGACGTTTGCGGACGATTCCAATATTGTCAATCTTCACAACTGGTCAATGGGAAGTTTTTCCGGTATGAGCTGGGAGCACATTCGCATCATGGTCATAATTGTTGGAATCACGGTTGTGATTACCTTCGGGCTTGCAAAACCGATCAGTGCCTATCAGATGGGAGAATCTTATGCCAGAAATATGGGCGTAAATGTAAAAGTACTGCGCATTGCACTGATTTTACTGTCAAGTCTGCTGTCGGCATGTGTGACCGCGTTTGCCGGACCGATTTCGTTTGTCGGAATTGCGGTGCCACATCTGATTAAACTGGCAACCCACACGGCAAAACCGATTATTCTAATTCCGGGATGTTTTCTCGGCGGGGCAGTGATTACGCTGTTCTGTGACGGGATTGCGCGGACCGTGTTTGCACCAACGGAGATCAGTATCAGTTCGGTGACGGCGGTATTTTTAGTGCCGGTGGTAATTGCGGCAATGTTGCGAAAGCAGCAGATGTGATGAATCGTGGAAGAAAAATAACGTGCAGACAGAAAGCCAAAACGGATAAGGACGCAAAGGCAGGAAGAAAGTTACTATGAGCAGACACAAAAATGCAAATGGAAAATAATTGGAAAGTGATGAAAGAAGAAAACGGAAAACAACATAACGGGCAGAATATGCTAAAAGAGTCAGGGCAGTTTCCTGCGCAAGATATACCAAACGATGCCGAGCAGCTTACGATGCGTGATCTGACCGTAGGATACGACCGGATTCCCCTGATTAAAAATATTAATCTGGGTGTCCGGCCAGGGGAAATCCTCACACTGATCGGACCAAACGGCTCCGGAAAATCGACAATTTTAAAGACCATCACCAAACAGCTTAAAACCATTGGCGGCAGTGTTTTTCTGGGAAAAGAATCCATGAGGGAACTGACGGACAGTGAAATTTCCAGACATCTTTCGATGGTCATGACGGAGCGCATCCACACGGAACTGTTAAGTGGCAGAGATGTGGTGGCAACCGGGCGCTACCCATACACGGGGAGGCTTGGTATCCTCTCACAACAGGACTGGAAAAAGGTGGACGAGGCGATTGCCCTGGTGCATGCCGGGGAAGTGCAGCAGCAGGATTTCCGGAGAATCAGTGATGGGCAGAGGCAGAGACTTATGCTGGCGCGGGCGATCTGCCAGGACACACAGGTTCTGATTCTTGATGAACCGACTTCCTATCTGGATATGGGATTTAAACTGGACATTCTTACAACCATCCGCATGTTGGCACGGAAGAAAAATCTGGCAGTTATCATGTCATTGCACGAACTGGATCTGGCACAGAAAATTTCGGACACCATTGCGTGTGTGAAAGGGGACCGTATTGACCGGGTCGGGGCACCGGAGGAAATCTTTTCCGGGAACTACGTGCAGCAGTTGTACGGTGTAAAGCCACAGCAGTTTGAACCGCAGACCGGACAGGTTTTTATGGAAAGACCGGAAGGAATTCCGGAGGTATTTGTGATTGGCGGTGGTGGAACAGGGCTTGCGGTTTACAACCGCCTGCAGCGGCAGAATATTCCGTTTGCAGCAGGCATTCTGCAGGAAAATGATGTGGAGTACGCAGCGGCATCTGCACTTGCCGCTTGTGTTTTTTCGGAAAAAGCATTCTTTCCGGTTTCGGAAGAAACCTTTTTGCGGGCAAAACAGATGCTCGATGACTGTGATGCCTGCATTTGCGCATTGACAGAATTTGGTCCTTATAATGAAAAAAATAGGCAGCTTTATGAATATGCAAAAAAACTTGGCAAAGTATGTGCAGAGATATAATTATATAAAATGCCATTTTTGCCTGTGTGAAATCTTGGAGTGCGAACTGTATTTAGCTATATAATTTTGGGGCATATAAAAGTATATCACCTTCATTTCATGCTATTGCAGAACCTAGATGGGACATATGTAAAAAAGCAGGGGAGAAAGTCCCGCGAATCTAAAGAAGAGGGACATATAGAAAAAAGCAGAGGAAAAAGTCCCGCGAGTCCAAGGAAGAGGGACATATAAAGAAAAAGCAGAGGAAAAAGTCCCGTAAGTCTAAAGAAGAGGGACATATAGCGAAAAAGCAGGAGAAAAAGTCCCGTGTGTCCAAGAAAGAGGGACATAGCTCCGGAAAAATCTTCTATATATCCCAGACACCAGAAGTTATGGGACATAATTGCTCACAAAATCTACATATGTCCCAAGAAGCAAAAGCCGTGGGACATAATCCCACAAAAAACCTGTATATGTCCTGCCCCCTCTTGATTCCTGCAAAAATGTGAGGTATAAAACAGAGGAAGGAGTTCATCCTTCCAAATAATTCAAAACAGAGCACGAAAAGGAGTGAATTAATATGGCAAGAAAAGATTTTGGAGCAAAACCATACACCTATCCACAGCCGGTATTTATTCTCGCAACATACAATGAGGACGGCACGGCGAATGCAATGAACGCAGCATGGGGCGGAATCAGTGAAGGAAACGAGATTTCTTTCTGCATCAGTGCCGGACATAAGACAACAAAGAATTTCCAGAGAACCGGGGCATTTACCGTAAGCATGGCCGATGCAAAGCATGTGGCAGCTTGTGATTATGTGGGAATTGTGTCTGCAAACAATGTGGCAGGCAAACTGGAAAAAGCAGGTTTTACCGTGAAAAAAAGTGCAAATGTAGACGCTCCGATCATCAATGAACTGGCAGTCTGCGCAGAGTGCAAAGTAAAAAGTTATGATCCGGAAAGCTGCAGACTGGTAGCGGAGATTGTCAATGTCAGTGTGGATGAAGCTGCAATGACCGACGGAAAAGTAGATGTGGCAAAAGTACAGCCGATCACATTTGATCCGTTCAACAATGAGTATTATGTGCTGGGCGAAAAAGTGGGAAATGCTTTTTCAGATGGGAAAAATCTAAAATAATTCTAAACAAAATCTAAAAAAAACAGGACGTATCCTTGACGTTTTTTAAAAATCGAGGTATAGTACGCTACGCTTTGTGATATCGTTGCACCACAAAGCCAGCGTACTTTTTTATTAAAAAAACGAGGGGGAATCAGACGATGACTTTTTACCAGGAACTACAACTGAGTTCAGTTGGCTCAAAACAGCTGATCAAAAACACAACAGACAAAAAAGAAAAACGCAGACATATCCTGATCTATAATTTTAAAGTCTATCTTGTTATGGCATTCTGCGTCGCTGTGGTTACACTGTTTAGTAAAATATTCGGTGCAGATAACAGTGTACCGGGAGTGGTTGTGCTGCTGGCAGTACTTGTGCTCCGGCAGGCAGATTTCGGGGTGCGTACCAGTCATGGGCTGCTCTGTATTGCGGGAATTTTTGGAATTTTAATCGCAGGACCGAGAATTACCAATATGATGCATCCGGTTCCGGCATTTTTTGTGAATGTGGCATGTATTCTGATTCTCATGATTTTCGGATGCCACAATGTGATCATGTCAAACCAGTCTACGTTTGTCCTTGGATATCTGCTTTTGCAGGGGTATGATGTGAGTGGACATGCCTATGTGCTGCGTGTGATCAGTCTGCTGATTGGTATGGGAATCTGCATGGCTGTATTTTATAAGAATCAGAAAAACCGCCCATACCGCCGGACATTCCTGGATCTGTTCCGGGAATTTGATGTACGTTCCGCGCGGAACTGGTGGTATATTAAGCTGACACTGATTGTTTCTTCGGCACTGCTGATTGTGTCACTGCTCGGATGGCCGCGTGCCATGTGGGCGGGAATCGCCTGCATGTCTGTATGTCTTCCATTTCATGAGGACAGTGTGGAGCGTGCAAAACGCAGGGGACCGTTTAATATTGTGGGGTGCATGATCTTCCTTATTTTGTATCATGTGTTACCGGAATCCATGTATCCGTATATCGGGATGATCGGTGGAATTGGTGTGGGTTATTCTGCAGGATATGCATGGCAGACCGTATTTAATACGTTTGGCGCACTGTCGATCGCATCGGGGTTATTCGGTGCAGGTACGGCAGTGGCACTGCGAATTATATTCAATGTGATGGGATCTGTATATACCGTCGTATGTGACAGATTTTTGGATTTCCTCAGAAAAAGAACGGAAATCCACCGGGTGGGTGAGATGGCATAAAATCAGTAGATCACCCGGTTCCGCCCACTCTCTTTGCCGAGATAAAGCTTGCGGTCGGCTTCCTGAATGACAGATTCCATGGTATGATTTCTGCCAAATTCTTCGACTCCGAATGTCATGGTTACATGAATCAGTTTGCGTTCGTATAATACAGGAGTGTGCCGGATATCATCCAGAAGGTCAGACATCAAAAGCTGAACCTCGTCCATATCCATGCCGGGAAATACAAACAGAAATTCTTCTCCGCCCCAGCGGCAGACTTCTCCTTTTTCGCCTATTACCGTGCAAAACAACCTGGAAAGTGTGCGGAGAACTTCATCCCCGGCATCATGCCCGTAAGTATCATTTACATGTTTGAAAAAGTCGATATCCCCCATGGCAACAGTCAGGGTCTGTAATTTATGCTGAGTGTATCTGGAAATACATGTTTCCAGACGCTTATACATCTGCCAACGGTTGAAAAGCCCGGTCAGGGGATCTGTGGATGCGATATGTTCTAGTTCCAGATTGTAACGTATAAGCTTGTGTTCCATCTGCTGGGAATTCTGGGTGAAAATAATCATAACCGTGATCAGTTCTGCAAAAATAAACAAAGTGTCTATGGTCTGTATGCAGATACTGGCATCTGTGGAAAGCTGGATGACCGGCAGATGATACCGTGTATAGGCATACAAAAGCAGGCGGTAAGCACATGTGCAGATTCCAACAAAAATTTTAGTGCGTATGCGGTGGAAACTGACTGCAAAATTTAATACGAGAAGTACAAACAGGAAGTGCTGTACACCGCAGTCCCACCCAAATCTCTGTATAAATACAGTAATCCACAATAACGTCAGTAATTGTGAAAAAATGGAAGCAAAATGTGTATGGTTTAGATAGGTAATCCGGAAAGCAAATACATATAAAATGCCACAGATGAGCGTCAGCAGGGAGGAAGGAACATCCCGAAGAAAGCAGCAGACACAAAAAAGGACAAGAAAATAAACGCTGAGAATCAGTGCGTACAGACGCAGGGTCACAGCAGTGGTTTTTGTCTCATTTGGATTTTGTACATCCTGAAATATAAACGCCCCTATTTTTTTATGAATCATATGTAATCCCCCAATAAACATATGCCGTTCCAAAACATCTATAAGAATTATATCACAGTATAAGAAAAAGAAAAGCGCATTTTTCACATACTATCCATACTTGAATTCATGGAAATTACATTGTATAATCAGTAAGGTTGAGGAATAAAATAACAAAGAACATATAGGAGGAATCTATTATGGTTACTTGGGACAACTTGGATACCCTTGCTTCTTTTCAGAACCTTTCAAAAACAGGTCGCATAGATCTGAAAAAAGTAATGTCTGGCGAGAACGGGGCAGAGCGTGTGAAAAATTACAGTATTCCAATGGCAGAGGGATTGGTGTACAACTATGCTGCAAAGCAGGTGGATGATGATGTACTGGAAGCTTTGGTTAAGCTTGCAGAAGAAGCACAGCTTTCCGAAAAATTTGAGGAGCTTTACAATGGTGCAGTGATTAACACCGGAGAGAACCGTCTGGTTCTTCATCAGCTGACCCGTGGACAGCTTGGAAAAGCCGTTGTAGCAGATGGTGTGGATAAGCGTAAATTCTATGTGGAGCAGCAGCAGAGAATTGCTGATTTTGCCAATAAGGTACACGCTGGTGAGATTACAAACGCTGCTGGTGAAAAATTCACAACAGTTGTCCAGATCGGTATCGGTGGAAGTGACCTGGGTCCCCGCGCTATGTATTTAGCACTTGAGAATTGGGCAAAGAAAAACAACACATTCAAGATGGAAGCAAAATTCATCAGTAATGTAGATCCGGATGATGCAGCCGCTGTATTGAATTCTGTAGATGTTGCCCATTCTATTTTCGTACTTGTTTCCAAATCAGGTACTACACTTGAGACACTGACCAATGAGTCTTTCGTTAAGGACGCGTTAAAGAAAGCAGGCCTGGATGCTTCTAAGCATATGATCGCAGTTACCAGTGAGACTTCTCCGCTGGCAAAGAGTGATGATTATCTGGCAGCATTCTTTATGGATGATTACATCGGAGGACGTTATTCTTCTACATCAGCCGTTGGTGGAGCTGTATTATCCCTGGCATTTGGACCGGATGTATTTGCACAGTTTCTGGATGGTGCTGCAGCAGAGGATAAACTCTCCGCAGAAAAAGACGTATTGAAGAACCCTGAGATGCTGGATGCACTGATCGGTGTGTATGAGCGCAACGTACTGGGATATCCGAGCACCGCAGTGCTTCCATATTCACAGGCACTCAATCGTTTCCCGGCACATTTACAGCAGGTAGATATGGAGTCCAATGGTAAATCCGTAAACCGTTTTGGAGAGCCTGTAAATTACCCGACAGGTCCTGTCATTTTCGGTGAGCCTGGAACAAACGGACAGCATTCCTTCTATCAGTTACTGCATCAGGGAACCGATATTGTACCACTGCAGTTTGTTGGATTTAAGAATAACCAGCTTGACACAGATGTTGTCATTCAGGACAGCACAAGCCAGCAGAAGCTTTGCGCAAACGTAGCAGCACAGATCGTTGCTTTTGCATGCGGCAAGGAAGATGAAAACCGCAACAAGAATTTCGAGGGTGGACGCCCATCTTCTATTATTATCGGAGAGCAGGTTAATCCGAAGACACTCGGTGCATTGCTTGCACACTTTGAGAACAAGATCATGTTCCAGGGATTCTTATGGAATGTCAACAGCTTCGATCAGGAAGGTGTTCAGCTTGGTAAAGTTCTTGCAAAGCGCGTACTTGCACATGAGACAGACGGAGCACTGAAAGTATTCAGTGATCTGTTAAATATCTAATCGGATTTTTGTCTGAAGCAGGTCAGAGATATAAGACATATATAATAAGAAAAAGGAGTATGAAAACAACGGTGTTTTTCATACTCCTTTTTATTGGTATTGTTCTAACGTTTTATCCGCGCATCAGGTAATCCATAATCTTTCTGGAATCCTCTGCTTCATGTGCGATGATTTCCATCTCCGGGATGGTGGAAGCAGATTCAAAAATGGTAGATAAGGATACCAGCTGGCATAATTTTGATTTCAGATTCAGGCGGTCACCGTCAGCAGTGACAAGCTCAACCTGTCCGGAACAACTGTCAATTACTTTCAAAAACTCCTGTGGGTTTTCAATGTTCATTACCTTCATAATGCATCTCCCTTTCCTTTATACAATATTGTTCTGTTTGGTGATTCAATCATAGCATTTGTGCCGGGAAAGTGCAATGTCGTGCCTCTCTTTGCACATAGACAGTTGTATTTAATGGCAGGTGTTCATGAGATGAAAACGTACAAGTGTGTACATGAAGCAAGTTGTATTGCAATAGCGAAAGAAATCAAGAATAAAATACACAAAACGCACAAAACGACAGTAAAACAAAGGAAAAATAAAATGAAAACCAGTCAAAATGCACATAATCGTATGAAAAATAGAAAATTTAACAGTTAAATTGCAATATAACAATACAACTTTACGAAAAAATATTGTTGTATTTTATTGAAAAACAGGAGAGGACCGTCTATAATTAGAATTACAAAAAGCAAATACGTATCAAAGTAGAGGGAGGACAACGTATGAAGAAAATTTTAAAGAAGGTAGCTGCAACGATCCTGGCAGCATCAATGGTAATTGGTATGACAGCCTGTGGAACCGGCGGGGGAGGATCTTCCACACAGGGAGGTACATCATCAAACAAATCCGGAAAGATTAAGATTGGTGTTTCCATCTGGTCATCCACCGATGTACTTGGTTCTCAGTGTAAGAAGATTCTGGATGAGGCAGCAAAGGCATTGGATGTCGATGTACAGTATGTGGATCAGGGACATGTATCTGAGAAAGTTACCGCTTCTGTTGAGCAGTTGGCAGCAGCAGGATGTCAGGGAATTATCATCTGTAACTCATCTGATACAGAGATGACTTCCGCAATTAAGACCTGTAATGACAATAAAGTATATCTGGCACAGTTCTTCCGTGTTATCAGTCAGGAAAACAGTGCAGATATTTATCAGGCAGCAAAAGATTCTGATTATTATATCGGAGCTGTTCACGAGGATGAGCCGGCAAACGGTGAAGAACTTGTAAACATTCTTTTAAACAAAGGTGACAGAAACATTGGTCTGATCGGCTGGGAGCAGGGAGATGCTACATGGCTCGGCAGATGGGAAGGCTATAAAGCTGGCGTAGATAAGTGGAACGAAGAACATCCAGATGATCAGGCAAAGCTTTCTGAGCCACAGTACGCAGGAACAACTTCCGAAGGTGGTTCTAAGGCAGCAGAAGCTCTGATGGCAGCAGATCCAAACCTGGATGCACTTATTCCAGCAGGTGGTGGTGGAGATCCTCTCCAGGGTGCAATCGCAGCAGTTGAGCGTGCCGGAAAGACCGCAGATATCGACATCGTTTCTACAGACTTCCTTCCAGACCTTGGAGACAGACTTGAGAATGGTTCCATGGCTGGTGAGTCCGGAGGACATTTCTGTGATCCATTGATCGCATTCATGATGGTATACAATGCAGTAAAGGGTAACTACAAAGACTTTGGTGGTAAGTTCGAAGATGTTCCATTCCCATATCTGTATGTATCATCTGCAGATGATTACAAGAATTATGAGAAGTATTTCGTAGATCAGCTTCCATATACTGATCAGGAACTGGTTGATATGTCTAAGCTGAGTCTGGAAGACTTAAGAATTACTGCACAGAGCGTATCTATTGAAGATGCAGCAGCACGTGCGGGTAAATAAAACAATAACCACAAGGGGTGGCGCTGCTTGCGGCGCCACCTTTTTCCATCAATGTGACGTTTATCAGAATTGACAAAAAGAGGTAGATAATATGAGTACTACGAAAAAATTTTCGGGAAAAGCAATGGGGTATCTGATCCTGCTCGGTCTGGTTGTGCTTTCCTGGGCCATCTTTAAAATACTTTCGCCGCATAACTTTGGATCTTTCGGCAATATGCTTAACTATTTTCAGGCCAGCCTGATTGCAACTGTTGGTGCCGTAGGATTCTACTTTGTAATGGTAATGGGAATGTTCGACTTTTCCATTGGCGCAAATATCATGCTTTCCGCAATCGTTGGGTGTGTATTCGCCACCCGTTTTAATCTCGGATATTTCGGATTGATCGTCGGATGTATCTTAACAGGAACAATTGTCGGTGCATTAAACGGTATGTTTTATGTAAAACTCCGTATCCCGTCCATGATTGTAACAACAGGACTTGCACTGATCTATGAGTCTCTGGCAAACTACATTGCAGGCGGCGTAGAGCAGACACTTCCATCCAATTTACGTGCATTTGGCCAGATGCCTTGGGATATCATCCTTGCACTTGTGGCATGTGTCGTTGCTTACATATTCTTAAATTACACAAAAATTGGAACATACACCTATGCTATCGGCAGTGATGAGTTTGTTGCCAAGAACATGGGTATTAACGTAAATAAGTATAAAGTTCTTGCATTTATTTTAAGTGGTGCATTCCTCGGTGTTATGGCGATCCTGACCATCAGTTACGGATCTTCCATGGTAGCCGTTACCGGAATGGCATCTATGAGCCGAAACTTCGTACCGACCATGGGATGTTTCTTTGGTCTGGCATTTAAGAAATACGGAATGCCACTTCCGGCAATTATCATCGGTGAGTTTGTCATCAACATCATCTTCTTCGGTTTCATTGCTCTTGGAGCACCAACCGCTATCCAGGATGTGATCACAGGACTTGCACTGCTTATTATCATTACTCTGACAACAAAGGCTACAAAGGGCGAGATCGTCAAGTAATGAAAGGGGGAAGACAGCAATGAGTGAAGTAAGATTACAAGTAAAAAATCTCTGCAAGAACTTCGGTATTACAAAAGCCGTACAGAACGTTTCCTTTAACGTTAACAAGGGAGAAGTTCATGCACTGATCGGAGAAAACGGCTCCGGAAAATCCACCCTGACCAACATGCTTACCGGTATTTACAGCATTGGCAGCGGTACATTTATTCTGGATGGCAAGGAAGTTCATCCAAAGAATCAGGTAGAAGCAAACAATGAAGGAATCTCCATCATTGTACAGGAGCTTGGTACATTGTCCGGACTGACTGTTGCAGAGAATATTTTCCTCGGTCATGAGGATCAGTTCGTACACTGTGGCATCAAAAATACAAATGCCATGAACAAAAAAGCAACAGAGCTGTTAAAGCAGTATGGATTTGAAAGAATCAAGGCTGCTGATATGATCGACTCTTACAACTTCGAGGATCGTAAGCTCGTAGAGATCGTAAAGGCAACCTACTTTAATCCAAAGATCGTTGTTATTGATGAGACAACGACAGCGCTTTCCCAGGAGGGGCGTGAAGAACTGTACAAACATATGGAGCGTATCCGAAAGAGCGGCAACACCGTCATCTTTATTTCCCACGATCTCCCGGAGATCATTGAGAAATCCGATACAATCACCATTCTCCGTGATGGTGTATACATTGATACCGTAAAGAGTAAAGATGTCAACGAAAATGATTTAAAGAAACTCATGGTTGGACGTGAAGTAACGGGCGATTACTACCGCAGCGATTACGGGGAGAAAGTTTCCGATGAAGTCGTACTTTCGGTAAAGGATGTAACCGTTCCGGGATTGATCGAGAATGTAAGTTTTGATCTGCACAAAGGTGAGATCCTTGGATTTGGTGGACTTTCCGAGTCTGGTATGCATGAGATCGGTAAAGCAATCTTTGGTGCATCCTATGACAGGGAAGGAACCGTAGAGCTGGCAGATGGAACCCAGATCAACGATATTCCGACCGCAATCAAACACAGCATTGCATATACATCGAAGGATCGTGATAACGAGTCGGTTGTGTTAAATCAGAGCATTGGAGATAACATTTGTCTCCCGTCACTGGATGAACTGTCCGGACCGGCACATCTGATCAGCGATAAGAAGAAAAAAGATTTTGCAAACAAATTTGCAAAGCAGATGTCCGTTAAGATGGTCGATGTCAACCAGTTCGTTTCCAACCTGTCCGGTGGAAATAAGCAGAAAGTCGTTCTGGCAAGATGGATCGGAAAAGATTCCGATATCGTCGTACTCGACAGCCCGACACGAGGCATTGATATCAAGGTAAAGCAGGATATTTACCAGTTGATGAATCAGATGAGAAAAAATGGAAAATCCATTATCATGATCTCCGAGGAATTGATGGAGCTGATCGGTATGTGTGACCGCATCATGATCATGAAAGACGGCAAGATCAGCGGAGAACTTGAGCGTGACCAGAACCTTGATGAAAATGGTCTGATTACGATGATGGTATAAGGAGGCAGCTATGGGAAGTCAAGCAAGTGTAAATACAAACGATAAAGAGCAGCAGCTCAAAAAAGCATCAAAAATGTCGCTGATCCGTTCACTTCTTCCGATTGTAGGACTGGTGGTTATTTTCCTGTTATTCAATTTCCTGACAGATTTTCGAATGATGGGTAATATGTCACTGGTACTCTCACAGGTATATGTGACGATGATTTCTGCGATGGGCGTATTTTTCATTATGACAATGGGTGGTCTGGATTTCTCCCAGGGATCTATTCTTGGTATTTCCTCCATTGTAGTATGTATGCTCTCAAAATACAGCATTCCATTGGCGATTATCGGTGGTATTGCAGCCGGAGCAGCAATCGGTGCGATTAACGGTTATTTCTATGTAAACCGTAAGATCAAATCCTTTATTGTAACAATTTGTACCATGTTCTTATTCCGTGGTTTTATCAAGTACCTGACAACCAACGCTCCGGTAGCCGGATCTGCAAAGCTGATCAATTATGACAGCACAGCACTGAAAGTTGCCTGCACGGTTGTGATACTTGCCATTGGATTTGTGGCATTCCGCTTTACAAAGTTCGGAACTTATTTAAAGGCCATCGGTGCCGGTGAGAAAGCAGCTATGTTTTCCGGTATCCGTACAGACCGGATGAAATTCCTGATTTATGTACTCGCAGGTGCCATTACAGGATTTGCAGCATTTATCAATGTTATCAAAGTCGGATCGGTAACATCTTCCGGTGGAAACCAGTTAGAGACACAGATCCTGATCGCACTGGTACTTGGTGGAATGCCAATTTCCGGTGGTGCAAAGGTTCGTTTCGAGAATATTATTGTCGGATCATTACTTTACATCGTATTAAACAGTGGATTAACTATGATGGGATTCTCTACACAGATGATGCAGCTCATTCAGGGTATTGTATTCCTGATCTTCGTTGCAGTATTTGCAGATCGTGAGTCTATTCAGGTTATCAAGTAAAAACATAAAAAGGCAAATGGAGAGGCTATGCGTAATACAGAACAGGATAATTTGAAATATCAGAAATTATATCATTGGGCACATACGTTAATCACCAGTGGCGTAATTAAAAATATGGATAAGTTTCCGTCTGAGACCATTCTGCAGAAGAAATTCGGTTATTCCAGGCAGACGGTGCGCACAGCTCTCCAACAGTTAGAGGATGAGGGGCTGATCACCCGGGTACGCGGAAGCGGAACGTACGTGTCTTATGAAGGCAGTACCGAGAACGAATCGCGTCAACGGGTTGGTCTGCTCCTTAGTTATTATTCCGATTATTTATTTCCGCAGGTGTATGATGGAATTGAATCTGCGCTGACAGAAAAGGGATATGGGATTGAGGTTGCGGTAACCAAAAACCGTCTGAATGATGAGGCACTTTATCTGGAAGGACTGATAAAAAGCAATGTTTCCGGATTGATTATCGAAGGTTCGCGGTCCGCGTTTCCCAATCCAAATATCCGCCTGTTCAGAGAAATTCGAAAGCGCAACATACCGACGCTTTTTATCCATAATCATTATGAAAATCAGCTGTTTGACAGCGTAGAGATGGAAGACGCCAGAGCGGCATACGAGTTGACAAAGATACTGATCGAACACGGACATCGCCGGATTGGTGGAATTTTTAAATATGATGATATGCAGGGAATTGAGCGCTATAAAGGATTTATCCAGTGTCTTTCCGATTATGGCATGAAATTCGATGATGATTGTGTGCGGTGGTATTCCACGAAAGATATGGATGAAAAGCTCAGCAAGAAGGGAATGCTCCGGATGTATCGCAGGACAAAGGATTGTACCGCAATGATTGTATACAACGATGAAGTCGCCGGATATTATATGGAATTTCTGGCAGATCGCGGGCTTTCCGTTCCGGAAGATGTCTCGGTGGTATCTTTTGATGATGCGGAGCTGCAGCAGGAGCAGAAAGTGAAATTACTATCGGCTGTGCATCCGAAGTATCAGTTGGGGCGGATTACGGCCAAAAATCTTTTGCGGATGATGGAGGATGAGAACTGGCAGGAAAGAAATTATTCGTATCGTTTTCCGGTGAAGCTAAATGACGGAAATTCCGTGCGGGCGATCGATAGGAGATAAGGATGAAAAGACATCTGTTTTCTTTTAAAAAATAGAAAGCAGATGTTTTTTTGTTGAAAAAATATGGGATGATTGACAGGAAAGAAGCCATTAGAGTATCATAGGCTTAGCAATGGATCAGGGAGTAGAAAAACGTGACAACATTTGAAATGCTGCAGGAACTGCTTGCGCAAAATGAATTTGAACTTTTATTGCCGGAGGATCATACAGCGAATACAACAGAGCAGGATATCCGGTTGGTTTATCAAATGAATGATACCGTGGAGAGTTTTCTTGTTTTTCGGGAAGCAATCTTCACAGGCACATACAAAAAGGATTATGAAGGGAAACTGGATGCCTCTTATGACCGGGATCAGGACCGGTATGTGCTTGGGGTGCGGCAGGGAGACAGTGTTATTACCCTGTTTTATCAGAAGCTGGAGCTGGAAGTAAATCTATATAACTACGGAGAGATTGCACATTTCTGGGTTCCGCGGTATGAAAATCTGCGTCAGCTGGAATTTCGGATTGCAGTGCTGTGGGACAAGTATACCTATTTGGGGGAAAATTATTGCAGTGAGGGGGAAAAGCATCTGGTTCATCTGGCGGATGTCCCGGCACTTAATTTCTGTTCTTACTGTGCTGCACCGGAACCGTATATGGTGCCACATGAGATGCCGAAAGAGTCTTTCCTGCAGGGACTGGATGTGATGGAGCAGCTGGCAAAGCAGGCGAAAGACTGGCTGCTGGTTGGCTGGATTCGCTTTTATCGCAGACATCCGTCAACAATTGTAACCAGGTGGGTGGCACACGTCCTGCACCATAGCATTCATTTTGGCTTTGTGAAAACACTTACGGAAACGATCAAAAAGGAGACGGCCATCTATCCGCGACGCCTGTTTGGAAAAAGCGGAGAGGAACGGCTGGCACTGTGCCTGAAAAAAGCAAACGCACGGAAGGAAGAACTGGAAAAGACGGGCGCATATGTAGAAATTGTGCGGCAGGAGCCATTTACAATTGCAAAAGATCAGCTGGATTTAAAGGTGTATCTGCTGGTCAGCCGCCAGGGGATGGTAAACCAGAAGATTCAGGTGGAGGAAATAGAGTTGTAATATGGCGGCTATTTTTGTGGCTTATTGTTATCTTTGCCAAAGGTATATCCACGACCAAAGCAGGTTAGGCCGAAACTTACCACTGCTATAAAGTCGACAATACTCATGGCTTAGCCCTCCTTTCCAGCGGATTTCTATGTAATCAGAGAGTAACAATAACGAATAAAAAGACAATCAGGTTAGAATTTGATTGAAAGACTTTTTCTAAAATGATAGTATAGATACATGGGAAACTAGAGAGCCGGGCGGCTTACCCTCTTTTTCGGAGGGGCTAACCCTCCAGACGAAAGAAAGGAGGGCGTTGCCAATGTATGTTACATATTCTGATTTGATTCAGATAGGGATATTCATTTGCGCCCTTGTTGGATTGTGTTACACGATTTTCAAGGGAAAACGAAAATAGCCGCCATTACTCGCAATAATGACGGCTGTTGTTAAAACAGATTTTTAATTATTGGGGTAAGCCGCTTCTCTAGCTTTCCCTTTTTCTATACATAGAATAACATATCTTTTGAATCTCTGCAAGGAAAAGTGTGAATCGATTCATAATTTGTTACTGTTCACTCAGCACCTGAACACCATGCTGTTCAGGTACACATTTTCCCCCTTTTTGTGAAATGAGTTGACTTCATCACACAGGTGTAATATATTGAAGAAAACATATCATTTTCGGAGAGGGGGAATTTTTATGTGGATGTTACTGGGGATTCTTGTAGTTGGTGCGCTTGGAGGCGTATGTATGGCTGCACTCCGCAATGTGAGCGGGGATGTCGGTGGAGGCATGGGCAGAGATTATATGGAAAAAGAGTGGGGAATTACAGAAAATAAAAAAGAGTAGAAAGACAAGATGGGATTATTAGAACAGATCAAAAAACCGAATGCAAAAGCATTTACACATAGCGGAAAATTTCATGCGGATGATGTATTTTCATCCGCATTATTGTTGTATCTGAATCCGCAGATTACAATCACAAGAGGAAACCGTGTGCCAGAAGAATATGATGGGATTGTATTTGATATTGGCAGAGGGCGGTATGATCATCACCAGAGAGACAGCCGTGTGCGTGAAAATGGAGTACCGTATGCCGCCTTTGGTCTGCTCTGGGAAGAACTCGGAAGCGGAATCTTAGGGGAAACGTTAGCGCAGCGGTTTGATGAAGAATTTGTGCAGCCGTTGGATAACAATGATAATACCGGAGAAAAGAATGAACTTGCGACACTGATCGGAAACTTTAATCCGGTGTGGGACGCACAAAAAAACATACAGAAGGAAGAAGAAAGCATATCTGCTGAGCCTGCGCTGACTGCGGAAGAAAAATCCCGTGGTCTGACCAAAGAATTTCAGCGGGCGGTACAGATGGCAGGAATGATTCTGGAAAATAAATTTGCGCGTTATCGTGCGGATGCACGGGCAGATGCACAGATCGAGGAAGTATTAAGTGCACGGGAAGATCTGACAGATACAAGGATTCTTGTCCTTTCCGAATTTGTTCCGTGTCAGAAACGGCTGAAGGAGACAGATATCGCGTTTGTTATTTTTCCGTCAAATCGTGGCGGATATTGTATCCAGCCACAGAAGAAACCGGATTCCATGAATTACAAATGCAGTTTTCCAAAGCAATGGCTGGGGCTTGAAAATGAAGAACTGCAAAAGGCTACCGGGCTTGCCAGCGCAGGATTCTGTCACAAGGGCGGATTTCTTATGACGGTTGGAGACGAGGCGGATGCCATCAGGGCATGTGAGATCAGTCTGGAAGAATATGAGCAAAAGCCGGTGATTGTGTGTCTGTGGGATGCCGGAGAGGCACAGGAGACAAAAAATTGCGAGAGAGAAGAAACAGAGCAATTGCTCAGGCAGATTCCGGATATGACCGATGCACAGATCTGTCACATGACACTTCCGCTTCTTCCGGATCTGGAAGAACAGGGCGTGTATGCGGAAGTTGCAATGGAAAAAGAAGATTGGAAAACGTATATCAAAGATTTTGTAAAACAAATACTCGAGTATAAACCGGAAGCGGTTTATGTTACGGCAGATCTGTTTGCAGCCTATCCAGTGGTGCATGCACTCCGCAAAAAACACATGCCGGTACTGATGCACGCAAAGAAGGAAGGAAAGACCCGCATCGTGCGGCTTCCTTCGGGATCGTAGACCAGAAAGAGAGGAAGAACAATGGATGAGTCAGGAAACCACAAACAGGCAGAACAGAGGGAGAGAATCCGGTGGATTGTATCGATTTTGATTCCCCTTTTGTGTGCACTTCTGTCATTTTGTGTGATTGCAAAATATACAGCATCTCCAACTATGAAGATAAATGCACACGCGATTCAATCACTGGATGACAAAAAGACAACTGCATTGGAACTGACGGCAGCGGCAACAGCTGCTTCTGCCGCAATTACGCTTATTCCGGGAGATGCCGGTACTCCGATTGCGGATAAACTGGCCGATCTGAGTTCGTATTTTCTGATTGTTGTCTGTGCAATCTACCTTGAAAAATATCTGGTTACCATTACGGGGCTGGCAGCATTTAAACTGTTGATTCCGATTGGATGTATTTTGTTGTCGCTTTGTTTTGGATTCAAAAAAGATCTGGGCAGGACCATTGCCTGTAAGCTGGTTTTGTTTGGGCTGACTATTTATCTGGTAGTTCCGGTAAGTGTCAGGGTTGCGGATCTGATTGATGCGACATATGGAGCTTCCATGGAAAATACCATTGCATCAGCAAAACAGGCAACGGATGAGATCAAAGGCGAGGCGGATACACAGAGTCAGGAGAGCAGCAGTTCCGATGACGGTGGGAAAAGTAGTTTCTGGTCGGGACTAGTGGACAAAGTTGAGAATACCGTGACCGGAGCAAAAGTAAATCTGGAAAATACACTGAACCGGTTTATAGAAGCGATTGCGGTAATGCTGGTGACTTCCTGTGTAATACCGATTCTTGTTCTGTTGTTTTTTGTCTGGCTTGTGAAACTGGTACTTGGGGTAAATATTACGTTGCCACAGATCGGAAAAAAGAAGAAAGAGGGAAAAAGAATATGAAATTACTGATGAAACAGCGTGTTTTTTCATGGACGGATACCTATGATGTCTATGATGAGGCGGGAAATAAAAAGTATTTTGTAAAAGCAGAATTGTTTCGGCTGGGGCACCAGATCCATGTATTTGATGTTTCCGGAAATGAAATCGGTATGATCAAGCAGCGTCTTTTTACGCTTCTTCCTTCGTTTGATATTGTGATCGGTGGACGTGAATTTGGAAATATTCAAAAGGAATTTACGTTTTTCAAACCGCGTTATGAAATTGATTATAACGGATGGCGTTGTGAGGGAGATTTCCTCGCCTGGGACTATGATGTGTATGCGGGCTGCAGTTCAGTCGTGCATATTTCAAAGGAACTGTTCCACTGGGGAGATACCTATACGATTAATATTTTAAATTCCGAAGATGAGATTCCGGCATTGATGCTTGTCATTGCCATTGATGCAGCGAATTGTACACAGGGAAAGTAAAAAAGTTGGAATAACGAATCGGTCGTTATTCCAACTTTTTCATTTCTTTCATTTATTTGCAGGCTTTCGGAAGTGAAAATTTAGTTGCCTTGTTGAAGTTTTTGTATGTAACAGATGTCTTAATCTTGGAGTAGGACATATCGGAATCCGCTACAAGAGAACTAAGATACTCGTTCATGAAGTCTTTCATGTCGATCGTCTGTTTTACCGGATAATAGGTCTTCTTATCAATCCAGAGAGAGATGGTAATCGGAGAAAGAGAACTGTAATCAGAAGATGTTCCCTGTGTGTTATCTCCGTTAAGTCCAAGTTGTGCAAGAAGACCGGCAATATCTTCGCCCTTCAGCCGTGCCTGAATCTGTACGGTTGATTTTCCGTTGACGGTTACGCTGTTTTTGACAATTTTTAAATCCGAATACATATCTGTGGTCTGTACAGAACTGAGCATATCGGAGTAGTCAGACAAATCCAGTGTTGATTTTTCATAGGTTTTGTTATCCGTAGAGGTGTACTGCAACAGTTTGTTGCCTTTTTGTTTTGTGTAGGAGATTACTTTTATTTTTGTGTCCTTACCGTTGGAAGGGATTGTCATCGTCATAACGGTTTTGGTTTTCAGCGGACTGGCAAAAGCAATCGTTGTTGACGTGGTTTTGGTGGATGTGGTTTTTCCCTGAACCGACATGTCCATATCCATGTTCATTTTCATCTCATAGGATTTCAATTTTTCTGTGGCTTTCGCCATTTTGTTGATGTACTGCTTGGCAGAAAGGGTTGCTGCCGCTACAGGAGTAGTGCCGGCAAAAGCGCATACTGCCATAACTGCGGTAAGCACAGCTGCCAGAAATTGTTTCTTTAACTTTTTCATAAAATAAAACCTCCATATTTTTTATTGATATGGAGGTATCGTATCATCTAAAGATGTTTTTCGTCAATAAGACCTTTTTCCTACATTTGCTTTATTTGGAATCCATTCGTGTCACAATCATGTGAATGATATATGGAACAAGGATCACCGGAATGGCAAGGTAAGCCAGAAAACTGTAAGCTTTCTGGATCAGTGTCAGAAGCCCGAATTGTGCGATGCCAAAATCAATCAGACAGCAGATCAGTGCGATGATAATCTCACGGGAGGAGATGCGTTTTCTGGTGTTTATGTCCGGAGTTTCTGCTTTTGGTGTTCCATCGGATACATCATTTTTGCCGGACAGGATCCGTTTTTTAAGTCCGTCGGATACACGTTTCACCATGGCGGCAACCATATTTACCGCTGTGGATACGGCACCGAGGATAATCAGAATGGAAATGAGCGGTGTCATAAATCCTTTGCCGATGCCTTTTTGTACCATAAGCAGTGTCGGCACGCTGGTGCCTGCCATATCCGGACTTGTGGAAACGGTCATAATTCCAAGACAGACCATCGTCATCATCAGCGCGTTGATGAGAAAGCCGAGCCCCATGCTTTTGACTGCATCGCCCGGTTTTTTGAATACTTTGGCGTGCTGGACAAATACCGCAATGTTTGCCAACTGGAACGTTCCGTAAAGGAATGCGGAGTAAAGTGCCTTTCCGAATGGTTGTGTGGATGTTGTCATCTGCTGTGCGGTTGCGCGGATGGCAGACCATCCGTGGATGATATTCGGAATGTATACAATCAGAAGCCCGGCAATGATGCAGATGGAAAGCACGGAGGCTACCCGGCGCACCAGGTCGGTGCCGAAAATGGCAACGATAAAGATGAAAATGCCGATGATCAGGGTACACAGCAGATACGGAAGTCCTGTCAGTGTACTTAATGTTGCACCGCCGGTTGCAAAGGCAACAGCGGGAGCGACACACATGACGCAGATATAGAGCACTTCAAACAGGTTGGAAAAAACAGGGGCGAATTTTCCGTAAAATGCATTGTTGTACGAGCGGTAATCGTACACTTCGTGTTTCCTGGCAAAGCGCATGCCGTAGGCAAAAAAGATACCGTTATAGAGCATGGCAAGTGCAGGCATGATCAGACACCAGATGCCGAACCGTACATAGTAACTGTAAATCTGGGCGCCGGAAGCAAATCCGCCGCCGAAATGCGTGGTGAACCAGACAAAGGCAACACCAAAAATGATGGAATAGGTGCCGGTGCCGGCAGAAGATTTTTTATTCATTTATCAGTCTGCCTCCCTCCTGTTCTTTCAGCTGCTTCATTGCAAGGGCCAGCATTTCTTTTGTTACTTTATATGGGTAATGTCTGATATCGGACATTTCCGGGATGCGGTCCATACTTTCCTCCCACTGTTCTTCCGTAATCTCAATCTGTTCCAGGGAGGTCGGAAGCTGCAGCTGTTGGTTTAAGGTATAAATTTTTTCAAATTCCTCGTACTGCTGGTCGACAAGCAGTGCAAACAGAACGCCGAATCCCACGACTTCTCCGTGCAGATGTTTTTCTTCAATGACCGGATAACTGGTCAGCGCATAAAAAATGGCATGTGCCAGTCCGCTGTTATAATCCGGGGTGAAATCTTTCGTCAGGAAAATGGAGGCAATTCCGGTTGTCACGACGATGGCAAGGACAACCTGCTCCACATCGTAGGTACATAATCCTTTTTTATGATCCTCGAGTGCTTTGGCACCGTATTCCAGAAGCGGATTGCGGCACATGACACTTAATGCTACACCAAGGGAGGTGAAATGTTCCAGCTGTTCCCCACGGGAAGAGATGGTTGCCTCATAGTATTTGGCATAGGTATCGCCAATGCCCGCCCACATATACTGTGCAGGAGCTTTGGCAATGATTTCCGTGTCGATAAATGCGTGCATGGCAGGCCGTACAAAAAAGTTTGGTTTTAAGAATGTGCCGTCCTCGTTGTACATGATGGATACCGAAGTACAGGCTGCACAGTTGGAGGCGATGGTCGGGAACGTAAAGACCGGCTTATCGTCAGTGATACACAGACATTTTACGGTGTCTAGTGCTTTTCCACCGCCCACACCAAAGACCATATCGGCTTTGTGATAGACGGGAAGCTGTCGCAGTTTTTCCACGGTTTCGTAGGTACAGTCACTGCCGTACCGTTCGACACCGATGATTTCTAAGTTTGTTTTTGCTACATAAGTGCGGATCTTTTCTTCCGCTGCTTTAAGTGCGCGTCTGCCACCGATCAGAAGCACGGTTTTTCCGTAGGATTCACAGACCGGTCCGATTTTATCGTAGATGTGATCGCCGATGGAATAGCTTGGCAGATGCACTTCGTAATTTTCTAATTTCATAGGTTCTCCTTTATTTTCGATATATACACAGTTTATACCAATTGCCTGTTACTGTTCAATAAAAACTTTCAAAGTCTTGCTTCGTTCTGAAATGAAAATGTAAAATACACTTGACATACAATGTAAAGTGTACTATACTTCGTGGTGTAAAGCAAACTTGACAAAAATTTCCGTGAGGAGGGGAAGCATGAAAACAAGAATTCAGGATCTGCGCAAGGAGCTGGGAGTGACCCAGAGCGAGCTTGCAGATGCTGTGGATGTGACCAGACAGACGATCATATCCCTGGAGGGAGGCAGATACAAAGCTTCTTTAGTGCTGGCACACAAACTTGCACAGTTTTTTCACGTAACCATTGAGGAATTATTTATATTTGATCAGGAGGATGAAAACATATGAAGGGATTTTGTTTATTTTCAGGAAGTAAAGTGACAAACAATGAGGAATTCCGCAAGCAGCTGCAGGCGAAAAATAAATGCCTGCTGGGATTGATTCTGCTTGGCATAATCAGTGCGGCAGCCGCTTATTATATGGAATTTTCAGGAAAGATGAAAGTAGACGATTATATGCTGGGTGTATATTGTGGGATCGGTGTGGGGCTTATATGTTCTGGAATTGTTTTTTTGATCCGCAATAAGCGTCTGATGAAAGACGAAGAGAAATTAAAGGAAGCAAGACTGCAGGTAACGGACGAGAGAAATATTGAGATTGGGTCGCGTGCGTTAAGGATGGCAGCGTTTGTGCTTCTGATTGTAATGTATTTTGCCTTTCTTTTTGGAGGACTGTATGATCCGATGATCAGTAAGCTGATGTCGTGTATGATCTGTCTGTTTCTTATTGTCTATGCAATTGCATGGAGAGTACTGAACAAGCATATGTAGAAATGAGGATATATGAAAACAGAACGAAAGAAAATCCGTCCGGATTATTATGATGAATTCGGCTGCATTGCCGGCCAGTGTCCGATTACCTGCTGTCAGGAGTGGAAGATTGCGGTGGATGCGGATACGAACCGCAGATGGAAGAAAGTCCTTCCGCCGGATACGATGCCGGGATGCGCAAAAAGCCAGTCGTTGGATCAGGTATCTGGAGATTCAAAAAATTGTGGGAAAAATCTCAGCACTTATACTTGTATGAAAGATGGAATCCGGGTTATCCGGCTGGACGAGGAGCATCGATGCCCATTTCTTGCCAAAGACAAACTGTGCCGTCTGGTTTTGGCGTATGGGGATTCGATTCTCTCGGAAACCTGCACGACATTTCCACGGGAAGTGCACCGGTTTGCAGATCATGAAGAAGATACATTGATGCCGGGGTGTCCGGCGGTGATTGATCTGTGGCGGCATAAAGAGATTACGTTTCCATCGGTCGTGCACAGCAATGCTGACATTTCAAGTGAAAACACGTGGACAAATGTGTCGGAACATACCATGTGTGTGGAAAAAGACGAAAATAAAATGGCGTTTCTGATCCGGGAACATATTCTGGCGTTACTGGGGGATCATACGGTTTCTATCGAGGAGGCTCTGCTGGAAAGTTTTTATATTCTGCTGGAGTTGTATAAAAATCAGCCCATCACACCGGAACTGGTGGAAGAATATTTTTCTCCGGAGACACTGCTGCAACTGCGCACTGCAATCACACAGGCAAAGAGCACAATCTCTTCGCTGGAAACCTGGGAAGAATGCAATGAACTTCTGCAGGATCTGGCGGTCAATTACCGGAAAGAGGGACTGTATGAGAAGTTTTTGACACCTGTGATTACACAGGCAGAATATTATTCCCAAATTTTCGGAAGGCAGGGAATCCATGTGGGAGAAGATATGGATGCCACTAAGGGGGAAAATGAGGCAGGACAGCTTTGGGATCGGTGGAGACAGTTCCAGAATGCATTTGTATCGTATGAACCGTTGCTTCGTAATTTCCTCAGAAACGAAGTGTTTTCGGATCTGATTTTGCCAGAGAATTTTGAGACGGAACCGGAAGAAGCTGATAATCTGGAGCACATGGTGCTGCAGATGCAGTGGATTGCGATTGCATATGCGGCAATCCGGCAGAGTCTGTTTTTGAAATGGTGTCTGGATGCAGATGGGATACCAGCAGAGGAGGCACTCGATTATGAGATGGTGCGGGAGTATATGGTGGTGATTTCTCGTATGACCGGGTATGAGGATGAGGATATCCGCGAGTATCTGGAGAATAGTTTTGCGGAACTTATATGGGATTGGGGATATTTTGCATTGATCATTTAAATTGCTGTTTAACAGCGGGGTCTGGAGCCTTTTGTTTTTCAGAGGGACGGATTTTGTGGGGGAGTTGGTTTGGGTATAAGGTTTCTCGATATGACGGAAGAAGGGGGACATTCTCTTTCTCCAGAAAAATTTACAAGTTAGCTCTGGCGTTGGTTTCAGGTACGTGGAGTAGAGTTTTTCAGTTTACGCAATTCACTATGGGTTGTGAGTGCTAGAGCAAGTTGCAAATTTGTTCTTCCGAAAGAAATGTCCCCCTTCTTCCTGTGGATTGGAAAACTATAAGAAAAAGAATGATGCCCGCAAATCCTGTCTGTGGAACAAACATAAAGGCACCAGAACTTGCAGTTAAGGGGACGCCTCAAAAGGAGCTACGAATCCCATGAACTGGAATAAACATAAAAATACCCTGTTAAATCACTTGATGATAAGGCCGGGTATCTATAGATGAAAAATTAAAGTTTTAGGTGACGGTTTTCCGAAATTTTAAGGTTTAAAATCAGGAAATGTCACCTATATAGTAAAAATTGTTTCTCCAGATACCGGTTTTTTAGAAAAAGCGGTACCTAAAGAAGCAATTTTTGATCTATAGAGACTTTCCGGTATCTGAATGTTAAATTTTCAGCGTATAGGTACCGCAATGGTATCTTTTACGTGAATGTTATTGGCATAGATACCACGATGGCATTTTTCCTATGAATTTTAATTATATAGAACCCATCCTTTATTTATAAGTTTATAATGCCCGATCATATAAAGGCTTCAATAGAACGATTGTTTCACAAAATACCGGCAATGAAATTTCCACTTATTAGCAAGTCAAGCTTCCCAAACATTTATCACTTTACTGTAAACACTCATTGTATGCATTTCCTTCCGGGAGCGCCTTTAACTGCAAGTTCTGGTGCCCTTATATTTGTTCCACAGACAGGATTTGCGGAAATATGTTTCTCAATTATATTATCTCCAGCCAACAGGAAGAAGGGGGACATTTCTTTCGGAAGAACAAATTTGCAACTGCGCCGTAGTTCCATCACATAACGCTAATGGCATAAAAGTAAAATATTTGTCAAACTTACCTGAAATCAATATCGGCGCTAACTTGCAAATTTTTCTGTAGAAAGAGAATGTCCCCCCTTCTTCCGTCGCATTGAAAAAACTTATATTTAGAACAATCCCCGCAAATCCGTCCCTCCTGCCAAACCCCAAAGGCTCCAGACCACGCAGTAAACCAGCAATTTAAAGGAAAACGAATAGATGAAAAAATTATGCAGATATAGTATAATAGACAATAATAAACCAAAAGAAAAACTTGCCAGACTGGGGGAAACATGGAACCACAAAAGCAGAATGACGGTGTGCGCTACAAACTGGCAAATGCCATGAAAGAATGTATGCGCACTGCACCGGTAGAAAAAATAACCGTAAAAGAAATTGTAGAAACCTGTGGGTTGACGCGTCAGACATTTTATCGGAATTTTCAGGATAAATATGATCTGATCAACTGGTATTTTGATAAGATTTTGCTGGAATCATTTGAGCACATGGGGGAAGGAAGAACCGTCTACGAGAGCCTTGTCAACAAATTTGAATACATTCAGATGGAGCAGCTGTTTTTTCGGGCGGCATTCAAAAATGATCAGCAGAATTGCCTGAGAGATCATGATTTTGAACTGATTCAGGAGTTTTACACAAAGCAGATCGAAAGCCGGACAGGAAGAAAGATTTCCACCGAATTGCAGTTTGAACTGGAAATGTATTGCCTTGGTTCGGTTTATATGACGGTGCAGTGGGTGCTCGGGTATCGGAAATGTACGCCAGAAGAGCTGGCACATGCGCTGACCGAATCCATGCCTGTGCGGCTGAGGGAAGTATTTCAAAAACTGGGATTAATATAGAAAGAAGCTGTAAAACGCTTCCACTTTGTCTATAATTTAAAACGCCAGAACCGGTATTTGCCGGAACTGGCGTTTCTTTCATCAGTGACTTTTTACAGTCCACTTTATATTGAATTGCAAGAAATTACATCAGTTTGCGGAAAAGTGCTTTCAGATCCTCCACACTGGCATCTTTTGGATTTCCAGGTGCGCAGGCATCGGCATGTGCGGATTCTGCAAGGAACTGTAAGTCTTCTTCCTTCAGTGCTTCCAGTTTGGTCGGAATTCCGACATCGACGGAAAGCTGCTGTACGGCATCAATCGCTGCCTTGCGGTATTCGTCCACAGACATTTCATCGACACCCTTGACACCCATGGCGCGTGCAATCTCGCGGTATTTTTCACCGGTGCAGTCGGCATTGTATTCCATAACGATTGGGAGCATCATTGCACAGGCAACACCGTGTGGAGTGTCATAGACAGCACCGAGTGTGTGTGCCATGGAATGTGCGATTCCAAGTCCGACATTGGAAAATCCCATACCTGCGATATACTCGCCGAGTGCCATGCCTTCGCGTCCCTCTTTTTCGTTTGCAACGGCACTGCGCAGGGATTTGGAGATCAGCTCAATGGCTTTGAGGTGGAACATATCTGTCATTTCCCAGGCTGCTTTTGTAGTGTATCCTTCGATGGCGTGTGTCAGGGCATCCATACCGGTAGAAGCAGTAAGTCCCTTTGGCATGGAAGACATCATCTCAGGATCTACGATTGCGATAATTGGCATATCGTGTGGGTCAACACATACAAATTTACGCTTCTTTTCCACATCGGTAATGACGTAGTTGATGGTAACTTCTGCCGCAGTACCAGCGGTGGTCGGAACAGCGATGATCGGTACGCATGGTTTTTTGGTCGGGGCTACACCCTCAAGGCTGCGCACATCTTCAAATTCCGGATTGGCAATGATGATACCGATGGCTTTGGAAGTATCCATGGAAGAGCCGCCGCCGATTGCAATGAGGTAGTCGGCACCGGAATCCTTGAATGCCTGTACACCGTGCTGGACATTCTGGATGGTTGGATTTGGTTTGATATCGGAATAAATCTCATACACAAGACCATTCTTGTCCAGTACATCTGTTACCTTTTTTGTTACACCAAACTTGATCAGGTCAGGATCAGAGCAGACAAAAGCTTTCTGGAATCCGTGTGCTTTTGCCTCGGTTGCAATCTCCTGAATTGCACCTGCGCCGTGATAAGATGTTTCATTTAACATAATTCTGTTTGCCATAGTTGTAATCGTCTCCTTTGCATACATTCATGATACCCTTATTGTAGCAATGAAAAATCCGGGATGTAAGTTACAAAAGCAGCAGATTGTAACATGTGGTCCCAAATTTTTTTTCCTTGATTTTTTATGGGAAAAGGAGTAATCTGTCAATGGGAATGAAGTTCTCCCAAGGGAATTTCCCTGAACTGCTGAACGATAAGCTGATGACTTCTACGATTGTTTGATCGCAGAGACCATCGGCTTTTTTATTTGCTGTAAGATTTTGAGGATGTGCAGGGGAAGGATTGATGCAGGATGGATGTAGCAGTAAATCAATTGTTCATATGTCGCATGTAAGAGACGAAAAAGGGATTATGAAAGAAGAGGAAAACCATGAATCCGTCACATGATTTACAGGGATTAAAGAAAAAAGCAAAAGAAACATTTTTGTATGCGCTATCTGCGCTGCTCCTTGGCATTGCAATTGGTGCCATTGACGCGGTATTTGGTCGTGTTTTACTTTTTATTACAGATTTTCGTTCGGCGCATGTAGTTGTATTGCTGCCGTTTCTGCCGCTGGCAGGGCTTGGGATCGTCTGGTTATACCGGCATTTCAATGAGACGGCGGCAAAAGGAATGACGCTTGTCATGGAAGCCGGGCAGGGAAAGCGGGAGTCGATTCCACTGGCACTCATCCCACTTGTCATGGCCGGTACATGGATCACACATCTGTTTGGCGGAAGTGCTGGGCGCGAGGGCGTTGCCGTGCAGATCGGTGCCACACTTTCCCATGCGTTTGCCCGCAGATTCCACTTCCCGGACAACGGCAGGATAGTATTGATTGCGGGAATGGCAGCCGGATTTGGAGGCCTCTTTCAGACTCCGTTTGCAGCAGTCTTTTTTGCGATGGAAGTAGTGGTGAGTGGAAGTATGGCATATTCCGCATTGCTTCCTGCAGCGATTGCGTCTTTTACGGCATCTGCAACTTCGCATGCGCTGGGGCTGGAAAAATTTTCGGTTCTTCTTTCGCAGACCCTGTCATTGACAGACACAAAGACGGTGACATATCTGATTCTTTTTGGAATCTTGTTCGGTCTGACGGGACGGCTGTTTGCGGTGCTTTTGCAAAAAGTAAAACAGTTTATGGGAAACGTACTGGAAAATCCATACAAGAGAATCGGCTTTGTGTCGATCCCACTGGCGGTGTTTCTTTTTCTGATGTGGAACGGACGGTACTGCGGACTTGGAACCAATCTGATCGCGCAGGCATTTTCTGGGGGAGAACTGTATATGTTTGACTGGATTTTGAAGCTGCTCTTTACGGTACTGACTTTGTCGATCGGGTTTCAGGGCGGAGAGGTGACACCGCTTTTTTCCATCGGTGCATCGCTTGGTTTTGTGCTGGGAAGCCTGACAGGATTGCCACCGATAGTCTGCGCGGCACTTGGATACGCGGCAGTGTTTGGAAGTGCAACCAATACTTTGCTGGCTCCGGTTCTGATCGGAATGGAAGTATTTGGTGTGGAAAATGGGCTTGCATTTTTTGCGGTCTGCCTGGTGGCATTTCTGGTCAATGGCAACCGCTGCATTTATACGGCACAGAAACGGTCTTTTTGGTAAAAATCCCTTGACTCTCACCCTGGTTCATGGTTTATAGTTCTGCCAGAATTTAAAAATTGAGGTGGAAATCATGAACTGGGTGATTGGAAAAAAGCAAAAAAGAAGAAACAGAATAAAAGCACAATTCGGGAAAAATCCAATGGAGCTGGAAGCGTGGGAATCACTGGAGAAGCGCATGCGCGAAATCCGTATGTATGAAGAGCTGGTGGTGCAGGACGTAAAGAAGGAAGAATGGCAAAGTGCAGGAAGCGTGGATACCGTTACGTGGAATGACCTGGAGATGGATCGTGTATTTGCGCGGATCAATCATACCCGGACGTATATGGGAGAGCAGATTCTGTACCATCGCCTGCACAATATGCAGACACGGCAGTCCTGTGAGGATATGGAAAAGAGGATTTCGTTTTTTTCGTGCCGGGAATCCATACGTACAGAGATAGAAGAAAAACTCATGCGTATCGGCAAGCAGAAAGAAAGCTGTTATCTGCCGTTTTTCCTGACGGAAGAAATTAACCCACTGGTCATTCCCGGTGCAATATTGTATTTTTTGCAGGGACTGCTGGCTTTTTGCCTGATCGGGGCAATTTTGCTGCGAAGTAATTTGTGGGCAACTGGTTTTCTTGTTGTGGCGGTAGTCAATCTGCTTATTTATCTGCATACAAAATGCAAATATGAGGGAAATTTGTTTATGGTATCCAGTTTGAAAGAACTTTTTGATTTTTGCAACTGGATTGTAAAAAAACTGGAACCGGACAGACCGGAAATTTTGCATGCATTGGAGAAAACTCAAAAATTATCCCACCGGATATTGCGCTGGCAGACTAGAAAATACCAGAGCATATCCGGGGATGTGACGGGGATCCTCTGGGATTATATTGCGGGAATTACGCTGCATGATGTTGTCGCATTTTACCGTATTCAAAAAACTTTGCGCGCGTGCAAAAAAGAGACGATGCAACTGTATACATTTGCAGGAGAAATCGATATGGAGATTGCGATCGCATCCTTCCGGAAAAGCCTGCCGCAATGGTGTTGTCCGTCATTGCAGAGTGATGGCGCAATCAGTGTGGAGAAAATCAGTCATCCTCTTATGGCAGATGCAATCCCGAATGATTTTGTCCTGAAAAAAGGTGTGGTACTGACCGGGGCAAATGCATCTGGCAAATCGACATTTATGAAAGCGGTTGCCATCAATGTGATTCTGGCACAGACGATCAATACCTGTGTTGCAAAAAATATGAAAATGCCTGCAATACAGGTGATGACCTCGATGGCACTTCGGGATGATGTGCTGCAGGGAGAGAGTTATTACATGCGCGAAATTAAATATTTAAAGCGCATGCTTGATGAACTGAAAACGGGTGAGCCCATGTTGTTTGTGATTGACGAGATTTTAAAAGGGACGAACACGCGTGAGCGTCTGGCGGCATCCAATGCCATTTTATCCTACATGGTGCAGAAACAGGGCTTTCTCCTGATTGCTACACATGATCTGGAGCTGGTGTATGCCCTGAAAAAGCGATACGACACTTATTATTTTGACAGTCAGGTTCATGAAAAAGATATCGTTTTTCCATACAAAATCAGACGTGGGATCGTCGGGAAAACAAATGCCATAGATTTGATGGAACTGCTGGATTTTCCAGAAGAAATTACAGATCAGGCACGGCGTGAGGCGGGAAAGAGATAATTGTATTTTCAAATATTATAGAAGGAGGAACGGGACAGATGAAAATAGGACAGGCAGCGCAACTGACCGGATTAACCATCAGCAATATCCGCTTTTATGAAAGAAAGGGGCTGCTCGAACCGGAGCGGAATGACCAGAGCAAATACCGCAATTACAGTGAACAGGATATCCGGCGGTTAAAACAGATCATTTTATATCGGAAAATGAATATGCCCATCGAAAAAATTGCCTCGATGCTGGATGATCCGGCAGTTTCTGAGGAACTTGTCCGGCAGCAGTTGCAGGAGTTGTTAAATAAGCAGCAGGAAATACAGGGTTCCATCGACCTGTGCCGGAAACTTGCAGCAGATCATGCCTACGATGGCGAAAATATTGATTTTTACCTCAACTATGTAAAAGAAGAAGAGAAAAAGGGACATAGCTTTGCGCAATTGGAGGAACTTGTCGGTGATTTTTCGGAGTACAGCGAGTTTTATAAAGTGAGTGGCGATCCGGTTTTTCAGTTTCTGTTTTGTAAGGTCAAAAATCAGAAGCTGTTTGGATGGGTATGGTTTGCACTGTGGATCGCACTGAGTGTTTTTTTTATTGTGGAGTTTGGATTCGGTGACGGGCATATGCCGCTTGTGGTAAAAGCGATCGTTATCGGGGCTGTGCTTGTCTTTTTATGGTATGATTTTATCCGGTATTGCAGAAAAAAGCGAAAATATACCGTTAAATACAGGAAAACAACAGCACCATAAAAGGCATGGTCACAATGGCACACAGCGTGGTCACTACGTTGATTGCGCTGGCATAGTGTGCATCGTTTCCGTACACCTGACACATCTGTGTAACGGTGGATGCTGATGGGGTGATTACTGCGAGAAATACAATGAGCATGATCTTTTGAGCATCTGCAGACAGTGTGGCAAGATGGCTGATTTTTATGAGAAACAGTGCAATCAAAGGAATGACAAGCATTCTGAGAGCCGATATGAAATATACACGTTTATTTGCAAAAATTGCTTTTAAATCCATTCCGGCAAAAAGCATTCCGGTTACAATCATGCTGGCTGGCCCGATCATATTTCCAACACTGGAGATGGTATTTGTAATGAGTTCCGGCAGCCGGATTCTGGTGAAAAATAAAATGGCACCAATGGCAATGGAAATCATATTGATGTTAAGAATGATTTTTTTCCAGTCATAGGAAGACTCACGGCTTATGATTTTCTTGCAGTGTGTCCAGAGGAAAACAAGCTGCACGCTCATGAAGACACATCCGTAAAGCACCCATTTCTGTCCCAGAACAAATGTCACGATAGGAACAATCAGATTGCCGGAGTTGGAGTAATAGATAGAAGCTGTTTCCACTTCATTTAAGGAAAACAGTTTTCCCATCACGAAAACGACAAGCAGGAGAACCACCTGAAGCAATACGGATGCAGCAAGCGCGATCAGAAGACCATTTACGGTTTTTTTAGTATAGTCCACCTGAAAAGCGTTTATAATCACGCATGGAATGATCAGGTACAGTACGATTTTGGATAAAACCTTACTGTCTTCTTCCTTGACAATTCCCGCCTTTACAATGATAAATCCCATCAGAATCATGAGAAAAAGCTCAAAAATCTGTTCCATTAAAAGAATACTGATCTGCATAAAATCACCCTGTCTTTCTAACTGCCTATCATAGAACTTGGAAAATAAAATTGCAAGAGCATACCGGTTATTTGCAAAAGCAGAAACTTTGTAAGGTTATAGTTCCTACTTTCATGATAGAATCATATCCTGAAACGTGTGATATGACAACACAAATACGTCCTGAAACGTGTAACATCATAACACAAATACGTCCTTGAAAATGTTGACGGCTCTGCCATAAAGGAATATTATATAAAGCAATAAGAAATGCTGCATATAAATTCCACTGACAGGGAGGACGCACGATGAAACGTTTTACATTGGAACAATTGGTGCCTGACACAATAAACTTGTTGATACCGGAACAAGATGGCGTATGTTTTGAAGAATTTTTATATCAGCTTCGACCAAACGAACGAAAGGGGAATTCGTGATGAAAGGAATGATGAAAGTCAAACTGGTGATTGCTTTGTTGGTGGTAATCGCTGTTGCAATTTTTTATTATGTTTCACTTCCGGCAATTAACATTCATGCAACAGAAACCTGGAAATTTATTTTTCTGATTTTGGCGGTGCTTTTCGTGCTTTATATTGTAAGAAAGGCAAAGATAGCAGGACAAAGCAAGATTGAACTGTCCTTTATTAAGGAATATACAGGTTTAAAGATTGGAGTGATTGTCTTTTTACTGTTTTTGGCGGTTTATGTGGCAGGCTCCATTTTGTCCTCACCGATTGTCAATGCAGCAAAATATCAGAAACTTTTAAAAGTGGAAGAGGGGGAATTTACCGAGGATATCAAACAGATTTCTTATGACCAGATTCCACTGTTAGATCGTGACTCAGCATCCATTCTGGGAAATCGTAAGATGGGTAGTCTTGTTGATATGGCGTCGCAGTTTGAAGTCAGTGAACTTTATTCCCAGATTAACTACAAAGGGGAACCGGTCCGTGTGACACCGCTCCGTTATGCGGATACCATCAAGTGGCTGACGAACCAGAAGGAAGGAATTCCAGCCTATATTAAGATTGATATGGCAACGCAGGATACGGAGCTGGTTCGTTTGTCAGAAGGCATGAAATATACGCCATATGACCATTTTCATAGAAACTTAAAGCGTCATTTAAGATTTCGTTATCCGACCTATATTTTCGATGATATCAGTTTTGAGATTGATGAGGAGGGTACGCCTTACTGGATTTGCAGTGTTGCAGATTATAAGATTGGTCTGTTTGGAGGTAAGACCATCGGCAGAGTTGTGCTTTGTAATGCTGTGACAGGTGAGTGCACTGATTATGCGGTAAAAGATGTGCCAAGCTGGGTAGACCGTGTTTATTCTGCCGATTTATTGGTACAGCTTTATGATTATTATGGATCTTTAAAACATGGATTTATCAACAGTGTGTTAGGACAGAAGGATTGTCTGACCACCACGAACGGTTATAATTACCTTGCAATGAATGATGATGTCTGGGTTTATACCGGAGTAACCTCCATCACAAGTGATCAGTCCAACGTTGGATTCGTCCTGATGAATGAGAGAACGATGGAGACAAAATATTATCAGGTAGAAGGCGCAATTGAAGATTCTGCGATGTCCTCTGCGGAAGGTAAGGTGCAAAACCTTGGCTATACAGCAACCTTCCCACTGTTATTAAACATTACAAATGAGCCGACCTATTTCATTGCATTAAAGGATGATTCTGGTCTGGTAAAAATGTATGCGATGGTAAATGTGCAGAAATATCAGATTGTAGCAACCGGTGATTCTGTCAGTGAATGCGAAAAGAACTATATGGAACTGATGAAGCAAAATGGTGTCAATGCGGAAACAAAAGAGAGCGACAGTGTCAAGAAAGCAACCGGTACGATTGCAAAAATCACCGATGCAGTGGTAGAAGGAAATACGCACCAATATATTTTGCTCGAAAATGATTCCGATATTTACGATGTATCGGTAGTAGATTACCTTGATATCGTGCGTTATGGTGTAGGAGATACCATCACATTTGAATATATGGAGGGTGAGCAGGCCAATACCGTGCTTGGGATTGAAAAATAGAACTATGATTGTAGTTACAGAATAAGGATAGAGGGGCAAGGTAAGCCCCTCATATTAAGAATTACTTAACTCTATCGTCATACCAAAGCAGATATTTTGTGAGTAGTATACCTGTGACAAATCCGACCATCGCATAAGTGGCTGCATCAATAGAAATAGAGAACAATTGGACAATTGGTGCCTGACACAATAAACTTGAAGGTAAGCAATATTCAATTTTGTAAATAAGCATATCATTCAGCTAACGAACGATAAAAACTCATTTCCTCCTCGGAAACTGCCTTATTTTATTGCAGCATTTCCTGCTTAATTTTTTCGTATAAAGGACGAATGGTTTCCGGCACTTCCTCCAATTCGTCCGCAATCTGATCCAGAGGTTTGCCTTTTTGAATTTTTTTACGAATCTGCTCTGACAATTTTTCTTCTTTCCCGATCTCTTTCCCGATTTCTTTTCCGATCCTTTCGCCATCCTCAATTGCTTCGGCGCGCTGCATTTCCAGCCGTCGTTCAAATGTATAGTCTAATGTCATCACGTGCATTACCTCCTCCCTGTGTTGAGCCAGAAAATCCCTAAGCACATTTTCTTCCATACACTGGTTGATAGCTTTCTCAATGGCATCTTCCAGATTTCCACTGATTTCATTATTTTTCCGCACCATATCCACAAAATACATATATTCACGCAATGTCTGGCATTTTGACAGCAATGGAACATTTTTCCCATTGTTAATATTGTAAACATGGCAGACCAATTCTATCTCAGGATTCTTGGTTTCTTTTTCAAATGCATCAGAAAGACGGAGATCATACTGATCCGGCGCATCTTCTTTTCCATTATAAAACACGACAAAATGGGGCACTGGAATCTTTAAGATTCTTCCACCATAAATATCACGTTTCTGAGCTTTGATTTGTTTTTGTATAATGCTTGCAAAATAAAGCAGATCCCTCAGTGGCATATTCGGGCAATAGGTCGACTGATGCTCATACAGGCTCAGATTCGCATCAAGAATGAATGATGCATCATTCCGTACGGTAAGCGAAAAGCTTTTGTCATCCAAAGTTGTCATTTCAACCAGTTCTGGATCATCATAGTCCGTTCCATTAATCGCGTTATAAATTTCCATTGCACGTTTCTTGTCCTGAAGAAGCATGCTGAACACATCACTTTTGTATTCTTTGTTTGCCATACAGTTTCCTCCTTGTGTAAGCCACAGAATCTGTATGACAACACATCCCATATCAATACAAATCCTGCTTATAACAAAATTAAGTTAAAATAAAGTTGAATTTTAAAAGCAAGACTTTCCGGGATAATTTGAAATGATAAAATAAAGTATATGATATAGACGGCTCGCCAGGTACTGTCCGCCCAAGCTATGGAAAAATATGTATTTGCTTTGTGATAAGTATAGCATTTAAATGCCTGAGATGCAACAAAAACCTTCCACATTTATGCAAACAGTAACGTCCTGAAAAGTGTAGCACTATCACATAAATACGTCCTGAAAAGTGTAGCACCATAACACAAATACGTCCTTAAAAATGTTGACGGCTCTGCCATAAAGAAATATGATATAAAGTAATAAGGAATGCTACATATAAATTCCACTGACAGGGAGGACGCACAATGAAACGTTTTATAAGGGAACTTCTTTTCCGGTAGGGAAAGTTGATTTCATGGATCTGTATGCGTTCAAAATTTATATGCTTGATGTCGGGCTTCTGCTTGCCATGGCAGATCTGGATGCAAGCGTTATCATTGATGGAAACCGGATTTTTACAGAGTTTAAAGGGGCACTGACGGAGCAGTATGTGCTGCAGCAGATGATAGCGGAACTGGGGGTGAAACCATATTATTACACAACCGCAAATTCTACGGGTGAAATTGATTTTATGCTGCAGGCACCCGGATCGGTCATTCCGGTAGAGGTGAAAGCAGAGGAAAATCTGCGGGCAAAAAGTCTGCGGGCTTTTTGTGAGAAGTATCATCCGCAGCATGCGGTGCGGACTTCCATGTCGGATTTCCGTGAGCAGGACTGGATGACAAACATTCCGCTTTATAATATTGACCGGATTGGAGAATACCTCAAATGAGCACCATAACTCGGCTGGAATTTAAAAACGGGGCAAAAAAAGAAAATAAATATATCAAAAACGGGGCAAAATATGAAATGTTCGATTGAAAAAACGGGGCAAATTTTGTTATCATGGAGCATATGGAACAAATATGAGAAATAAAGAGGAAAATCCCATGAAAATGACAACCCTGTGTTACATAGAAAAAGACGGAAAATACCTGATGCTCCACCGCACCAAAAAGCAGCACGACATCAACAAAGACAAGTGGATTGGTGTAGGCGGACATGCAGAAGGCACGGAAGGACCGGAGGACTGTCTGTTACGTGAAGTAAAAGAAGAAACCGGCCTGACACTGACTTCCTACCAGTTCCGCGGGCTGATCACATTCATCAGTGATGAAGCTCCGGAGCCGGAAGAAATGTGCCTGTTTACCGCGGATGGTTTTACCGGGGAGCTGATCGAGTGCAATGAAGGCGATCTGCAGTGGATGGACAAAAAAGAAGTGCTTGCGCTTCCGACCTGGGAAGGAGATGCCATCTTTTTAAAACTGCTGATCGAGGAAGACGAGCGCCGCTTTTTTACACTCCGGCTTGTTTATGAAGGAAATAAACTGGTAGAAAAACAATTGTACCGGTATTCATAGAAAACAGATTAAATTTGAAATCATTATTGCTCAAAGATTATTCTGTAAACAATACCTTCGCAACCTCATATAAAGTTTTGCCTTGCAAATGGTAAGAGGAGCTGTACCTGGACAGGAGAGGAAAGGAATAAAAAATGGAAAACGAAAACCAGACCCCGCACAAGCGTCGTGTGCATTATAAAGGAAAATACCCGAAGAAATTTGAAGAAAAATATAAAGAACTACAGCCGGAAAAATACAAAGACACCATCGCGCATGTCATCCAGAAAGGCAACACCCCGGCAGGCATGCATATCTCCATTATGGTAAAAGAAATTCTTGATTTCCTGCAGATCAAACCGGGACAGACCGGTTTTGATGCCACACTCGGCTATGGCGGTCACACGAAAGCCATGCTCGAGCAGCTGCAGGGGCAGGGACACATCCACGCGACCGATGTGGATCCGGCAGAGTCGGCAAAGACAAAAAAACGTCTGGCAGACCAGGGATTCGGAGAGGACATGCTGACCATCCATCTGCAGAATTTCTGCACGATCGATGAGATTGCAAAAGAAGTGGGTGGATTTGATTTTATTCTGGCAGATCTTGGCGTTTCGTCCATGCAGATAGACAATCCGGAGCGCGGATTTTCCTTTAAAGTGGACGGACCGCTTGATCTGCGGCTGAATCAGGAGGCAGGAATCAGTGCGGCGGAGCGTCTGGATACGATCAGCCGTGACGAGCTTGCCGGTATGCTTTATGAAAATTCGGATGAGCCGTACTGTGAGGAACTTGCAAAAGCGATCACCGATGAGATCCGCAAAGGACACCGCGTGGATACCACCACAAAACTGCGCAGGATTATTGAAGACACTCTCGATTTTCTGCCGGAAAAGGATAAAAAAGAAACCATCAAAAAGACCTGTCAGCGGACGTTTCAGGCACTTCGCATTGATGTCAACCGCGAGTTTGAGGTGCTCTATGAATTTATGGAAAAACTGCCGGGTGCTTTAAAACCGGGCGGCCGCGTGGCGATTCTGACATTCCATTCCGGGGAGGACAAGCTGGTAAAGCGTGCTTTAAAAGAAGGCTGTCGCGCAGGTATTTATTCGGAGTATGCAAAGGATGTGGTGCGTCCGTCCGCGCAGGAGTGTGCGCAGAACGGACGGGCACGATCCACGAAGATGCGTTGGGCGGTACGCAGCCAGTGATCCTGATACACAATCATAATTGCCATTATTTGAGCCTTTGATAGGTGATGGGAATTTCTTTTGCACCTTTACGGTAGGAATCCACCCACTTTTTCAGGTCAGCAGCATCTATGGCGGTTTTTTTCCCTTTGGCATTTGTCAGGAGATATACGATACCGTCGTGATCCTTATCAGCGGAATCCGGGAATGAGGAAAATCCGTCAATGCTGTCTGCCCATTCTTTTTTATTCCAGTCGGTCACAAAACCTATTTGGGTGTAGGAGGCATTATCGGCCTGATAGGACCATACCTGATAAGGCCAGAAAGTGGTGGGGGCGGCTGCACGAGCGGGGGAATAAGGACCACCGTAAGGACTTCCGTGGGAAATATCCTCTTCCACAATTCCATTGTAGAGAAAATGCAAAAATTGTGCTATAATGCAAGCGCGTGTTTTACAAAAAACACGCGCTTATTCACGTAGGAAGGAAAAAGAAACGTATGTTATCCACAATTGAAGCAATCAATAGTGCGGTCAACAATTTCATCTGGGGTGTTCCTGCAATGATCTGTATCATCGGTGTTGGTCTGGTATTGAGTTTCCGGACCCGGTTCTTACAGATCCGCAAGTTCCCATACGCGATGAAAGTGACCTTCGGCCGCATGTTTAAGAAGCGTGAGGCATCGGATGGAGCCATGACACCGTTTCAGGCGGTGTGTACGGCACTTGCGGCAACGGTCGGCACGGGAAATATTGCCGGTGTGGCAGGGGCGATTGCCATCGGTGGTCCGGGAGCCGTGTTCTGGATGTGGATTTCCGCAATTCTCGGTATGTGTACGAAGTTTTCAGAAGTGACGCTTGCGGTGCATTTCCGTGAAAAGAATGTGCATGGCGATCTGGTCGGCGGTCCGATGTATTATATTAAGAACGGACTGAAAAAACACTGGCACTGGCTGGCGTATCTCTTTTCCGCGTTTGGCGTACTGACCGTATTCGGAACAGGGAATGCCACACAGGTAAATACGATTACCACAGCCATCAATACGGCATTAATGAATTATCATGTCATTTCAAAAGATGCGGTGCCGACTGTTAACCTTGTAGTCGGGATCATTCTGGCGGTTCTGATCGCACTCATTCTGCTTGGAGGTATCAGGCGGATTGGACGGGTGACAGAAAAGCTGGTACCGTTTATGGCATTAATCTATATTGTTTTGGCAGTGGGAGTGATCTTATTTAATATCGGTCATGTTCCGGCAGTATTTGCTTCCATTATAGAAGGGGCATTTCATCCGGCAGCAGTGACCGGCGGCGCGGTCGGCAGCTTTTTCATGAGTATGAAAAAGGGCGTATCCCGTGGAATTTTTTCCAACGAGGCAGGACTTGGCACGGGATCAATTGCACATGCCTGTGCAGACACGAGAAAACCGGTCAAGCAGGGATTTTTTGGAATTTTCGAGGTGTTTGTAGATACGATTGTGATCTGTACGCTTACCGCGCTGGTTATTTTGTGCAGCCAGGTTCCGGTCAGTTACGGACAGGCGGCAGGAGCAGAACTTACCATCAGTGGATTTACCGCAACATACGGGAACTGGGTATCTGTTTTTACTGCGGTTGCCATGTGCTGTTTTGCATTTTCCACCATTATCGGATGGGGATTATACGGGACGCGCTGCATCGATTTTTTGTTCGGCTCCCGTGTCAATAAGCCGTTCATGCTGGTGTATGCACTGGTTGCCATTGTGGGTGCGACCATGGATCTGGGCCTGATGTGGAGTATTGCGGAAACGTTTAACGGACTCATGGCAATTCCGAACCTGATCGCAGTATTTTTGCTTTCCGGTGTCGTTGTTAAACTGGTGAAGGAATACTTTGCCGGAGAAGGTGCAAAAAGTTAGGGGAAGCTGGAAAGAAAAAGGGCGAAAAACTTGACATTTGTGCGTTTATCATAAATAATAAGGTACTGAAAAAACAAAGGAGGAACTTGTTATGAAAAAATTTGGAATCAAAGAAGTTGTAGCAACCGGTATCGGAACCGCATTGTTCATTGTTTTGACAGAAGTGCAGATTCCGCTGGGAATTATCCCGAATACATCCATGCAGCCACGTGCAGCAGTGCTGGCATTTCTTGCAGCAGTGTTTGGACCGGTTGTCGGAGGAATCATTGGTCTGCTGGGACATGCACTCGGAGATGCACTGTTTTACGGTGGTGTATGGTGGAGCTGGGTATTCCCAGATGCGATCTTTGGAATTTTAGTTGGTTTATTCGCAAAGAGCTTTGAGATTAAGGCCGGTGGGTTTAATAGGAAGAAAGTAGTTCTTTTTAATGTCGTTCAGGTGGTTGCAAATGCAATTGCATGGATCGTTGTTGCACCGGTGCTTGATATTCTCATTTATGCAGAGCCTGCAAAGAAAGTATTCTCACAGGGCGTATTTGCGTTTGTAGCCAATATTATTATTGTGGGTGTACTTGGTTCATTACTCGGACTGGGATATACAAAGATTGGAGCAAAATCATCAAGTCTTACAAAGGAAGACTAAAAACGTATGGAACCGATTATTGAATTTGAAAATTTTACATTTAAATATCGGTCACAGATGGAGCCGACACTCCGGGATATCAATTTGAAAATTTATCCCGGAGAGAAGGTGCTCATCATTGGACCATCGGGATCAGGGAAGTCGACATTATCAAATTGTATCAACGGACTGATCCCTTTTTCGTATGAAGGAGACAGTACCGGAACTTTAAAAATCGAGGGAAAAGATCCGAAAAACCTTGGGATTTTCGGACTTTCCAAGATGGTCGGAACCGTGTTGCAGGATACGGACGGACAGTTTATCGGTCTGACGGTTGCGGAAGATATTGCTTTCGTGCTGGAAAATGACTGTATGGCACAGGAAGAGATGTTTCGCAAAGTAGACGATGTGGCAGAGACTGTAGAGGTAAAAGAACTGTTGCATCATGCACCATCGGAGATGTCCGGCGGACAGAAACAGAGAGTTTCCATGGCGGGGGTTATGATCGATGATGTGGATATTCTGCTGTTTGACGAGCCGTTGGCCAATCTTGATCCGGCGACCGGAAAGAAAGCCATTGCATTGATCGACCGAATCCAGAAGGAACAGAAGAAGACCATCGTGATCATCGAGCATCGTCTTGAGGATGTGCTTTATAAAGACGTGGACCGTATCGTTGTGGTAGGCGAGGGAACGATTGTGGCGGATATGAAACCGGATGATCTGCTGGCTGGAAATATCCTGAAGGAACAGGGAATCCGCGAGCCACTTTATGTCACGGCACTGAAACATGCCGGATGTACGATTGCGGCAGAAGATCATCCACAGCATGTGGAGACCATGAATTTTGAGCCGTACAGAGCGCAGGTCCGGGAATGGTTTGAGACAACGAAGATTCCGCAGAAACAGGAAGCAGAGGAAAAGGTGCTCAACGTGGATCATCTGCATTTTTCTTATCAGCCGGGAAAGGCGATTCTTTCGGATATCAGCTTTGATGTGAAAAAAGGGGAAATGATCAGCATTGTCGGGAAAAACGGTGCCGGAAAGACAACCCTTTCCAATCTGATCTGTGGGTTCCTCGAGCCAAGCAACGGAAAAATCGAACTGAATGGAAAAGATATCTCACCGCTTTCGGTCAAAGAGCGTGGGGAGCATATCGGAATCGTCATGCAGAATCCGAATCAGATGATTTCAAAACCCATGATTTATGAGGAAGTGGCGCTTGGTCTGATGGTGCGTGGGGTTCCAGAAGAAGAAATTCGTGAGCGTGTGTATGAGACACTGAAAATCTGTGGTTTGTATCAGTTCCGGAACTGGCCGGTTTCAGCATTGAGTTTCGGGCAGAAGAAGCGTGTGACGATTGCATCCATTCTTGTCATGAAGCCGGAGATCCTGATTCTGGATGAGCCGACAGCGGGGCAGGATTACCGCCATTATACGGAAATTATGGAGTTTTTAAAGACGATCAATGAGACACAGGGAACGACCATTATCATGATTACGCATGATATGCATCTGATGCTGGAATATACCAACCGCGCCATTGTTGTGGCGGATGGACAGCTGCTGACGATTGATACGCCGGCGAAAGTGCTGACGGATGAAACCATCACGGCTCCGGCATATCTCAAGCAGACATCTCTCTATGAGATGGCGGTCAAATGTGGAATTGAAGATCCTTCCCAGTTCGTGCAGCGGTTTATCAATTACGAAAGGGCGGTGCGGTAATGGCAAAGTTATTGACCTATGAGCAAAAAGATACCTGGATGGACCGGCTGTGTGGTGTCACAAAGCTGATCTATTTTCTGGCATGGTCCATCACAAGCATGCTTACTTATGATACCCGTGTACTCGCCGTGATGCTGGTTCTTAGTCTGATCCTGTTTAAGATTTCAAAAACAGAGTGGAAACAGGTCGGTTCTATTTTTAAGTTCATTATGTTCTTTCTGGTCATCAATGTGCTTGCCATTTTTATTTTTGCACCGGATCAGGGAACAAAAATTTATGGTACAAAGCATGTACTCTGGCAGCTTTCGGCGCATTATCCGATTACCGCTGAGCAGCTGTTTTATGAGCTGAACATTATTTTGAAATATTTTACAATTATCCCGGCGGTGTTCATTTTTGTCGTGACCACCAATCCGTCGGAGTTTGCAGCGTCGTTAAATCGTATTGGAATCAGTTACAACATCGGATATGCGGTGGCAATTGCACTGCGTTATATTCCGGATGTGCAGGATGATTTCCACAAAATTAAAAATGCGCAGGAGGCTCGTGGAATAGAAATGTCCGGGAAGGCAAAGCTGATGAGCCGTATAAAGAGTACGGCATCTATCATCTTTCCGCTCATTTTTACAAGTATCGGCCGCATTGATACAATCAGTAATGCGATGGAGCTGCGTGGGTATGGGAAGTACAAAAAGCGTACCTGGTATATGGGAAGAAAGTTACAGCGCAATGATTATCTGTGTATTGCACTGGTGCTTGGATTTGCCGTGGTTGCACTTGTGATTACCTATCATGATGGCAGCCGGTTTTATAACCCGTTTGTATAAACAGTAGAGATTGCGCAGCTCGTTTTAATAAAATTAGAAAAGGAGCTATCGCACCAGCGAATATCGGCGGCACGACAGCTCCTTTTGTTTTCCATGTCTGTTTTAAGCTTCGGTTGAAGCATCTGGTGCAGAGGCTTTAGTCGGGGTTTCGGAAGCATTTTCCGACACGGTCTCAGAAGCTGGTTCCTCAGACGGCTGTTCCGGAGGAATCACCTCGACGTCCTCTTCCTTAACCGGTTCCGGCTTTGGCTTTTCCGGCATTTTCTGTCCACAGGCACTGCAGAATGCAGCATCGGCATCCACGCTTGCACCGCAGGATGGGCAGATCGCTACACCTTTCATCTGGTGAATGCTTTCACGGCATTCCTTAATTCTGGCTTCGGAAACAGCAATCGCATCCAGCCAGGTTTTTACATCTTCTTCGGCATCTTCGCGATGTTTTTCCACATACCATTTTCCAATCTGTTCGTATGCAGTATCAATCTTGCGTTCTTCCTCGGAGATATTTAAGTTTAATTTTGCAGTATCTGCCAGATCTTTTGTTTTTTTAATGGTAGTCTGGCTCACATCACTGATCTTTTGTCCTAAGTTGTTTAAAAAAGACATATATTTCACTCCTTTCCTATATCAAAAACCTTATGTTATGAATTATCATAACATGCTGTCTGAAAAACACAAGGAAGTTTACAGATTATTTATGTCTTTTTCTGTTTTTCTTCCGGGACATGCGTGGTGCTTTAACGGATGGTTTTGCAGCCGGAGTATTTTCGCCAGCTGGAGTTTCCACAGGAGCAGATTCAGCCGGTGCCGGAGCTTCCACAGGAGCAGATTCCGCTGATGCCGAAGTTTCCACAGGAGCAGATTCCGCTGGTGACGGAGCTTCGGATGAACCGGTGACAATTTCATTTAACAGCAATGTTTTTGCAAGATTTCCTTCCGCAGAAATTTTCCCACTCTGGTAAGCTTCGAGAATGTCAAGGCTGCCCTGCGCGAGTGCAAGCAGATCAGCAGCTGAAGTTGTGACTAAAATGTCACGGTCGTAATATTCATATGGTTCAACATGAAGCTGTCCGTTTGCAATTTCCAGATACAGGGCACCTTCGGCTTCTCCCTGTATGTTAAACTGGATGGCAAGATGTTCACTGATTTTGGAAGCATCTTTCTCCTGATAAGTATCTTTTAATTTTGAAACTAATTCCTGATATGTCATAGTCAGTCATTTCTCCCTTCTCCATCTGCTAATTAGATTGGTGATTGCGCAACTCGTTTCTGCGGGCTGTCGTTTTGTCGGGGACACCGTCTGAGCGATTTTGTGTCTGCCTTAGAGGGAAGCTTCGAATAAGCATGCCCACGGTTCTATTTGCGCAGTCACAGAGTGACATATTGAAAATAAAGTAAATATCAAGACAAATGGGGAGTGGGCGTAATAAACGTTTCGAAGATTCCCTCTTAGGCAGACTAGAAATTGCGAACGGTGTCCCCGACAAAACGACAGCCCGCAGAAACGAGTTGCGCACCCACCTGTTTGCTAATTAGAGTATAGCTTTTCTGTTATGCTTGTCAAGCAAACTTTATGAAATTATCATTGCGGGAAGCCGCTAAAAAGCGTACAATAGGGATAACAAAATTTTAAAATAAAGGAAGGGATCAAGATTATGAGAAAAACCAAAACGCACAATGTACTCAGGCGTCTGCTTGCGTTTGTCCTGATTGTTTCACTGCTTCCACTGGGGTATGCGGGCAATGTGATGGCTGCAACAACCGGTACACGGAACGTAAGTATTCAGGTTACATACGGACAGACGGATGCCAGAAATGTCTATGGCATGATCAACAGTATGCGCAGAAATTTATCCGATGCATGGTACTGGGATGCAAACAATTACACGAAGACATATTGTAATAATCTGCAGCCGCTTACTTACGACTATGCACTGGAGCAGGTAGCCATGAAACGTGCAGCAGAGATTGCACTTTCGTATTCACACACCAGACCAAATGGCACAAATTATTATACTGCTTACAGTGAAAACGGTGTCTATGCGGGAGTTTATGCAGAGAATATCGGTGTGAATTATTCTTCAGCATCTGCACTTCACAACGCAATGCGGGAAGACAATGCAAATTATTCCGGACAGGAACAGCGTAGAAATATGTTAAACAGCCAGTTTACAGCTGTCGGAATCGGACATGTATATTACAATGGCTACCATTACTGGGTAGAGGAATTTGCCAACACGGTAACCAGAACATCCTATACAACACCGAACAACCAGACAACAACCGTAACTAATCTTCAGGTTGCAGAGAGCAATATTACTTCTGACCAGATTGTTGTTCCGTCATCTATTGGAACCTATATCCAGATGTCTGTCGGACAGACGAAAGATTTATCCGGATGCTATGAAAACATTAAGGTATCGAATCACTGGCCAGGCAATGCAAACTGCCCGATTGTACAGGGGCTGAATATGTATGTATCCAATACTGCGGTTGCCTATATCAGCGGAACAAAACTGGTCGCAAATTCGACAGGGTCTACAACACTGACACTGAACCGTCCGGATGGAAGAATTCCTCTGCAGATTCCGGTTCAGGTAACAGGAACCAATAACAGCAGCAATACCTATTCGTACTATATTCCAAATGCTTCCGTTGGTACAATCGTTGACCAGATATACACCGGATATGATATCCGTCCGTCTGTATCGGTATGGCTGAATGGCGGATATCTGTATGAGGGAAGAGATTATACCCTTACTTACAGCAACAACCGCAATATCGGCACAGCATCCGTAACAATTAACGGAATCGGAAATTATTATGGAAGCAGAACAGTTTATTTCCGTATTGTAAATCATGGAAACGGAAATACAACGGTTTCATCCAATAATCTTGCAAATGCAGTGATCAGCAAAATTGCAACACAAAGTTATACGGGATCTTCCGTAAAACCGGAAGTTACCGTTACATTAAATAACATTGTTTTAAAAGAAGGTTCGGATTACTATCTGAATTATAGTGACAATGGTGCACCGGGAAAAGCTGCTGTTATGGTAGTGGGAACTGGTAATTATACGGGATCTGCAAAGACAAGCTTTATTATTAAGCCGGAGAAGCCGGTTATCACAAGATTGCGTGCACACGGATCAAAAGTCCGTATCACATGGCTGCCAGGTACTTCCGTTACCGGCTATGAAATCTACCGCTCCAAGGGAGCATATGATTATGGATACAAGAAGATTGCGGCTACAAAAGATGGTGAGATGCAGTCTTATACAAGGGCAAAACTCACCAAAGGAACTTATTATTACAAGATCCGCAGCTATGTTACTGTAGATGGAACAAAGTATTACAGTCCATACAGCAGTGTGAAGTCTGTAAAGATCCGCCGCTAGGATCAAAGCATAATTGAAAATAAGAATTAAAAATGTCGGTAGATATCTGTCAGATATCTACCGACATTTTTGGTATACAAAGTTAAAAGATTTATTTCATCTGTGCGACCCGGTCAAATTCCTCTTCGATTTCTTTGGAAGGCTTTGGTGTCAGCAGACTGACGATTACGATCGCAGCGCAGGCAATCAGGAATGCAGGAAGCAGTTCATAGATGTTCCAGATACCACCGAGCGGGCGGATCAGGTATTTCCAGATAAATACCATGGAACCCCCGCAGACCATACCGGCAAGTGCGCCCCATTTGTTGGTACGTTTCCAGAACAGGGAAAACAGAACAACCGGTCCGAATGCGGCACCGAATCCAGCCCAGGCGAAAGAAACGATGGCAAATACGGAACTGTCCGGATTTCTGGCAATGAATGCGGCAACGACAGAAATTACAAGGAGTGTAATTCTTGCGGCTGCCATGCTTCCGTTTTTGTTGGAAGAATCTTTGCGGAAAGCACCGAGAATGTCGGAAGAAACCGCAGAAGATGCAGCCAGCAGCTGCGAGTCCGAAGTGGACATGGTGGAAGCTAAAATGCCGGCGAGAATCACACCCGCAAGCAGGGCAAATATCACACCGTGCTGGGAGAGCAGGGCGGAAATTTTTACGATAATGGTTTCGGAATTCGATCCGGTCAGCATCTCCAGTGCGCCGACTTTGCTCATGGTATAACCGATCACACCGATAAAGACGGCAACGAACAGGGAGATTACGACCCAGATGGTTGCAACGCGGCGGGACAGTTTCAGTTTTTTCTCATCCTCGATTGCCATAAAGCGGAGCAGGATATGCGGCATACCGAAATATCCAAGTCCCCATGCGGCAGTGGAAACAATGGTCAGGGCACTGTAAGGAGCGGCCTTTCCGGTGTTTACATCATAGGAAAGTGTCATGGAGAGATATCCCGGAAGCTCGGAGGCGTTGTGGATAACGGCACCGATACCGCCAGCAGTTTCTACACCAAAGATCAGAACTACAATCAGAGCAACCGACATGATGATACTCTGGATAAAGTCCGTTGTGGAAGCAGCAAGAAATCCGCCAAGTGTCGTGTATGCCACAATTACGATAGCACTGATGATCATGGCGGTCAGATACTTTACCCCGAATAAGCTGGAAAAAAGTTTTCCGCATGCGGCAAATCCAGAGGCCGTATAAGGAATAAAAAAGATAACAATAAAAATAGCAGCAATGACCTGCAGCATCTTTTTTTCATCGCGATAGCGGTTGCTGAAGAACGATGGGATGGTAATGGAATTGTTGCAGGTGTGCGTATAGCGGCGGATACGTTTGGCAACGATCAGCCAGTTAATGTATGTACCAGCAGCCAGTCCGATTGCTGTCCATCCGGCATCTGAAATTCCAGTGAGGTAAGCAACGCCCGGAAGTCCCATCAGAAGCCAGCTGCTCATGTCGGAAGCTTCGGCACTCATCGCGGTTACGAAAGGACCGAGTTTTCTGCCACCCAGATAGAAATCGTCAGTACTGTTGTTTTTCTTGGAACATCGGAAACCAATATAGATCATACCAATAAGGTATACGATAATGGCAATCATGATGCATATTTGTGCAGATGTCATAAATAAATCCTCCTCTTTTGTACGCTTTCACACGCTAATTGTTCATAGTATAGCACAGATGATAATTATACCGCAACCGGGAAATCCTGTTTGACACTATGGGCAATAAGATGATAAACTGTTTTTGTCTATACATGAGAAAAGCAATTCCGTTTGGCCTTCAACATGTGCTTGCCATGTTTGTAGCAAATCTGGCACCCGTCCTGATCGTCTGCAGTGCAGCTCTGGTTCGGGGCATGGTATCATCTGCTGGTAGGTGCCCTGACCCTTATCGTGTGTCTGGTGGCAAGATATGTGTTAAAGGGTGTTTATAAGAATCTGAATATTCTGGTGGGACTTATTTTCGGATATATTCTTTCTATTATATTTACGGTTGCAGGGATTGCACCTATGGTGGATTTTTCCGGAATTCAGGAGACCATTGACCAGGTAGGATTTTTCAGCATTCCAAAACTTGTGTTTTTCACCAGCCATAAGCCGGTATTTAATCTTGGATCCTTCTTAACCATTGCGATTGTCTTTCTGGTTTCAGCAGCAGAGACAACTGGCGCGACAACTGCTGTGTGTACCGGAGCACTTGGACGTGACCTTAAAATGGAGGAACTTCAGGGCTCACTTGCTGTGGATGGATTTTCCAGTGCAATTTCCGGATGCTTTGGATGCCTGCCACTGACATCGTTCAGCCAGAATGTCGGACTGGTTACGCAGGAGTGTTTGTTGTTTCCCTTCTGCTGAGCCTTCTTTTGCCGAAGAAGAAACAGGCAAATTAAATACACGTTGTTAAGGTAACGTTAAGGTGCAGCGATTTTTAAGATAAGGATTTGGTGTTATGATGATATCATCAAAAGGAAATGGAGGAATTTGATATGTGGAGTCGCGCACAATTAAAGGGAAGGGCGAAAGCAACATTTAAACGAAATTATTGGAAATGTATTCTGATCAGCCTGTTGCTGACACTGATTGCAGGGGGAAGCGGAGCTGCTTCGGGCAACATCAGCAGTGCAACCGGTTCCTTACATGGATCGGATAATCAGGCAGGCAGTTCCTATGATTATGACAGCAGTTATGACAGTGATGATGGTTCACTACGCGATTTTGAGGCTGGGCTTGAAGAAGGCTTTAAGGACGGACTGAAAGCAGGAAACAGGGGAATGATGGGCGGTATGGTCGCAGCAGCGATCGCCATCGGCATACTCATAGTTGTTTTTCTGGTGATTTTTGTCCTTATACTTCTGGTTGATGTATTTATCATAAATCCGTTGGAGGTTGGGTGCAGGAGATTCTTTATCCGCAACTTAAACGAGCCGGCACAGATTGGGAACATTGGATATGGATTTGACAATAATTACAGGAATGTTGCAAAGACAATGTTTTTCCGTGATCTGTTTACGGTTTTATGGTCATTGCTTTTTATCATTCCGGGTATTGTAAAAGCATATGAATATATGATGATTCCGTACCTTCTGGCAGATAACCCGCAGATGACCAAAGAGCAGGCATTTGCGGAAAGCAAGCGTATGATGCAGGGACAGAAATGGAAAGCATTTGTTTTGGATCTGTCCTTTATCGGATGGTACATTTTATCCGGACTGACACTTGGAATTCTTGCAATCTTTTATGTGTCACCATATGTGAATGCAACACATGCCGCACTGTATGAGGCACTGTGCTATGCAAACCCGGCTGGTTCAAACGGATTTACACAGCAGGAGGATCCGGTGAATTCACCTTTCCGGCAGGAGAATGTATGAATTATACGATTTTAATTGCAGATGATGAGCCGGAGATACGGACGCTTCTCCGGCTGTATCTGGAAAATGAAAATTATCAGATTATTGAGGCAGAAAACGGGAAGCAGGCACTGGAACTGCTGAAGAAAGAACATGTGGATCTGTGTCTGCTGGATATTATGATGCCGGAGATGGACGGATACCATGTGTTGCAGGAATTACGTAAAACAAGCAATATTCCCGTTATGATACTTTCGGCAAAGGATGCGGATTCCGAGAAGATTCTGGGGTTAAATCTCGGGGCAGATGATTATCTGGCAAAACCGTTCAATCCTTTGGAGGCAGTAGCACGTGTCAATTCAAATATCCGTCGGTTTTATGCGCTGGGGACAGCGGAACTGTCATCCAATATACTGACCGTCCGGGATCTGGAACTGGATCCGGAAGGCTGCGTACTCAAAAAAAATGGAGAACCGATTGAACTGACTTCGGTAGAGTACCGGATCATGGAGTTATTTATGAAGCATCCGGGAAAAGTGTTTACAAAACAACAGATCTATGAACAGGGATGGGGTGACACTTATGTGGTTGCAGACAATAATATTATGGTCTGCATCAGCAAGCTGAGGGCAAAACTTGATGAAGACCCGGCAGCTTATATTCGAACCATCCGCGGATTGGGCTATCGGCTGGAGAAATAGCAATGCGTGATTTACAGGCATTTTTGATCAAACGGTTTATTTATATCCTTGTACTGGTGACAGTTGCACAGTCGCTGATCAGTTTTTTGATCAGCCAGGCGGTTATGCCTGTGGTGATGAAAGTTTTTTTCCCGGATTACCAGAGGCAGTCATCCGTTGGAAAGACGGATCTGTTTATTTTTATCATATGTGTTCTGTTATTGCTGATAGTAAATGCCGTCCGGATGCTTTTGCCATCACCGCTGCAGGGAATGATGCAGTGGACAGGGGAACGATTACAGGACTGGCTGGGCAATGCACTTCCGGCGACAAGGAGTTCCGTCGTCGTACAGGAGATGGAAGGATGGAAAGCCATCCTGCTGTTTGTGGTTCTTCTGCTGTTAATGGTGTGTATGCTGCTTCCTTATATTTTGGGTGCGATAACGTTCGCGCGGATTGTGATGGCGGAGTTTCATCAGATCCAGGAGGAGCGCGAACAGCAGCAGAGAGAGTTTGACCGCAAGCGGAATCTGATGCTTTCCGATATCGCACATGATCTTCGGACACCGGTCACGACCGTATCCGGTTACGCAAAAGCATTGGCGGATCATATGGTACAGGAACCGGAAAAACAGCAGGAATATCTGAACGCCATCCAGAATAAATCGGTTCGGATCGGAAATCTGATCAATTTGTTGTTTGAATATGTAAAACTGGATAGTGAAGGGTTTGCATTAAATGGAAAAATGCTTGATTTGTGTGAACTTCTCAGAGAAAATGCGGCAATGCTGTATGCAGAGATGGAAGAAAACGGAATGACACTGACAGCAGATATTCCGGAGGAAACGATACCGGTCTGGGCGGATGAACTTCAGTTATCCCGTGTAGTGACAAACCTTCTGACAAATGCCATGCAGCACAATCCAAAGGGAACAAGAATCGGACTGTTTGCTTATAGGGAGCTGGAGCGGATTTATGTATTGGTGGCAGACAGCGGAATTTTGATTCCAGAGGAACAGGCGCAGCATTTGTTTGATCCTTTTACGCGTGGGGACAAAGCGCGGGTAAGCGATGGGAGAAACGGACTTGGACTTTCCATCGTGTCAAAAATCGTGCAGATGCATGGATGGGACTTAAAACTGGTGCAACAGCCACAGATTCAGCATTATGCAAAAGCAGCCGGATTTGCAAAAGCATTTGTGATCCGGATGGAAAATGCCGGTATGTATTCTGTGCATTCGCCAAAATAAAAAAGTGGCAGAAAAGAGGGAGAGTCTATGATAATTATAAGAGCGATGAATCCGTATGAATTGCTTTGGATAGTACTTTTGATTGTGTTTGTTCTGGGAGAACTTGCAACAATCGGACTAACGTGCATATGGTTTGCCGCAGGTGCACTTGCGGCACTGGTTATGGCAATGGCAGGGGTAAATCCGGTGGTGCAGTTTCTGGTATTCTTAGTGGTATCCATTCTTTTGCTTGCTGCGACAAGACCGTGGGCGCGTAAATATGTAAATGCCAAAATGCAAAGAACAAACGCGGATAGCCTGATTGGGGAAAATATACGGATTTCCGAGCGCGTCAGTAATATGGATCAGACCGGGATGGCAGTTGTTCATGGACAGGAGTGGACGGTGCGTACCCGTAATGATAATGAGATCATTGAACCGGGAGAAGAAGCAAAAATTCTGGCAATCAGTGGTGTCAAACTTATAGTAGAAAAGGTATAGGTAAAGGAGGAAAAAGTTATGCCTGTTGTAATTCTCATTGTAGTGATCATTGCATTGGTCGTTATTGTGAACTGTGTGAAAATTGTTCCACAGGCGCATGCGGTAGTTGTGGAGAGACTTGGAGGGTATCTTACCACATGGTCGGTAGGGCTGCATTTTAAGGTGCCGTTTATTGACCGTATTGCAAAAAGGGTATTGTTGAAGGAACAGGTGGTTGATTTCCCACCACAGCCGGTAATCACAAAAGATAACGTAACAATGCAGATTGATACAGTTGTATATTTTCAGATCACGGATCCAAAGCTGTATGCATACGGTGTGGAAAATCCAATCATGGCAATTGAAAATCTGACTGCTACGACGCTTCGTAATATCATTGGTGATCTGGAACTGGATGAGACACTGACATCGCGTGAGACCATTAACACAAAGATGCGTGCAACGCTGGATGTGGCAACAGATCCGTGGGGTATCAAAGTAAATCGTGTGGAGTTAAAGAACATTATTCCGCCAAAGGCAATTCAGGATGCCATGGAGAAACAGATGAAGGCAGAGCGCGAGCGGCGTGAAGCCATTCTGCGTGCAGAAGGTGAGAAAAAATCTACAATTCTGGTTGCAGAAGGAAATAAGGAGTCTGCAATTCTCGATGCAGAGGCTGAAAAACAGGCTGCAATCCTGCGTGCCGAGGCACAGAAGGAAGCAACCATCAAAGAGGCAGAAGGTCAGGCAGAGGCTACATTAAAGATCCAGCAGGCCAATGCAGATGGTCTGCGTATGCTCAAAGAAGCTGCTCCGGATAATGCGGTACTTCAGATTAAGAGTCTGGAGGCATTTGCCAAGGCAGCAGACGGTCAGGCAACCAAGATTATTATCCCATCGGATATTCAGGGGATTGCAGGACTGAGCAAATCCATTGTGGAAATTGCAAAAGAAAACGGATAACACAGATACATCTGTGATGCATTGGACGAAACTGCTCCATGAAAATGGGGCAGTTTTTGTTATCTCAGTAAGGTCTTTATTTTGCACAGGGAAAATGTTATACTATAGATTATTGATGTGGGGGTATATTCCACAGTTGGGCGATGATGTGGAAAGAACAGGAGCGTAAATGAAATCAAAGGTTCGGTTTAAGGGAAAACTGAGATCATATCTCTGCTGGCCATTGTGGCTGACGATCCCGATGACACTCGCAGATGTGGGGCTTTATTTTTACGATGTGACGGCAGGCTTTTTGCTGACGGTATTTATTGCTGTCTATTTTGTACTGGAACTGGGCTTATATTATAATACCAGACCCCGGCTTGCAAATGAAATTATCAATTTTGCCACACAGTATGCAACGGTACAAAAAAAGCTTTTGAATGAGTTTGAAATTCCATATGCGCTGCTGGATTATACGGGGAAAATTCTCTGGGTGAATGAACGTTTTTCCGAACTGACGGGAGTGGGGAGAAACTATCATAAATCAATTACAACCCTTTTTTCCAATATTACCCGTGAGTTTCTTCAGAAACATGAGGATGCACAGGATATAACAATTGAAAAAAAGGAGCGCATTTTCCGGATTTCCCTGAATCGTATTTATTTTGACGATATCATGGAGGAGAGTAAAGAAATTGATGTGAAAGGTTCCGATGAATTCCTGACGGCATTGTATCTGTTTGATGAGACGGAACTGCAGCACTGCAGACAGGAGAATCTGGATCAGAAACAGGTATCGGCACTTGTTTACATTGATAACTATGACGAGGCACTTGACAGTATCGAGGATGTGAAGCGATCACTTCTGATTGCCCTTGTCGACAGGAAAGTGAACCAGTATTTTTCAAAGATGGATGCGCTTGTCCGCAAAATTGAAAAAGACAAGTATTTTGTGGTATTTAAGTATAAATATTTACAGAAGCTTATGGACGACCGGTTCAGTGTACTTGAAGATGTCAAGACGGTCAAAGTGGGCAATGAGATGGCGGTCACGCTGAGTATCGGTGTCGGGATCAAGGGGACTTCTTATAACGAAAACTATGAGCAGGCACGTGCGGCAATTGATCTGGCACTCGGACGAGGCGGGGATCAGGTCGTTGTCAAAAATGGTGAGGATATTGCATATTTTGGCGGCAAGGCAAAACAGGTGGAGCGCAACACCCGTGTAAAAGCGAGGGTCAAGGCACATGCGCTGCATGAAATTATTGAGAGCCGTGAGAACGTGATTATCATGGGGCACAGCCTGACAGATGTCGATTCCCTTGGTGCGGGAATTGGAATTTTCTGTGCAGCCCGTGTGCTTGGAAAAAAGGCACAGATCGTGATCAATGAGCCAACAACTTCCATCCGGCCGCTTATGGAATGTTTTACTCCGGAAAAAGGCTATCCGGAAGACATGTTTATCAACAGTGAGATTGCAATCGAGGAAGTAAGCCGCAATTCCCTGGTTATGGTGGTAGATACCAACCGGCCAAGTTATACGGAGTGCCCGGAACTGCTCACGCGCACAGATACGATCGTTGTGTTTGATCATCACCGTCAGGGCAGCGAAGTGATTGAAAATCCGCTTCTGTCCTATATTGAGCCGTATGCGTCTTCTGCCTGTGAGATGGTAGCAGAAGTTTTACAGTACTTCCAGGAGGGATTCAAGCTTTCTCCGGCAGAGGCAGACTGCATTTATGCAGGTATTTTGATTGATACCAATAACTTTATGACCAAAACAGGTGTCCGTACATTTGAGGCGGCAGCATATCTCAGACGCTCCGGGGCAGAAGTGACCCGTGTGCGTAAAATGCTGCGAAATGATATGGCATGCTATAAAGCCCGTGCGGAGGCAGTGCGTCATGCGGAAGTATACCGTGGGGCATTTGCAATTTCTGTCTGTCCGAGTGAGGACGTGGAAAGTCCGACGATTGTCGGCGCGCAGGCAGCAAATGAGCTGCTCAATATTATAGGAATCAAGGCATCTTTTGTGCTGACAGAGTACGCAGGAAAAATATACATCAGTTCGCGTTCCATTGATGAGATCAATGTACAGTTAATCATGGAACGAATGGGTGGCGGCGGTCATTTGAATGTGGCTGGTGCACAGTTGACGGGATGTACGATTTCCGAGGCAAAACATGCCATTATGCGGACCATTGATGAAATGCTTGAAGAAGGAGATATACAGGAATGAAAGTAATTTTATTACAGGATGTGAAAGCTCTTGGGAAAAAGGGCGAAATCGTAAATGTGAGTGACGGTTATGCACGCAATGCAATTCTGCCGAAGAAACTTGGAGTAGAGGCAACGACAAAGAATCTGAATGACCTCAAATTGCAGAATCAGCATGCAGACAAAGTGGCAGCTGAAAATTTAGAGCACGCAAAGGAACTGGCGGAAGAGATCGGAACAAAGAAAGTTGTTGTAAAGATCAAATCCGGTGAGGGCGGACGTATTTTCGGGTCTGTTTCCACCAAGGAAATTGCACAGGCTGCAAAAGAGCAGGCAGGGCTGGATCTGGATAAAAAGAAGATGCAGCTGGGCGAATCCATCAAGGCTCTTGGAACTTATGAGATTCCGGTGAAGCTTCATCCAAAGGTAACCGCAACACTGCGTGTTCAGGTTGTTGAGGAATAGGAGGAAGTTCGCTTGGAAGAAACGCTGATCAAGCGGGTGATGCCGAACAGTCTGGAAGCCGAGCAGTCGGTCATTGGTTCCATGATCATGGATCAGGATGCCATTGTCACAGCCATGGAGATCCTTCTGCAGGAAGATTTTTATCACAAGCAGTATGGAATTCTCTTTGATGCGATGATCGAATTGTACAGCAGCGGACAGCCGGTGGATCTGGTTACACTGCAGAATAAACTCAAGGAAAAGGATGTACCACAGGAAGTCTCCAGTCTGGAATTCGTTGGAGAATTGGTGCGTGCGGTTCCGACATCCGCGAATGTCAAATATTATTGTAATATTGTAAAAGAAAATTCCATGAAGCGGAAACTCATCCGGGTCACGGAAGAGATAGAGAATGAGTGCTATGCGGGCAAAGAATCGCTCGAAAGTGTTCTGGATAAGACCGAACATGATATTTTTGCATTGTTGTCAAGCCGTACCGGTGGAGACTATGTGCCGATTCGTCAGGTTGTCATGAACGCACTGGAAAAGATTGAAAAAGCGTCACAGCAGGACGGAAATGTTACGGGAATACCGACAGGGTTTATTGATTTGGATTACCGGACAGCGGGATTACAGCCATCGGATCTGGTATTGATTGCAGCCCGTCCGTCTATGGGAAAGACAGCGTTTGTTTTAAACATTGCACAGTATGTGGCATTTCATGAAAACATGTGCACGGCGATATTTTCATTGGAAATGTCGAAGGAGCAGCTGGTAAACCGACTGTTCTCCCTGGAATCCCGTGTAGATGCACAGGCACTTCGTACCGGTAATCTGTCGGATGCTGACTGGGCGAAACTCGTCGAAGGAGCCGGAATCATAGGGGATTCCGAACTGATCATTGATGATACGCCAGGAATCAGTATTTCCGAGATGCGCAGTAAATGCCGTAAATATAAGCTGGAGCATGATCTGAAACTTATCATCATTGACTATCTGCAGTTGATGTCTGGGTCCGGCAGGAGTACAGACAGCCGGCAGCAGGAGATTTCGGACATCTCCCGTTCCCTGAAAGCACTTGCCCGTGAACTGAATGTACCGGTGCTTGCTTTGTCCCAGCTTTCCCGTGCAGTAGAGCAGAGACCGGATCATCGTCCGATGCTCTCCGATCTGCGAGAATCCGGAGCGATCGAGCAGGATGCCGATGTCGTGATGTTTATTTATCGTGATGATTATTATAACAAGGATACTGAACTGAAAGGAATTTCAGAAATCATTATCGCCAAACAGCGTAATGGTCCGATCGGTACGGTGAACCTCGCATGGCTGCCGGAATACACGAAGTTTGCAAATCTGGAACGATAAAATTTTTCTTATGATCATGCATCAAATTAAATACATTTGCCGAAATGCTTGCGCTTTGGACGGGTTTGTACTAGAATACCATTAAGCCAATAAGGCAATAATGATCATTATTCATAAGGAGGATTTTATTATGGCATACGTTATTTCTGATTCATGCGTTAGCTGTGGTACATGTGCAGGCGAGTGTCCTGTAGGAGCAATCTCTGCAGGTGCTTCTCAGTACGAGATCGATGCAAATAGTTGTGTTGATTGTGGTACATGTGCTGGTGTTTGCCCAACTGGAGCAATCTCTCAGGGCTAATCACATAATAAAACGAAACGAAGAGCTGTCTCTTAAACCACGGAGGCAGCTCTTTTTCGATTATAGAAAGAGAGGAATAACATGGCTACATTAGGAAATCCTAAGAACACGATTGCAGTATTGCAGAAATACCAGTTTAATTTTCAGAAAAAATTTGGACAGAATTTTTTGATTGATACAGGAATTTTAGAGGAAATTATAGAAGCTGCGCAGATCACAAAGGATGATTTTGTGCTGGAAATCGGTCCGGGAATCGGAACCATGACACAATATCTCTGTGAGGCGGCACGCGCGGTAGTGGCAGTGGAAATAGATACCAATCTGATTCCGATTCTAAAAGATACGCTTGCGGAATATAATAATGTTGATGTATTGAATGAAGATATTTTAAAAGTAAATATTTCAAAGCTTGCGGAAGAAAAAAATAACGGGAAACCGATCAAGGTCGTTGCAAATCTTCCGTATTACATTACGACTCCGATCATCATGGGATTGTTTGAAAGCCATGTGCCGATCGACAGTATCACGATCATGGTACAGAAAGAAGTAGCGGATCGTATGCAGGAAGGACCGGGAAGCAAGGAATATGGCGCACTTTCCCTGGCGGTGCAATATTACGCAAAACCGGAAATCGTAGTCAATGTTCCGCCAAGCTGTTTTATGCCGCAGCCGAAAGTCGGCAGTGCCGTGATCCGTCTGACACGTCATAGTGAGCCGCCGGTTACCGTAAAAAGCGAAAAACTGCTGTTTCAGGTGATCCGGGCATCGTTCAATCAGCGCAGGAAAACACTGGCAAACGGGCTTGCCAATTATGGTGCATTCGGTCTTCCGAAAGAAGAACTGCAGGCATGTATTGAGAAACTTGGCGTACCGGTTAATATTCGTGGAGAGGCACTTTCTTTAGAGCAGTTTGCACAGCTCTCCAATATTATTTATGATCACAGGAGTGCTGTATAAAAACAGCGTGGGCAGTCCATACTATCATCAAAGACCATAAAACGAAATGATGATGGAGGTAAGCCAAATGAGAAAACAACAGTATATAGCTACTGTCGCGTGTCTGGTAGCGGGAGTGATTGGATTTGTCAGTGTATATGCCACGGATAAAGGAAAAGAACGCAGGGAAGCAGAACAGGAAATTGCGGCACAGACCCAGCAGGAGGCACCGGCTTCCTATGAAGTGAAACCGGAAATAAGTGTGGAAGATGCAACGAAAAAAGCGGAAGAACAGGCGTTAAAGCTGGCAGAGCAGGAAAAAATGAAACAGGAAGAAACACAGCAGGAGGAAGAGAAGAAACAGGACGAAGAAAAAACAGTAGAGACAGCAGCCACCGTGACACAGCATTTTGACAAGAGTTCTGCGGTCTGGCCAATTGAGGGAGATGTTCTTCTGGATTACAGCATGGATTCCACCATTTATTTTCCCACGTTAGAGCAGTACCGATGCAATCCTGCCATGGTGATCAGTGGCAATGTCAATGATAAAGTGTTTGCAATGGCAACGGGAAAAATAACGGATATTCAGGAAAATGAAGAAACCGGATGTACGGTGATACAGGATCTGGGTGACGGATATGCTGCGGTTTACGGACAGTTGAAGGAACTGAATTTTGCAAAAGGGGATACGCCGGAAGCTGGTCAGGTGCTGGGATATGTCAGTGAGCCGACAAAATATTATACAACCGAAGGCAGTAACGTCTATTTTCAGCTGAAAAAAGATGGAAAAGCTGTGGATCCGAAAGAATATCTTCCGCAGATGGCGATGGATACGCTGGATTGACATTCATAGTTTTTTCTAATACAATAAAATGTAAACGGTTTTGGAGCTTTATGCGAAAAAACCGTACATAATCAAGAGGTATCTCAGCTTAAGAGGGATAAAATATGGAATTTAACCAGTACAATACAACCGTACAACAGTGGATTCATACAGTTCTGGAAAATCGGGAAACCAATGCGGACGTGGTGTTGGAATGCTGTCGGGATATCATAGCGTATGGACGAAAAACAGATGATCCAAAGTTGATGGGATTCGGTTTCTTTTATGGTGGGGAAATCTATTATGAATTAAATGACGGAGCACATTTTTTCCATATGATGACAGAGGCACTGACGTATCTGGACCGTGCAGAGGAATGGGAACTTGTGGTGCGTTGTTACAATTTTCTGGGAATCGCATCCATGAGCAGAGGAAATCCATCGCTTGCGCTTGACTATTATATGAATGGTCTTAAGGACAGTGATACATATGATCTTCCAATGCAAAAGATTATGATTCTGATCAATATGGGGTTATTGTATCTGGAGTGTGGGCATTATGTAGATTCCGAGAATTCTTTTTTAGAAGCTTATCAGATTTTGCAGACAAAACAGAAGGATGAAAAGTATAATTTTTATATGTATGCTTTTTATGGAAATATGGCAGAATGTCTGATCCTGCAGGATCGTCTACAGGAAGCAAAACCATATCTGGAGTATCTGCATAAAGATGGCTGGGAACAGGTTGCCCTTACAGACCGGCTGTTTATCGACATCGTGGATGTAATTTATTATCACAAGATGGGAGATGTACAGAAGCGGAATGAGAGTATTCAGATGATCCATCAGAATCTTCCGGATAATCTGACGGTGCTGGACTTTTTTTCGGATTATTACCGTTGCTGTCTGGTGTTGCTGGAAACGGACCAGGATGAATCGTTCTGGCGTATCATTGAAGTAATCGAACCACAGGTGGTGAATTTTAAGATCATTAATCTGCAGCTGAAAGTTCTGTCCCTGAAGATGAAATTTTACCGGAAGCATAACCAGAATGCGGAATATCTGCAGGCTGCCGGGCTTTACTATGAATTGTCTGAACGGAACGAAGCAGTGACGCGCAACATGCTTTCAAGTATGATTACGTTGCGCAAAAATCTGGAGAATATGCGCAAAGCCAGAATGAAGGCGGAACGAAAGAATCTTGTATTACAGGAGCGTTCCGAGCAGGATCCGTTGACGCGTATGGCAAACAGGTTCCGTCTGAATGATTATGCAGAAGAGGTGTTTGCCTATTCGCAGGAGAATGATATTCCGGTTGCGATGGAAATACTCGATATTGATTATTTTAAGGAATATAATGATAATTACGGACATCAGGAAGGAGACCGGTGTCTGGTAAGTATCGCAAATACGATCCGTAATCTGGTGGAGGAAGCGGAAGGATTCTGTGCACGGTATGGAGGGGATGAGTTTGTCATTATCTATGCGAATGTGACACGGGAACAGGCTGTTTCCTTTGCAGAAGAGTTGCGCAGACGTGTACTTGCATTAGAAATAGAACACCGGTTTTCCAAGGCACTTCCGGTAGTGACGATTTCGCAGGGAATCTGTTGGGGAATCCCGCGCAAGGGAAACCGCAGCTGGGATTTTTTGCATGCAGCAGATAATATGCTTTACCGGGTGAAGAAATTCAGCCGGAACAATTATTGTGTAGGGGGGCTTGATGAAACTGAAGACGTGACCATGGGAACCGCATTGTAACGGCATGGCAGTCGAAACCTGGCAAAAAGAAAAGGATGAAAATGGAAACAGTTAAATTTGAAGAATTAGGGTTATATCCGCAGCTTCTGCGGGCAATCAAAGAGATGGGATTTGAAGAGGCAACACCTATCCAGTCACAGGCGATTCCGGTTGTGATGAGTGGGGTAGATGTGATTGGTCAGGCACAGACCGGAACCGGAAAGACAGCTTCTTTCGGAATCCCTCTTTTGATGAAAGTGGACCCAAATAATAAAAAAACGCAGGCAATCGTACTTTCTCCGACAAGAGAACTGGCCATCCAGAGCGCGGAAGAAATCCGGAAACTTGCAAAATATATGCATGGGATCAAAGTGCTTCCCATTTATGGAGGGCAGGATATTTCCCGTCAGATCAAGGCATTAAAAGGTGGGGCAACCATCATCATCGGAACACCGGGGCGTGTGATGGATCATCTGCGCCGCAAAACCATTCGCTGTGATTATATTAACACGATCGTGCTGGATGAAGCGGATGAGATGCTTAATATGGGATTCCGCGAGGATATAGAAACAATTTTATCCTATATCCCGGATGAAGACCGGCAGACAGTACTTTTTTCGGCAACTATGCCAAAGCCGATTCTGGAAATCACAAGAAAATTCCAGCATGATGCGACTACGATCAAGGTGACGAAGAAAGAACTGACGGTTCCGAATATTGACCAGTATTATTATGATGTGCGCAGAAATGATAAGATGGAAGTGCTGACACGCCTGCTGGATTACTATAATCCGAAGCTTTCACTGGTATTTTGTAATACCAAGCGCATGGTGGATGAACTGGCATCGGAGTTACAGGGACGCGGCTATGCAGCCGAGGGAATTCATGGCGATATGAAACAGGTGCAGCGTGACCGAGTGATGAAAAAATTCCGAAATGGGAAAACAGATATCCTGATTGCAACCGATGTCGCAGCGCGTGGAATTGATGTGGATGATGTTGAAGCGGTATTCAACTATGACCTGCCACAGGACAATGAATATTATGTGCACCGGATCGGAAGAACCGGACGCGCCGGCCGTACCGGAAAAGCGTTTAATTTCGTTAAGGGCAAGGAAGTATACAAACTCAAAGAGATCCAGCGCTATTGCAAGACAAAGATCAAGGCGCAGCCAATCCCATCTTCGGATGATGTGGCAGCGATCAAGGCGGATAAGATTCTTGACGGCATCGGACAGATTATCGAGGACGGAGATCTGCGCGATATGATCGAACTGATAGAGCAGCAGGTGAACAACTCTGATTATACAGCGATGGATATTGCAGCTGCGTTTTTAAAACAGGCAATCGGCGGAGTGGAATTATCAAAGGAGGATCACGAATTTGATGATGCATTAGCAGGAGATACCGGAGCCGAGGAAGGGATGGTACGTCTGTTCATTAACATCGGAAAGAGCCAGCGGATCCGCCCGGGAGATATTCTCGGGGCTGTAGCCGGAGAGGCAAAGATTCCGGGCAAACTTGTGGGGGCAATTGACATGTATGATAATTACACATTTGTCGAGGTGCCGCAGGAGTATGGAAAAGATGTATTAAAAGCCATGAAAAATGTAAAGATCAAAGGAAAGTCGGTCAACGTGGAGCCGGCAAATGCACGATAGAGGATAAGGACGTTTTGGGGGGATATTTACTATGGGGGAAGCTGCAAATGGCAAAGATGCCATGGATCAGATCGAAAAGCTTCAGCCACAGATTGTTATCAGTGACGTTGTAATGCCGCTGATGGACGGTGTCGATTTTACGGTGGCGGTACATCACCGCTATCCGCACATCCAGATGATCATTCTCAGTGGATACGATAATTTTGAATATGTAAAGCAGACGCTCATGCAGGGGGTGGTGGATTATATCTTAAAGCCAACCCTCACACCGCATGAGCTTCTTGGCGTGCTTCAAAAAGCGGCAGCGCGGATTCCCGGCTGGCATCCGGATCATGCAATGACCGGGGAAACCGCGGAGGAACTGCTCAAAGAATTGCTGCTCGGGGAAACAAAAACAGGAGAAGAACTGCAAAAGGTATTTGCCGCATCCTATTACTGCATGTATGCGGTTACGATTGCGCATGGGAGTGAACGGGCGGCAGAAACAGCAGAACTTCTATGCGAAAAAATACAGCGTGCCAAAAATGAATTTTCCGGAGTACTCATCTGTTCTCTTCCGACGGGCATCCTCTTCCTTGTTCTGCAGAAAAGTTTTGCAAACGGAATTGTGGGGGCTGTCAAAGGATAAGACGACATGCCGGATACCGTGGGTTTTCAGGATTTCAGTGAAATCGGAAACCCACGGTTTTTGCATTTAGAACAAATATCAGATATGGAAGTAGTAAATAAAACTACGTATAAAAGAAATGAAAACAAATACATGTTGACAAAGAAACCACATTGCCATATACTGAAAAATGTTTGATTGTCAAACAATTTTGAAATATGGAGGAAACGTGCATGATAAGCACATATACATCAAAGTTGAAACAACTGCAGATCGGGGATCTGATTGCAAAAATTCCGATTATCCAGGGTGGCATGGGGGTAGGAATCAGCAGAAGTCATCTGGCGGGAGCTGTGGCAAAGGAGGGCGGTGTCGGTATCATTTCTACTGCGCAGATCGGCTACGATGAAGAAGGCTTCGAGAATGATCAGGCAGGCTGTAACTTAAAAGCCATCAAAAAACATATCCGGAAAGCAAAGGAGCTTGCCTGTGGAAACGGACTTGTGGGTGTCAATATTATGGTTGCATTAAAGAATTACAAAGAGCATGTCCAGACAGCAGTTGCGGCAGGGGCAGATGTGATTATCAGCGGAGCCGGGCTTCCCATGAATCTGCCGGAGTTTGTCAGCAGAACCTGCCGGACAAAGATAGCTCCGATTGTATCCTCGAAGCGTGCAACCCAGCTGATATTGAAGATGTGGGCGCACCGCTATGACCGCACGGCGGACTTTATTGTAGTGGAGGGACCGAAAGCCGGCGGGCATCTGGGGTTTTCCAATGAACAGCTGGCACATATGGATGCCATTAATTTTGACGGAGAGATCCGGCAGATTATCGACTGCAAAAAGGAATACGAACAGCGGTATCAGAAAAATATTCCGGTCATTGTGGCCGGCGGGATATTTGATCAGAAAGATATTTCGCATGCGCTGGATCTCGGCGCGGATGGTGTGCAGATTGCCAGCCGCTTTGTCGCAACCGAAGAATGTGATGCATCGGAGGCATACAAGGAGGCGTATATTCACGCCAGTGAGGAAAATATCGAGATTATCCAAAGCCCGGTCGGTATGCCGGGACGTGCACTGCGTAATAAGTTTATCGACCGTGTAAAGCGCGCAAAGCTGCCAGTCAGTAAATGTTACAACTGTCTGGAAAAATGCAGTCCGCAGAAAGTTCCTTACTGTATTACGAAAGCATTGATCGATGCCGTGCGCGGGGATGTGGAAAACGGTCTGGTATTCTGTGGGGCGAATACGGGGCGGATTCATGAGATCACTACGGTACATCATCTGATGCAGGAGCTGGCTGGAGATCTACAATAAAAAATGGTTTGTGTGATTTTCCCTTGGAATCAAAGAATTCCTGTAGTAAAATAAGAAGTAAAGCAGTAATGCAGATACGGGAAAACAGGAAAGAAGGAGAACACGCAGCATGACGGTGGCCGCACACGGTGGGGATATTTATCAAAATCAGATCACATATGATTTTTCTGTAAATACCAATCCGCTGCCGCTGCCGGAGATATTGCAGAAACGGATGGCGGAAGCGGCTGTTCACAGCAACCGTTATCCACAGTATGACAATGTGCTGTTGCGGGAACGGCTTGCAGCACTTTATGGTTTTTCAACAGAAGAAGTAGTGTGTGGCAACGGAGCATCCGAATTATTTGTTGCGATTGTGCATGCACTGCGCCCGAAGCGGGTGGGCATTTTGGCTCCTTCTTTTTCGGGATATGCCTGGGCGGCTCAGACAGTGGGAGCCGAGATATGCAGTATTCCGTTGCGGGAAGAAAATAATTTTGCCATGGATATGGCACAGATGGAGTCATTGTGCAGGCAGCTGGATGGAATCGGTTTATTATTTTTGGCGAACCCCGCGAATCCGGTGGGGAACAAAATGGAAGCGTCTCTTTTGGAGACGCTTCTTGACGTGTGTGAAAAGAAACAGATTACTGTGGTGCTGGACGAATGTTTCATTGCATTCACGGGGACGGAAGGATATGTTTCCTGGATCCGGAAATATCCGCATCTGATTGTCGTGCGGGCATATACAAAGATCTATGCGATTCCGGGAATCCGGCTGGGGTATCTGCTGGCGCAGAAAGATATCTGTGAAAAAATTGCGCATCAGCTGCCGGAGTGGAATGTATCTGTGGTTGCGCAGCGGATCGGCATGGACATTCTGAATGATTCGCTTCCTGGTTGGAGTCGTAGAAAGTATCTGAAGAATACGATTGGGCTGATTCAGGAAGAAAAGCACTTTTTAAAACACGAGTTAACAAAAATATTTGGAAATCAAATGAAAATTTTTCCTTCGGAAGCTAATTTTTTGTTGCTGAAAACACAAATTCCACTGTACAGATTATTGCTGGAAAGAGGAATTCTGATCCGAAACTGCGCAAACTATACAGGACTGGGACAGGACTTTTACAGAATTGCCGTAAAAGGTCATCCGGAAAATGTACAACTGATTGAGGCATTGCTGGATATAAAGAAGAAAGGAGAAGAAAAACGTTATGGAAAACATTGAATATGTTCTTCCGGGAGAGATTGAAAAAAGAAGTTTTGCCATCATAGGGGAAGAACTAAAGGAGCGTGGTATCGTGCTTCCACCGGAACAGGAGCCGGTGACAAAGCGCGTGATCCATACAAGTGCGGATTTTGATTATGCAAAGACGATGACGTATTCTCCCCATGCCGTGCAGATTGCCAAAGAACTGATTGCAGGTGGCGCTGACATTGTCACGGATACCAATATGGCGCTTGCAGGCATCAACAAAAAACGGTTAGGGGAATTTGGAGGAACGGTGCATTGTTTTATGGCAGATGAGGATGTGGCGCGGGAGGCAAAGGCGCGGCAGGTGACACGTGCGACGGTCAGCATGGAACATGCAGCAAATATTGACAAACCTGTAATTTTTGCCGTGGGAAATGCGCCGACGGCATTGATTTCGCTCTATGAACTGATGCAGAAAAGTGATTGGCGTCCTGCATTTATTATTGGAGTTCCGGTGGGATTTGTAAATGTAGAGGCGGCAAAAGAACTGATTTTAAAAACAGATGTGCCACATATTGTCAACCGCGGTAGAAAAGGCGGCAGCAATGTAGCGGCAGCAATCGTAAACGCACTGTTATATCAGATCCGGCCGGTATAAAGGAAAGAAGGAGGCGTATCTGGTGTGAGGTACGGATTTACAACCGGCAGCTGTGCTGCCGCTGCTGCAAAGGCTGCGGCATATATGCTTCTGACGGGAAAAATAAAAAACTGTATAACGATTGAGACCCCAAAAGGAATTCCATACACCGCGGAAGTGACGGATATCGTGCGCGGGGAATCTCAGGTTTCCTGCGCTGTGGTCAAGGATGGCGGCGATGATCCGGATGTGACCAGCGGAAGTAAAATCTGTGCCACGGTCACCGCGGACAACCGTGGGGATGGAGAAAAAGAACTTCTGCAGATTGACGGAGGAAAGGGTGTGGGCCGTGTGACGAGACCCGGACTGGATCAGCCCGTAGGCAATGCCGCAATCAATCATGTGCCGCGGGAAATGATCACCCGGGAAGTGCAGGAAGTGTGCCGGCTCTGTGATTTTCACGGAACGCTGCATATTCTGATTTCCGTGCCGGATGGGGAAGCACTTGCAGAGCGTACGTTTAATCCAAGACTGGGGATTGTCGGGGGAATCTCAATACTGGGAACGACAGGAATTGTGGAACCGATGAGCAGTCAGGCACTTAAGGAGACCATTCGTGTGGAACTCCGCCAGCAGCGTGCAGAGGGGAGGAATATTGCGGCGGTTTCACCGGGAAATTATGGACTGGATTTCATGCAGCAGACCTATGGATATGATCTTGACCGCAGTGTGAAATGCAGTAATTTTATCGGTGAGACGATCGATATGGCGGCGGAACTGGGATTTTGTGCAATGCTTCTGACCGGACATATTGGAAAACTGATTAAGGTGGCGGGAGGCATTATGAACACCCATTCCCATGAGGGAGATTGTCGGATGGAACTTTTAGCGGCAGCCGGCATCCGTGAAAATGTATCTTTAGAATGTTTAAAGAAGATTTTAGATTGCGTCACAACCGAGGAAGCACTTGCGTTTATTGATGCCGAAGGTAAAAAAGAAGATGTTATGGAAGATATCATGAAAAAAATTGATTTCTATCTGAAAAAACGTGCGGCCGGTCGGTTACAGATTGCTTGTATTGTCTATTCCAATACCTACGGGCTGCTTGGGATGACTGCAAAAGCAGAAGAATTACTCAGGAGGTTGCTATGATTTATTTTGTCGGAGCAGGAAGCGGAGCACCGGATCTGATTACTGTGCGGGGAATGCGTCTGCTGCAGAAAGCAGATGTCATCATCTATGCCGGTTCGCTGGTCAATCCACAGCTTCTCGATTATGCAAAAGAGGGCTGTGAGATTCATAACAGCGCCAAAATGACACTTGAAGAGGTTATTTCGGTGATGGAACAGGCAGAAAAAAATAATTTAATCACGATTCGACTTCATACGGGAGAACCCAGTATATACGGAGCGGTGCGGGAACAGATGGATATTCTCGATCAGAAGGGGATTGCGTATGAGAGTTGTCCGGGTGTGAGTGCCTGTTTTGGAGCAGCGGCATCGCTGAATCTGGAATATACCCTTCCGGATGTGTCACAGTCACTGATCATCACCCGGATGGCCGGAAGGACGGCGGTACCGGAAAAGGAGAGTATTGAGAGTTTTGCCGCACACCATGCTTCCATGGCAATTTATCTGAGTACCGGAATGCTGGAGGAATTATCACGGCGCCTTGTAAATGGTGGATATGAGCCGGATACACCTGCGGCACTGGTGTACAAGGCAACCTGGTCGGACGAGGAAGCATATATCTGTACTGTGCAGGAGCTGGCGGCGGTGGCAAAGAAACATAATATTACAAAAACCGCTCTGGTGCTGGTCGGAGATGTAATATCAAATCAGCATTATACGCGCTCCAGACTCTACGCGCCGGATTTTACAACCGAATTCCGCAAGGCGAAAACCCAAAACACTGTAGAAAATGAGGGAGTAATGTGTAACATCCATGCGGGAAAGGAGTTACCGGAATGATCCTGTATATGACCTGGTTTTCGGAACGTGGAAGAGAGCTTGTGGCACGAATCACAGAACTTTCACTTTCTGTTTCGTATGGATTTTGGCAGAGCCGTTACGGTGGTCACCCTGCGGTTTCAAAGATACAGATAAGAGAAAGAGGAAACCGGTCACTTCCGGATTTTCTGGAGGAGGCTTTTGCACAACAGTTTCCCGTGATTTTCATTGGAGCTCTCGGGATTGCCGTACGGGCCATCGCACCTTTGATCCGCCACAAAACCGTGGACAGTCCGGTACTGGTGCTGGATGAGGCCGGACAGTTTGTGATTCCGGTGTTGTCCGGACATCTGGGTGGTGCCAATGAACTGGCGCAGCAGATCGCAGAATCATTGCATTCCGCTGCGGTTGTGACGACGGCAACAGACGTGAATGGGCTTTTTGCCGTTGATGTGTTTGCAAGAAAAAATGGCCTGCGGGTGTGTAACCCCGAAGCGATCCGGCATGTGTCTGGAAAACTGTTACAGGGCGAAATCATTGTGATGGCGGTAGACCCGGCATGCATGTCCCCGGAGGAGATGGCAGAATTACAGCCGCCAAAGGAAGTAAAGCTGATTTCGTGGAACGAAGCACAGGCGGAACATGCTGTGGATGTGTGGATTACAAAAAAAGAGCCACAGGAAGACCGTAAAACGCTTGTTTTAGCTCCGAAAACAGCCGTACTTGGCATGGGATGCAGAAAAAATAAAAGTTATAACGAGATAAAACAAATGATAAAAACAATGGTGGATAGCAGAGAAATAGACCTGGATGATATTTATGCCCTGGCATCGGTTGATGTGAAGGAAAAAGAACCCGGTCTGCAGGAACTGGCACAGCATTTGCGGGTACCGTTTGTCGTTTTTTCTGCCGGAGAACTGAAAAAAGTGCCGGGTGATTTCACCGCATCCGCGTTTGTGGCTCAGACAGTGGGAGTGGATAATGTGTGTGAGCGTGCTGCGGTCGCTGCAGCAGACGGAGGTAGTTTGCTGATACATAAGCAGGCTATGGATGGCGTGACAATTGCCGTGGCAAAACGGGAGAAAATCGTATTGCAGTTTGTGTGAAACAGGCGTTTGCGTGAAATGAAAGGAAGGAGAAAGAAATGAAACACCGGATTTATGTGGTCGGTATGGGACCGGGACAGGAAAATATGATGACGCAGGAAGCCATGCAGGTGTTAGAAGCCAGTGATGTGATCATCGGTTATACCGTATATCTGAAATTGCTTGGGGAACGGTTCGGGTGCAAAGAATTATTGTCTACACCGATGCGGCAGGAGCGGGAACGCTGCCAGATGTGTTTCGAGAAGGCAAGAGAAGGCAAAAAAGTGGCATTGATCTGCAGCGGAGATGCCGGAATTTACGGGATGGCATCCCTGATGCTGGAAATCGGAAAATTATATGATGATTGTATCATTGAAGTAATTCCCGGAATAACAGCAGCAAGCAGCGGTGCGGCAGTGCTTGGGGCTCCTCTCAACCATGATTTTTGCGTGATCAGCCTGAGTGATCTTCTCACCCCGTGGGAGAGGATTAAAAAGCGGCTGATTGCAGCGGCAGAGGGAGATTTTGCAATGGCAATTTATAATCCGTCGAGCCATAAACGGGCAGACTATCTGGAGCGTGCCTGCAGAATTCTGATGGAACACGGGGTGGAACCGGAGCGTGCCTGTGGGTATGTGGAAAATATCGGACGCGATGATACGAAAGCCGTAACACTTCCCATGGAGGAACTGGTGCATACACCGGTGAACATGTTTACCACGGTATTTATCGGGAATTCCCAGACAAAAATTATTGATGGAAAGCTTGTGACACCGAGAGGATACCATATATAGCAGCAGAAAACGGGGAAGAGGAATAAGATGGCAGAGAAAGTGTTAATTTATGCGGGAACAACGGAAGGTCGTCTTCTCGCACAGGAACTTTCACGGGCACATATTGCCTGTGATGTGCATGTAGCAACCGAATACGGTCAGATGGTCATGCCGGAACTTGCCGGGGTGAAGGTCTGTGTAGGAAGACTGGACGTAGAGGAAATGCGCGCCCTGCTGAAAAAAAACGGACAGAACAACTATGCGGCAGTCGTGGATGCTACGCATCCGTTTGCCACAGAAGTGTCTGCCAACATCCGGGAGAGTACAAAAGGAAGTGGAATTCCATATCTGCGGCTCCAGCGGCGAATGGACGATGGAATCTGTAGCATACCGGAAAACGAAGGCATGAAAGAGCGCGCTGGAACCGTGCATGTGTTTGCCGATTATGAAAGCTGTGTCCAGGCACTTACGGACACATCCGGAAACATTCTTCTGACAACCGGAAGCAAAGAGCTGGCGGTATTTGCACCCCTGAAGGAGCGTTTGTTTGTGCGTGTGCTTCCCGGATTGGAGAGTATCGGTCTCTGTGAAAAGGCGGGTATCCGCGGAAAGCAGATTCTTGCGATGCAGGGCCCGTTTTCGGAGGAAATGAATCTGGCAATGATCCATCAGTTTTCGATCCGCTATCTGGTTACAAAAGCCAGCGGTGCGCACAGCGGATTTCAGGAAAAACTTGCGGCAGCGCAGAAAGCAGGTATTACGGCATGCGTGATCGGGAAACAGGAACAGGAACAGGGAATGTCTTATGCACAGGTAACCGAAACACTTTCCCGTCTGCTTGGACATACGATTTCCGGTTGTCCGGAGGTGGAAATTTCCCTGATTGGCATCGGTATGAGTGCAGCGACACTGACACAGGAAGCAAAAAGAGCGCTGGAAGAGTCTGATGTGGTTTTTGGGGCAGAACGGATGCTCGAAGTGGTGGAAAACAGTAAGGAAACCTATCCTTTTTATCTCGCAAAAGATATTTTACCGGTTTTAAGACAAAAGGAATCCCAAATGGATGGCCAGAAACTGAAAGTCTCCATATTATTTTCCGGAGATACTGGATTTTACAGTGGAACAGAAAAAATAAAAACAGAATTAAATAAAAATAATTACAAAAAAATTCGTATTTTTCCAGGAATTTCATCCGTTTCCTACCTCTCTGCGGCAACAGGAATTGCCTGGCAGGATGCAAAAATTTTAAGTATTCATGGGAAAAAGGATACCGCGGAGACCAGAGAGCTCGTTCTCGATGCAATCCGGCATTTTCCCAAGACGTTTCTGCTGGTTTCCGGGGTGGAGGATGTCCGACGGATCGGATGCTGGATAGAAGAAGAAAAATTGACGCAAACCCGCATGATTGCTGGGTTTCAGCTTTCTTACGACGCAGAAAAAATCCGCGAATTATCGTGCAAAGAGGCAAAAAATACAAAAGAAGAGGGCCTGTATACCCTGTTATTATGCAATGAAAATGTGCAAAAAAGACGTCTTGTTCCAGGAATGTCCGATGAATCATTTTTGCGTGTCGTGGAAGGGGAAAAAACAGTTCCGATGACCAAGGAAGAAGTGCGCGCGCTTTCCTTATGTAAACTTGGCCTGACGGAAGATGCTGTGGTATACGATGTGGGGAGCGGTACCGGATCAATTGCAGTGGAGTGCGCAAAATGCAGTCCGGGGATTCGTGTGTACGCCATTGAGCAAAAAGCCACAGCACAGCAGCTTCTGCGCCGGAATCTGGAAAAATTTCATCTGGCAAATGTGATTCCGGTGGATGGGAAAGCACCGGAAATATTGGAATCCCTGGAACCTCCGACACATGTATTTATTGGGGGAAGCAGTGGACGCCTTGCGGATATTCTGCATGTCATCTGGGAGAAGAATCCACGGACACGTGTGGTTGTCAATGCCATAAGTCTTGAAACTGTGGCTCAGATTACAGAACTTGCTGCCGGGCAGATGCAGACAGAAATCATACAGGTGCAGGTCAGCAGGGCAAAAACCGTGGGAACCTATCATCTGATGCAGGCTGAGAACCCCGTATATATCTGTGTGCTGACGATGGCATAATGAGGAGAGAACTATGTTACACAGTGGAATGGTACTGGCAGCGCCGCAAAGTGGCAGTGGAAAAACGACAATCACCTGTGCGTTGCTGGCAGCAATGAAAAACAGAAAATTTGCAGTTCGTGCGTTCAAAAGCGGACCAGACTATATTGATCCCATGTTTCACCGTCAGGTGATTGGTGTACCGTCGCGCAATCTGGATACGTTTTTTTCAGGGGCAGATCAGATCCGGGAACTGTATGGATATGACCGGGAGAGCTTCTCTTATTCGGTGATCGAGGGAGCCATGGGATTATACGATGGCCTAGGAGGCACACAAAAAGAGGGCTCCGCCTATCATCTGGCACAGACCCTGGATCTGCCGGTTGTGCTTGTGCTGGATGCCCGTGGGATGGGGCGCACGATGGTGGCACTTCTGGCAGGGATATTACAGTATGACAGGGATCACCGGATCATTGGTGTGATATTAAACCGCACATCGGAAGGGTTCTGCCGGACAATGACGCCGGTGATTGAGAAAGAACTGGGCCTTCCGGTGCTGGGATGTTTTCCGGTACAGAAAAATCTGCATCTGGAGAGCCGGCATCTGGGTTTGAAAATGCCACAGGAAATGGAAGGTCTGCGCAAGCAGGTCAATCAGGCTGCGGAAAAACTTGAAGAGACCGCAGATCTGGATCGGATGCTGCAGCTGTTGCAAAGCTGGGCACTTTTACATGCGTTTCGGGACGGAAAAACGAAACTGCCTAAATTACAGGAACCGGGAAAAGACAAAGGGGTTTTACAGAAAAAGGAAAAACAGCAGGAGGAATGTCCGGTTATTGCAGTTGCAAAAGATGAGGCATTTTGTTTTTATTATGAGGATAACCTGCGGCTTCTGGAAGCGTATGGTGGAAAACTCGTCTGGTTTTCGCCGCTTGGACAGGAAAAAATTCCAGAGGAAGCGGATGCGCTTCTTCTGGGAGGAGGCTATCCGGAGCTGTGTGCCCGGCAGCTTTCAGAAAATGTCTCCATGCGCAATTCCATCCGGGAGGCAATTGAAAATGGTATGCCGTCCGTGGCAGAGTGCGGCGGGTTTATGTATTTGCATGAATCCATGACAGATGAAGAAGGAGAAAACTGGCCGATGGCAGGGGTCATAACGGGCAGCTGTCATAACCGGGGAAAACTTGTACGTTTTGGCTATGTAAATGTGATGGAACAGACGTCCCATTTCCTGGCGGGAAAACCTGTCCGTGCACATGAATTTCATTACTATGACAGTGATAACAATGGAGAAAGCTGCGTGGCGGTCAAACCGGTAAGCGGAACATCCTGGACATGTATCCACGAGGACGACAGAAACTGGTGGGGTTATCCACATTTGTATTATCCGTCCAATCCGGCATTTGTGGAACACTTTGTACAGGCAGCACGCTTATATCACAGAGAGAGGAATGCAAAATAACATGAAAAAAGCAATTTTAATTGTGAGTTTTGGAACAACCTATCCGGATACCCGGCAGAAAAATATTGCAGCCATCACGCGGCAGGTCCGGGCATTGTATCCGGATGCCGTGGTAGAGGAAGCTGTCTCGAGTACGATTGTGCGTAACGCAATGAAAAAGCGCGAGCATATAGAAGCAAAGAGTCCGGCGGAAGCTCTTGAAAGTATGAAAAAACAGGGAGTGACGCATGTAGCTGTATTTCCTACCCATGTGATTGACGGAATTGAAAATCACAGACTCAAGGAAGCGGCGAAAAAATATGCCGGTGCTTTCGAACAGATTGCAGTTGCCGATGCGCTTTTGGCAAAACCGCAGGATTATGAGGATGTGGCAAAAGCACTGTGGGAGTCGCTGAAGGAAGAGGTGGGAGATTTCCCATTGATTTTGATGGGGCATGGAACCGAACATGCGGCAGATGCCAGTTATGCGATGATGGAACAGTCGCTGCGTGCTTATGCAAAGCATGAAATCTATATCGCAACAGTGGAGGGAAGTATTACCATTGAAGACGTGATTGCACGGATGAAGTCCGGGCTGCAGAGCAGACAGAACGGGAAAGTGCTTCTTACACCGTTTATGCTGGTGGCGGGAGACCATGCAAATAATGATATGGCAGGCGGCATGCAGGACGGGGAGCAGCCGGATGCGGATTCCTTTGCCGGAAAATTGCAGACGGCCGGATACCAGCCGGAATGTGTGATTCGGGGAATTGGGGAGTATCCGGCTGTCCGGGATGTGTATCTGACTCATTTGCGACAGGTAACGAAAAAATTATTTTGTGATTTAACAACAGAAAATCGTCCGGGTATCCTTTATGGAATCGGTGTGGGACCGGGAGATCCGAAACTTATGACCATACAGGCATTGGAAACGATTCGCAGCTGTGATCTCATTGTGCTTCCGGCAGTGTCAAAAGAGGAATGTTATGCGTATCGGATCGTGGAGCAGGTTTGTCCGGAAATTGCAGATATGCCGCTTCTTTGCATGCCATTTCCGATGATCAAAGATGCACAGAAACTGGAACTGGCACACAAACGGATTTATGATGCCATGGAAGATTATCTCCGGCAGGGACTGCGGGTAGGAATGCTCACAATTGGAGATCCTGGAGTATATTCTACCTATATGTATATGCACAGATGTGCAGCAGATGCCGGCTGGGAGGCGCGGATCGTAAGTGGTGTGCCGTCGTTTTGTGCAGTAGCGGCAAGACTGGGAATTTCCCTGGGAGAAAAAAACGAGGAGATTCATATTATCCCGGCGGCATATGACGTGCGTGAGTCACTCGGTTTTCACGGTACACGCATTTATATGAAATCCGGGAAAAAACTCGAAGAGTTATTACGGGTGCTCCGGGAATCGATGCAGGATAAAGAGAGCAGAGTGCACCAGGACATTTATGGAATATCCAATTGCGGCATGGAGAATGAACAGGTGTATTGTGGCCTGGATGAACTGGAACAGGCAAAAGGATATCTGACAACTGTGATTGTGAAGGAACATGTGGTACAATAGAAAGCGTTCGATTTTAGAAAAATCTTTTAATGTCTGGAAAAAAGGAGTGTCATATGTGGAAGATCAAGCACATTTTTGACGGAGAGTATGGGTGTGAGGAACTGGCAGAAGGGCAGCGGCCGAAGGTGTCAGTGACTCTGATTAATGAAAAAGAAGAAGAAACCTGTTTTTCTGTGGAGGACAGCTGGCTGACTGAGCACGGATTAAATGAGGGAGATCTCTGGCCAAAAGAAGATGAGTTCCTATAAAAACAGTGAAATAACAAAAGCAGGTGATACGAACCGTATCACCTGCTTTTGCTTGGCATTTTATAAGGAGATGTCAATATGCATATTCTGCGTGCTGATCAAGGACATAATGTTCTCCTGTACAGCAGAATTCATCTTACGGGAAAGCTTGACGAGCTTCTGCGGATATTCCTGATCCGAAGAGAGCAGCTTTCGTGCCTTGGAATTATTGGCGGTTTTCAGAAGGTCTTTGTTGAGATCCAAAGTGCCATCACTGTTTATCGTGATACCTAAATCTTCCAGTTCGTCTGCGTGTTTTTTACTCAGCGTGTTAAGCTGCTTGACATAACGTTTGGTTTCGTAGTCGGAACTGGATTTCCCGGAAGTGACCGTATAGTTGTAAGTATCCACAAAGGCTTCAATGGCAGCCTTCGATGTATCATTGAGATCATCGTCTTTCTCATCCGTGTCGGAACCAAAATCACTTTTGGAAAGCCGCTTGGCAGCCCTGTTTAAAGCACGGCTGTCTTCGTAGGAAAGCTCCACATTACTGTAACCGGACCGACCGGAGGTTTTGGCTGCTTTCTGATTATTTGTATAGAAGTTTCTTAAAAAATAATTCGTGGATAATGATACCCCAGAGGAAACTTTTGTGGACATAATAAACATCCTTTCTTAAAAAGGTTATAATTTCTATATTTTTACTATTTACATCGGCACTTGTTCTTTACTTCTTAACCCAAACAAGGTAAAATATTTTATATAGACAGGAACAGAGTAGATGAATTCAGGAGGCAATTACAGTTATGGAACGAAAAGCATTTGGAAAGCTTGCAGATGGAGAAGAGGCAACACTTTATACTATTTCCAATACGAAGGGGATGTATGCACAGATTACAGATTTTGGAGCATCCATTGTATCACTTGTGGTAAAAGATAAGGACGGAAAAAATACAGATGTGGTCCTTGGTTATGAAAATGCAGAGACTTATCAGCAGCAGATGGCCAGTTTTGGAGCAGTTGTTGGAAGAAACTGCAATCGTATTGCAAATGCGGAAATTGTGATCGATGGAGTTACCTATCAGCTTGAGAAAAACGATAATGAAAATAATCTGCACAGTGGTTCACAGGCGACTTCAAGACGTCTGTGGGATGCTGAGGAACAGACGGCAGACAAAATTACATTTGTAATTAAGGATGCAGAAGGTCAGCAGGGATATCCGGGAAATGCAGTTATGAAAGTAACGTATGAAGTAACTGAAGCGAACGAACTTTCCATTACATATCATGCAACAGCGGATAAGACAACGATTTTTAACATGACAAATCATGCATATTTCAATTTGAATGGTGCCGGAAGCGGCAGTGCCATGGAACAGATTCTGCAGATCCGCGCGTCTCATTACACACCGGTAATTGATGCAAAATCCATTCCGACCGGTGAGATTGCTTCGGTGGATGGAACACCGTTTGATTTCCGGGAAGCAAAGCCGATGGGCAGAGATATTGAGCAGGCAAATGATCAGCTTTCTTACGGCCATGGATACGATCATAATTTTGTTCTGGATAAGGAACGCGCCGGACTTGAAAAGATTGCCACCGCATACAGTACAAAGAGTGGCATAAAGATGGACGTGATTACGGATTGTATCGGTATGCAGCTTTACACGGCGAATTTCATTCAGGGACAGAAAGTGCAGGGCGGAGCAGTATGCAAAGAGCGGGATGCTTTTTGTCTGGAAACACAGTATTTTCCAAATTCCATCAATGAGCCAAATTTTACAACACCATTGACAGAAGCCGGAAAATCATATGATACAAAAACGGTCTATGCATTTTCGATTGCATAGATATAAATACAGGATGTAAAGGGGAAGAGGATGTTAGAAAAGGCAGCCTCTTTTTCTTTTGGAATCAGAATAGGGTAGGAGGATAAAATGAAAATCGTATTTTTGGATGCAAAAACAATTGGAGATGATATTGATCTGTCTGCATTTGAAAAACTGGGAGAGGTGGTAACATATAATTTTTCCACTACAGAAGAAGCTTTGGAACGGACCGTGGATGCAGACGTGATCGTGTTAAACAAAGTGGAGATTAATGAGCATTCGATTGGAAAAGCAAAAAAACTGAAACTTGTCTGTGTGACGGCAACGGGAACAAACAATCTGGATAAGGAATATTTAAAAAGCCGTGGCATAGAATGGCGTAATGTCGCAGGATACTCCACGGAAAGCGTAGCCCAGCATACGTTTGCCATGCTGTTTTATCTTTGGGAAAAGCTTGCGTATTATGATCAGTATGTCAAATCGGAGAAATATGTGGGAGATGTTATGTTTACCCATTTTGAGAAAAGGTTTCATGAGTTGAGCGGAAAAACCTGGGGAATCATTGGTCTGGGAAATATCGGGAGACGTGTGGCGGATATTGCAAAGGCATTCGGATGCCGGGTGATCTATTATTCCACTTCCGGTAAGAATTCTCAGCAGGGATATGAACGTGTGGAATTTGATGCGTTGTTGGAACAATCAGATATTGTTTCTGTTCATGCACCTCTTGATAAAAATACGCGGGGACTCATGAACCGGGAAGCATTTCGGGAAATGAAATCGTCTGCAGTTTTTTTGAATCTTGGACGAGGACCGATTGTTGTGGAACAGGATCTGGCGGATGCGCTTGAGACCGGAGAAATCGCGGGTGCGGGGCTGGATGTCCTTTCCGCAGAACCAATGCGGAAGGATAATCCGCTTCGCAAAATCAAAGACAGCGAAAGGCTGATTATCACTCCTCATATTGGCTGGGCAAGCGTGGAAGCACGCACGCGTTTGATGAAAATTATCTGTCAGCAGATTGCGGATTTCCAAAATCAGATTATATTATAATCATATGTCTCTTATATAATAGGAAGAAACTCTTTTATTCATCACAAGGCAGACCACTCAGAAACGAAAGATTACCGTACGCGGATAGAAAGCGTGCGGTTTCTTTTTGCGGGAAACCAGAGTGCTGCAAATGTGCGTAATCAACCAGACGTTTATGATAAATTTTCTCAGCCTGTTCATAGAGCTCCGGAAAAGAGGCATTGGAAGATTCCTTTGTCCATGGATGAATCCAGGTGTGATGTTTGAGGTTCATCGGGTCCTGTATAAAACGATAATAATCGCTGGCAACCATCGGTGATAAAAAAGCACGTCCAAGGAAAATTTTCTCGATGAGACGGGATAAGACTTTCTTTTGTCCGCTTGGATCATTCAGTAAATGGGTTCCAAGTTTCATCCAGAATGGTGCACCGCTCAGGAAAAGTTCACTCACGGAAATATCCGGATAGGTGTTCCGGTATGCGTAACACAGCATTCGCACAATGACTTTCCGCTGGAGCGTCGTCAGACGAATCGTTGCGTTCTGATGAAACTGGGAAGGATACAGATGCTTTTTCTCATATAAAAGTTCGGAATCGAGTTCCGTTTCGAAATAAGCATGCTGACCAAAATATTCCGTATTGGAAGGTGGGGTCTGGGCATTATAGCCTGTAAATGCATATACATAGGGATGAATCGTACAATCCAGTGTGTAATGACCCATAAATCCACAGATGTAAGCGTCTGCAATAGAGAGGGAATGTTTTTTCCCTGCAAAAAGTTTGCGGCTTTGCAGCAGATTGGCAAAAAACTGGCCAGTATCCTTGCGATGTGCCAGATCTCCAATATTTTTTCGATGCATCAGGTAAGAGGGAAGATAGTAAAAAAACAGATCAGGTCCCTGCAGACCAAGTGCATATGCGCTGTGATCGCGTCGGATCATATTGTGCATGGATGTGGAGGTCAGACGTCTGCATGCGTCTACGCCAAACAGATAGTGGGTGGTAAAACCCGGCATACAATCACTCCAATCTTCAGTAAATAATCAATTTTTTAAAGAAACAACAGCATTATAGTATATTTTATTGCTTCGGTCAATTTTCAGCAGATGTAAATATTTTATGTTGACTTTACATAAGATAGTGGTATAATGTCACGTAGTATTCAAAACTACGTTTTGAGTCTGCAACAAAAATTATATCCAAAAATCGTTGGAAAAATGCACAAATCATGTTTTTTTAGACATTTTCAGAAGATTGTATATTGCAAACATACATGGTTTTGTGATTGAATATGTTCATTCGGTGGAAAAACAACTATACTTCCAATGGATGAAATATCTTATGATTTATTTACACAAGAAAGAAAACGGAGGAGTAAGAAAATGGCAAGTTTAAAAGATGCGGCAGAAAGACAGGCGTTTTCGCTCGCTATCGATGCTACGTTAAAGAGTCTGAATAAGGACAGAGAGAAAGGTTTGCTCAATATTGTAAACCTCGCACAGAAGTTTATGGGAAGCAATTTCCGTTCTGAGGCATACGAAGGCGCAAAGAAAATGATTCAGAATCCGGACAGCAAGTGGATGCGTTATGTGAATCGTCTTCTGGATGAGACAGATCCGCATGTTGCCAAGATGACAGCACTGAATCTTGGATATCAGGCAGCGTTTGCAGGAACCAAGAAGATTCGTAAAATGAGAGAAATTGAGAACTGCAATATTCCGTGGCTCATTCTTATGGACCCGACCAGTGCATGCAACCTCCATTGTACAGGATGCTGGGCAGCAGAGTATGGTCATAAATTAAATCTGACATTTGATGAGTTAGACAACATTGTTACACAGGGTAAGGAACTGGGCGTATATTTTTATATGATGACCGGTGGAGAACCACTGGTGCGCAAGGCTGATATCATCCGTCTGTGTGAGAAGCACAATGATTGTGCATTCCATTGCTACACAAACGGAACACTTGTAGATGAGAAATTCTGCGAGGATATGAAGCGTGTAGGAAACCTTTCTCTTTCTATTTCCCTTGAGGGATTTGAGGATGCAAACGATTTCCGCCGCGGTGAAGGTGTATACAATAAAGTCCTTCACGCAATGGATCTGTTACATGAGAACGGACTGATCTTTGGAAACAGTGTATGTTATACAAGCAAGAATATGGATGCGGTTACCAGTGATGAGTTCTTTGATCTTCTGATCGAGCATGGAAGCCGTTTCGCATGGTATTTTCATCTGATGCCGGTAGGAATGAAGGCTTCACCGGAACTGATGCCGACCAAGGAGCAGAGAGAATATATTTACCACAGACTGCGTGAAGTTCGTGGATTTGAAGGTGGAAAAGAAATCTTCGTTATGGATTTCCAGAACGATGGAGAATATGTTGGAGGATGTATTGCCGGAGGACGTAACTACTGTCATATTAACCCGAAGGGTGATGTAGAGCCATGTGTATTTATTCACTACTCTGGAGCAAACATCCGCGAGAAATCCCTGCTTGAGTGTCTGAAGCAGCCGTTGTTTATGGCTTACCGTGATAACCAGCCATTCAACGAAAACATGCTTCGTCCATGTCCGATGCTTGAGAATCCGGAGATTTTACAGAAGATGGTTCATGAGACCGGAGCTCATTCTACAGATGTAGAACAGGAGGAGCCGGTTGAGCATCTGTGTGGAAAGTGCGTAGATTACGCAAAGGATTGGGAAGAAACAGCAGATAAACTCTGGGCTGCACATCCATATAAGCAGAAAGGATACACAAACTTCAAAAAGAAATAATTCGGTTACTGTTCGCAGGGTAACCTGTGAACAGTAACATAATTCACACAAAATTAAGATTTCAGACAGGATTCCCGGTTTACATGCCGGGAATTTTGTTGTATTGTAATGGCATGAAACCAAAATTTAAAATCAAACTTCAATACGATAAAAAAAATAACATATGGGCGGCGATTGCAATTATATTGGCAGTCGTAATGTATGTGACCATTGATTTTTCCATCGTTGCATTGATCGCATATGGATTTTTGTACTATCTGGTAAAAAGTCTGCATCTGGAACTGGATGACCGGTGTCCGTGGCTCTGGACACTGATTCTGTTTATCGGAGGTTCCTGTCTCACCACTTTTTCGATACAGTATATGCTGCTTGATCCTGAAAACTTTACGAGGACAACGTACGAGAAGCTCTTTTTAAATGTGCTTTGCTGTCTGATTGTCTATTTTGTTGTGCAGATTTTTACGAACAACAGTGGGCTGACCTGCATCATTGCCCATGTGTCGCTGCTTTCGTTTGGATTTGTAGACTATTTTGTATATCTGTTCCGCGGAAATGAATTTACGTTTTCCGATATCAGATCCATTGGAACCGGTCTGAGTGTGGCAGGAAATTATAAATTGCAATTGAACGATCGTGGAGTATATGTGATCTTTCTGGCAGCATTGTTTATTGCTTTTGTCCGCAAATGGCATGTCCGGTTTACCGGAAAAATTCAGATGCGGGTAATTTCTGTGATGGCGATTGCCTTAAGTTGTGTGATCATTGCAGCAAATGCTTATGATGTAAACACAGAGACGTGGGAACAGAAGGGAACTTATCGCAATGGATATCTGTTGAATTACGTACTGGGGATTCGTGACAGTTTTATTTCTGCTCCGGAAGGATATTCCAAAGATAAGATCAAAGAACTGGAGAAAACCTATCAATCCGATAAAAAGGATTACAGCACAACAAATGAAAAAGCAAAAAATCCGACGATCATTGCCATTATGAATGAATCGTTTTCCGATCTGAGTGTGTTGGGGGATCTGCAGACCAACATGCCGCTCACACCGTTTATCGATTCTTTGAAAGAGAATACAACGAAGGGATATGCACTTTCGTCGGTATTTGGCGCGAAGACTCCTAATTCGGAGTGGGAATTTATGTCCGGAAATTCCATGGCATTTCTTCCGATGGGATCCGTTGTTTATCAGCAGTATATCAGTGATACTCCGACAACGATTGTGTCAAATCTGAAAGATGACGGGTATACGTGCATTGCCATGCATCCATATTATGAAACCGGATGGAGCCGGAATCTGGTGTATCCGCATATCGGGTTTGACGAAATGCACTTTATTGATTATTTTGACCAGACAAAGATCCTACGGGAATATATTACCGACCAGGAACTGTATGATAAGATTATCAAGCGTTATGAAAACCGTAAAAATAATGAAAAACTGTTCTTTATGGGAATTACCATGCAGAACCACGGTGGTTATACGGAAACCTATGACAATTTTCCGGAGAATTATTATAAAGTTGGACGTTCTTATACGGATGCCAACCAGTATCTGTCCCTGGTACACGAGAGTGATGAGGCAGTAAAAAACCTGATCAGTTATTTTTCAAAGGTAGATGATCCGGTAGAAATCATTTTCTTTGGAGATCATCAGCCAAGCTTAAACAGTAATTTTTATCCGATTCTGAATGGAAAAGGACTCACAGGGCTGACGGAAGATGAGCTGGAAAAACTGTACACAGTTCCGTTTTTTATCTGGACCAATTATGATACACCGGAAGAAACGGTAGATATTACCAGTCTTGATTATCTGTCTACCATGGCACTGGAACGGGCTGGAATTGAGCTTCCGGCATACAATAAGTTTCTGGCAGATATGCAGGAGGTTGTTCCAGCCATCAATTCCAGAGGCTATTATTCCAAGAGTAAAGGCTGCTACCTGCATATCGATGAGGCCGAGGGAGAAGAAAAAGAATGGATTGAAAAGTATCATATGTTGCAATATAATTCGATGTTTGACAAAAAGAACCGCAGCAGCTTTTTCTTCCCATATAATCTAAAAAGCAAGTAGAACAATCAGGCAAGGGGAATTAAGATGAAACTGAGTGAGTTATTAGCGTATGACAATATTGTAATACAGTGCCATGACAATCCGGATGCAGATACCATTGCATGTGGATTTGGGGTCTATCTGTATTTGAAATCCAAAGGAAAAGAACCACGTCTGATTTACGGAGGGCAGAATGTGATCCGGAAAACGAATCTGGTGATGCTGATCCGGGATCTGAAAATACCAATCGAGCATGTGGATTATCTGCACAAACCAGAGTTATTGGTGATGGTGGACTGCCAGTACCATTCCGGAAATTCTGCAGTGTTTGAAGCAGAACATATTGCTGTAATTGACCATCACCGGATCTGCACGGAATTACCAGAGCTTTCCGAGGTGCGTTCTAATCTGGGCGCGTGCTCGACACTGGTCTGGAATATGCTCAAAACAGAAGGATTTGATGTACGGGGTAATCGTGAGTTGTCAACAGCACTGTATTATGGATTATATACGGATACTGGAAGTTTGACGGAAATTGTACATCCGCTAGACCGGGATCTGCGTGACGAGGCAAACTTTGACCCGGCAATCATGAGGAAACTCCGCAATGCCAATCTTTCGCTGGAAGAACTGGAAGTTGCTGGAGCAGCACTTCTTCATACGGATTATGTAGAAGAATTTCGTGCCGCGATTGTAAAAGTGGGGCAGTGTGATCCGAATATTCTCGGACTGATTTCCGATCTGGTACTGGAAGTGGATGCGATTGATATCTGTGTGGCATTTAATCTGCAACCAGAAGGTGTGAAGTTTTCAGTGAGAAGCTGTGTGAAAGAAGTCAAGGCGAGTGAACTTGCGGCAGAGTTGTGCAAAGGAATTGGTTCCGGCGGAGGACATCTGGAAAAAGCGGGTGGCCTGATTCCGATGGAATTGATGACACAGGAATATTTAAAGTTTTGCAAAGAACATCATTTTGCACCGCGCATGGAGTATGATGCACAGGGAAGACATGAACAGCCGGCAGCTTCGGGTATTAAATCTGTTATCGAGCAGCGTATGCGGGACTATATGGGAAATACCGATATTGTGTATGCACAGGATTGCAGAATAGAGGCAGAGGATGTAAAGACGTACTGCAGACGCTCCGTTCCGTGGGGATATGTCCGGGCAACGGATCTCTTTGCGGAGGGAACGCAGGTGACTGTGCGGACTCTGCAGGGAGATATGAAAGCTACAGTGGAAGCAGGAATTGTTTTTATCATTGGACCGAAAGGGGAATGTTTCTTTCGTAATGAAGAGGCTTTTATGGAAGAATTCCGGATTTACACGGATTGGAAGTTTGATCTGAGAAATGCAGAGTATGAACCTACCATCAAAGATGTAGAGAAAGGAATCATCGTAGAACCGATGAAATGTGCAAAGGTCTGCGTGCCAAAGGGAACTACAATTGTTCGTGCACGCAGGCTGGCGCGCAAGGTAAAACTGTTCCGGGATAAAGATGAAAACGAACAGTATACACTTGGCCGGGTTGGAGATTACATGGTTGACAGCAGTGATACGATCAACAATATCCGGATTATGCGTAAAGATCTGTTTGAAGAAATCTATCGGGATTCCGGTGAGCAGGAAGAGCAAAAAAGTGTGATCTTTGATCTGGACGGAACCTTGTTATATTCGTTGGAAGATTTAAAAAACGCTACCAACGCGGCATTGGAGTCACAGAATATGCCGACTTGTACGCTGGATCAGGTGCGCAGATATGTAGGAAACGGGGTGCGCATGCTGATGGTGCGTGCCGTGCCGGATGGGGAGAAAAACCCGAAGTTTGAAGAGACATTTGCGGAATTTAAAAAATATTACGGGGAGCATTGTCTGGATCATACAAAGCCATATCCGGATATCATGCATCTTTTGACTGAATTAAAGGCGCGCGGAGTGAAGACAGCAATTGTATCCAATAAGCTGGACTCGGCAGTAAAAGAATTGGATGAACGTTTTTTCCGGGGTTATATGACTACGGCAATCGGTGAGATGGAAGGTGTGGCAAAAAAACCGGCACCTGATATGGTACAAAAAGCCATGAAAATTTTAAAAACGGACACGAAGAAGGCCATTTATGTAGGAGATTCCGAGGTGGATATTCAGACCGCGGAAAACACGGGACTTCCATGTGTTTCGGTCATGTGGGGATTCCGCGATGCGGAGTTCCTTCGTAAAAACAGAGCACAGGTACTTATTCAAAGGCCACTGGAATTGTTGTACTTAATTTAAAAGTTATGGTATCATATAACCAACATACAAGGACAGGAGAAAAAAGATGGAAGAAAGAATTTCAGGACATACAGGGTTACTTGCACTGATCGGTTCGCCGGTAGGACATTCCGGTTCCCCGGCAATGTACAATTACAGCTTTGCAAAGCTGGGGCTGGATTATGCATATGTTGCATTTGATGTAAAAGAAGATCAGGTAAAAGAAGCACTTGACGCGGTGAAACTGTTTCATATGCGTGGAATCAATGTGACGATGCCGGATAAGACCGAGGCGGCAAAGTATGTGGATGAGCTGTCTCCGGCAGCACAGATTATCGGAGCTGTAAACACGATTGTAAACGATGACGGCAGATTGACCGGATATATCACGGACGGAGAAGGCTTTGTACACAACCTCAAAGACCATGGCGTAGATATTAAAGGAAAAAAGATCACGGTCGCAGGCGGTGGCGGAGCTGCGACAGCCATTCAGGTACAATGTGCATTAGATGGAGCCAGAGAGATCACGATTTTCAATATTAAGGATGCATTTTTTGAGCGTACTCTTCAGACCGCAGAAAAGATCCGAAAAGCAGTGCCGGGAATTGTTGTCAATGTATATGACATTGCGGATACGGCAAAGATGACAGAGGAGATCACATCCAGTGACATTTTTGCAAATGCGACGATCGTTGGTATGAAACCGATGGATGACCAGAGTGTGGTAAAAGATTTATCTGCATTTCGCCCGGGATTGGTTGTATGTGATGCGGTTTATAATCCGGCAGAGACAAAACTGTTGCGGGAAGCAAAAGAAGCAGGATGTACCTGCATTGGAGGCAAGGGAATGCTTCTGTGGCAGGGAGTGGCCGCATTCCGGTTATATACAGGTATGGATATGCCGGTAGAAGAAGTGAAGGAGAAATTTTTTCATGAATAAAGAAAAGAAAAATATTTTCCTGATCGGTTTTATGGGAGCTGGTAAAAGCACGATTGCACGTGCGATAAAGCAAAAGCTGGGTTATCCGGTTGTGGAGATGGACGAGCGTATCGTAAAAGAACAGGGAATGCCGATCAGCAAAATTTTTGAAACATACGGAGAACTTTATTTCCGGGAGCTTGAGACAAAACTGATCCAGTCACTAAATCAGCAGGAGCCGACAATCGTATCCTGTGGAGGCGGTGTGGCAATGCGACAGGAAAATGTAGACTGCATGCGGGATGGGGGAAGCGTTGTATTTCTTACGGCAACACCGCAGACCATATACGAACGTGTAAAAAACAGTACGGACCGTCCACTTTTAAACGGTCATATGAATGTTGCATACATTTCTGAACTGATGGAAGTACGCCGGCCAAAGTATGAGGCGGCTGCAGACATTCTCGTAGCTACGGATGGAAAAACAAAAGAAGAAATCGCAGAAGAAATTATTGGGCGACTGGAGGAATAAGCGTGAAATTTAATTGGGATAATATTGTATTTCAGATGCTGGGAAAACTTGTGGACTGCGTGTGGGTCAGCATTTTATGGGTGATCTGCTGCATTCCGGTTTTTACGATCGGGGCATCGACCACCGCGTTGTATTACACGGTACATAAATCCATCCGCGGTGACCGCGGATATACCACAAGAACCTTTTTCGGAGCGTTCAGGGACAACTTTAAGGCTGCAACACTGCCATATCTTATATGGCTGGCCGTTATGATTGTTCTGGGCTGTGATGCCTATATCACCTATCAGGTATTAAAAACCGGCAGTATGAAGGGCGCATTTTTCTATTTCTTTCTGATTATGATTGCTGTTGCGATTATGTGGAGCGCATTTTTATTCCCATATATTGCAAGATTTGAAAATACCGTAAAGCAGACATTGAAAAATGCATTTCTGCTGATGATAAGGCATCTGCCATGGGCATTGCTGCTGCTGGTGATTTTGATTGCATCGGCTCTGTCGATTTATATTATACCGGTACTGCTTGTGGTGATTCCGGCAGTTGCATCGATTGTATTTGATTTTATTTTAGAGCGCCTGTTCCGCCGCTATATGAGTCCGGAGGATTTAGCGCGTGAAGAAGAAAATGATATGTATGCATCATAATACATAAATAAAAACAAAAAGAGAGGGAGAAAAAATGAGTGTAACAATTTCAGAAGCAGTAAAGTATATCGGAGTAGATGACAAGACAATTGACCTGTTCGAGAGCCAGTATGTGGTTCCGCATGGTGTATCTTATAATTCTTATCTGATTTTGGATGAAAAAGTGGCTTTAATGGATACGGTAGACACCAGAGGTGTGGAGCAGTGGGAGAAAAATCTGCTGGCCGCATTAGACGGACGGAAAGTGGATTATCTGATAGTTTCCCATCTGGAGCCGGATCATGCCGGAAGTATCGGACGTCTGGTAGAGCTTTTCCCGGAAGTGACCCTGGTGGGAAATGCCAAGACATTTCACATGCTTCCACAGTTTTTTGACGAGCTTCCGGTGGATGAGAACCATAAAATTACAGTGGCAGAAGGAGAGTCTTTGTCTCTCGGTACCCATACGCTGAATTTTTATATGGCACCGATGGTACACTGGCCGGAAGTGATGGTAACTTATGAGAGCAGTGAAAAGATTTTATTCTCTGCAGACGGATTTGGAAAATTCGGCGCATTGGATTATGAAGATCCGGAAGGATGGGCCTGTGAAGCGAGAAGATATTACTTTAATATTGTAGGAAAATACGGTGCACCGGTACAGGCACTGTTAAAGAAAGCAGCAGGACTGGATATCCAGACGATCTGTCCGCTGCATGGTCCGGTATTAAATGAAAATCTTGGCTATTACATTGGATTATATGATACCTGGAGCAGCTATAAGCCGGAGGATAAGGGTGTTCTTGTAGCATATGCATCGATCCATGGAAATACTGCAAAAGCAGCACGGAAATTTGCTGAGATGCTGCGTGCCAAAGGAGTAGAGAAAGTTTCTGTCATGGATCTTTCCCGTGATGATATGGCAGAAGTTGTGGAAGATGCGTTCCGTTATGACCGTATGGTTCTTGCAGCAGCAAGTTACGATGGCGGTGTATTCCCATGTATGCAGGACTTCCTGCATCATTTACAGTCCAAGGCATTCCAGAACCGTACCGTAGGTATTATTGAGAACGGTACCTGGGGACCGACGGCCGGAAGAACGATGAAGGGAATTCTGGAAACCATGAAAAATATTACCATTGTGGAGCCGATGGTAACGATCCGTTCCGCCATGAAAGAGTCCGACCTACCAGCGATGGAAGCTCTGGCAGATGTGATTGCAAATGCATAAGCACTTCGGAAAACGGACCAAAAAGAAACATCATATTGTGCTGATCTGTTCCGCTGTGGTCATTGCGGCGTTTGTGCTTCGCATGCCGGTGGAGATGAATGTAGCAGATGCCTGTGGAATGCAGCAGAAGGTCAATGTGCTTAGCAGCAGTATGCATAACCGGCAGGCGGAGGATTACCTGAATGATGCAGGAGAGTTTTGCATTTCCCAGACAGTGCTCAGGGAAGGGAAACCGTCCGTTGTTCCGCAAGTCAGGCGAATCGGGCTTCGTTTCCTTCCGGTGAGCCATATGACACAGCAGTGGCTGCTGGTACAGAGAATTCTGACCTCGAAGCCCAAATTTCTTGTTCCACCGGCGCGTCGGCTGATCGTCGGGCGGTATATCCGCGCAAATCCCGTCTGTGTGTGACAGAATGAAACTCAGGGGATACAAAAAAATTTGGATAGAGACAGGAGAACAAGCATTATGAGAAAAACAAAGATTATTTGTACCATCGGACCTGCAAGCGAAAGCGAATCTGTACTGACACAGATGTGTAAAGCCGGCATGAATGTAGCCAGATTAAACTTTTCCCATGGAAGCCATGAGGAACATCAGAAGAAGATTGATACGATCAAAAAAGTGCGTAAGGCGTTAGGTCTTCCAATTGCGATCATGCTGGATACCAAAGGACCGGAGTACCGGATCAAAACCTTCGAAAACGGAAAGATCACGTTAAAAGATGGAGATACATTTACACTGACAACGGATGATATTGTGGGAAATCAGGAGAGAGTTTCCGTAACCTACAAAAACCTGATCAACAATCTGAAGGTGGGAGATCATGTCCTGATCAACAATGGTCTGATTATTCTGGAAGTAGAAAAGCTGAAAGCACCGGATGCCATCTGTAAGGTTCTTGTCGGAGGCGAGGTGTCGGATAAAAAGAGCATGAATTTCCCGAACAAGGTCATGGATCATGCATTTTTGAGCGAGCAGGATAAGAAAGATCTGCTGTTTGGTATCAAAAACGACGTGGATTTCGTTGCGGCATCTTTTGTTTCCGTAAAGAAAGATGTCGAGGATATGCGTAAATTCCTTGACGAGAACGGCGGCGAAGATATTGATATTATTGCAAAGATTGAGAACCGTTCGGGTGTGGAGCACATTGAAGAAATCTGTGAGATTGCCAATGGTGTCATGATTGCCCGTGGAGATCTCGGAGTCGAAATCCCGGGCATGGAAGTGCCTGCGGTTCAGAAGTATCTGATCAGTAAGTGCCGTATGCTCGGAAAACGTGTCATAACCGCGACCGAGATGCTCGAGTCCATGATTCACAATCCGCGTCCGACACGTGCAGAGCTTTCCGATGTGGCAAATGCGGTATACGATGGATCATCCGCGATCATGCTGTCCGGGGAATCAGCTGCCGGTAAATATCCGGTAGATGCCGTGCGGAACATGGCAGAGATTGCTGAGTATACAGAATCCCAGATCAAATATACCAAGCGTTTCCGCACTTCTGATTTTGAGACCAGAAGCATTCAGGATGCTATTTCGCATGCAACCTGTGCGATGGCAGTTGATGTCCAGGCAAAATGTATTGTCGCAAGTACACTCAGCGGAACTACCGCACGTATGGTCAGCCGTTTCCGTTGTCCGGTAGATATCATCGGAATGACGACTTCCGAGAAGGTATGGCGGAAACTGAACTTAAGCTGGGGCGTAACTCCGGTTCTCTGCGAGGAATTCAGTTCGATGGAAGTTATGTTCTACCATGCAATGAAAAAGGCAAAAGAAGTATTTTCATTACAGACCGGAGATGCTGTTGTTCTGACCGGTGGTCTGATCAATGGCAAAGTAGGAAATACGAATGTGATTAAGGTAGAAACCGTAAAATAAAATAGAACATAAGCGAATGCTGTGTAGTTGGAAAGCGCATGTGACATCTCTGTTGCATGCGCTTTTCGTGTGTTTTTGTGAAAATTTACTACCTTTACGAGGAAAATAGTTTATGCTATAGTATATTTGTACAGAAATAATCAGACAATATTTACAGTTTACCAGGGAAAGGCAGGCCTATGGTAGAAAAAATCGATCAGAAGAAGTGCAGGGATATATCAACAGAGATTCAGGAGATTCTGGCAAAATGGGGAAAGTATTTTTTTTACTATTATCCCAAAGAACACAGGATCAGACCATCAGAGTTTGCAGCCCGTCACATGGGAATCGTTGAGAATGCTGCGGATCTGGAGCATAGTATCCTCATGGACAGAATTATGGAAAAAGAAAAACTGTTAAAACTGTTTCAGGATATTGACCATGGCGCAAAGACGGTAAGTGCAAAGATTCAGTCTTCGGGAAAAGACGTGGTATATCAGATCTCTATGGGTGGGATTCAGGGCGGTTCACAGAAACAGCCGGAATATGTATTGGGCCTGATCGAACAGATCAGGGCAGACACACGCCAGAATGAGATTATTCAGGCACTGGGAAGCAATTTTAACAGTGTATATTATGTAGATGTGGATCATGATAAGGTATATGCATATAAAGTGAACTCCGCAGTGCGCTCTGTGCTCAATGATACGCTTAAGGCAATTCCGGGATATGAAGCTATCATGGCAGAATATGTGGGGAAGGTTGTCCTTACCGAAGACCGTGAGACAATGCTGTATGAGACCTCCATTGAAAATCTCCGTAAGCAGCTGAGCCTGAAAAAAGCATATCAGTATGATTACCGGATTGTGCGGGATGGGAAAGTAAAATACTGCCGTGCAAAATTTGTAAATACATCGGATGGAGGACAGCTGCACCGGATGGTAGCAGGATTTTCCGATATCAGTTCCGAAAAACAGAGGGAACTTGAGCGCATGGCATATGTGGACAGTGTAACCGGTGGAAATAATTACGAAAGTTTTAAGAAGAAAATCCGGGATTTCCGGCAACCGGGATATCTGGTGTCCATGGACATCCACTCCTTTAAAATTATCAATTCGATCTGTGGAATTATCAAAGGGGATGAAACACTCAAAGGAATCTGGAAGTGTATTCAGGGGATACTGGAAAAAGATGATCTGGCAGGACATATCAATGCAGACCGTTTTGTGATTTACAGTAGTGGAAAGGATCGGGAAAAGACGATCCGGCAGTTACAGCAGCTGGAGACCATACTGGCAGAATTGTCGGAAAGACTGAAGGTTCCGAAGCTGATCCCTTATTTTGGAGTGACGAAGTGGAAACCGGATTCCAAAGTGGAAGAGGTATACAGCGAAGCAAATTTTGCCAAGAATCAGATCAAGGATCGCAAAGATATCAGCTATCAGTTTTACAGCCATGAAGATACGATCCGCATGCTTGAAGATAAAGCCATGGAGGATGAATTTAAACATTCTCTGGAAAATAACTGTTTTGAGGTGTGGTATCAGCCGAAATATGATCCGGAAACAGAGCGGATGGTAGGGGCAGAAGGTCTGATCCGCTGGAGAGATGAAAAGGGAAATGTTATTCCACCCGGCAAATTCATTCCGTTGTTTGAGAGAGACGGACTGATAAAAGTTCTGGATGAGTATGTTTTCCGAAAAGTATGTATGCAACAGTTAGAATGGCAGAAACAGGGAAAGGAGATTATTCCGGTATCCATCAATCTGTCCAGGGCGAGTCTGTATTTTGACAGTGTGGTCAGCCGGTATCAGCAGATCGCTGATGAAATCGGAGTAAAAACCCATCTGGTTCCGATTGAGATTACAGAGAGCGCAGCAATTGACAATGACAATATCAAGGGGCTGGCAGATAAGTTCCATGATAATGGTTTTCCATTACTTGTAGATGATTTTGGATCGGGGTATTCTTCCCTTGCAACACTGAACATGAAATGTTTCGATACGTTAAAAATTGACAAAAGTCTGATTGATTACATCGGGGATTTCAGTGGGGAACGATTGCTGGAACATACGATTTTACTTGCAAAGGAACTTGGATTGTGCGTTACGGCAGAAGGTGTTGAGAGAGAAGAACAGGTGGATTTCCTCAAACAGATGAAGTGTGACAGTATTCAGGGATATTACTATTCGAGACCGCTTCCAAAGGAAGAGTTTGAAAAACTTTTGCTGACAGCTTAAATGATAAGAAAACAGGGAAAACTTTTATGGAATCATAGAAGTTTTCCCTGTTTTATTTATTGACCGAGAAGGGAATCTACATAATTGCGTATTGCATAATTGTCTTCCGGCATCTGACATCCCACAATATATACACCTTCATCATCCGAGCACCGGATGACATGTCCTTCCAGATGGGACTGATCCGAAAGGGCAAAATTTTGGATATCGATAGCAACATCTGCATGTTTGTGATCCATGAAAAACGGATCCCGGATCAGAAATGCAAATCCATTGGCACTGATATTGTCAAGCTGACCGGAGAACGTTGTGTCGGAATCTTTCAGCGTGATGGTACATGGATTGGACACATCTGCCCGTGGGTATTTCCGGCGGTTTTTGATTTCCGGACGTGCGGAAAGCTGCAATACATAGGCATGGGAACCGGATGCCGTGTCAGCCTGTATCTGCGCCTGATCCCAACAGTAGAGAACATTGTCAACCGTGACCTGAACCTTACAGGTTTCGGATCCGTTTAACTGTGGATTGTCAGACAAAATCAGGGAAATACTATTTTCCGCAACAGATCTGACTTCTCCGTGATACTCCATGCGTTCCAGATGTTTTGGAAGAATAACTTTTGCTTTCATACCGGCATGAATATCATCCAGACCCATGAAACCACCGATGCCCAGTTCACACATCAGCTCCTGAATTACATTTTCTATGTTATTGATGTTGGAAGCACTTTCCTCATATTTGCTGAGCATGCGTTTGCTTGTTTCATCGGAATCACTGATGCATGTGGTCATGGTTTCCACGATGGAAGATACCTGTTCCATATTTTCTACCAGCTGACGATTGGAAGATTCCACTTCTTTCATGGCGGAATCAATTGTCTGGATGTGTTCACCCAGAAGAGAAGAATCCTGTGTAATTTTATTTACATTTTCACCGGTCTGGGTTACTTTTTCCAGAGTGACCTGAATAAGTTTTAAGGTTTCTTCAATGGAAGAAGTCATTTTTCCTGAAATTTCATCCAGTCGCGAGAGTGCTTCGCTGATCTGTCCGGAAGAATCTTTGGTTTCGGTACTCAGCTTGCGAATCTGTTCTGCAACGACGGAGAATCCTTTTCCGGCTTCCCCTGCGCGGGCAGCTTCAATGGAAGCATTAAGTGCCAGCAGATTGGTCTGGCTGGAAATACTGTCAATGGTTCCAGTTTCCTGTTTTACGGTTTCAAATTCTGCCTTGAAAGCGTCCAGAATATGTTCTACCTCATTGGACAGATCTGCCATCGTTCCGGCAGTCTGTACCAGACTCTCCAGATCAACGGAACTTGTTTTTGCATGTTTGCCGGATTCCGCAGTCAGGGATACCATATCATTGATCATGGAAACAACATTCTGTACCTGGGAATTAATATCTCCTGTCATTTCCTGCGAGGAGGCTGTCCGGGACTGCAGCTGGCCGTTATGGTCGGTCAGTTTGTTCATTCCGTCTACGACAATGTCAGAACCATGTTTGTTTTCCGTGGCAAGTTCGCGGACAACGGTGATTCCATCCATGATGGTATTGCTGGCGGTTTTAACCTGTTCAACAGTTGTAACAACCCGTTTTAAATCGGCTTTGATACTGTTTGTCAGGGCACCATCGGATTCGATGAGATGGCGGATAGACATGATATAGCCGATATAACAGAGCAGGAGACAGGCAATCTGCAGCTGATAATTTTTCTGGTCCGTTGCAGTATTCTGACCGAGAACGACCAGATGATAAATGACACTGATAATGACACTGGCGATATTGGCGATTGCACATCCCACCATAAATTTCCGGTCTTTGTAAAGAACCAGAAGACTGACAACCGGAAGAATATAGGTAAAGGCAATCGGTGAATCGGTGGTGCAGATCAGGAACGTGTAAAAAATACCGTAACCGACGACAAGCGCATACCGATAGCGGTCATCAGCCTTTCCCCTGATGCGCAAAAGAAGATCACCGGCAAAAAAAGGAACCCAGCACAGTATTAAAAAAATGATGAAATTTGTGGAAGGATACCCACCCTGGGATACATCTGTGCCGTAGTTTGCACTAAGAAGAAGGGCAAATACAAGCCAGATGCGTCTGGCTTTGATATTGGCCTTGGCCTTAAATTCATTTTCATTATAATCCATAATACGTTTCTCCTAGGTGAATGCTAATTCTATTGTATGACGGGATGAACGTTTTTTCAAGTAAAATGCTTTGTTTTCTGTGCATAATTTTTCCGGGATTCCGGCATACTACCCATACAACATGAATATGGAAAGTAATCTGGAAAACAGGAGGAAATTTATCATATGAAAGCAACTGGAATTGTGCGCAGAATCGATGATCTGGGAAGAATTGTGGTTCCGAAAGAAATTCGCAGGACACTGCGCATCCGGGAGGGGGATCCCCTAGAGATTTTTACAAGCCGGGAGGGCGAAATTATGCTCAAAAAATACTCACCGGTTGGGGAACTGGGCGAGTTTGCACGAAGTTATGCACAGGCACTGGCACAGACCACAGAGGCTCTGGTCTGCATTACGGATCGGGAATATGTGATCGCAGCAGCGGGAACCGGGAAAAAGGAAGTTGAGGGGGAACAGCTGAGCGAAGAAATGGAAGAAATGATTGAAAAGCGCAGCACAGTTGTGAAAACAGGAGAAGAACAGGCCTGCTCCATTACAAAAAAAACAATGTCAACCCTTCCGAAGGGAATTGTGCTTTCAAGTATTCTGTGCAATGGAGACTGTCAGGGTGCTGTGATTCTGGCAGATAACAGCGGACAAAAGGAAACACTTGGACTGTTGAAAGCATTGTCTGCCACAGCTGCAAATTTTCTGGGGAAAAATATGGAACAGTGAAAATAATAAAATCTTAATAAAAAGATAATTTGCATATACTGTCCAAAAGAGATAAAATGTATGATGTATGTTTCCAAAATAAATATGGAGGAGAGTATATGTCAACCAAGAAGAAAAAGAAAAGAAAGAAAAAGCAGCATCGCTTTTTCTGGTTTGTCATAAAGCTGCAGATCGTGCTGATGCTTGTTGTGCTGGCAGGTTTTGGATACTACTATTTTGGCGGATATGCGGATCAGATACAGCAGATGCGCCGTGAGGCAGTGCAGGAAGTATCTGCTTCCGACGATTCTACGTTTATCCCTTCACAGACCTGCTCCGTTTTTGATAAAGACGGAAAACTGATCTCTGAACGAAGGGGAGACAAGAATGCGCAGTATGTCAAATACGAGGATATTCCAAAGAATTTTGTCGCAGCGATTATCAGTATTGAGGACAAGAAGTTTTACCAGCATAACGGTGTGGATCTGAAAGGACTTGTGCGCGCGGTCAAAGCCACAGTCATGTCGAAACTGAAAAAATCGCAGGGTGGTACGCAGGGTGGAAGTACGATTACCATGCAGCTTGCCAAGCTGATTTATATGCAGCCGAAACAGACGTGGCAGTACAAGGTGAAGCAGATGTTTCTTGCGTGGGAACTCGAAAAACGTTACAGTAAGGATAAAATTATGGAATTTTATCTGAATAACGTGTATTTTGCAAACGGCTATTACGGAATTGACGCTGCCTGTCATGGATATTTTAACTGTGAACTGAAAGATCTTGATGTATCGCAGACCGCGTATCTGTGTGCGATCCCGAACCGCCCGTCCAATTATGATCCGGTGACACACCCGGACAATACCATTACCCGGCGGAATCTGATCTTAAAGAATATGCGGGATGACGGGAAAATCTCCCAGGAAGAGTATTATGAGGCAACCAAAGAAGAGATTGCACTGAACCGGCCGAAAAAGAGTGACACGGAGAAAATTAACAGTTCGATTGACACTTACACGTATGACTGCGCAACCCGTGCACTGATGGAACAGGAAGGTTTCCAGTTTAAATATTATTTTGATTCGGATAAGGAAAAGAAGTCTTATGGGGAAGCATATGACGAACTTTACAGTGCGTGTCAGAAGAAACTGTTTTCCGGAGGATACAAAATCTATACGACGATTGATATGGAAAAACAAAAGGAACTGCAGTCTGCCATTGATGATACCCTGAAAGGATTTAAAGACAAATCCAAAGACGGAACTTACAAGATGCAGGCGGCAGCAGTATCAATTGATAACAACAGCGGATATGTTGTGGCAATCGTGGGCGGCCGTAAGCAGGATTCGGATAATTATACGTTAAACCGTGCATACCAGAGTTACCGTCAGCCGGGAAGTTCGATTAAGCCATTGCTGGTATATACTCCGCAGCTGGAGCGCGGGTATACTCCGGATACCGTTGTGGATGACCATAAACTAAAAGACGGACCGTCGAATGCAAACAATACATATGCCGGAAAGATTCCGCTCAGATATGCGGTTGCACATTCCATTAATACGATTGCCTGGCAGCTGTATGATGAACTGACACCAAAAGCAGGCCTGCAGTATTTAAAAAATATGAATTTTGCACAGATCAAGGACGGAGATTATACCCTCGCCACATCTCTTGGTGGATTTACCAAAGGTGTTTCTCCACTTGAGATGGCATCCGGGTATGCAGCGGTTGAAAATGACGGACTTTACAGGGAACCGACCTGTGTAAAATCAATTGTGGATTCTGACGAAAATGTAGTCTATACGTCCAGCCTGACGGAAAAAACGGTTTATAAGCAGGATGCGGCGCGGATGATGACGGATATCATGACCTCCGTTATGGACAGTGGAACCGGACGTTCTGCAAAGCTTGCCGATATGCCGTGTGCCGGAAAGACGGGTACAACAAACGATCACAAAGATGGATGGTTCTGCGGATTTACCAGATATTATACAACCGCAGTCTGGGTGGGATGTGATTATCCAAAAGCCATTTCCAATCTGAGTGGAAGCACATATCCGGCACAGATCTGGAAAGCATATATGTCTGCGGCCCACGAGGGATTATCTTCGCTTGATTTCCTTCCTTATGCTCAGCTTTCGGATGATTTTAAAAATCAGCAGAAGCAGGAAGAGGAAGAACACGACAAGATGCGCGAAGAAAACCAGATAGAAGAAAACCAGACGGATGACCAGCAGACTTCCGAGAGCCAGCAGAAAGATAATACAACGGACGGAAGCTCCGAAAATGATAACCAGCCGGACAATAACGACAGCAATGCCGGTGATCAGAATAACAATTCCAAACCGGAACATAGTGGGGACAACGATTCCGGAGAAAGCGGAGGAAACACTGATACGCCGGAAAATGGAGAAAATACCAATAAACCGGACAATAGCGGAACCACGGATAATAGCGGTGATACCGGAGAGAGTGGAGATACCGGTGGTGGAAACGTACAATAAACATATATAAAACAGTGCAACCGATGTATTTATGGATACATCGGTTGATTTTTTTTATCGATACTAGGCAGAAATTCCGGAATATGGTAGAATATAGATACATGGGGTAGAAGAAAAATACATATCACATAGATCAAGGAGGAATCAGGAATTGAAGAAATATGGATTTGGCGTAGACGTGGGAGGAACCACCGTAAAAATGGGATTTTTTGAGACAAGCGGAGAGCTTCTTGACAAATGGGAAATCAAGACAGATACCAGCGATAACGGAAAGGCAGTACTGCCGGATATTGCACAGGCGATTGATAACAAACTGGCGCAGGAAGGCATCAGTAAGAGTGATGTAGAGGGTGTGGGAATCGGTGTTCCGGGTCCTGTGCGGAGTGATGGCGTTGTTAACGGGTGTGTCAATCTCGGCTGGGGAGTGATCAATGTTGCGGAGGAACTCGGTGCACAGACAGGTCTGAAAGTAAAAGTCGGAAATGATGCGAACGTTGCAGGTCTTGGCGAAATGTGGCAGGGCGGTGGAAAAGGAAGTAAAGATGTCATCATGGTAACGCTTGGTACCGGTGTCGGCGGTGGAATTATCGTGGACGGACATGTGGTTGCCGGATATAACGGTGCAGGCGGAGAAATCGGACACATTACCGTAAATCATGATGAGATAGAGCCTTGTAACTGTGGGCAGTATGGATGTCTGGAACAGTATACTTCTGCGACTGGTATTGTACGCATGGCAAAACGTAAACTTGCCAAAACACAGGATGCGACAAAGCTTCGTGATTATAAAGATATTACTGCGAAAGACATTTTTGATGTGGCAAAAGAAGGCGATGAAGTAGCTCTTGGACTGGTAGATGAAGTGGGAGAAATTTTAGGGTCAACCCTTTCGAATATTGCATGCGTGACCAATCCGGAAGTTATCGTGATCGGTGGTGGTGTGTCCAAAGCCGGACAGATTCTAATCGATACGATCCAGAAGCACTTTAAGGAAAGCTGCTTCCATGCATGTCGTGATACCCGCTTTGAACTGGCACAGCTTGGCAATGATGCCGGAATATACGGGGCAATGCAACTCATTATCGGATAAGTTCAAAAAACAGAACCATATGCACAGCAAACATTTTCGTGTAGGAAGAAAGTGTTTGCTGTGCTTTTTTGTACTCTTTTATCATTACCCTGTTGAAAAAATATCTTGACAATCAAACTATCTTTGCATATACTTTGACTAAGAAACTGTTTGACAATCAAACTATTTCGCAATCAAACAAAATTGAAGACAGTAAAAGGAGAACCCATTATGTTAGAAAAGTTAAAAGAAATCATTGCAGACCAGTTAAACGTAGACGCAGATTCTATCACCGCAGAGTCCCGTTTCAAAGAGGATCTTGAGGCAGATTCCTTAGATCTGTTTGAGCTGGTTATGGCTTTGGAAGAAGAGTACGGTGTAGAGATTCCTTCTGAGGATTTAGAGAAGATCCTTACCGTTCAGGATGTCATTGATTATATGAAAAATAAGGGTGTTGAGGCATAAGCTATGAAAACAAGAGTGACAGAGCTTCTGGGAATCGAATATCCGATCATTCAGGGCGGTATGGCATGGGTCGCAACACATGAACTGGCCAGTGCGGTATCCAATGCCGGCGGACTTGGCATCATCGGAGCAGGTGGAGCACCGGCTTCCTGGGTGCGTGAGCAGATTCAGGCAGCAAAAAAAGAAACCGACAAGCCGTTTGGAGTAAATCTCATGCTGATGAATCCGGAAGCGGATGAGATTGCAAAAGTAATTGTGGAGGAAGGCGTTAAGGTAGTAACAACCGGCGCCGGCAATCCGGCCAAATATATGAGCATGTGGAAAGAAGCCAAAATCAAAGTAATCCCGGTTGTGGCAAGCGTGGCATTGGCAAAGCTGATGGAGCGTGGCGGTGCGGATGCACTGGTCGCTGAGGGAATGGAGTCCGGTGGACACATCGGTGCCCAGACGACGATGACACTCGTACCACAGGTAGTAGATGCAGTATCCATTCCGGTCATTGCAGCCGGTGGAATTGCAGATGGACGTGGATTTGCGGCAGCTATGATGCTTGGCGCAGAGGCAGTACAGATGGGAACCCGTTTTGTTGTTGCAAAAGAATCCACGGTTCATGAAAATTACAAGCAGCGCGTGGTCAAAGCAAAAGATATTGACAGTGAAGTGACCGGCATGTCCACAGGCCATCCGATTCGCGTTATTCGTAACAAAATGACCCGCGAGTACTTAAAGAAAGAAAAAGAAGGTGCACCGTTCGAAGAACTGGAGCAGATGACACTCGGAGCACTGCGCAAAGCAGTTGTCGAGGGCGATGTCATGTACGGCAGCGTTATGGCAGGCCAGTCTGCGGGTCTGGTAAAAAAAGAAGAGACCTGTGCGGAAATTATCCGGGATGTTATGCGTGGTGCCGAAAAGTTATTGGGACAGAAATAGGAGAAGACAGTGAAGAGAGTATTTATGTTCCCTGGACAGGGATCTCAGTATATTGGTATGGGAAAAGAGTTTTACGACGCCATGCCGGAAGCAAAAGCGGTTTATGATCTGGCAAATGAAGTGACAGGTCTGGATGTGGCAGCTCTTTGCTTTGAAGAAAATGATAAGCTGAACATTACAGAGTACACACAGATCTGTATGCTCACAACCGAGGCGGCTATTTATACAGCATTAAAAGCAGCGGGAATTGGCTGCGACGTTACGGCAGGCTTAAGCCTTGGCGAATATGGTGCGCTGATTGCATCCGGAGCGATGACAATGCGGGATGCATTTGCGGTTGTCCGCAAGCGCGGTATTTATATGGAACAGGCATATCCGGTAGGCGGCGGTATGTCTGCAATTCTTGGACTGGATGCGGAAAAGATCGCAGCAATCTGTGAGGAAACCGCTGCAAAAACAAACAAAGTTGTTTCCATTGCAAATTACAACTGTCCGGGACAGATCGTTATCACCGGAGCAGCAGATGCTGTAGGTGAGGCAGGAGATGCCTGCAAGGAAGCCGGAGCAAAGCGCGTGGTTCCGCTTAAAGTCAGTGGCCCGTTCCATTCTGCACTTTTAGCAGAAGCAGGAAAGAAACTCGGGGAGGCACTCGAAGATGTAACGATTCAGCCGATCACGATTCCGTATCTGACCAATGTGACTGCAGATTATGTCAAAGATCCGGCAGACGTTAAGGATTATCTGGTACGTCAGGTTTCTTCTTCCGTGCGCTGGCAGCAGACAATTGAGCGCCTGATCGCAGATGGAGCAGAGGAATTTGTGGAGATCGGACCGGGACGTAGCCTTTCCGGATTCATGAGAAAGATCAATCGCGATGTTACCACATGCAACATCGACAAAATGGAGGATTTCAATAAATATGTTAACCGGTAAAAATGCACTTGTTACAGGTGCTTCCAGGGGAATCGGAAGAGCCATTGCGCTGGAGCTGGCAAAACGCGGAGCATTTGTTGTGGTGAACTACAATGGTTCCGAAGATGCTGCTAATGAAACGGTTGCAGCAATCAAAGCGGCCGGAGGAGATGCCGTGAGTGTTCGCTGCAATGTCTCTGATTTTACAGCATGTCAGGAGATGATAGAATCCCTTATCAAAGAATATAAGCATATGGATATTCTGGTGAACAATGCCGGAATTACAAGGGATGATCTGCTGATGCGCATGAAGGAAAGCGATTTTGATGCTGTGATCAATACCAATCTCAAGGGAACATTCAATACCATCCGTCATCTGTCACGCTATCTGTTAAAGCAGCGTGCCGGAAAAATTATCAATATTTCTTCGGTGTCCGGAATCCTTGGAAATGCGGGACAGTCAAACTATGCAGCAAGCAAGGCGGGCGTGATCGGTCTGACAAAATCGGTTGCAAGGGAGCTTGCATCCAGAGGAATCTGCGTCAATGCGGTTGCTCCCGGATTTGTAGAGACAGAGATGACCGCAGTATTGCCGGAAAAGACGCAGGAAGAATTAAAAAAACAGATCCCGCTTGGCAGAGCCGGACAGGTACAGGATATTGCGCATGCAGTTGCATTTCTTGCATCACCGGAGTCGGATTATATTACCGGGCAGATACTTTCTGTAGATGGTGGTATGGCCATTTAAGGAACCTGATAGAAAGAAAGGAAAAGGAAAATGAGAAGAGTCGTTGTGACGGGAATGGGAGCAATCACACCGATTGGTCTGAGCGTGGAAGAATTCTGGAAAGGAATCCATGCCGGACAGATTGGATTTGGTCCTATCACGAAGTTTGATGCAAGTGAATATAAAGCACATCTTGCGGCAGAAGTCAAAGGTTTTGTCGGAAAAGAGCATATGGATTTTAAGGCAGCAAAGCGTATGGAACTGTTTGCACAGTATGCGGTAGCAGCTGCAAAAGAAGCCGTTGCGGATGCAGGGCTTGATATGGAAAAAGAGGACGCTTACCGTTGTGGTACAGCTGTTGGATGCGGTGTTGGAAGTCTTCAGGCAATCGAGCGTGAGTACACAAAGATTGTGGAAAAAGGACCAGGCAGAGTCAATCCGATTTTCGTTCCATTGATGATCTCAAACATGGCAGCAGGAAATGTCTCTATCCAGCTGGGATTGCAGGGCAAATGTACCAATGATGTAACTGCCTGTGCGACCGGTACGAATAATATCGGTGATGCGTTCCGCAGCATTCAGTACGGAGAGGCAGATGTCATGGTAGCCGGAGGAACCGAGGCAGCCGTATGTCCATGTGCGATTGCCGGATTCGGTGCATTGACGGCACTTTCTCCATCCGATGATCCGGAAAAATGTTCCCTTCCTTTCGATAAAAACCGCAGCGGTTTTGTATTGGGTGAAGGTGCCGGCATTGTTGTTCTTGAGGAACTTGAGCATGCGAAGGCAAGAGGCGCAAAAATCTATGCAGAAGTTGTGGGATATGGATGTTCTGCAGATGCTTACCATATTACTTCCCCACTCGAAGACGGTGCGGGTGCAGCACGCGCTATGCAGAATGCCATCGAGGATGCGGGGGTAGACAAAAACGAGATCACGTACATCAATGCGCATGGTACTGCAACGCATCACAACGATCTTTTTGAGACCCGTGCCATTAAGTTACTGTTTGGGGATCATGCAAAGGACATTAAGATCAATTCTACAAAGTCTATGATCGGTCATCTTCTTGGTGCCGCAGGTGCGGTTGAATTTATCACCTGTGTCAAAGAGCTGGAAGAAGGATACATTCACCGTACAGTTGGTTATGAGACACCGGATGAAGAGATGGATCTGAACTACTGTAAAGAAGAATCCCACGAGTCATTTACCTATGCACTGTCAAACTCTCTTGGATTTGGCGGACATAACGCAAGTCTTCTGGTTCGCAAATACGAGGAGTAGAAGCTATGAGTATGACAACACAGGAAATTATGGAAATCCTGCCGCACAGACATCCGTTTTTGCTGATTGACACAGTGGAAGAAGTGGAGCCGGGCGTGCGCGCGGTAGCAAAGAAAAATGTAACTTTCAATGAACCGTTTTTTGCCGGTCATTTTCCGGGAAATCCGGTTATGCCGGGTGTGCTGATCGTGGAAGCACTGGCACAGACCGGTGCGGTTGCGATTCTTTCGCAGCCGGAATGGAAAGGAAAGACGGCATATTTTGCAGGAATCAATAAAGCAAAATTCAAGCAGAAAGTTGTTCCGGGGGATACTCTGGTGCTTGAAACCGAAATTATCAAGGTGAAGGGACCGATCGGTGTGGGGCAGGCAACAGCAAAAGTAAATGGAAAACTGGCATGTTCCGCAGAACTGACATTTGCAATCGGATAGGGGAAAGGCAATGTTTTTTAATAAAAAATATATCAAAGTAAATCACAACGAAGAACCAGAAAAAACACAGGCAGAAGAGCCAAAGCAGGAAGAGGTAAAGGAAACAGCACCTGTTGTAGAGACCGTTACCTGTAAAATTTGCAAAAAAGAACTGGATAAACAGCGTGTCATCAAAAATAAATATGTCTGCTACGAGTGCGGATATTATTTCCGTGTCCGCACCAAAAACCGTATTCGTATGGTGGCGGATGCAGGAACTTTTGAAACCTGGGACAACGATCTGAAGACCGGAAATCCGCTGAATTTCCCGGAATACGAAGAAAAAGTTGCCGCAACACAGGAAAAAACCGGGTTAAACGAAGGCGTAACCATGGGAAGTTGTACAATCAACGGAGAGAAGACAGTTCTCGGTGTGATTGATGCCCGTTTCATGATGGGAAGTATGGGGCACGTTGTCGGTGAGCGAATTACACGTGCAATGGAAAAGGCAACGGAACAGAAACTTCCGGTGATCTTATTCTGCTGTTCCGGTGGTGCACGTATGCAGGAGGGAATTATTTCCCTGATGCAGATGGCAAAGACTTCTGCAGCTGTAAAACGGCATTCGGATGCAGGACTTCTTTATATTCCGGTTCTGACAGATCCGACAACCGGTGGTGTGACCGCAAGTTTTGCAATGCTTGGAGATATTATCCTTGCAGAGCCGGGAGCGCTGATTGGTTTTGCCGGGCCGCGTGTGATTGAGCAGACCATCGGGGAGAAGCTTCCGGATGGATTCCAGAGAGCTGAGTTTCAGCTGAAACACGGATTTGTGGATGCAATTGTAGAGCGTGAAGAGTTAAAAGATACGCTGGGGAAAATTCTTCGTCTGCATCGTCCGACCGAAGGCTATGCAAACTTTGATCCGGCACATGACGATGACCGTTATGAGCCGACCGAACTGATGCGCGAGAGAAATACGTTTTCCAGACCGTTAGAACCGTGGGATAAAGTGATGGCGGCACGTCAGATGAAACGTCTGGCATCTGTCGATTATATGGGGCAGATTTTTGACGAATTCATGGAATTGCACGGAGACCGTTATTTCCGTGATGATCCGGCAATTGTCGGTGGTATTGCCTATCTGGATGGACAGCCGGTAACCGTGATCGGGGTGCATAAGGGAAAAGATTTAAAGGACTGCAAGGAACGCAACTTTGGTATGCCTTCGCCGGAAGGATACCGCAAAGCAATCCGTCTGATGAAGCAGGCAGAAAAATTCAATCGGCCAATCATTACTTTTGTAAATACATCCGGCGCATATCCGGGAAAAGAAGCCGAGGAGAACGGACAGGGTGAGGCAATTGCAAGAAACCTTTATGAAATGTCCGGAATCCAGGTGCCGATTCTTTGCCTGATGATTGGCGAAGGCGGCAGTGGCGGAGCTCTTGCCCTTGCGGTTGGTAATGAAGTATGGATGATGGAAAATGCCACCTATTCGATTCTTTCTCCGGAAGGATTTGCTTCCATTCTCTGGAAGGATGGAAAACGTGCAAAAGAAGCGGCAACGGTCATGAAGATCACGGCGCAGGATCTGAAAGAACTGTCTGTTGTGGATAAGGTGATTCCGGAGTATGGCGGAGCTGATGACGATGCGCTGACTTCGATTGCGGCATGGATGAAAGGAAATATGAAAGAATTTTTACGTGCACAGAATCACAAGAGTGGTAAACAGTTTGCACAGGAGCGGTATGATCGCTTCAGAAAGTTCTAATTGTTCCATAGAGGAGAATCATAAAATGAAATTTTTAGGAACCGGAAGTGCGCTTCCGAAAAAAGTTGTAAGCAATGATGACCTGGCTCAGGTTATGGACACTTCAGATGAGTGGATTCGTTCCCGCACCGGGATCGGCATGCGTCATATTGCGGTGGAAGAGACAACGACTTCCATGGCGGTAGAGGCGGCAGAGGAGGCGCTTGCAGATGCAAAAATATCCGGATGTGAAATTGATCTGATCATCGCGGGAACAATTTCCCCGGATTACATATTTCCATCGCTGGCATGTGAAGTACAGGCTGCAATTGGAGCAAAAAGTGCAACGGCATTTGATCTGAGTGCGGGATGTTCCGGATTTTTATTTGCACTGGCTACGGCGGATGCCTATTTCCGTACCGGACGTTACAAACATGCACTGGTTATCGGGGCAGAAACCCTGTCAAAAATGATGAACTGGGCAGACCGCAGTACCTGTGTGCTTTTCGGGGATGGAGCCGGAGCTGCTGTAGTTAGTGCAGAAGGAAGCCAGTTGCTTTCCATGGTGCAGGGATCAGACGGAGCCGGTGGCATGGCACTGCATTGTGAGAACCGTCCGGTGAATAATCTTTACCGCCAGCTTGGTGCACAGCATTATGCGTTCACCCAGATGGATGGGAGAGAGATTTATAAGTTTGCCGTGCGCACGGTTCCAAAGGCGGTCAGTGAAGCACTTGAACAGGCAGAACTTCCAATTGAAGATGTAAAATATTTTCTGCTTCACCAGGCAAATATCCGGATTATTGAGTCAGTGGCAAAGCGTCTGCATCAGCCAATGGAAAAATTCCCATGTAATTTACAGAAGTGTGGAAATGTTTCGGCCGCAAGCGTACCTATTTTACTTGATAATGTCCACAAACATGGTATGATAAGCGGGGGCGATAAAATCGTATTAGCTGGATTTGGTGCCGGACTTACCTGGGGGGCATGTGCAGTCGAGTGGTAGGTCACACCAGATCATGAAGGAGTTTAACATGACGCTGGAAGAGACCTTAAATGATCTTCTTGTAAAATTATTCAAGGATATTTTGGAAATTGAGGCGAAAAGCCTGATCACAGAAGAGTTTAAAGACATTAGTTATAATGATATGCATATTATTGAGGCAGTGGGAATTGATGAGCCGCGAAATATGAAAACCGTTGCAAAACTGATGTCCGTTACAACAGGCACACTCACGAAAGCAATGGATGCCTTGTGTGAGAAAGGATATGTTGTCCGGGAACGGAGTACGCGGGATAAAAGAGTAATAAAGCTGCGCCTGACAGATAAAGGGAAAGCTGCCTATTATCATCACGAACAGTTTCACCGCCAGATGATTAAAAATGTTGCGGATGAGATGAACGATTCTGAAAAAGAGATACTTGTCTTTGCCCTGGCAAAACTGGTGGATTACTTTAAACTGACCTACTATGATACGGACGAGGAATCTGAATTTGTTGACTGGTCGAAAATAAGCAGGGATAAATAAAATATATACTTATTTAGTGTTATAACAGGGCGGTTCAGAATGCAAGTTTTGAATCGCCCTGTTTCATTTTATACTCAAAAAGTCGCTTTATTACGCCGTAGTGGTAGAAAATTACAATAATAAAGAATTTTCTATTGCAAAATCCTGCATTTTTCGTTACAATAAAAAAGGTTGTTGTAGAAACAGGCAACAGATTATGATCAGAACATGACGATTCGGGATTTTACTGGTTCCGGACGTTAAAAATTAATATTAAGGAGATAGAGAAATGGGTTATGTTGATGAAGTACTCGAAGTAGTAAAGAAGAAAAACGCAGATCAGCCTGAGTTTTTACAGGCAGTAACAGAGGTTCTTGATTCTTTAAGACCTGTGATCGATGCAAATGAGGAATTATACAGAAAGAATGCGATTCTTGAGAGAATCACAGAGCCGGATCGTCAGATCATGTTCCGTGTTCCTTGGGTAGATGACAACGGACAGGTTCAGGTTAACAGAGGTTTCCGTGTACAGTTCAATAATTCCATTGGACCATACAAGGGAGGTTTAAGACTTCATCCTTCTGTAAACCTGGGTATTATCAAGTTCTTAGGTTTCGAGCAGGTATTTAAGAATTCTCTTACAACACTTCCAATCGGTGGTGGTAAAGGTGGTTCTGATTTCGATCCTAAGGGTAAATCTGATAGAGAGATCATGGCATTCTGCCAGAGCTTCATGACAGAACTTTGCAAATATATCGGAGCAGACGTTGACGTACCGGCCGGAGATATCGGAACAGGTGCAAGAGAGATCGGCTTCTTATTTGGACAGTATAAGAGAATTCGTGGATCATACGAAGGTGTGCTGACTGGTAAGGGTCTTACCTATGGTGGATCTCTTGCACGTACACAGGCTACCGGATATGGTCTGTTATATCTTACTAACGCATTATGGAAAGATCATGGTATGAGCCTTGAGGGAAAGACAGCAGCAGTTTCCGGATCTGGTAACGTTGCTATCTACGCAATCGAGAAGGCACAGGAGTTAGGTGTTAAGGTTGTAACATGTTCTGATTCTACCGGATGGATTTATGATCCAGACGGAATTGATGTTGCTCTTCTTAAGGATGTTAAGGAAGTTAAGCGTGCACGTCTTACAGAGTATGCAGCTGCTAAGCCATCTGCTGAGTATCATGCAAAGCAGAACGGTGAGCATGGTGTATGGCAGTACAAAGTAGATCTTGCCCTTCCATGTGCGACTCAGAACGAGTTAGACATTGAGGATGCCAAGATGCTCGTTGCTAACGGTGTTACATCTGTAACAGAGGGTGCTAACATGCCTACAACTCTTGAGGCTACAAAGTATCTTCAGGAGAACGGTGTTCTCTTCGTAGGTGGTAAGGCTGCCAATGCCGGTGGTGTTGCTACATCTGCACTTGAGATGAGCCAGAACTCTGAGAGACTTTCCTGGACATTCGAAGAAGTTGACGGAAAGCTTAAGGGAATCATGGAGACTATTTATGCTAACATCAGCGATGCTGCTAAGAGATACAATGCAACCGTTGGTGGAAAGACAGACTATGTGGCAGGTGCTAATATTGCCGGATTTGAGAAGGTAGTAGATGCTATGCTTGCTCAGGGTGTTTGCTAATTGTATATTTCCAAATAAAAAGGAAAAGTCCTGTAAACGATGCGTTTATGGGACTTTTCTTTTATACATGTAAAACTAATTATAAAGAAGTAGATGTGCAAAAAATGAGAATAAACGGTTGCGCGTTTGTGCAATTTTTCGTATTTTTTCTCAAAACTAGGAATATAGTACCGTAGAACTGACCAGAAAAACGCAGGAACTTTTTTCGACTTTGTGCACACTTATCCGGCCGTCCATGGTATTATAATAACTGTAAAAACCCCCCAATACATTATATAGTTTTTGCTATACCCCATAGTAAAAATACCTTCTCCTAAAAAGGCAGCGTTCGAAGCTGTCTTTTTTATTTTATAAAGTGCATCGTGTACGACCACATTCGGGAAAGGATGCAAATTGGGTATGAAAATAACCCACAGGAAACACATGTGCAAAAAACAGGAATAAACGGTTGCGCGTTTGTGCAATTTTTCGTATTTTTTCTTAAAACTGGGAATATAGTACCGTAGAACTGACCAGAAAAACGCAGGAACTTTTTTCGACTTTGTGCACACTTATCCGGCCGTCCATGGTATTATAATAACCGTAAAAACCCCCCAATACATTATATAGTTTTTGCTATACCCCATAGTAAAAATACCTTCTCCTAAAAAGACAGCGTTCGAAGCTGTCTTTTTTATTTTGTTTTCACTTATACAAAATAACCAAAAACGAGTCATACTTTTTGTGAGGTTTGTGCACACTTTCGCAGGGGTTCATGCTATTATAATAACCGTAAAAACCCCCCAATACATTATATATAGTTTTTGCTATACCCCATAGTAAAAATACCTTCTCCTAAAAGGCAGCGTTCGAAGCTGTCTTTTTTATTATCTGAAATTATTCAAAAATTTTATTCTGAAAGATATTTCCCCATGATGAATCGTGTATATAATAGTTGGAAACAGGAGGGCAGGCATGAAAAAAACAAATGACACTCCAATGGAAGATTTTCAGGCATTATATAACCGACAGGTGAATCGTGTTTATAGACTGGCGCTGGTTATGCTGGGCAGCCAAAGTGATGCTGAAGACATGGTACAGATGGTATTTCTGAAAGTCTGGGAGAAAAAAATAAGTTTCCGGGACACAGATCATGAAACGGCATGGATTCTGACCGCAACGAAAAATCAGTGCAAAGATGTACTAAAAAGTTATGAGCGGAAACATTGCGGTACACTCGAAGAGATGCCGGAACCGGGTATTGCATCGGAAAACCATATGGAAAATGTTGTGTGGCTGGCACTGGAGTCGCTGGAACCAAAATACCGGATTCTGCTGTATCTGTATTATTATGAAGGCTATTCCATACGGGAACTGACTGCGATTCTGAAACGAAAAGAAAGTACATTGCAGACGCAGCTTGCTGCAGGACGCAGGAAATTGAAAGAAGAGCTCAAAAAAGCAGGGGAGATTCCACAAAATTGGGAAAGGGAGGGAAAATAAAATGATGAGTGATCCTGAAAAATGGGAAGAAATTTTCAAATATACGATTGATCAGACGTCACCGGATCAGGAACGGAAAGAGCAGATGTGGAACCGGCTTCAGAGTACAATTTCAGGAAGAGGACAGAAGCGGAAGCAGGTCATACGATTCGGGTGGCAGCCACATGGCCGGAAAACATTTGCAGCGGCATTGGCCGGAACCTGTGTGATTGCAGTCTGCCTGTTGACCGGCGTAGGTGTCAATGCCGCAACGGATGGTGCATTATTGGATTCTATCCGGGAATTTTGCGGACTTCCGGTACAGCAGAAGAAAACGGCAGACGAAGGATTGAAGCTGAAAAATGAAGTGTATGCACCGGAACTGGCAGGATGTTCTGAAAAATATGTGGTATTTGCCAATGAACGCGCACTGATAGTATATGAACGGCAGGAAAAAAAGCTTCTGGCGGCACTGGATCTGCAGGCAATGGACTGCAATTATTTTAATACCGACAGTATCCATACCCGTGCGCTGCTGCAGAAAGACACGATATATATTTTTAATGAGAAAAAGGAACAGCAGCCAACGCAGATGTATGTGTATGATCTTAAAAAGACTGATGTATCATCCGCGCTTTCCGTGACGGAGGATGTTCGAAAACTGGAACTGGTTTACCGGGAGTGGAAAACGTTTTCCGCAGAAAATTCCCTGGACACATTTTCTGGTATGGCAGACGGGGACTACTGGAACAGTCTGATAAATTCCGGTAAAGATGGGAAAGAAACGGGCGTTTACAGTCAGCAGTGTATTGTATGGACGGATAGGGCTGGCAGACAGTACCGCAGTGCTTTAGTTATTATCGGTGGAGATGATTATGAACTGTATTCCTGCCCGGCGGATGACACGGAGAAAATTTCGAAGGAAAAGCTTTTGGTACAGACGTATTCTGATGAGATACAGACGGAAACTGCGACGGAAGAGAATACGCAGCATACAGGACTGCCGGAATTTGCTTATCAGGGAGACGATGAAATTATGAAACTTGTCTGTGATTACATGATTAAAAACAGAAACGAGTATGAATATCTGGAAAACGGTGGAATTTATATTTATGTGCCGGAGCCGGTCATTGTGAAAACAGTCAGAACCGGAAATGATCTGTTTATTTTTGGGAATTTCTGGTGGGAAACATACTACCGGAACGGAAATACGCTGATGAGTGACAGTGGAAGTGAAATGCCTGCACGGTTACATTTTGTTTCGTATGGAAATGGCAGTTATATTTTTAAGGATAAAGAAGTGGCAGGGGACGGATCTTACTATGGCACAAGTATTCGTGAATTCTGCGAAGGATATCAGGTAGATCCGCAGAAACTGATGGATACCGCGGAGGCACATAAAAAAATTCGTATAAAAATGCTTCGTGATTATGTAAAGCAGAATCATCTAGACATCCAATATTACAAAGATTACGGCTGGGATCCGGTGGCACTGGATAAATAATAAAAGAAAAAAGACTTGTCACAGAATAAAAATTATGCTATAATTCCAAATTGTCAGAGTGCTTCGCATTCTGATGGAAATGGGCAGATTCCCGAGTGGCCAAAGGGGACAGACTGTAAATCTGCTGCAAATTGCTTCGGTGGTTCGAATCCACCTCTGCCCATTCTTTTAAGACCGACATTGTGTCGGTCTTTTTTTGTGCAGATTATTAAAAAATGAAATAAGGTATTGTTGGAAAATCTTAAAAAGAATGCGCATAAAGCATAAGCAATTATGCGGATAATATAATAAAATATTGTCAGTCGCGGTGCGCACAGCGCGCAGTAGATTCACGCTCGATCAGCTTAGGACGCAGCAGCGTTTTGCTGATCGGAATGTGATGGATCAGGGAATTTAAAATATCGTAAGCACAACGGCCAAGCTCGTTGCGTTCCTGACGGATTGTGGTAAGCGGCGGGTCAAAAGTGGCAGCAATGGATATGTCGTCAAAACCAACAACACTGACGTCTTCCGGCACGCGGAATCCGCGCTTCGTACATTCGTCAATGACACCTTTGGCAATCAGGTCATTGCCGCAGACCACGGCAGTGGCACCGGCGGAAAGAAATCCGGGAACATGATATTTGGCACTGTCGGATACATAGTAGCCGTAAGCTGTCAGATCCTTCTGTACAGGAAGTGAGGCAGCAGCCATAGCACTTTCAAAGGCCTCCTGCCGCTGGTCAGAAACCAGTGAGTATAAGGAACCGTTTAAGAATGCAATGTTTTTATGCCCGAGATTAACCAGATGATTTACTGCCATGGTGATGCCTTCGTAGCTGTCGGTTCCAAGATAGCAGACATTTGGATTTCCAGAGATGAAATTGTCAAAAAGCACAGTTGGCATGGTAGTGTTTTCCAGCTGCTTGATCCAGGAATCATGCAATGCAAGACCCATCAGAAAGGCTCCGCAATAGCCGTTTTTCAACAGAAAGGTATCGTATTTTTCCTCTTCCTGAAATGCCGGGGTGATGGGGAGAATATCAACATCCCATTTGCGGCGGAACGCATTCTGTTTGAAACCGAGAACTATGTCATATCCGAATTCATCAATTGTTTCGTAATTCATGTTTTCTATGAAAATGCAAAGCTTGCGGTTTTCCACTTTCTTGGAACGCTTGGTGCTGTATCCCATCTCCACAGCGGTATCGAGAACCATCTGCCGCAGCTCATCACTTATGTCACTTGCGCCGTTTAAACCTTTGGAGACTGTGCTTACAGAAACTCCAAGACGATTGGCAATATCTTTGATTGTAGCCATATATTTTCTCCTGTGATTCCTTATGTTTAAATGATTATAAATCAGTTTGGGAAACTGTGCAATTCTTTCTCAAAAAAAGTTTCGAAAAAACAGAGCAATAGTGTTGTGAATATGTACAAAAACACAATATAAAATACGTGAAAAGTGGGGAAAATGGTGTCCGAAAACGCAAAATCGTTGACAAAATGACGTAGAGAAACTAAAATTAAGACAGATACGAAAAAACACGAAACAATCCAAAAAGATTTTTAGATGGTTTTTCCAATAATCCGAAGGAGAATTCGTGATTTAAAAGACGGGGTGAAGAATCTTGGAAGGACAAGAAGTAGCAAGAGGTTCCGGAATCCTTCTTGCAGTATCAAGCCTACCGTCAGAGTATGGTATTGGCACTCTGGGTGATGCAGCATTCCATTTTGTGGATCTGCTGGTGGATCTGAAACAAAAGTACTGGCAGGTGCTTCCTGTCGGACCTACAAGTTTTGGGGACAGCCCATATCAGAGCTTGTCGGCATTTGCCGGAAATCCTTATCTGATTGATCTGGATCAGCTTGCCAGAGAAAAGCTTCTGACGCCGGAGGAAATCCGGAACTATTACTGGGGAACACAGAAATCTGCCATTGATTATGCAGCACTCTTTGAAAACAGGACGCTGGTTCTGCAGAAAGCATTTGGTCGGTTTGACGAACACGAACCGGAATTTCAGCAGTTTGTAGAAGAAAACAGGGACTGGGTCGAAGATTATGGACTGTATATGGCACTGAAAGTATCCAATGGAAACCAGAACTGGCAGAGCTGGCCGGAAAATATTCAAAAAAAACAACCGGTTGCGCTTGCAAAGTGCCGAAAAGAGATGTATAATAACATCATGTTTTGGGTGTTTTGCCAATATAAGTTCTTCCAGCAGTGGGGAAAACTTAGGGAATATGCCAACAGCAAAGGAATCCAGCTGATCGGAGATGTACCATTTTATGTGGGAAAGGACAGCGTGGATACCTGGATGCATCCGGAACAGTTTTTACTGGATGAGAATGGCGAAGCTGCTTATGTGGCAGCTGCAATTCCGGATAAGTTTTCCGAAACAGGTCAGGTATGGGGAAATCCACTGTATAACTGGCCTCTCATGCAGGAGGATGGGTTTTCCTGGTGGAAACGAAGAATGCAGATCAGTACAAAGCTCTTTGATGTAATCCGGATGGATCATTTCATCGGGTTCGTCAAAAATTATATGGTTCCGAAAGATGCCACGGATGCTTCAGGCGGACGGTGGATGAAGGGACCGGGGCGCAAACTGACCGACGCTTTGAATTCCGTTTTGAATGGAACAACAGTGATCGCCGATGATTACGGCGGCAAGGCATTGATACCGGGAGTGAAAAAACTCCTTGCAAAGACAGGGTGGCTGGACACAAAAGTTCTGATGTTTGCATTTGACGGAGATCCGTCCAATGAACATCTGCCACATAATTATCCGGGAAGCCACACAGTGGTATACGCGGGAACGCATGACAATGATACGATTGTAGGATATTTCAGGGACAAGACAGAATATGAACTGGCTTATCTGTATGAATATCTCAACATCAGCAGTCAGGAAGAAATCCCGGATGCACTGATCCGGTGTGCATATGCAAGTATTGCAGACATCGCGGTCATACAGATGCAGGATTTGCTGAAGCTCGGGAACGAGGCAAGAATGAATGCACCGTCTACCGTGGGTTATAACTGGCGGTGGAGATTGAACAAAGAACAGCTCGCGGAAAGCCGTCGGGCGTGGATACGGAATCTTGCGGCGGTATACCGCAGATGACGCAGAAATTACGATATAGAGCGCAGAGGCGTTTTATATAGATACTTTTGAACTATCATTTTTGAAAAAGGAGAGGAAAACGATGAAAAAGAAAGTATTAGCAGCAATGCTTGTCGCAGCAATGACAGCTACAATGTTCGCTGGATGCGGCAGCAAGGACAACGGAGCATCTAATGATGGAACACAGGCAGCAAACAGTGGAAGCACTTCCGAGTCAGCAGAACCGGTTGATGTAAAACTTACTGTTATGGGACCTTCCGAGGATCAGGATGATGCACAGGGGGCATGGTTAAAGACAGAGTGTGAGGCATTTAACGAGGAACATCCGGAGTGGAACATTAAATATGAATATGTAACATGTTCAGAGTCTGATGCAAAAGACACCGTATTACAGGATCCTGCAAGTGCAGCGGATGTATACATGTTTGCAAATGACCAGATTGCTGATCTGGTTGATGCCGGAGCATTAACAAAGCTCGGTGGAGATGTAGCAGAATATGTTAAGAGCTCCAACCCAGAAGCTATGGCAGCAACTGTTACATACAACGGAGATATTTATGGTGTTCCTTATACACCAAATACATGGTTTATGTATTATGATAAGAGAGTCTTCTCAGAAGATGATGTAAAGAGCCTTGATACAATGCTTGAGAAAGGAAAAGTTTCTTTCCCATTTGACAATGGCTGGTATCTTGCTTCCTTCTATGCAGCAAACGGATGTACAATCTTCGGAGATGGTACAGATGCATCTAAGGGATATGACTTCGGCGGAGACAACGCTGTAGCAGTAACAAAGTACATTGTTGACTTATTCAACAACAAGAATTTCGTAATGGACAATAACGAAGGATCCCTTGGTCTTGCCGGATTAAAGGATGGATCTGTAAATGCTTACTTCAATGGTAACTGGAATTATGATGCAGTAGTTAAGAACCTTGGTGAGGAGAACGTTGGTGTTGCAGCCCTTCCTACAATCAACGTTGACGGAAAAGACTGCCAGCTGAAGGCATTCCTTGGTTCTAAGGCTATTGGTGTTAACCCGAACTGCAAGAATCAGGAAGTTGCTGTTAAGCTTGCTGCATACTTAGGAAGCGAAGACGCACAGTTAAAGCATTTTGAGTTAAGAAAGCAGGCTCCTGTTAATACAAACCTTGTTTCTAACGAAGAAGTTGCTAAGGATGCAGTTGCATCAGCTTTGGCAAACGTAGCAACAAATTGCTCTATCGCTCAGCCAATCATCCCAATGCAGGCTTACTGGGATGCAGCTACACCATTCGGTGATGCATTTGTACACGGTGCTGAAGGACAGATCACAGCAGACAATGCTAAGGAAAAGACAGAAGCATTAAACGAGCAGTTAAACAGCTCACTTACAGAGTAATCTTTTTCCAAAAGGAAAAGACAGAGAAACAATTCCAAGGTTCTGGGGATTCCCCGGAATCTTGGAATACATGAGTCTATAAATATGGCATAGAGTAACATGTGCCGGGAGGATAAGTATGATAGGTGCAAACAAAAAGAAGTCGGACTTCGCTACACCGTACACTGTATCCAATGCGCTTACGAAGGGCGGGGCTGCAGTTAAGTTATCAGCGCTTATAATGGGATTGGGAAACATCGCCCACAAGCAGATTATCAAAGGTTTAATTTTTTTGGCAATTGAGATTGGCTATATTATGTTTATGGTCAATGCAGGTGCATATTATCTTTCCATGCTTCCTTCATTAGGATGGAGAAAACAGGAAGAGGTATTTAATGAACAGAAACAGATATATGAGTATGTACAGGGTGACAATTCCGTATTATTGTTGTTATACGGTGTTGCTACGATTGCGATCACTCTTTTATTTATTTATATGTGGGCTGAAAATTTAAGAAGCGCATATATGGCAGAGTGCCTCGCAAAAGAGGGGAAAGAAATCAATTCTTTTGGCAAGGATGTCAAAAGTTTATTTGATAAAAATTTATACAAGACATTAATGTTTCTCCCATTGATGGGAATTCTTATTTTTACAGTTTTACCATTGTTATTCATGATTCCAATGGCATTTACCAATTATTCTACGATCAACAAGCATCTGACCTTATTTGACTGGGTTGGATTGGCGAACTTTAAGACGGTACTTGGACTTGGCGGAAAGATAGGCAAGACATTCTGGAGGGTTTTAGGATGGACCATTGTCTGGGCAGTATGTGCAACATTCTTATGTAACTTCCTGGGACTGATCCTTGCGATTGTCATCAACCGCAAAGAGACAAAGTGCAAAGCATTCTGGCGTACCTGTTTTGTTATTTCCATTGCAGTACCACAGTTTGTATCTTTACTGGTTATGAGACAGATGCTTCAGGAACATGGGGCGATCAACAACCTGCTGATGGAGTGGGGACTTATCCAGAATCCGCTTCCATTCTGGACCAATACGATGTGGGCGCGTGTATCGGTTATTTTAATTAACTGCTGGGTTGGTATTCCATATACCATGCTTCAGGTTACCGGTGTATTGCAGAATGTACCGGCAGAGTTGTATGAGGCAGCCAAGATTGATGGTGCCAATGCCGCACAGATTTTCCGCAAAATTACATTGCCATATATTATGTTTATTATGGGACCTTATATCATTACACAGTTCACAGGTAACATCAATAACTTTAACGTTATCTATCTGTTATCTGCAGGAAAGCCTACACCAGTCGGAGAGACCGCAGGTAAGACAGACTTGCTGGTAACATGGCTGTACAAGTTAACCGTCGATTATCAGTATTACAACATCGGTGCCGTGATTGGTATCTTAACATTCGTAGTTCTTTCTATTGTGGCATTAGTCACCTACAGAAATACGAAAGCATACAAAGATGAGGAGGGATTCATGTAATGAGCAGTGCAAAAGTAAGCAAACGCCCTATGACCGCTGGCCGGGCAAAGAAAATTGCAAAAAATTCATTGGTACATATAATCCTTGCCATCCTGGTAGTGATCTGGTTATTCCCGATTTTCTGGATTATCATGACAAGTTTGAGAGGGGAAAGTGGTGCATATACCGCATATTTCTTCCCAAAAGAACTGACATTTAATAACTATAAGAGACTCTTTACGGAGACAACATTGTTGAACTTCCCGAGAGCTTTTATAAATACGCTGATTATTTCCGTTTTTTCATGTTTGATCTCTACGGTATTTGTGCTGAGTGTATCTTACTGTATGTCAAGACTGCGCTTTAGAATGCGTAAAGCATTTATGAATCTGGCAATGATCCTTGGATTATTCCCGGCATTCATGTCCATGGTTGCAGTATACTTTATTTTAAAAGCAGTTGGACTGACCGAGGGAAGTGGGCTTCGTATCGCTCTGATTCTGATTTATTCTGCAGGATCTGGTGTTGGATTTTATATCGCAAAGGGATTCTTTGATACGGTACCAAAGTCTCTGTCAGAGGCAGCGATTCTGGATGGATGTAATCAGTTCCAGGTATTTTACAAGATCATCCTTCCGCTCAGTAAACCAATCGTTGTATATACGATCCTTACGGCATTCCTTGCTCCATGGCTTGACTTCGTATTTGTACGTGTCATTGTTGGACCAAAGGATAAGTATTGGACGGTATCACTTCTCCTGTACAATATGCTGGAGAAAGAGTTTGTAAACGGATGGTTTACAAGATGGGCTGCAGCCGCAGTTATTGTGTCTATTCCGATCTCTATTCTCTTCGTATTTATGCAGAAATTCTATGTAGATGGTCTGACAGGCGCTGTAAAGGGTTAATGATGAAAGATAGAAAGCCGGTGGTCGTTTGACCGCCGGTTTTTTCATCCGATGAAGAAAGGAAAGGTTATGAAAAAAAGAATTTTGTCGGCAGTTGTTGTGCTGGTGCTTTTTGCCGGGGTGCTTGCAGGCTGTATTTCGGGGCACGGTACACAGGAAGCAAAATTAAATATTATGGATGATAATTACCGTAATTACTATGAAATTTTTGTCGGCTCCTTTTATGACAGTGATGGGGACGGCATGGGGGATTTAAAGGGTGTGGAAGAAAAGCTGGATTACATCTCAGATCTGGGATGCAACGGAATCTGGCTCATGCCGATCATGCCTTCCCCAACCTATCATAAATATGATACAACGGATTACGAAGCGGTGGACGAGGCATATGGTACGGCGGATGATTTTAAAGAGCTGGCAAGTGCGTGTCATGAAAAAGGTATCCGGCTGATCATTGATGTGGCAATGAACCACAGTTCTTCCCAGCATCCATGGTTTACACAGGCATGTGAGTATCTTGCCGGTCTGAAGGCAGGAGAAAAACCGGACGATACAGTGTGTCCGTATGTGGATTACTATCATTTTTCTGACAAGCAGGAGGGAACAACCTACTATGCAGTGCCGGGAAGCAGCAGCTGGTGGTATGAGGGATCCTTCTGGTCGGAAATGCCGGATCTGAACCTGAAAAGCCCGGCAGTACAGAAGGAATTTGAAGAAGTTGCGGATTACTGGATAGATCTCGGTGTGGATGGTTTCCGGATGGATGCGGCCATGCATTATGAAGAAAATGCAACCAATGCGAATTGTGATATTTTAAATAAACTGTACACATACTGTAAAGAAAAAAATCCACAGTTTTATATGGTATCCGAAGTGTGGGCGAGTGAGAATGTCATTGCGGATTATTATGCGAGTGGAACACCAAGCATGTTCAATTTTGATGCGGGAACGGCAAAAGGGGCACTGGTCAATGCGGTAAGAAAGGGCGATCCGGTAAGCCTTGTGAATTCCATGCTGAAATATCAGAATGATTTCTCCCAAAAAAATCCGGATTATATTGATGCACCGTTTTTGTCCAATCACGATATGGCAAGGATTGCCAATACGCTGGTGAATGATCCGGATAAGATTAAGACAGCAGCAGGTCTCCTGATGACAATGAACGGCAGTCCGTTTGTTTATTATGGGGAAGAAATTGGCATGAACAGTTCCGGAACAAAGGATGAAAATAAGCGTATTCCGATGGTGTGGTCAAAAACTGACACCACAGGAATGACAAAGGGACCGGCAGATATGGATGCTGGAATTGAATCTCCGTTTCCGGCAGAAGATGAACAGGAAAAGGATAAGGATTCTATCTTAAGTTACTATAAAAATGCGCTTCGTCTGCGGAATCAGAATCCGGAAATTGCAAGGGGAACCATAGAAAAAGTAGAAAGTCTGTGTAAAGATTCACAGGCGGCAATCACGAAAACGTATCAGGACAGTACCATCGGAATTGTGTATAATCTTGGGGAAGGAAACGGTACGGTTGACCTGAAGAAAACAGCACTTGAAAATATGAACCTGGAGGGAAGCCTGACACTGAAAGAAGAGACGGTACAGCTGAAAGATGGGAAACTGGAGATGCCGGCATGCAGTATTGCTGTGTTAAAATAGTAAAGTATAACAAATTATAGTAGTTTCAAGTTGAGTTTTTTGTCAGATTGTAGTATATTATCTATATTATAGGCGGGGAGGAATCGTCTGAATTAACGGAGGCGTATGCAATATGAAAAAAAACGATGAGCAGAAAGTAAATAAACTAAAGAAAGAAAAGGTCAAAAAAGAGAAAACAAAGAAAATACCGAAACGTGACAATGCTTCCCGGAAGGAAAAAAAGATAAACATCAAAGCGTCACCCGGTGGGCAGAAAAGGGAAAAATCGGAAATCCCATTCTATCGCAGCATTGCGATGCGGCTGGTTGGGGCTTTTTTAATCCCGGTGATAGGTGTGCTGGTTCTTGGTATTACCTCTTACAATAACGCTTCCAATGCCATTGTGGATACATACAAAGAATCTGTACAGCAGACTGCTGATACGATGCAGCAGTATATCAATCTGGTTATCACGAGTGAGAAGGACGAATTTAAGACCTATCTGACCGAGTCGGATCTGCGTAAGTATTTTGCAGGACTGATGGAGGTGTATGATGAGAGCTCCGTGCGCAAAGACTATCAGAGCAGACTGCGCAATAAGATGGCACTCGACAGCAAGATTCAGGGAGCCTATATTATCGCGGACAACAAGCGTACGATTGACTGTCAGGGAATTGTTCGTGACCGAAATGTTTATACGGACTATGTCGGATGCGATCAGGGAAAACTGGTCAGCGAAAGTGCAACAAACTGGTTTTTCTTCGGGGCAGATGAAAGTTCGGATAAAGTACTGGATCTGGGAATTGATTCCTACTGTCTGCGAATTGCCAAAAAAATGAACAATCAGCCGGCCATGATGATCATAAACATCAGTGATTCCTTTATCCGTTCCGCCATGCAGTCACTGGACCCTGGAAAGGGAGGCTATGTAGCATTAATTACGGATACGGATGGAAAAGAGTTTTATTCCGATGAATCCGTCAAGACGGAAAAAGCACTGATTTACGGTACAAGTTTTTATAAGAAAGCATTGAACGGGAAAAAAGATTCCGGAAACCAGATGATTACATTTAATGGAAAGTCATACATGTTTGTATACAGTAAACTTTCAGCCGGAGATCTTATGGTTACGGCACTGATTCCTTCTGACCGTCTGCTTGAGCAGTCATCCGGAATCAAACAGCTGACAACCGTACTTGTGATTGTCTGTATGATCATCGCACTTGCACTTGGATTATTCCTTTCGAGTCAGATGACAGGAACCATCAAATATATTCTGCGTCAGCTGCGCAAAGTTTCCAATGGAAACCTTACGGTTCATCTTTCCGCAAAGCACAAAGATGAGTTTGGTTTACTGTGTGATGGTGTCAATGATACCGTAGAGCATATGAAATCGCTGATTCTGGATGTCAATGATGTGAGTCAGCAGGTTGGAGAAGCGGCAATTCATGTGGCAGAGGCATCCGGAACATTCCTTGAAACCTCTAAGAATATTCAGAGTGCAGTTGAAGAGATTGAGAGTGGTGTGAACAAACTGGATACCGGTTCCGATAACTGTATGAGTCAGATGGATTCCTTATCGGGAAAGATTAATAATGTAAGCTCCAATGCAGATGAATTGGGAAAACTTACTTCTGCAACTGGAGAAACCATTACCACCGGTATATCTTCTGTACAGACACTTACGCAGACATCCGAGACCACTGCAAACATTACAAGAAATGTCATTCAGTCAATACAGGAACTGGAAGAAAAATCAAAATCCATCAGCAACATTGTTTCTGCGATCAATGATATTGCGGAACAGACGAATTTACTTTCCCTGAATGCGTCCATTGAGGCAGCGCGTGCGGGAGATGCCGGCAGAGGATTTTCTGTGGTCGCAGAAGAAATCCGAAAGCTTGCCGATCAGTGTCTTGCTTCTTCTTCCCAGATTTCTTCCATTGTAGATGAAATCGTTTCCAAGACGGGAGAAGTGGTAAATATCGCAAGACAGGCGGAAGATGCAGTTTCTTCCCAGTCTTCCGTTGTAGAGGATACCACAAATTCCTTTAAACAGATTGACCAGCTTGTAGCGCAGCTGATTCAGGCACTGCAGACGATTTCGAATAATGTGCAGGAAATGAATGGTGCACGAAACGAGACACTCAGTGCAATTGAGAGTATTTCCGATGCGTCCACCCAGACGGCAGAATGTTCTTCATCGGTACATTCGGCAGCAGGTACGCAGCTGGATGCAATCAAGAATCTGGATGAAGCATCCCAGAGTCTTACGACCAAGGCCCAGAGCCTGCTGGATGCACTGTCAACGTTCCAGGTTTAAGCAAAAAGTGAAAAAGCCTGAAGATGAAATGCTTCAGGCTTTTTTTATGGAGGAAGAAAATGCGGACAATTATCGTAGTCATTTATGTTTTTTTATTTTTGATTCTTGGACTGCCGGTTCTCGGAATCGAATGGATTATCGCAAAATTTGATAAACATGCAGCCGATATCAGCCAGCTTCGGATTGTGCAGTGGGGACTGCGCTGTGTATCTTTTTTGGCGGGGGTTCATCTGACTGTTGAGGGAAAAGAACATGTACCAACGGATCAGGCTGTACTTTATATTGGAAATCACCGCAGCATTTTTGATATTGTCATTACTTATGCACAGTGTCCGAATCTGACCGGGTATATTTCCAAAGATGGTGTCAATAAGGTTCCGCTGCTGGGAATATGGATGCGCCGTCTGTATTGTCTGTTTCTTGACCGCAAGGATTTAAAGCAGGGACTTAAGACCATTCTGACCGCTATCGATCAGGTGAAGTCCGGCATTTCTATCTGTATTTTCCCGGAGGGAACGAGAAATCGTGACCGGGAGGATGCAACGACGCTTTTGCCGTTTAAGGACGGTTCTTTTAAAATAGCACAGAAGACGGGATGCCCGATTATTCCGATGGCACTTACCGGGACGGCAGATATTTTTGAAAATCATTTTCCGTGGCTGCACAGTACAGAGGTAAAACTGACGTATGGAGAACCGATTATTCTTTCGGAGCTTTCCAAGGAAGATCAGAAACATATCGGTGTATACTGTCAGAATGTGATTCATGAAATGCTGCAGGAACACAAAAATACAAAAGAATAGATCGCACGACCGCTGCATAGGATAGCATAAGAACGAAAATAGAGTGGTCAACCATGAAAGATAAAAAAAGAAAGTATATCCTGATGATCATTTTGCTGGGGGTGCTTATGCTGCTGAGCGGGTGTGTGCGAAAAGAATGTGAGGAGAAGGTAAAGGATCTGGAGTTTACCGTGACAAAGGAGGAAGAACTTCCGGAAGCCTTAAGACAACAGATTGAAGAAAAAAAGGAGGGGGATTTCCGTTTTACATACAGCGATAATGAATATTTATACGTTGCCAGAGGTTATGGAATACAGGAGACCGGAGGATACAGCATCTCCGTGGAAGACTGTTATCTGAGTGATACCGCCATCTGTGTAAAGACGAGACTGCAGGGACCGGAAAACGGAGAAGAGGTGACAAAAGCACCTAGTTATCCGTTTATTGTATTGAAGCTGGAACTGCGGGAGGAAGAGGTACTGTTTCAATAGGGTACTTAAGAACTATTGTAAAAAGTTTAACACTCTGCTATACTAAAGCTACTAGATATAGTATTTTCTAGAATATTCAACTCAAATGGAGGAGGCAACAATGGAACAGGCACAGATTAGCAAGGTTCGGGCATCCGTTCATCGGCAGCGCGGTAACAGAGTGAAAATTCAGTTAGACCGTGGACGTAACAAGGTAGATATTCAGGAAGGCGTTATCCAGGGCGCATATCCAAGCGTTTTTACAGTACTTGTAGATGACGAGCGAGAGGAAAATCCTCCACAGTTATTGTCATTCAGTTACACTGATATTATTACAAAGGACATTCGAATGAAACTTTGTTAGGAATGAATAAAATTCCCTTTCTTTGAATAAGTATTAGTATACTTACTTCAAAGAGAGGGGATTTTTTTGTTTTGGAATTGAAGAGACAGCTGTTCAGACAGAATTTACTAAGGAGCAAGGCGTTTACCCAGATTACGCTGGATGATGACTGTATTGTAAAAGACAACAAACCGGATCTGTTGAACATTATACATACCAGGGGTTCTGTTATTTTTGAGGATGTCAAGGTGAGCAGCCAGACGGTGTGGGTTACCGGACAGTTGCGTTTTGTCGTGTTATACCGCAGTGAAGATAACCGGCTGGAATCTTTTACGGACAGTATAAATTTCGGAGAAAAAATTTTTATGGATGAGGTGGAAGAACGCGATACCGTCAATCTGAGCGGAGATCTGGAGGATCTGAATATCAGTGCCATCAATTCCAGAAAGCTTGCCGTGCGTGCTCTGCTTGGCATTCATGCCGTGTGTGAGGTGCCGGTGGAAGAAGAAATTGTAAGTGGTGTTGAAAATGATCCGGATATTCAGCAGAAAAGCCGGACGATGCAGCTTTTGGCACTGACATCCGCGAAAAAGGATATCCTGCGTGTGCACAGTGATATTGCACTGCCACAGTCCAGTCCGAATATCGGACATCTGCTTTATGATTATGTGGAAGTGCGTAACCGGCAGGTGATCTGCACCGGGGAGCAGATGCAGATTCAGGGAGAAGCGTATGTGAATGTATTGTACAGCAGTCCGGAAGGAAAAATGGAGTGGTATGAAACGATGGTTCCGTTTTCCGAATCAATAGAAGGGGGAATGACCGGAACACAGCCGGTCTGCTGGGTACATTGCCAGACGAAAGAATATGAGGTGGAACCGGCAGAAGATTATGATGGCGAAATGAGGGCGCTGAGCTTGAATCTTTCCATGGATGTGGAAATGAAGCTGTGGGAAGAAAGGAATGTGGAACTTCTGGCAGATGTCTATTCGCTGGAAACAAATCTTGTGCCACAGAAAGAAATGGTCTGTGCAAAAAAACTGCTGATTAAAAATGAAGCAAAACTGCGGATCTCTGAACAGATGAAGCTGGCGGAAGAACAGGAACGGATCTTACAGCTGTGTTCTTTTGAGGGGCATGCAGAGATGGATCATGTGGAACCGGTGGAAAACGGGTTACAGGTAGAAGGAATCCTGACGGTTGATATTTTGTATGCAACGACGGATGACAGTTTTCCGATTGCACATACGCAGGAACAGATTCCGTTTACACAGATTGTTGATGTTCCCGGCATGAAAGGGCACACGGAAGATATTTCTTATGAAATCGAGCCGGCGATTGATCAGCTTGCGGTGAATCTGCTGGATAACGAACGATTTGAGGTCAAGGCGGTTATTTCCCTGCAGACAATTGTACAGCAGGAAGTGTGCATGGAAAAAATTGTGGATATCCATAAGGAACCGCTAGACGCGGTGGAACTGATGAAGCAGCCGGGAATTGTTGGCTATATTGTTAAAAAAGAAGAACAATTATGGGACATTGCAAGACATTTTCATACTACCGAGGCAGAAATTATGGAGACAAACGGACTCAAATCGGCAGATGTGCAGCAGGGCGATAAGTTACTCATTGTAAAGAAAGTGAGTGAATGTTAGAATTGATGATAGAAAGCGTCAAAAGGAGAAAGTTATGGAAAACGAAAGAAAAAAGAAATTTCAGGACTATGCACCACCGGAGCAGAAACCATCGGGGGGATATAACTTAAACGGGGTGTATTATTCGCGTGACGGACAGCGGCTGGATGATCAGCCAAAGAAGAGCTGGAGCCAGCGGGAATACGAGCGCGCGGAGCGCGAAAAAATACACTGCCGGGCGAAACGGGAGCAGGGAGAAAGTGAGGTTGATGCGCAGGGAAATCCGGTCAAGGACAATTCGGGAGTCAAAAAGGCCATCGCAATTGTTGTGATTGTTCTGGGTGTGGTTGCAATCTTCGGAATCGTGGGAATGTATTTAAAGTCCGACAACCGTACTGTGGGTCTGATTCGTGAGGCAATTCAGACGATTCGGGACGATGACAGTTCCCATACCTCTGAAAATTCCCACAAAGATGCTGAGGCAGATTCAAAAAGTAAGACGCCGGATGGAAAATTTAAGAATCTGAATGGGGAGAATGTGTCTTATGTGCATGGATTTCATACATTCGCCCTTTCCGGAAACGAGTTTTCGATTCCGTGTAAATTTTCGGAGTTTGAAAAAGCCGGATTTACCATCAGTAACGATGAAGAGAAAAAGATTAAGCCGGGAGAATCTGATGGTTATGCATACTATGAGGAGGATGGAACTTACCGCGGGACGATCTTTATTTTTAATACATCAGATAAGGATATTGTGCCGGAAAAGGGAATCGTTGGAGGACTTACATTAAATCCGGGTTCACCGGTGGGAAAAAATGATCTGAAACTGGTAGGGGATCTGGGGTTTGAGAGTCAGCCGGATGATTTTGGACAGGTATTGGGATATCAACTGACAAATTATGTGAGCATGAGCAATTATACGTCCTATGAGTGGTATTTTGAAGACGAGGGATATTATACCAGCCTGCAGGCACAATATGGGGAAGATGGAAAACTGAGTACGGTCTGGTTAATGAATAATGCTGATTTGCGGAATTAATGGCTGTTTTTGAAAAAATTTATGAATTTTTCCTTAATTAGTAAGAAAAACCAGTAGAAAAAATATGTATTTTGTGCCACAATAAAGGAAGGTATGGGAGCACTCCCATGGAAGATAAGTCTGGAGGCATAATATGCATAAGAAAATACATGTAAAAACAAAGAATAAGATTTGTGCAGCAGTATTGGTGTTTGTTCTGGCCGGGTCACTTACCGCAGGTGCGTGTGCGGTGCCGAATGTGTATGCAAAGACCGAGGCAGAAAAGAAGCGTGATGCGTACAAGAAAAAACTGAAAGCAAAAAACAGCGATATTGCAAATATCAAAGACAGTCAGTCGGATGTAAAAGACAGCATCACTGCTGCCGCAGCCAAGATGAAAACACTTCTTTCCAAGCAGGAACAGCTGAAGTCGGATATTAAGGACAAGCAGAATGAAGTGGAGCAGGCAAACAAAAAGCTGGAAGAAGCAAAGGAAGAAGAACAGAACCAGTATGATGCCATGAAGCTCAGGATTCAGTATCTGTATGAGAACAGTACGGATAATTCCATCTGGTCTGCCATTCTGGAGTCCAATGGACTTTCCGATATGTTAAACCGTATTGAATATGCGACCGATCTGTACAAATCTGACAGGGAACTTATGACTTCTTATCAGAATGCGGTAAAGAAGGTTGAGGACTGGACGATGCAGCTGGCAGATGAGATGGACAGTCTGCTTGCTTTGCAGGATAAGTATCAGACCCAGCAGGGGGAACTGAAAACCCTCATGGCAAAGCTCGAACAACAAAAAGATGCCTATGCGCAGCAGCTGGCAGAAGCACAGAAGCAGGCGCAGGACTATAAAAAGACAATTTCCAAACAGGAGGCAATTATCCGTGCGCAGGAGGCAGCGGCAGCGCGTGCCAATGCCAACACCTATGACGGTGGAGGTACCGGTGCCAGTGGTGGAATTGCAAGCGATTCCTATCTGAAAGATCCGGATTGCAATCCTTCACAGACAACAAATGTGGGCGGTGCGGATATTGTGGCTTATGCGCAGCAGTTTGTCGGAAACCCATATGTATGGGGAGGAAACAGTCTGACCAATGGGGTTGACTGTTCCGGATTTGTACATCAGGTCTATGCACATTTTGGAATCAGTACCCCACGGTATTCCCAGGCATTTAAGAGTGTGGGACAGCCGGTGTCTTATCAGAATATCCAGGCGGGAGATGTCGTGGTATATCCGGGACATGTGGCAATTTACATTGGAAACGGAAATATCGTGGAGGCGCAGTCAACAAGAGCCGGCATTACAAACAGCCGTCCGGTGAACTGTCACACGATCACCGCAATACGCAGACTGGTATAGGAGTTTTTGATGAGACCAAAACATCTGGTATCCATTGTTCTGATTGCAGTTGTGCTTGTGATGCTCATGAGAAATAATAATAGCATGACGAATGCAAGGCCGCTTGTGTACCGGGAGTCTCTGGATGAAGTGGCAGCGCAGATCAATGGTGAAAAACTGACCCTCAGAGACATGGCATTTTATGTCGGATATGAGGAATATCAGATTCAGCAGGAGGCACTGGTATACGATCCGGATGATCCGAACCGTTACTGGAGTATGCGCGTAGAAGGGGGATTTATGAATGCCGTTGCACGCAAAAATGCGATGCAGATGGCACTTCATGATGAACTTTTTTATCAGATGGCCATGGAGGAAGGCCTTACACTGGATGACAATGACCAAAAACATATGGACAATAAACTGGAGGATTTCTGGGAGGATCTGACGGAACGTCAGGGGGAAACGGCACTGGGGATTTCCAGAAAAGATGCAAAAAAGACGATCCAAAGAATTGCATACGCCCAGAAATATCAGGAGGTGTATGCACAGCTGCATAACCGTACCTATGACGATTATGCGTATATGGAGGATTCCTATCAGAAGCTTTTGAAAAAGCAAAAATACAAAGTGAATGCTAAAGTATGGAATCGTGTGAGTTTTGGAAATGTCACATACAATAATAAAAAGAAAGAAGATTAAAAAATGTCAGTAAAATTAGGAAGAAATGATCCATGTTGGTGCGGAAGCGGCAAGAAATATAAGGCGTGTCATGCGGCTTTCGATGATAAACTTGCACGTTTGGCACAGGAGGGTCACGTTGTTCCGACACATGACCTGATCAAGACGCCGGATCAGATTGCAGGGATAAAGGAGAGTGCCAAAATCAATGTAGCAGTACTTGATTACATAGAAAAGAACATTCACGCAGGAATGAATACAGCGGAAATTGATAAGATTGTCTATGATATGACCACTTCCATGGGAGGTATTCCGGCACCGCTCAACTACGAAGGATATCCATACAGTGTATGTACTTCAGTGAATGAGCAGGTATGTCACGGATTTCCTTCCGAGAAGGTGATCTTAAAAGAGGGGGATATTATCAATGTAGACTGTTCTACCATTCTGAACGGATATTTTTCCGATTCTTCCCGGATGTTCTGCATTGGGGAAGTAAGCCCGGAGAAAAAGAAACTGGTTCAGGTAACGAAAGAATGTGTAGAACTTGGACTTAAGGAAGTAAAGCCCTGGGGTTTTTTGGGTGATATGGGTCAGGCAGTTCACGATCATGCTTATGCTAACGGGTATACCGTTGTACGTGAAATTGGCGGCCACGGTGTTGGCCTGGAATTTCATGAGGAGCCGTGGGTTGGTTATAATTCCAAACGAGGAACCCAGATGGTGCTTGCTCCAGGTATGATCTTTACCATCGAGCCGATGGTTAACATGGGCGGTGTGGAGATTTTCATTGACGAAGAGAACGACTGGGAAGTATACACCGAGGATGGAATGCCATCTGCACAGTGGGAGATCATGGTTCTTGTCACTGAGGATGGCCATGAAGTACTTAGCTGGTAAAGGTTCACGTATGCCATACATCTTTGATGTATGCGTGTAATATGGGGGAGTACAGATGAAAAAGGATTGTCTGACAACATTTTCAAAGGTTGACTTTAATACCTTTGAGCCGGAAGAGGATAAAATACGAATTGAGGATATTGCACATGCCCTGTCGATGATGACGCGGGCAAACGGGCATTTCCCGCAGTTTTTTTCTGTAGGTCAGCACTGCATCCAGTGCTGCCATGAGGCAACTGCGAGAAACTATCTGCCACAGACGGCACTTGCCTGTCTGCTTCACGATGGAAGTGAAGCTTATCTGGCGGACATTACCCGCCCGGTCAAGAAAAACATGACGATGTATCTGCAGATCGAAGAACAGCTGCAGCATATGATCTACACTAAATTTCTGGGATATGTGCCGGAGGGGGAAGAGGCAGAACTGATTACGAACATTGATGACAGCTGCCTGTATTATGAGTTCCTTCATTTTATGGATGAAAAAATGTATTCGGTGGAGCCGGTTATGGTGAGCACACCGAGCTATGAATTTCAGCCGATGGCTGATGTGGAGAAAGAGTTTCTTTCATTGTTTGAGGAACTGAAAGAGAAAATCAGGGAAGAGGAATCCAAGAAATGAATAAAAAGGAAGTCCTGGAGTTAAAAAGAAGATTCAAGAAAGAGGCGGCAACGTTTACGCGCGTGTGTGGCTGTTACGTTGACGGAAATCACAATAAAGTCTGTAAGTTTGGAAATACATTTCTGAATCTGGAAGAAGATGAATTTTACAAATATCTGGAAATTGCAAATAAGGCATTGTCCGGAACCATCGGAAATAACCTTCTGGAATTGAAGTTTCCGATTGAGGAAGAGGAAGTGGGTGGTCGTCAGCATATTCTGATGGCACTGCGCGCATCGAAGCTGGAAGATGAAAATCTGCTGGATACCTTTTATGATCTGGTAATCGACACGTATGATCATGCCGGAAATTATCTGATCGTGCTGTTTCACGATGCATACGATGTGATGAGCCGGACGAGTGACAATAACAATCTCGATGAGTCCGAGGAAGTGTACGAATATCTGATCTGTGCGATCTGTCCGGTCGATCTGTCAAAGCCGGGGCTTGGCTTTCTCGAGGAGGAGCACCGGATCGGGCCGCGCGTGCGCGACTGGGTGGTAGGAGCTGTGGACACTGCATTTTTATTCCCGGCATTCAATGACCGCAGTACGGATATCCATTCGACATTGTTTTACACGAAAAATACCAAGGAGCCACATTCTGAATTTATGGCAAACGGATTGGGTTGCGGCATTGAGCGCACTGCAACCGAGCAGAAGATGGCATTCCATTCCATCGTCCGAAACGTGCTTGGCGCAGAGGATGAGCACACGGATGATGTGCTTTTGGATCTGCAGCAGAATTTAAGTGATATGATCGATGAATATGCCGAGACACACGACGATGACGAAGATGTTTTCCTGCTCGATAAGGAAGTGGTCACAAAGCTTCTTGCAGACAGTGAGATCAGCGAGGAAAAGGCTGCAAAGATCGAAAAGTCTGTGGATGAGGCATTTGGCGAGAAACCGCCTGCAGCAGAGAATGTGATCGACTCCAAGGCGCTTGTGCAGAATGAACTGCGTGTGGAAAAAATGGCACTCGAGGATCAGGTCGGCACACTGACCGTGCAGCTTACCGAAAAGGACGAGGCGCTTGCGGAGCGCACCTCCCAGCTGATTGAAAAGCAGGAAGAAATCGACAATTATATCGCTGAGACAAAGACGTATGATGTGGTACTGCGCGTGAAGCCGGAGAAGGCATCGCAGATCAAGTCACAGGTGATTAATGGGCAGAAATGTCTGGTGATCCCGATGGGCGAGGATGAGCACGCCACGATCAATGGAGTGAATACGACGGTGTAAGATTCGTGACTTCTCCCCCTTTCTGTGCTATCATAAATCTATTGGATTATGATACATGGAAAGGGGCTTTTTTTATGGGCAGAAAAAATCCCGCAAAAAATATAAATATCGGTCTGCTGGCGCATGTCGATGCCGGAAAGACCACACTGTCGGAGGCACTGTTATATGCCACCGGGCAGATCCGTGCGCTGGGGCGTGTGGATCATCAGGATGCATTTCTGGATACGGATGCGCAGGAGCGGGCGCGTGGAATAACAATTTTTTCCAAGCAGGCGCGGCTTCGGCTGCAAATGACGGATGAAAATTTGCATAGCGAACAGACAATAGGTCTGACAATTCTGGATACGCCGGGGCATGTGGATTTTTCCGCGGAGATGGAGCGCACGTTACAGGTGCTCGACTATGCAATTCTTGTCATCAGCGGAACCGATGGCGTGCAGGGACACACGCGGACACTCTGGCGACTCCTGCAGCACTATAACATTCCGACCTTTTTGTTTGTCAACAAGATGGATCTGCCGGGGGCGGACAAGGAAGTCGTGCAGCAGCAGTTAAAAACCGAACTGTCCGATGGATGTGTGGATTTTACACAGGACAGCGGAGAAGCATTTTTCGAGGAAGCTGCGATGGGAAGCGAAGCACTGCTGGATGAGTATATGGATCAGGGCAGCATTGCAGAGGAGCATCTGGCGCATGCGGTGGCAAAGCGCGAACTGTTTCCGTGCTACTATGGCTCGGCACTCAAAGTGAAGGGTGTGAAAGAACTGCTTGCAGGCTTTGCAAAATATCACAGGACACCGGAGTATGAAAACGAATTTTCCGCCCGTGTATACAAGATCGGCAGAGATACAAAAGGAGCGCGGCTGACCTATCTGAAAGTGACCGGAGGCACGCTGCATGTCAAAGACCGGATTTCCTATGATGGTCTGGAGGAAAAAGTTGACCAGATCCGTCTGTATTCCGGAGAAAAATTTGAGACCGCGGAGGCGGTGGAGGCCGGGGAAGTCTGTGCTGTGACCGGACTTACCACAACCGTACCGGGACAGGGACTCGGCGCGCAGCAGGAGAGCAGTGTGCCGGTACTCGAGCCGGTGCTTAACTACCGGATTTATCTGCCGGACGAAGTGAATGCCGTGGAGATGATGGAAAAATTAAAGCAGCTTGAGGAGGAAGATCCACAGCTTCATATCCTCTGGAATGAGCAACTGCAGGAAATCCATGCGCAGATGATGGGACAGGTGCAGATCGAAGTTCTGACGCAGTTGATCAAAGAGCGCTTTGGTGTTGTGGTTGTCTTTGGACAGGGCAACATTGTATATAAGGAGACGATCGCAAAGCCGGTGGAGGGTGTGGGACATTTTGAGCCACTGCGCCACTATGCGGAAGTGCATCTGCTGCTGGAGCCGGGCGAACCGGGCAGCGGAATCGAGGTGGCGAGCGTGTGCAGTGAGGATGTGCTCGACCTCAACTGGCAGCGGCTGATCGCAACACATATTATGGAGAGGGAACATCCGGGCGTACTGACCGGATCAGCACTCACCGATGTAAAAATCACGATTTTAAGCGGACGCGCCCATATCAAACACACCGAGGGCGGTGATTTCCGGCAGGCAACTTACCGCGCGATCCGGCAGGGGTTAAAGAGCACGGAAAGCGTACTGCTGGAACCGGTATACGCATTTACGCTTGAAGTACCGCAGGAGATGGTCGGCCGTGCCATGACCGACTTAAAGCAGCGTGCAGGCAAGTTTGATTCGCCGGAATTTGGCACCGGAAACGGCATGGACTACGCCGTGCTGCAGGGCACAGTTCCGGTCGCAACGATGCAGGACTACAGCAGTGAGGTACATGCATATACCCGTGGACTCGGGCATCTGACACTGGAACTTTCCGGTTATGATGTCTGTCACAACAGTGAGGAAGTGATCGCGGAAACCGGATACGACAGTGAAGCGGATACGGCAAATCCGACCGGATCGGTATTCTGTGCGCATGGTGCCGGATTTATCGTGCCGTGGGATCAGGTGGATGATTATATGCATCTGCCGCGGCAGTTTGTGCCGGAGGAGGAAACCCAGACACCTGCGGACGGGCGCAGTTATGAGACCGACGGGCAGAGTTTTGGTCCGGTGCACCGGCAGCAGTCTTCCGGCAAGACCGGCTGGGAGTTAGATCAGGAGCTGCAGCAGATTTATGCCCGCGAGTTTGGCATGAGCCGCGAAGATATGGAAGATCAGGAACGGCGCAAGTGGCTGAAAAAGAAATCCGATGCGCCGAAGCCGAATGTGGTAAAATATGATAAAAAAGGCAATCCGATCTATCCGGCGAAGGGACCGCAGGAAGAATATCTGATTGTGGACGGTTACAATATTATTTTTGCATGGAAAGACTTAAACGAACTTTCCCGTGTCAATATTGATTCCGCAAGGGACAAGCTTTTGGATATTTTAAGCAATTATCAGGGATACAAGAGCTGTCCGGTGCTGGTGGTGTTTGATGCCTATAAGCGCAAGGAACATCCGGGTGCCAAAAGCAAATATCACAATCTGGATGTGGTCTACACGAAAACCGATGAGACCGCGGATGCATTTATCGAGCGCACCGTGCATGAGATCGGGCACAAGTACCGTGTCACGGTTGCGACAAATGACGGGCTGGAGCAGCTTACGGTCATGAGTCAGGGGGCGCTTCGCATGTCGGCGGACAATCTCCGGGAGGAGATCGAGCGGCTGAGCCGGCTGGAGTATGAAAATTATCTGGCAAGTCAGAAGAGATAAGTTTGAAGAATCTACATACAATGTCATTAAAAATACAAAGAACAAGAAATTATCTGTAAAAATAACTGGAAAAACAGGAGATATAAAAGGTTGAAAAGCCTTGAATTTTAATAAAGACACCTGATTATATGAGGAGGAAAATAAAATGTTCGTAGCAGAAGATATGTATCAATTAGGAAGCCAGCGTTCGGCAATCCGTGAATTATTTGAGTATGGCAAGCAGCGCGCAGCAGTTGTGGGAGCGGAAAATGTCTATGATTTTTCCCTTGGAAACCCGACCGTACCGGCACCAGACTGCGTCAATGAGACCATCCGTGACCTGACACAGAAACTGGATTCCATTTCCTTACACGGATATACTTCTGCACAGGGAGATATCGAGACGAGACAGGCAATCGCAGATTACCTGAACAAGACGTATGAGACTGCGTTTTCGGCAGACAATTTTTACCTGACCATGGGAGCTGCCGCATCCTTGTCGGTATGTTTCCGTGCACTTACCACTTCACCGGAAGATGAGTTCATCACGATCGCACCGTTTTTCCCGGAGTACCGTGTGTTTGTGGAAGCCAACGGAGCGAAACTTGTTGTGGTACCGCCTCACACCAGCGATTTCCAGATCGATTTTGAAGCCCTGGAAAAAGCCATCAGCGCACACACCAAAGGCGTGATCATCAACTCCCCGAACAACCCGTCCGGAGCTGTCTATTCGAAAGAGACGATCCGGAAACTTGCTGCACTTCTGACAAAGAAATCTGAGGAAAACGGTACACCGATCTTTATCCTTGCGGACGAACCATACCGCGAGATCGCGTATGATGGCGTGGAAGTGCCGTATGTGACAAAATACTATGACAACACGTTGGTATGCTATTCCTACAGCAAATCCCTGTCACTGCCGGGCGAGCGTATCGGCTATGTGATTGTGCCAGACAAAGTGACTGAGAGCAAGACCGTCTATGCAGCCATCGCCGGAGCCGGCCGTGCACTGGGTTATGTCTGTGCACCGAGCATGTTCCAGAAAGTAATCGCTGCCTGTGTAGGGAATACCGGAGATATCGAGTTGTATAAGAAAAACCGTGATCTGCTCTACGATGGTCTGACAAAGATTGGGTATGAATGTTTCAAGCCGCAGGGCGCGTTTTACATGTTTGTCAAGGCGTTGGAGCCGGATGCAGATGCTTTCTGTGAGCGGGCAAAGGAGCAGGATCTTCTGATTGTATCTGCCACGGGATTTGGCTGTCCGGGCTATGCGCGTGTGTCCTACTGTGTGGATTATGATATGATCGAGCGGTCGTTTTCTGCATTTGAAAAGCTGTATCAGAGCTATCGCAAAGAAATATAGGGAGAAAACGAAATGGCAGAAAAACAAAGGGAACATATCCGCTTTACCGGATACGTGCAGGGCGTAGGTTTCCGCTACCGCCTGTCCCATCTGGCACAGCACTACGGTGTGACTGGCTGGGTACGGAATGAATACGACGGATCGGTCAGTGCCGAATTGCAGGGTCTGCCGGAAGAAATTGACCAGATCATCCAACAGCTGAAACAGGACAGATATATTGATGTTACCGGAATGGATCGGAAAAACATACCACCGGATGAACAGGAAAATGGCTTTCATATCCGGTATTAGCGGAGTGAAAAGGGATGGAGAAATGAAAAAGAATATGATGGTATTTTGGATATGTTTACTGCTTGGAATCCTGAGTGTGATTTATGCGGTAATGGTTCATGCGACCGGTTCCGGCACAGCTTTTTTCCTTATATGGATTGGCATCGGGATCGTGGTGTTTCTGTTTGGAATTTCCGTGTACATGGAAGTGTGGAAAAAGGCACCGCATCCGATAAAAATCTTTGCAGGAATGATTGTCTGTATCGGACTGCTTGTGTTTTGTATCGTAGAGGGCTGTGTGATCAGCCAGATGCACGCGGATGGACGAGGGGGGCTCGACTATATTATCGTACTTGGCGCACAGGTGAGAAAGGATGGTCCGAGTCCGGTTCTTAAATATCGTCTGGATAAGGCTGTGGAATATCTGAATGAAAACCCGGACACGGTCTGCATTGTTTCCGGAGGACAGGGAAGCAACGAGCCGTGGTCTGAAGCAGAGGGAATGGCACGGTATCTGCAGGAAAAAGGAATTGATACTGCGCGGATTTTGCCGGAAGATAAATCGCAGACAACCGAGCAGAATATCACGAACAGTAAAAAGCTGATGAAAGAAGGCGCATCTGTTGGCATTGTGACCAACAATTTTCATGTATTCCGTGCCTTACAGATTGCCAAAAAGTACGGACTTTCCGATGTATGTGGAATTGCGGCGGATTCCACACCAAAATATCTGCCGAACAATATGCTGCGGGAATTTTTCGCGGAGATGAAGTGGCTGTTATAGAGAAAAATGGGGAACACCCTGCATAAAGCAGAGGTGTTCCCTGTTTTTTTCATAACAATAAACCATAAATGACGGCATTTTAAAATCGTTCATGTCGAAATAACTGTAATTCGCGCAATTAACAGCAGAACTTTTTTAAAATGTGGTACTATATTCCAAAAGTGAATGCACATCAGACCAGATGTGCCAGATCGTCTGAAAAATGGACACAACGGAGGAAATGCTTATGAAAAAAATGACAGCTTTTGTGATGGCACTGGCATTGGTATGTACCAATGTTCCGGCTAATCTGCATGTACAGACAGGAACAGAGACCGTATACGCGGCACAGGAGACAGCGATCAATTCAGAGCAGGATCTGATCGCCATGCAGAATAACCCGAAGGGAAAAAGTGTGGAAAAAAGATTACAGGATGCAGCAATACCGGAAATATCTCAGTGACAAATAAAGGCGGTAAAAAATCAACGACAAGGGCAACGATAGCCGGTGTGTTCAGTTCGTCAGGGAAAGCAGCCAGCCGCTGCTATAACACGGGAAATATTTCCTATAAAGGTGCCTGTACGGATTACTCGCTTGATAAAGCGATCAGGGTTGAGGGCGTTGGCACCGGAAATGGAACAAGTGAATGCTATAATACTGGAAAAATTACAGTTAAGCTGACAAGCGGAACGGCTTGTGTGGGTGGTGTAAGCTATGCCGGAACAAAACTTAAAAATTGTTATAATACCGGAGCGGTAAGCCTGACCGGAAATGGTCTGGTCGGTGGTATCGCGGCAGAGTTTTATTCTGGTTACAGCAATTATAATACCGGTAAAATCTCAGGAAAAGGCAAAACGCTTTACAAAGGTGAGATTGCCGGAAATGCCGGATACAGCTACTTGGACGGTGTGACGGTCTATGATAATTATTATACCGGTTCCGGCAAAAAAAGCGGATCGGAGAGCACATCCTGGAAACCATATCAGTCCAAAGCCAAAAAAGTATCTTCGATCACATTCGGAAACTGCCCGAAGCTTTCTTCCAAATACTGGACATACTCAAACAAACATAAAAGGCTGATCTTAAAGAACAACAAAGAAGCATAGGAGGAATGTATATGAAAGCAAAGAAAAAAATAATCCTGCAAATAGGAAAAAATTTGTGCAGTCTGGCACTGGTACTTATTATGATGATCTGCATCCTACCGCAGATGACCGTAAAAGCAGACAATGTGGGTACGACAGAGGAAAAACTCGAGGAAGACTGGGGGGCAATGAGTTCAGCAGCCGGCAAAATGAATATGACCAATACAACAACCAAAGCACAGGTCATGAAAGTAATTACTGCTGCAGCAAAAAACGGAACCAAAGCAGAGTGGAAATCGTTCCGCAAGGTAGATGCAACTTATGAAAGTAAGGGAGGCGTTACAGCCTATCTGAATCTGTCACTGGATGGAAAGACAAGGGAACTTTATATCAATGAAGTGATTCCGACATTGGGAAACAACCGGCCGGAAAAAGGAATTGCCGTTTCTGAGGATGAATGGAACATTTTGCGGCTGACCAATATAGAGCGTGCAAAGGAAGGGAAAAAACTTCTTACCATGCCGGCAGCATTGCAAAAAGCAACCGCAGTCCGTGCAAAGGAAAATGTCAACAATACACAGCCAGCACATACCAGACCAAATGGAACCAGCTACAAGACTGCCGTTCCGTCTTCTTTTAAGAATACCGGACTCGGTGAGAATATGTACAAATGTACAAAAAAGGTTACGGCACAGCTTGCGATGCGTGGATGGATGAACAGTGCCAGTCATAAGGCAAACATTTTACGGGAAAATTATCAGTATCTGGGCGTTGGAACTTATGAGACAGAGGCAGTGCAGATCTTTGCATCTTCCAGTAAGAAGATCAAGTCCTACACAACAAGCACCGGAAAGACCACTTTTGCAGATGAGGAGGCAATGGCTGGCGAATATCTGATCTGTACGGATCAGGCAGGTGTGAAATCGTATCTGCCACTTGATACAAACTATATGAAAAAAGTAAAGGGCGGCTATACGATCAATCTGAATGCGACAAAGACCGTGAAGATCAAGATTAAAAATGCATCTTCCACCTCCTCGTACACCGATGTGGATGCTGCCGATGCTAAGGCAGTTGCATGGGTGGTAAAAAACAAGATCATGGAGCCTACCAGCAAGAACGAATTTTATTCCAAGGCAATCTGCACCAAGGGTGATGTATTTAACGCTTTGTACAAGGCAAACGGATCTCCGACACCGAAAGCATTAAATCATTTTCCGGATGTCAAGAGTACGGACAGTTACTATAAAGCTGCATTGTGGGCAGTGGATAAGGGGCTGATTGAGTACGGAATCTTTGAAGGAAAATATGCTTACCAGCGTGGCTATGCACTGTATTACGTATGGCAGAGCATCGGTGCACCGAAAGCATCCCAAAAATCAACGTTTACGGATTACAAGGACTGGGTATTTTATGCGGATGCAGTAGCATGGGCCGAGTCCAAGGGCATCATCAAAGACAATGGTGATCATAAATTCAGACCGGACGATGCCGTTACACGCGTGGAACTTGCAAAATTTATCTACTATGCATATAAATAATTTTAAAGTAAATGGACGAAAAAGGAGGACTGGTTATGATGAAACAATTTAAGGAAACACAAATGGAAGGAAGAAGGTTACTGCATTTGGGGATAGCAGCATGTATGCTTATGCTGGTCATGGTAATCTGTCATGCAGAGCCTGTTTTTGCAAAGAACTTCGAAATGGATCTGGATGCAAATAAGGTAACTTACACACTTACAGAAGCAAAAAGTGGCAGTGTAATATTTGGTGAAGCAAATACTACCGGATACATTTATATCGGACAGAAACCGGATACATTTGTTGTAAAAAATGACACGGATAAAGTTATCCGGGTAGGTATGTATGTGACTACGGAAAGCCCGGTTACACTAACCTGGTTTGCTGATTTTGGACCGGCACTAATGAGTCAGACGATCAATCGGAGTGAATCAGCCGTTATTACAGGACAGACCGCAAAGCCTGGCGAAGAGGTATCCGTACAGTATGGCTATATAAAAGAAGAAAACAAGAATGTGAAAACGCTGCCACGCCTTAAGGTTAGAGCAAAAATCACCGTTACGGATGAACCGGTGTATAAAACAGTCGTAAAAAAAGAGCCGAAGATTGAAGTGACGAAGATGTCTGCGGATCAGGCTGGCATTCAGGTGGATGTCAATAATGGCGGTGCAGGAGTCCGTGGTGTTTCCAAAATTTATGTTTATAAAGGCTCAAAAAAGATCAAGACTTTTACAAGTGCTGCCACAAGTAAATACACATTTACTTATAAGGCAAAAGGAGCAGGTTCGGCAAAATATAAGGCGAAAGTCGAAATGATCGAAAACAAAAATGATGCAAAGACGAGTAAGGCAGTGTCTCCAAAGGCAAATACATATTCCTTGAAGGTCAGCACCAAGCTGAGCGACTATGAAGAAGATGAAATCAAGTTTGTAACCCAATCTCTTTCCTACAGTGGAAATACCATTATTGTAAAGGGATATACTGTAAATACGATGGGAGCAGATCTGGCTTATCCGTTTTATACCTATGCTTCCTGTCCGGGTAAACTGATTTATCAGTACAGATCCCCGGCAAATAAAGTAATTAAAAAAGGTATTCATAAATATACGTTTAAAGTTAAGAACGTGTCGGTTGTAGATTTACGACACTGCGGAATTAATGTTAAATAATTGCACATAAAAGAGGTAATGTTTATGAAAAAAAGGTTAATTTGCAAACCTAATGCAAAATAGGTTTGCATTTAGTATGACAGGCATAAAATAGGTTTTTTGGCTCTACTTTGTGCCTGTTTTATTATGAACAAAATTCAAAATTGCCGCTTAAATCAAGGGCAAAGCTCATGGCATCTAATGATGTTAGGACTTATTCTCAAAGTAAATGCAAAAAGGATTAAAAATTTGCATTTACCTTGAGAAGTCGAAATGCGACAAAAAACCAGTTCATACTATTATCAATAGAGTAAACGAATGGAGAAGTTGAAAAGGATTTTTCTTGCAAGAACACGCGTTCTGCCTTATAATGAATATGTATTAAGTTTGAGTCGAGGAAAAAGAGTCTGTAGATACCGATACGGTCTTGAAGTCTGAATGCCGGTGAATGTATATTGCAGATTTCACGGCATATGCTATAATATATGTGTAAAGTAAAAGTATTATAGTACAAGAAATGTAGTCTCGGCAGATGCTCGTGGCTGCATATACAACAAAGTCTGATAAAGACTAAATGAATAAGGGATATTCCCTGAAAACAATCAGGGATGCCCAAACTTTCCCTGTTTATATAGATAAAATTATAATTCTACTTAAGTAGGGAAAGAGAGGATATCTAAGATATGAGCAATTATGGAACACCTTATGATGACTCATTTCGCACATTACTGACGGACTGTAAACGATTGATTGTCCCATTGGTAAACGAAATGTTTGGAGAAAATTGGCAGGAAACAGAGAATGTGGAACTGTATCAGAATGAAGTGTTTATCACAACAGGAGCCGATGAAAAGCGAATCACAGATTCAAATTTTACAATCGGTAACTCAAGACGGTATCACATTGAATGTCAAAGTAGCGTAGACGGCACAATGACGGTACGGATTTTTGAGTATTCGACGCAGATTGCAATTACTACTGCAGAATCAGATGTTTCAAAAACGGTATTCACAATGCCTGCATCTGGAATTTTATATTTAAGATGCAATGATAGTACACCAGATTCCCATGAAATTGTGGTAAATACACCTGGAGGAACTGTAAGCTATAAAATTCCAATTGTAAAGATCAAAGATTACAGTTTGGATGATATGCTTAGTAAGAAGTTGTTTTTCTTAATTCCGTTTTATTTTTTCAATTACTCACTTGAAAAAATGGAAAAAGATCATGCGTTGATTGAAGATATGAAAAATACATATCTTAAGTTGTGGGATCAGTTGGAATCGTTGGTTCAACAAGGCAAAATATCGGAATTTGAAAAATCTGCAATCAAAGCAATGTGTGACAAGGTAGCACAATCATTAACCAATAAATACGATAACGTGAAGGAAGGAGTTGATTCTGTTATGGGTGGAGAAATACTTGATTATGAAGCAAAACGGATCAGGAATGAAAGCAGGAATGAAAGCAATATTGAAGCAGTGTATAACATGCTTGTTGCAAATGTGGATGAATCCGTGGTACAGCGAATGTACCCAGAACAGTTTGAAGCTGGAAAGAAACGTTTTGTTTCTTCTAAACACGTAAATGTATAATTGCCTATTTAAGGACCATCTCAGTGATGAGGTGGTCCTTTTCTTATGCCCTCGAAGCAGGATCATCTTCTAACAGATCCTCAATTGCACAATCCAAAGCATTTGCCAGTCGGTTCAAAATATCTCCCTGTGCATGATTGATGTTGCGAGTACGCTGTTCGTACGCCTTTATCGTTTGAAGGTTTACACCGGATCTGATTGATAATTGACCTTGTGAAAGTTTTTTCTTTTCTCGTAATTTCTTAAGATTGCCCATTTTAAGCCAAAATACCACTGTAGTGACCCGGAATGTACGTTTGAGTTCAACATTATAAATCATTTACATTGATTTTACGTGAAATTGTGGGTACTATTCATAGTAGAACATGAAAATTTATAGTTACCGTCCAAAAACAACCAAGGTGAGGAAAACGATTGATTTTCTGTTTGAAAAATGCTACAGTATTACCAGATTTTGTGAAAATCCGCTAAAAGTAGAAGATGACTGGATAAAAGACTATGCACTGGAAGAGGAAATATGATAATTATAATTGTAGTGCATTTTATGAACCATCCTATGTGATAGCAAGGGCATATCAAAATGGAAGATTTTCATTTGGTGGGAGGGATAAGATGAAGAAAAAAATTGCGTTGGTAATCACAATTGCGGTATGCATAGTATCCGTATCAGCAAATGTTTATCAGTACAGGGTGATACGGAACAAAGACGCCCAGATTGTATGGAACCAAACGACAGAGGATCAGATGTTTCAGGGTATTCTGGGACACATACAGGAGGAGATTTTATATTTACAAACATGTGAGCCGGACGAAAAAGATTTTAGGATCGGGGTGGCGTTTGGGTATTGCCGTGAGGCTGTAAACGCGTATATAACAACAAGTTATGGGGCATCATGGAAGGAACATGATCTTCAACAGATGGTGTCTGAGTTTGAAGGGTATCTGGAAAATTTACAGTCCGATGAAACACAGTGGAAAAATGCAAAGAATGGTGACTTAGATCGGTTGTATGATGCGTGGTCAGAGGTACTTACGCAGATCGATAAGGGAAAGAAAGCCCGTGTTGCAGCAGCTTCAAAAGTGAGACAGATTTTGAAAAATTGTGCAACGTCCCCAACCTCATAATGAGAAATTTTCGTTGAATTCGACCTTTGAATGCCCTCTTTTCCTTGTGGTACAATAGAAATACAGGGAAAAGGGGGAATTATCTTGTATCAGATAGGAGAATTTATTGTCAAAGCTGCAAACGGAGTATGTGAGGTAAAGGATCTGGTGCATCTGGATTTTTCAGATACAGATTCTAAAAAACTGTACTATCACCAGCAATGATCCGGAGCGTCTGGTGGGGATCATCAAACTGATCTGCGACCGGAAAGAAGAGCGTGTCCGGCAGGGCAGAAAAGTTACGGCGGTGGATGGGCGTTATTTTAAACTGGCAGAGAATCTGCTGTATGGGGAACTGGAAGTGGCACTGGATAAAGACACAGAGGAAATCCACAGGCTTATTCAGGAGCAGTGTGGGTAATCCCATAATTTAATCGTTTTAAGCTTCCCTTCTGGAAGGTATATTCCGGCGTGTGAAACGGATAGGTGACTTCATCTTCATAATACCATGGGTCATCTTCGTGCGCCGGATTTTTTAATACATGAAATTGTTGTGCCGGCATATATCCCTGTGCAAGCAGGAAGGCTTTTTTGCCGTCTGCATTTTCGCACAGATCAACGACCATCACAACATGCCCCGGATTTCCGCCTTTTAAAAACACATCTCCCACCTGCAGATCAGATAGCGGGATCGGCTGTGCTTCGGTATCCATGGAGGCGGTACCGGCATAAGAAAAAACGATACGCAGATAGTCTTTCAAACTGTCGTAGGAAGTGTCCGGCTGTGCACTTTTGATCCAGCTTACATTATTTCCGTTTACACGGATACGGTAACCGTCTGCCCACTTCGTATACTGGGCGTCAAATCCATTCGTAAAATGAAAAGCAATGCGATCGTATTGCTTTGTACTCCAAAAATATTCTGCATATACCCGGATGGCGGAATCCGCGCATTGCTGGAGATCCTCATGTTCAAGTGGGAGATCAAATACGGCAACATGAGCCTTTTGATTGCGTTTTTTACTGCCGTCATATAATAGAACGGGACTTTGATCAGGCTCCATGGCATAGTTTCGCAAAAACTCTGCAAGACTTCCGTCGGCTTCTTTGGTTCTTGTGTAACCGTCCGATGTGTGGATCCGGCTTTCTAATGTCATGCCGGAAGCGTCAATCAGAGAAAGCGTGGAAGAAGTTTCCGTTTCTGTTGGTCCGGCCTGCGGTTCTGTCTGTCTGGAAATAGTTTTCTGTGAATCCGTCTGTGAATGGCTGGCATGACAACCGGTGAACGTGATGCCAAGGGATAGGATGCCGATTCCGAATAATAATCTTTGTACTAATTTTTTCAATGTTTTCTTCCTCATTTAAATATAATCTATGACAGAGCATACCACACTTTTGGAGAAAATAATAGAAATTGTTCTTGACAGGTAAAAACGTGTTTGATAATGTTATTTCATAAAGTTATATTGTTTCTGAATATTATATTAGTAAATGTCAACAGGAACAAATCACGGGGGATTCTCCCACGACTCCATGAAATTTAAAAAACAGAATGAAGGGTTACATGATAACTTGACATACTACTATTGAATAGGGTAATGTAAAGGAGAAAAGATGGTCAGAACATTTATACAGACACGCGAATTTTCCAGGAATTGGGATAAACTTGGGTTTAAGGATGAAGATTTAAGAAAGCTGGAATTAGAATTGCTGGAAAATTCTGATTTACATCCGGTAATAAAGGGAACAGGAGGACTTCGAAAGATCAGAATTCCTTTTGCAAATGAAGGGAAAAGTGGCAGTGCCCGTGTTTGCTATGTGGATTTTGTGGTTCAAGAGGTTATTTATTTGATTACCGTGTATTCTAAAAATGAAAAAGAAAATCTGTCGCAAGCTGAACGTAATGGTATCAAAAGTTTAATTGAACAATTGAAATTGAAGTTATAGGAGAAGAAATAATATGAGCGATGTATATGAAAGTATTGTGGCTGGATTACAGGAAGCCATTGAGGATGCAAAAAGTAAAGAAAAAAAACTTCCGCGCCGTGTCGTGACAGTTGTTCCTGTTAAGGAATACAATGCCAGCGAAGTAAAGAAGATTCGTAACGAAACCGGAATGTCGCAAAAGACATTTGCAAGTTATCTTGGTGTTTCCTGTAAGACTGTGGAGGCATGGGAATCTGGAATCAATCATCCGTCAGGTGCAGCAAGCCGTCTTCTGCATATGATGGAGATGGATCGAAATCTCACAAAAGAATTTCCTTTTGTATCCATAGAGGAATAATAAATAATACATGAGTGTTTTCCAAAAACCGGAAGACACTCATTTTTATTGAGAAAAATAATTCTTGCATAATACCCACAGGGGGTATATAATGCGATGCAGAAGGATACCCATACAGGGTATCGGAGAGAGAGGAGACATAATCCGAATGGAAAAAGAACATACTTGTGAATGCTGTAAGAAAAAAGAGCGTTCCGAGAAGGAACGGAAAGATATGATCAATCGCCTGAGCCGCATTGAAGGACAGATCCGCGGCATCAAAGGCATGGTAGAAAAAGACTGTTACTGCCCGGATATCATCACACAGGTAGCGGCTGCCAATGCGGCACTCAACAGTTTTAATAAAGTCCTGCTGGCACAACATATCCGTACCTGCGTCGCAGATGGCATCCGAAACGGCGAGGACGATAAAGTAGACGAATTAGTAACGATGTTACAAAAATTAATGAAGTAAGAAATGTAGGAGGCAACTATGAAGCAATATGAAGTGACCGGCATGAGCTGTGCGGCATGCTCCGCCCGCGTGGAAAAAGCCGTCTCCAAAGTGCCGGGTGTGACTTCCTGCTCTGTCAGCCTGCTGACCAACTCCATGGGAGTGGAAGGCACGGCAACCGATCAGGAAATCGTAAATGCAGTTGTCGCAGCCGGATACGGCGCAGCACCCAAAGGCGCAAAAAAAGAACAGACCGCAGCAGAAGAGGAAGAAGCATTAAAAGACCACGAGACACCGAAACTGCGCAAGCGTCTGATCGCATCGGTCATCTTTCTTGTCGTGCTGATGTATTTTTCCATGGGACATATGATGTGGGGCTGGCCGGTACCGGCTGCCATGAAAGACAATCATGTGGCAATGGGAATGTTGCAGATGCTTTTAACCATCATCATCATGGTGATCAACCAGAAGTTCTTTGTGAGCGGTTTTACCAGCCTGCTCCACGGCGCACCAAATATGGATACACTGGTGGCACTCGGCGCCGGAGCATCGTTTGGATACAGTACGTATGCCCTGTTTGCCATGACCGGAGCGCAGGTGCGCGGCGATATGGACGCGGTCATGGGCTACATGCATGAATTTTATTTCGAGTCTGCGGCAATGATCCTGACACTCATCACCGTCGGAAAAATGCTCGAATCCCACGCAAAAGGCAGGACAACCGATGCCTTAAAGAGCCTTATGCGGCTGGCACCGAAGACCGCAACGGTGGTGCGGGACGGACAGGAAGTTACCGTGTCAATTGCAGAAGTGCGGCAGGGGGATATCTTTGTCGTGCGTCCGGGGGAAAATATTCCGGTCGATGGAATTGTTATAGAAGGTAGCAGTGCGGTCAACGAGGCAGCACTCACCGGAGAGAGTATTCCGGTCGACAAACAGAAAGGCTCCTCCGTCAGCGCGGCAACGACGAACCAGTCCGGGTTCCTGCGCTGTGAGGCAACCCGTGTGGGAGAAGACACCACGCTTTCCCAGATCATCAAAATGGTGTCGGATGCGGCAGCCACCAAGGCGCCGATTGCAAAAATCGCCGATAAAGTATCCGGTGTGTTTGTACCGACGGTCATCATCATTGCAGGGATCACCATCATCGTCTGGCTGATTGCCGGAAAAGACGTCGGGTTTGCACTGGCGCGTGGCATTTCCGTGCTCGTTATCAGCTGTCCGTGTGCGCTGGGACTTGCAACACCTGTAGCGATCATGGTCGGAAACGGCATGGGAGCTAAAAACGGAATCCTGTTCAAAAATGCCGTGGCACTGGAGAATGCAGGAAAAACGCAGATCGTGGCATTGGACAAGACCGGTACAATCACAACCGGGGAACCGCGTGTGACGGACATTCTCCCAGCAAAGGAATATACGGAGCGGGAGCTGATGCAGCTTGCCGCGGATCTGGAGAGTTCCAGTGAACATCCGCTGGCAAAGGCAGTTATGGAGCACGCAAAGACAAGCGGTATTTCCAATACTGCAGTGCACGATTTTCAGGCATTGCCGGGCAACGGACTTTCCGCAGTGCGCGGAGAAGATCTGCTGCTGGGTGGAAGTGTTTCTTATATGCAGCAGAAGGTAAGCGTGGACGTGGCCATGACAGAACAGGCAAAGAAACTGGCAGAAGAGGGAAAAACACCGTTGCTTTTTGCCAAAAACCATACCTGTGCCGGTCTGGTTGCCGTAGCAGACACGATCAAAGAGGACAGTCCGCAGGCGGTAGCTAAGCTGCGTGAGATGGGAATCCGAGTCATTATGCTGACCGGGGACAACGAGCGCACAGCAAAAGCCATCGGCGCACAGGCAGGAGTGGACGAGGTGATCGCAGGTGTTCTGCCGGAAGAAAAAGAGGCGGAGATCCGCAAACTCAGAGAACACGGCAGAGTTGCCATGGTCGGAGACGGTATCAACGATGCACCGGCACTGACGCGTGCAGACACCGGAATCGCCATCGGTGCCGGAACCGATGTGGCAATCGATGCGGCATCCGTTGTCCTGGTTAAGAGCCGTCTGCGGGATGTTCCGGCGGCCATCCGCCTAAGCCGGGCAACGCTGCGGAACATCCATGAAAATCTGTTCTGGGCATTCTTTTATAATGTAATAGGGATTCCACTTGCAGCCGGAGTGTGGTATCCTATATTTGGGTGGAAATTAAATCCGATGTTTGGCGCGGCAGCCATGAGTTTATCGAGCTTTTGTGTCGTGACCAACGCATTACGGCTGAACCTGTTTTCCGTACATGGAAAAGCAAATAAAAAGGCTGTACCGGCAGCAAAACCGACAGAAATGAAAATAAGCGAAAGTGAGGAAACAAAAATGACAAAGACAATGCATATTGAAGGAATGATGTGCGGACACTGTGAGGCAACCGTAAAGAAAGCACTAGAGGCACTTCCGGAAGTAACATCCGCAGAAGTCAGCCATGAGGCTGGCACTGCCGTTGTGACCTCATCCACGGAAGTGGCAGATGATGTATTAAAGAAAACGGTAGAAGAGAAAGATTACAAGGTTACAGCGATTGATTAAGAATGTTACAGCGGTCCAATGGAACGTGGAGCCGCCTGTTTCCGTCGGAGAAGGGTGGAGTGGAACATGTATTTTTTTAATAAAAAAATAAAAATCCTGCGTGGGTTTGCACTGGTATGTGTGCTTGCGCTGGGATTGTGTTTGACAGGGGGACTGCAAATAGCAGAGGCAAAAACAACAACGTATTATGACGCATCGGCAGGCAGGCTGCACGTCAAAGGAACAAAACTTGTGGACAAAAAGGGGCATGAAGTACAGCTTCGCGGAGTCAGCACACATGGATTGAGCTGGTATCCGCAGTACGTCAATGACAAGTGTTTTGCCCAGCTGCATGATAAATGGGGAGCAAATGTCGTGCGCCTAGCCATGTATACCGAAGAGTATAACGGATACTGCAGTGGAGATGCAAAGAACCGCAGTGACTTAAAGAAACTGATTAAAAAGGGAGTCAGACTGGCAAAGAAACATAAAATGTATGTGATCGTGGACTGGCATATCTTAAGCGATGGAAATCCGAATTCCCATAAGAAAGAAGCAAAGGCCTTTTTCAGGGAAATGTCCAGGGAATTTAAGGGTTACAACAATGTGATTTATGAGATCTGCAATGAGCCGAATAACGGAACAAGCTGGAAAGAGATCAAATCCTATGCCAGGAGTGTCATTTCCACCATTCGCAAAAATGACAAAAAGGCGGTGATCGTTGTAGGAACACCGACCTGGTCACAGGATGTGGATCAGGCGGCAGCAGATCCGATCAAGGGGGATAATATCATGTATGCGCTGCATTTTTATGCAGCCACACACAAAGCAGATCTGCGCAATAAAATGACCGCAGCCATCAACAAAGGACTTCCGGTATTTGTCACGGAATATGGAATCTGTGATGCTTCCGGAAACGGAGCCATTGACAAAAAAGAGGCAGACCGCTGGGTACAGACGATGGATGAATATGGTGTCAGCTACATTGCATGGAATCTGTCAAACAAACAGGAATCTTCTTCTATTATTAAAAGCAGCTGTTCGAAAGTCAGCGGTTTCAAGAAAAGTGAGCTGAGTGACGAGGGCAAGTGGCTGTATCACCTGCTTCGCAAGAAGGCTGGACTGACAAAGTAGTGATGGAATGATTACATAACACGGGCATGCCCGGGAAAGGAGGGAATCATGCGGATACAAAAAAGCCGGATGAGGTGTGTAGGCATCTTTTTGGCGGTTGTCATATGTTTTTTTGCGGTGCAGCAGAGCTATGGAGTGCAAAATATGTACGATATCACGCAGGCGGAGCCGGATCATCTTGCGGTACATACGATGGAGCGGCAGCAGGGTTCCTTCCTTGATATCCTCGGACGTTCCGAACTGACACAGTCCGAACAGGCGCGTCTGACCGTCAGTGCACGGGTCACGCGGCTGAATGCAGAACGCAACATCATTTTGTGGGCAGGACTTGCAAGCGGATTTGCCGGGAATGCTACCCGGATTTATCTGGCATCCTGCCGTATCGAAAACATATTTGTGCGCAGCCATGCGTGGATCATGGCATACATACACTGGCAGGACGGGGAAAAAGCTTCTGACTCTTTGAAATAAGCGACCATTTTCAAAGAGTTCAGGAGGAAAATTTCATGTTAGAAAAAGTCATTATCGTAGTTGTAGTAGCAGTTGTTGTGTTGGCCGCAGGTGTGGCATGGTGGTTTGAGAACGGATCAGCAAGCCATAATGAGGGCGGTCATGCGGCGGATGTGGACAGCAATGAACTGACAAAACTGGAAAAATAAATACATAATGAAAGAGGGAATGTTTCTGTGTGGGAACATTCCTTTTTCTTGTGCGTTTCTTTGTGTTTTGGGGACATATAGAGAAAAAGTAAGCCAGAAAGTCTCGGTGAAAGTTGCCGGAGGGACATATGTAGAAAAAGTGCATTGAAAAATCCCGGGAAAAATTGGCAAAGGGACATATGTAGAAAAAGTGCATTGAAAAATCCCGAGAGAAGTTGGTAAAAGGACATATGTAGAAAAAGCGCATGAAAAAGTCCCACAGGATCTGTTTAACAGGACATAAATGAGCACTTTTTTATCATATGTCCTCTATTTAGTTCGTCATGGGACATGGACGGCTATTTTTTTGCCATATGTCCTCTTATTCAGTTCGTCATGGGACATAGACAAGAATATTTGCTTTATATGACCTCATATCATTATAAGCAGTATATAATTTAATTATATGCGTGAAGGCAGGTGTTGATTTGAATCTTGGTATTGAAAAGGAAACTTTATTTTGGAGTCAAACCTGATGGAACTGTTGTGGGACAGGTTGTGACAGAAGAGTCTTTGTGGGAAGTAAGTAATAAGCAAACATATCCTTGCATAAACTGTACAAACACAGGAATGCAGGGGTATTTTTTTGAAAGCTTATATTGAAGAAAGAGCCGTGGAAATCGCAAACTATATCATTGAACATAAGGCAACTGTGCGGCAGGCTGCCAAACATTACGGGATTTCAAAATCGACCGTTCACAAGGATATCACGGATCGGCTGTGCCAGGTGAATCCGGCACTTGCGGCAGAAACCCGCAAGATTATTGATGTGAATAAATCCGAACGTCATATCCGCGGAGGAATGGCAACAAAGGAAAAATATGCACATTTGCATGCAGTATAGATTTTCTCCTGTCGTGCGTGTTATAATGGGATAACATGCAGGAGGAAAAAACAGTGAATAATATGAAAAAAGAACAGCTCCGCCTTTATGCGGTGACCGACCGCACCTGGCTGGGCAATGAAACATTATATGAGCAGGTAGAGAAAGCACTGGAAGGTGGCGCCACTCTGGTACAGCTGCGTGAGAAGGAACTTCCGGAAGCGGATGTGCAGAAGGAGGCAGAAGAATTGCTGGAACTTTGCCATCGTTACGGGGTGAAACTCATTCTGGATGATGATGTGGAACTGGCGGCAAAAGTCGGCGCGGACGGGGTTCATATCGGACAGTCCGATATGGAACTGGCGCACGCGCGTGAGATTCTCGGACCGGATAAAATCATTGGTGTGACGGCAAAAACCGTGGAACAGGCGAAAGCCGCAGAAGCGGGAGGCGCTGATTATCTGGGAAGTGGTGCTGTGTTTGGCTCTACAACCAAAAAGGATGCCATTCCGATGAAGCACGAGCTGCTGGAAGAAATCTGCCACAGCGTGAAAATTCCGGTTGTGGCAATCGGGGGAATCACGGCAGAGAATGTTTTGCAGTTAAAAGGCAGAGGCATCGCGGGTGTCGCAGTTGTCAGCGGCATTTTTGCCTGCGAGGATATTGAGACAGGCACCCGGCATCTTGGAGAACTTGTAGAACAGATCATATAAAGGAAACAAAAGAGGAGTAAAAAAGTAAAATGAAGAATCATCTGCAGATAAAAAAATTGACATTGACGGCACTTTTCACGGCGGTGGCTGTGGTCGGGAGTATGTTTTCTTTCCCGGTATTGGGCTCAAAATGTGCGCCGGTACAGCATCTGGTGAATGTACTGTGCGCGGTAACGGTCGGACCATGGTGGGGGCTGGCACAGGCTTTTATGGCGGCATTGATCCGTAATCTGACAGGGCTTGGCAGCCCACTGGCATTTCCGGGAAGTATGTGTGGTGCACTGCTTGCAGGACTACTTTACCAGTATGGGAAAAAGCTTCCGTTTGCATATGTGGGAGAAGTGTTTGGAACCGGTATCATCGGCGGAATGCTTTCTTATCCGATTGCGTATCTGATTATGGGGAATAAAGCAGCGGCATTGTTTACATTTGTAGTGCCGTTTTTGATCAGTACCTGTGGTGGTACGATCATTGCAATTATCGTGACCATTCCAATGAAAAAGGCAGGAATTCTGGACGGTGAAATACAAAGACGGGAGAAACTGTGATGAAATTTTCCGGGGAAAAAGTGGTGGAAATTTATGAGAAAATACAACAGAAACGTCCGATTATCCACTGTATCACAAATGCCGTGACGGTCAACGATTGTGCGAATATCCTTCTGGCGGCAGGTGCGTCACCGACGATGGCACACCATCCCTGTGAGGTGGAAGAGATCACGGCAGGTACAGCGGCACTGATCTGTAATTTCGGGGCCATCTCGGATTATGAGGCGATGAAGACTGCCGGAAAGCGGGCGCATGCGCTGGGACATCCGATCGTGATTGATCCGGTCGGGGTGTCGGGGTCTTCCTATCGGCGTGAAAAATGTCTGGAGTTGATGAAAATAATCCATCCGACCTGTATCCGGGGAAATTATTCGGAAATACAGGCATTGCTGCACAACTGTGGAACGGTTACTGGGGTGGATGCAGCCGAGGATGCGCTGGCGGAAGCAGAAGAAACGGATTTGCCGGAGCTGATGAAGCAGTATGCAAAGGAAAATCAGATGATTCTTGTCGCATCCGGAGAAACTGATCTGATCACGGATGGAAGCTGCGTCTACCGGTGTCATAATGGAAGCCCGATGATGGCAAGGATTACGGGAAGCGGCTGTATGTCCACCGTGATGCTTGGTGCTTTTTTAAGTGCGGAAAATTCGGTGGAGAGTGTAGTGGCATGCTGTGCGTTTACTGGCATTGCAGGAGAACTTGCGGCGAAAGAAATGACCGCGCAAAAGAGAGGGACGATGACGTTTCGCAACTGGTTTATTGATGCCGTGTCTTTGATGACACCGGAACAGTTGGAACATGGAACAGATGTGGACTGGTTTTAAAAGTACGAACGGAGAAGTGGATATAAATGGAAAATATAGTATTGAAAGCGTCCGACGGTTACGCGCTGAGTCTGGCGGTATTTGAACGTGAGCATCCGCGGGGATACATTCAGATCATTCATGGGATGGAGGAACATAAGGAGCGTTATGAGGCTTTCGCTGAACAGCTGTGGCAGGCGGGATTTACGGTGGTGACATCGGACATGCGGGGGCATGGGGAACATGCTCCAAAGCTGGGGTTCTTTAAAGAAAAAGACGGTGACCGTTATCTGTTGTCGGATCAGGTACAGATCACGGCATATATCAGGGAGCGGTTTCAAACGGAAAAGGTGATGATTTTTGCACATTCCATGGGAACCATCATTGCAAGGAATCTGCTTTGTACCCAGTCACACAGTTACGCAAAGGTGGTACTGAGCGGATTCCCGAATTATCCGGGAACACAGATTATCCGCATAGGGTTTTTCCTGACGAATTTGCTCACAAGGGCGCGTGGACCGATGTATCATTCCAAGCTGGTGCAGCAACTGTCAGTGGGAAATTTTAATAAGCAGGTAAAACATGCAAAAACCGAAGCGGACTGGATCTGTTCCGATGAGCAGGTGGTACAGGCATATCTGAAAGATCCGTATTGTGGGCATGGATTCAGCGTCTCCGCTTTTCACGATCTGTATATGCTGACTACAGCCATGCATCAGGTGTCAAATTACCGGGACGTAAATGAGGCATTACCGATTCTGATGATCCGCGGTAGCGAAGATCCGTGCACCGGGTATGAAAAAGGTGCCAAAGACAGTGTGGACACGCTGAAACAGGCAGGTTTTTCCAATATTTCCACAATTACCTATCCGCATATGCGCCATGAAATACTGAATGAGAAAGAAAATGAAAAAGTTTACGCGGATGTGATTGCATTTTACGAGAAAACGTGAGGTTGTGACTTGTAAAATCACAGGGGCTTTATTATAATGGTAGAAAAATGGTGTACTTTTGAAAAATGCACCACATAAATGCAAAAATGCATTTTAGAAAACAGGAGGAAACACAATATGGATCAGGAGAAAGTCATCGTCATTGACTTCGGTGGTCAGTACAATCAGCTGGTTGCACGCCGCGTCCGCGAGTGCAATGTGTACTGTGAGATTTATTCTTACCGTACCGACATCGAACAGATCAAGGCAATGAATCCAAAGGGAATTATCCTCACCGGCGGCCCGAACAGCTGCTATGAGGCAGATTCCCCGACATACACGAAAGAATTATTTGAACTTGGCATCCCGGTTCTCGGTCTGTGCTATGGTGCGCAGTTGATGAATCATATCCTCGGTGGAAAAGTAGAAAAGGCACCGGTACGTGAGTACGGAAAAACGGAAGTGTTCGTGGACAAGTCTTCTCCGCTTTTTGAGGGAGTGGCAACGGATTCGGCAGAAGGATCTACCATCTGCTGGATGAGTCATTTTGATTATATTTCCAAGCCGGCACCGGGATTTCAGGTGGTAGCACATACTGCTGACTGTCCGGTAGCGACAGATGAAAACCCGGAGAAAAAACTTTATGCAATCCAGTTCCATCCGGAAGTACTGCATACCGTAGAGGGAAGCAGGATGCTTCACAACTTTGTAAGAAATATCTGTGGATGTGCCGGCACCTGGCGCATGGATTCTTTCGTGGAGCATACAATCAAAGAGATCCGTGAAAAAGTCGGTGATGGAAAGGTTCTCCTTGCATTATCCGGAGGTGTGGATTCTTCTGTTGCAGCAGGACTTCTTTCCCGTGCAATCGGAAAACAGCTTACTTGCGTATTCGTCGATCACGGTCTGCTCCGAAAGAACGAAGGAGACGAGGTTGAGGAGGTCTTCGGACCGAACGGACAGTTTGACCTGAACTTTATCCGTGTCAACGCGCAGGAGCGTTATTATGGAAAACTTGCCGGTGTGACAGAACCGGAGAAAAAACGTAAAATTATCGGAGAGGAATTCATCCGTGTCTTCGAGGAAGAGGCAAAGAAGATCGGAGCCGTGGATTTCCTGGCACAGGGAACCATCTACCCGGATGTGGTAGAGTCCGGACTTGGCGGAGAATCCGCAGTGATCAAGTCCCACCACAACGTCGGCGGTCTCCCGGATTATGTGGATTTCAAGGAAATCATCGAGCCGCTGCGCAACCTCTTCAAAGATGAAGTCCGCAAAGCGGGTCTGGAGCTTGGCATCCCTGAGAAACTTGTCTTCCGTCAGCCATTCCCGGGACCGGGACTTGGTATCCGTATTATCGGTGAGGTAACTGCAGAGAAGGTTCGTATCGTGCAGGATGCCGATTACATTTACCGTGAGGAAGTGGATGCCGCGGTAGAGGAATACCGCAAAGAGCATGGAGAGGCACCGGAGTGGATGCCAAACCAGTATTTCGCCGCGCTCACCAATATGCGAAGCGTGGGTGTCATGGGCGATGAGAGAACGTATGACTACGCGGTTGCACTGCGTGCGGTCAATACGGTTGATTTCATGACAGCGGAAGCTGCCAATATACCGTTCGAGGTGTTACAGAAGGTTATGAGCAGGATTATCAATGAAGTGAAGGGGGTAAACCGCTGCTTCTATGATATTACCAGTAAGCCGCCTGGGACGATTGAGTTTGAATAACGGATTGAAATGCCGAAAGCCTGTAATTTATGCGGGCTTCCGGCATTTGTTTTATCAAATGGCTCTAGTTTGGCTCTATTTGTGGGGAGAGTAATTGATGCAAATGTAATTATTGAGATGAATGAAAAGGAAAAAATGATATGAAGAAATGCAAACTTCTTTTACTTGATTTAGACGGAACTTTATTACAGAGTGACAAAACAATATCAACTAGAACGTTATCAGCTCTAAAAAAATGCAGGGAAAATGATATATTGATAGGTGTTTCTACCTCCAGAAGTGAGCAAAACTCTTTGGTATTTTTAAATGAATTGATGCCCGATATTTTAATATCGAGTGGAGGGGCATTAGTAAAATACAAAACAGAATATATTTATAGGGCAGAATTTTCCGAAGAAGAAACTAATGTGATGATTGACATGGCAAGAAATATTTGTGGAAATGATTGCGAAATTACGATAGATACAATAGATGCACATTATTGGAATTATAAAATAGATCCTAAGAAGTTAGATAAGAGTTGGGGAGATAGTATTTATACAGATTTTTCAGATTTTAACGAATGTTCATTAAAAATGTGTGTTGAGATATTTAATCAAGATAAGGCAGATAAGCTAGCTCGAAGTCTCTCTGATTGTGATTGTATTCGTTTCTCTGATGGATTTTGGTACAAGTTTACAAAAAAGAATGTGACGAAAGAAAACGCAATTATGAAGATTACGGAAGTATGTGGATTTAGTACAGATTCAATTATTGCATTTGGAGATGATTATGCAGATATCGGAATGCTTGAATTATGTGGAACAGGTGTTGCAATGGGGAATGCGATTGATGAGGTAAAAGAGAGAGCGGATATTGTAATTGGTTCAAATGATGAAGAGGGAATTGCGGATTTTATTGAGAATGAAATATTATAGATATGTACATGGAGAGGAAATATGGTGGAAGTAAGATTTTATGATACAGTTAATGACGAACTATTGAAATTTGCAGTAATTATCTCACAGAGTAACGGCAAGTGGGTATTTTGCAAGCATAAAGAAAGAGATACATATGAAGTGCCGGGAGGGCATAGAGAAGATGGTGAGGATATTCTTGAAACAGCCAAACGAGAACTATATGAAGAAACAGGAGCAATAACTTTTGATATTACTCCAATTTGTATATATTCTGTGACTGCACCAGATAATTTCGATGGAATGGAGACTTTTGGAAAATTATTCTTCTCAGATATATATACATTTGAAAAAGAGCTTCACAGTGAAATTGAAAAAATAGCAATTATGGATGAACTACCGATTAATTGGACTTATCCGGAAATTCAACCCAAACTGCTGGAAGAAGCAAGGAAAAGAGGATTTCTGCCCAAGAAGGAAGAAATAAAATGGCTGTTTTTTGATGTTGGCTCGACGTTGGTTGATGAAAGCAAAGTTTATGAAGACAGGATGAAAAGGATAGCGGATTTATCAGGTTTAACTTACGAGCAAATTAATAAATATGCCATGTCGTTTTATAAAGAAAACAAAAAAGGAGATTTAGAGGTAGCAAGGCAATTGGGGGTGAAATTACCTAAATGGGAATCGCAATACGAGAGGCTGTATACAGATACTAAAGATTGTTTGAAAAAGTTAAGTAGAATTTATAAAATTGGTGTAATTGCAAACCAATCATTAGGAACTTCTGAGAGATTAGAAAATCTTGGAGTACGAAAATATATTGATTTGATTATCGCATCAGCAGAAGAAGGCGTTTCAAAACCTGATAGGCGCATATTTGAAATTGCATTGGAAAGAAGCTGTTGTAAGCCAGAGAATGCAGTCATGATTGGTGACCGTATTGATAATGATATTGTACCCGCAAAACAGTTGGGTATGAAAACTATATGGGTAAAACAGGGATTAGGAAGTTTGTGGAATATAACAGATGAGAGTGAAAAAGCTGATATTGAAGTTAATAATCTATCTGATATTTTGAATTTTTTATAGGAGACCAGTTATGAAATATGCAAAGAAATTAAGAAAAGGTGATAAAGTTGCAATAGTGAGTTTATCGAGTGGAATGCTAGGTGAAGCATTTTGTAGTCATAATATTGAAATCGGTGTTAAGAGATTAAGGGAATATGGTTTAGAAACATCGTTTATGCCAAATTCGCTAAAAGGAATTGAATATTTGAAGGCTAATCCCAAAGCAAGGGCAAAAGATTTAAAAGATGCTTTTATGGATGATTCAATTGCTGGCATTATATGTGCAATAGGCGGCGATGATACTTACAGACTTTTGCCATATTTGCTAGAGGATGAGGAATTTATTGATGCAGTTCACAAGAGTCCAAAATTGTTCACGGGTTTTTCAGATACTACGATTAATCATTTGATGTTTTATAAGCTGGGACTATCTACATATTATGGACCTAATTTTATATGCGACTTAGCAGAAATCTCTGATGAAATGCTGCCATATAGTAAGAAGGCATTTGAAAGCTATATAGAAGGAAATGAATATCGTGAGATTACATCAAGTGAAATATGGTATCAGAAAAGAACTGATTTTTCAAAAGAGGCAGTTGGGACAGAGAGAATCTCACATAAAGAAGAGCATGGATTTGAGCTTTTACAAGGAAAAGACTACTTTGAGGGTAGATTGTTAGGTGGGTGTTTAGAGAGTTTATATGATATTTTGACAACAACGAGATATGAAAACGAAAAAGCAGTATGTGAAAAATATGGACTGTTTCCTGATATAGCGGAATGGAAAGAGAAGATTCTTTTTATTGAAACCTGTGAAGAAAAACCGGTGCCAGAGCAGTTTGAAAAAGAAGTTGCTATGATTAAAAAGAAGGGGGTATTTGATGTTGTCAGCGGAGTTCTGGTTGGAAAGCCACAGGATGAGGAATATTACGAAGAATATAAGGATATTCTTGTGAAGGTAGTAAATGATCCGGATTTACCGATTGTTTACAATGTGAATTTTGGACATGCAACTCCAAGATGCGTTTTGCAGTATGGTGCTATGGCTAGAGTGGATATGAAAAGGAAAATAATAAAATGTGAGGTAATGTAAATATGCTAAGATTAAGACCATACAATAAAAATGATGCAGAAATAATTATGTCGTGGATAAAGGGAGAGAATGCTTTTTATAAATGGACAGCAGGAGTTTTAGGTGAATATCCAATTTCTGCGGAGCAGTTCAATATGGTAAGTAATCTTATGGCATTTACTGCTATTGATGATAATGAGATAGTGGGATTTTTTACCATGAGAAGACCGAATGAATTTTATGAGGAATTACGGTTTGGCTTTGTAATTGTTGATTCGAAAAAACGTGGGCAGGGATATGGAAAAAATATGCTGAAATTAGGCTTAAAATATGCTAAAGAAATATTTGGTGCTAATAAAGTTTCATTAGGTGTTTTTGAGAATAATGAATCAGCTTATTATTGCTATAAGGCAATAGGTTTTGAGGATGTATCTCAAGATGAAATAGAAAAGTATACTGTAATGGGAGAAGAATGGAATTGCTTAGAATTGGAAATGAAACTATAAAATAAATTGTCGGCAGAACGAGATACATTTATGAAAGAAAAAGAGGAGTATTTGGAGAGTATTCAAAGTAAATTAAGAAAATTGTTGTTTGAAGAAATTGCATTAGAAGATGCTAGAAAGATGTATAATTAAAGCAGTGATATAAAACAACATTCACAGCAGATTTATGTGAAAAATTGAACCCAAAAAAGAGTTTGAATAATTTTTTTTTAATAAAATATAGAAGGATTTATTTTTCAATAGTAAATGAAGAAGGCTCCAGGATATTTTAAGAGATCTTCTGGGACCGTTTATTTATGTGTGGTATACTGGAATATATCTATATGAAAATTTGATTCAAAGCCTTATCCAAGTAAGATATGGAAAATCAGATGCTAAACATATATTGCAGAAGGAGAACAGTGTAATGATAGATATATATACGGAGAGGAAAGATTCAAAAGACTGGATTTTTTACAATGACTTGTACTTCAACTTGAATACAGGTAATGAAGATATGTCACAAAAAGAAATTGATTTGATTCAACAAGTGGATGAAGCGAAGCTGACACCAGACAAGCATATAGAAACAAAATATGGCTTAGGTACGATCCGAAATTTATCATCAGGCTGCAAGACATTGCTTAATATTGTGAAGCACCCCGATAAGGTGGTAAATGTTGAGGAATGTGGACCGAATGTTCTTAAAATAATTTTTACTATGGATAATATTAAGATTTATATGTCAAGACCAACGCTTTTTGATATTCCGGATGATGCCAAAATCAGATTTAATGATTCTGATATAGTTACCGGTGGCAGAGGATATAATGCTTGGTGGAGTAAGGAGTATCAAAGGAGAGAAGCAGATGATTTATAAGAATATAACATTTAAAGCAGCTCCATTTTCATATGATTTGACATTTGATGACAGGATTACTCTTGTTGGTGGAGATAGCGGTACAGGTAAAACAGTACTTTATGAAATGCTGGAAGATATAAGATTGACAGACGAATACAAAGCAATCAAGCTATTTAACTACAAATCAGATGATTTTTTAGAAGCAATCAAACAGTGTAGAGATAGTTTTATTGTGATAGATAATGCAGATTGTATGATTAATGATGATGTCAGGAGATTCATTAATTTTGAGTTGTCTAATCAGTATATGCTTTTTCTACGAAATTGTGACGGACTCAATGTATCTTATAAGAGCTTTAAGGTGCTGAAGTTTGATAATAACAGGATAACACTGGAAGAGGAGTTGTGATATGAGATATTTATGGACAGAGGATATCGGTGCAGGACTTCACTTCTAGAAATTAGTTAATCAGCTTTTTTTGACAATGAACTTGTAGTTGAGAGTAAATGGAGCAATCAGGGTTTACTGGATGCATTAATAGACTTGGAGACTGAAGATGGAGATGAATACTTCGTTGCGTTTGATTATGTGGTTGATAATCAGGACATGCTGTCAAATGTAAAGTGGGGCAAATATATAATAGGTGATTTGTTTGAAGGATAGAGACAGCAAAGCTTCCTTATAAAGCAGATGAATTGCCAAAGAAGAAGCTTTCTAAAGCGTGAGAGACGCTTAAAGAGTTTTCTGAAAAACGAATATTTCAAAGTTAGTCTCAACGAAGTCTCACGAGATTTGAGACTGAGTGAGACTCTATGATATAGCAAAATGCGATAAAAATTGGTATTTGCAGGTAAATTATAAAGTTGTAGTCTCAAGACAGTCTCATTTTTGAAATTGTTTGTTGAGACTAACATGAGACTGAGGAGGTTCAAAATCATGAACATAAGCAAAAAGGATTGGAAATTATTTCGAGAAAGATTATCAGGCTGGCAGGAAAATTATATGGAAGGTCTTGTTAAAGAGTATGCAAATTTTCTGAATGATGATAAAAAGCCTGCATCAGAGAAATTCTGGGAACTTGAAAAACGGATAAAAGAAGATAAGCGTCATCCGGGAGTTATCATGGAGATGAGTAAGTCAGAGGTGATATGGGATATCGTTCGTCTTATTAGATTGAAAGTAATTACATATGATGATTTATCAGACTTTAGTGATGAATTACAGCTGGAAGTGAAGAGAATACTTGAAATGAGCAGGTGATACATATGGAGATTGGTGCAACAAAGGCAGTTCAAGATCGACTAAAAACCACAAAGATTGCAGAAAGCAAAGGTGTTTCACTTGTGTTCTGCTGGGACACACATTTGACGAAAATAAAAGGAAGAAATGTCTTGTTTATTGTAAATGCCAGTAATCGTTATACAATAGCAATGACAGATATTGAACCAAGAAACTGGAATTACTATGCAATGTATATCAGCCGCGTGATCCATGGCGTGATGCAGGAAATGGGATATTCTGAAGAACAGATAGCACAATATTTTAAAATGTCAGGCGATATGATTGTGACAAAGACACATGGGAAGAAATCGGTTGGCGGCATTAATAGAATGGTAACGGATGCGCAGTATTTTGATAAGAAACTGGAGAAAGATACAAAATATCAGTGGGAACTGAGTGAGTATCTTAACAGAGATATTTGTCAGCCAGAGGGATTCGATGCATATGGATATCCAAGTGAACTCTTTAAATTAGACATGGAACGATTAGGAATTATTCCTAAGAGAAAGCCTGCAAAGGTAATTGATTTTACCAGGTACATAGATACTAATCGCAGTTCTAACCATTAGCGCAAAAGAATTGTTAAAACAATTGTTTGGGCATAAGAAGTTAGTTTGCAATGACGAAAAGCAAGATGTATAAAATAATTCGTCGCTAAAAAAGTGACGAAAAAAGCGACGGAAAAGGAGAACATTTATGAGCATAACATTTGAAATAGTCAAATTTAAAAAGCCAACAAAAGATGATTTGTCTAATTTACATATGTTTAATCCTTATGGTTCTATTCCAATATTAGATGATGATGGCGATAGCACGGGATGGAATATTTATATGTTCAGGGTCGATGATAAGGATATACAGAATATTATAAATAGCAGTTATGCAGTCAAAATGGAACTCCCAGAATGCATTACAGATTATGATAGTTTTTTTGAAGATTTGGGATTCCCTAAAGAGGCAGTAAGGAATGGAGATGTTCGCATTATAAAATCCAATTCCAGATATATTACTATTTCTTATGGTGATAAATCAAAGGAGATAGAAAAAAGCAGGCTTGAAAAATATAAGGTGATGGTTCAAACAAAATGTGTTGTTTTGAAGATTAAGGCTTTATGGAACAGCAGTGAAAATAATCTATATGGTATAGATAAAAAGAAAGCTATAAAGTGTATACCAGATATTGAAAATTATGAATATGTTCCAGTTAATAATAGTATGCTGGCAAAAGCAGAAATTCCCTTCTTGATATTTGAAAGAAACCGGGGAAAATGTTTTATAGAGATGTATTGATAGAATCTAGAGAAAGGAATGCTTTTATGAGCAAAGAATTACAGATAAGAAATAGCACTGTTGATTTCTTGGTTTTCACACGAGATGCAGGAGAAGACGGAATAGAAGTTAGGGTTCAGAATGGCGATGTATGGCTTACGCAGAAGGCAATTTCACAGCTTTTTGATGTAGATAGAAGTGTGGTTACAAAACATCTGAGCAACATTTTTAAAGAGGGAGAATTAGATGAAAATTCAACTTGTGCAAATTTTGCACAAGTTGCCGACAATGGAAAAACATACAAATATAAATTTTATTCGTTAGCAGCTATTATTGCTGTGGGATATCGCATTAATTCAGAACGGGCAACACAGTTCAGGACATGGGCAACCAAAGTGTTGGATACATTTACAAAGCAGGGTTATGTTCTTGATAAAAGCAGATTGATTAATGGACAGATTTTCGACGAAGATTATTTTGAGCATCTTATTGCTGAGATTCAGGAAATTAGAGCAAGTGAGAGAAGATTTTACCAAAAAATCACAGATATATATGCAACAGCAGTTGATTATGATAAGAATTCACAGGTGACAAGAGAGTTTTATGCAACAGTTCAGAATAAGATGCATTATGCAGTTCATGGTAATACAGCAGCAGAAGTGATAGTGGCAAGAGCTGATCATAATAAGAAACATATGGGACTTAAATCATGGAAAAATGCGCCTGATGGTAAAATAGTAAAAACAGATGTGTCAATTGCAAAAAACTACTTAGGAAAAGAAGAACTTGCAGAATTAAATGAGATTGTGACAATGTATCTTGATTATGCAACAAGACAGGCACGAAGACATATTCCTATGACTATGGAAGATTGGAAAACAAAGCTTGACGCATTTCTTAGATTTAATGATGCAGAAGTACTTCAGGATAAAGGGAAAGTAACAGCAGCTATTGCAAAGGAATTTGCAGAAAGCGAATTTGAGAAATACAGAGTTATACAGGATTCACTATATGAAAGTGATTTTGATAAATTGATGAATGATATGGAAAAGGATGATGCTATCCATTAGTACCACAAAATTTCTTATTGCAGAATTAGCGGTTGCAGATTATAATTTTCGTAGGTGGACAAGCAAACCGATAGAATATTATTCTGTGAATAAAACACAAACCTGCAAGCCACCGGAACTACACACAATAATGAAAGAATGTAATGGTACTGGATTGGTGCTAAAAATGTGTGGAATGAAAAATAATGAGTAGAAAAGATGTGGACTATCAATACAAGAATGTATAGATAACCATATTAAAACAACCAGAATCAAACCAAACTTTGCGAGTTTGAGTAACGTATAAAGTACGGGAGCCCGCTATTTAAGCGGACTCCCGTTTTGCGTGCTTGCAAAATGCTTGCAAAATGCTTGCAGAAATACAATGACAGAAAATGAGGACTTAAAATGGTCATTACGGAACTAAGTTTAGTAGAGTATTATGATAAAATAATTCCGAGAGCAAAAAGAAAAAATTACAAATGGGTTATTTCGGTGATAGCGCGTCATGCTGATGCTAAGGAGTTATATCAGCATATTGAAGAAGATTGGGCATCAATTAATGATTTGACATATGACAATGTTTTGTTTGTATTTTCACTTGGAGCTAGTTTGGAAAATAATTCTTTCTTTCATACGGAAGGACAAGAAAATTATGTAGGCACAATGTGTCCTTACGTTGAAACTATTAATGAAGAACGAATAGCAAATAGAAAAGAAGATTTTTATATTCATACATATGGAGCAGCTGATATAGATTGGAAACAAAAGCATTCTCAGTCGGTTACTGAATTTATAAGGAAGTATGATATTAGAGAAGAACAACTTCCGGTTTTATTCATTTGGAATTTAGAAAGAAATTGTTATAGTGTTGTTTCATTAAATCACAGTGAAGATATGTACTCGTTTTTAAAGCAACGTGTATTGGAACAAGAGAACTTAATGAAGCAGAAACAAAAACTTGAAGAGAAACTGTTACCTTTCAAGCAGGAGCGAATGTATTTTGAATTGTATGATTTCTTGAATGAGAGAGCGTGTAGACTTGGATGTAGTGAAAAAGAGGCTATACAGTCAGTTTTGTTTGGGCAAAGTACATATTTAGAGAAAAAAGACCAGATTCAAGATAAAGAAATAAGAAAAGATTTAAAAAAAATAGGACAATGGAAAAAACAATTCTTTACAAATCCATCGGATATACCACAAATAAAAAATCATGTTAAAGAGATGTTAGAAAAAAAGATGGGAATAGAATATAGAATTGATTCTATATGGGAGAAAATCGGCAATAAGGGTGAAATGGTTACATTAACGAATGATATTGTAAAGGATGTTATATTAGTTTGTGCAAAACTTATCTCTAATGAGATTTATTATGATGCATCAGAAGATAGAAGGAACACATATGTAAGAGATCTGTTAGATGAAAAGGGATATGTAGTAAGAGATCAAACAAGACATGGATTATCGCCACAAGGAAAGGATGCAGGAAAAGTTGACATTTCTATTTTTAAAGAGGGAAAGACATACACACTTATAGAAGCACTGAATTTATCCTGTTTAAGTAAAAAATATATAGACACACATCTAGATAAGATATTTGATTATGATGTTTTGGGAAATGATATCAATATAATTTTAAACTATGTTACAGTTAGTGATTTTGATAAATTTATTACTAATTATATTACTTATATGAAAGAACGTAAGTGGCGTTCCCCGATGGTTGATTTAGATGAAAAATGTAAAGAGTATAAAATTCTGTATTCAAGCATAAGAGTAGTAAAAACAACTCATAAAAGAAATGGGAAGAATACAATTTTATATCACATATGCGCTTTAATTAATGGTGCTAAATAATAATGGAATTATTTAATGTTTGTAACCCACAGGAACGCTTTAGTGAGCAACAGGCTAGACGTACATTGGAAAAAATGCAAAAGGAATACATTATAAAATTAGCTAATGGGGGCCGGTATGCGAAGTATACACTAATTTAACTTGTTGTTTTAACTCGGCTATGCCGAATTAAATGCCGAGTTAAAAGATAAAGTATCCAAAATGCCTTGAAATACGTGACTTTGCAATGTACTTGTTTAACTTGTCAGTGTCGAGATAGATGCCGAGTTAAAAATTATACTCAAATGGTATTGGAGGAAATTGAAATATGGTAAACTTAATTGCTTTTGATACAGAGAAAGAATTATGCGAATTAACAGGTTTGACGGAGTCTGAGCTGTGGGAAAAGGATTTATTCTCGATGATTGGGATATTGGGTTTCAATCAGATATTAAATTACATAGAACTCCGACGGCTGATGATATTCAGGATGGTTATGAGGAAGATGAATTGATTGACGATTATGATTTGCCGGCACATTGGCTAATGATGCAGATGAACAATTTTTGCGTTGGCGCTAATTACGTGTTTTTGAATGGAAAGCATTATTATACAGTTCATCACTCGTAAGTCGTTTTTTCTCAAAAATTCGATAATACAACAGCAGGAGGTACACATGAAAGTAAAATTACAAGAAGTTCTCGAGGCACTTGATGGTGTCGGAATGGATATGGAATATTATTATGACACGAAAAATGAAGAAATCCTGATGATATTTGATGGTATGGTTAATGGAGAAACGGATCCTGATTTGATAGAAGATATCGAAGAGGGTTTTATTGAAGATTATATCCCGTTGCCACGGCAGTATGATATGAATGAATATCGGATGATGGAAGAATTTATTTATGACTTACCGGCTGGAAGAGCACAGGACGCATTGGATGTAGCAATTAGAGGCAAGGGTGCATTCCGTAGATTTAAGGATAGGCTGTACGATTTTGACCTTCAGGAGAAATGGTATAAGTACAGGGATGATTGCTATGAGCAAATAGCAAGAGACTGGTGTGAACGGTTCGGGATAGAGATAGAGGAATAGGTATGGCTGGGACAAATGATATTTTAGAAGTTGCGAAGATGACAATTAACGCATCGATAAAGTGCAATACGGTTCGAGGATTTATTGGCTGGCACAGTTGCGATAATATTTGCATGGATATGCATGATGTATTGGATATGTGCGAAGATGCTTTTAAGCGGGAAAGATATCAGGAATCTCTTGAGGCAGATACATATGTGCTTGTTTCGGGCGTGAAATTGGCTTCTTGTGCAGATAGCAGTTCCGGTATGCTGACGGATGTAATAATGCGTGCATTTGAACTAATAGATTTATCTACACAGACAATTGCCAAACTGGATGCAGCAATGAGAAAACATGCGCTGTCATTGATTATAAAGGAAGCAAAGAAAAAAGCATTTGACGGCTGGGACTCATGGCGCTATGAATTATTGGGAAAGGCGGTTTGTTTGTGTGATGAGAAGTTGGCAGTAAAATTGGAAAAGCTTTTGGATGTATTCTTAGAAGATATTGAGAATGATTATACGCCGGAATACAAAAGGCAGGAAGATACAATTTTACGTTATAAATTGCATCGACATTTAAAGGGGGCAGACGCAGTTAAGGACGAGTTATATGCAAATCTACATATAAGAGAAATACGCATAATTGCAGTTAAAGATGCAACAGATGCGAGGAATTATAACGAAGCAGAAAAGTTGTGCCTTGAACAGATAAAGAAAGAGGACGGTCGCTTTTACAGAAACATTCCGGAGGATTGGAATAATATACTGTTTGATGTTTATGTGCAGTCAGGCATAACAGATAAACAGATTGAGCAGGCAAAGAAAATATTGTTCCTGGGGAATGCAGGATTCTGGGATGTTTTAAAGCGGCTGTACCAAAGCTTGGGAACATGGGAAAGTCAGAAGCCAATTATACTTAAAGAATTAAAGCAATGCAAATATTCAGTATGTTATCGGTCTGTATTGGTTGAGGAAAACGAAAAGAAGTTGCTATTAGAAGCCGTTACAGAAAATCCATATAATTTGTTCTATTATGCTCAATTTCTTGTAATGGATTATCCGAATGAAATTTATGAATTGTGTGCAAATTACATAAGAGAACAATGTGCGCAGGCAACAGATAGAAGATTATATAAGAAAGTATGTAAGGACTTATTACAGTTGATTAAGTGGAAAGGAAATGCTACTGCCAAGCTGCTTGTGGATGAATTTAAGGCAACGTATCCTAGAAGAAGTGCGTTATTGGACGAGCTGCAAAAGGTAGAGAGGAAATTGTAAGTGTTACTTGGCTGTTGCATTATTTGCAATACCCACTGAAAGCCATCGGAACCCACTATGTTTCTTGGTACTAACAACAACAGAGAAAAAGGATTCTCCACATAATAAATGTCAAAAGAAACATTGTAGATTTGAAAATTGAGGCGTTTGGTACTGTTATTTTACTGTTGTTTTTTGCAAGTGGCTTTGCAGTGCTGGCAGTGATGCGGATATGCATTGTTTTATAAGGATTTCAGTATAAGTGAAAATGTTTCTTGTAATTTACCCAAATGGATTCTATAATAAAATCGTGGTTGGAAAGGGATTATGAACTTATTGCTTTGGGTAGTGTCAATTGGCACGCCAAATCAGGGAAAAAAGAGGTAAAGAATCATTTTCAAGCCAACGGAACCATTTATAATGATAAAAAATCGTTCATAAATGATCGAAAGCTGAGTCGAAAATTGCGGTACTAAAATGGTACTACATTCGATTTGAACGAAATAGAATAGGAACAAAAACACATATTTGCAATACAAATATGTATAGAAAATCAATGAAAAACAATATCATTCACATCAAACTTTGCGAGTTTGAGTAGATATTTTTGTACATTTATAGTCCGCGAAGCCAGTAAAATCAAGGCTTTGCGGACTTCGTGCTTCTAAGGTGGTAATAAAATGGTAATGTTTTTAGAGCCGAAACTGAAATTTCATTCTACAAAATTTGCGATAGGCGAATGAAATAGATAGAATGTTACCAAAGGACATTGCAAAGTATTTGTGGTAATGGTGGAAAAATTTAGCTATTGGAGATTGTGCTTAAAGTATGCCTGCAAAGGGATATATGTCAGCCCGAAGGATTTGATGCGTATGGGCATCCATTCGAGTTATTTCATCTGGATATGGAAAGGATAGGTATAGTGCCAAAGAGGGCGCCCGCTAAGATAATAGATTTTCGGGCACACATAGAGAATAAACATACTATCGATTAGTCTGATGAAAAATAGCAGAAACATTTGACGTGACATATGAGGAATCTTTCGCGTTTAGTGGCGGAATCAGTATTGATTAAGACATAAAGAAATTGGTAATAAGGAGAGATGGAATATTATGGCAAACGAAGAGATAGCTAGTCAGGTGTTGGATTATTGGTTTGCGATTGAGTTCTTGGGGCAGGACTCTTATGATGTATGTACTGAAGAATCCAAACTTGTTCGAGCATTAAAAACATTTAAAAAAGCTGATCAGTCTACAAAGAATAAGCGTAGGCAAATCTCTGTTTTTGAACTTGTAAATAGCGAATCTGACATATATTCTCAAATTGTGAATCAAGCAAAGGAATGTGATATGACGATTTGGGGAAATCTGACATTCTATATTGGCAGGGTGTCTAGACAGGCGTGCATAGAAAAACTTGCTCAGGAACTTGGTGCAAAGCTAGAGCAGGAGGAGAGAAATTCAGAGTATATACCAATACTTAGTTTTCAGTGCACTACGAACGGAGCTTATGTAGAACATTCACTTTCTCTCTCTACTGTTATATGGGCAATATCTCAGGTAGAAGGAAAACAAAACGGAAAACTATCTGATCTGTTATCAAGTAGGGCGTATTCTGATACGATAGAACAGTTGGAAAGGGAGTTCTTTGAATCAGATAATTTCAACGAACAAGAGGCTATAGAGGAGGCGTCTGTTAAGGTGAATTCGGAAGGTATGCCAGTTTTTGCTGATGATGCTATAGTAGCTTCGAAAATTATGAGTATACATTCTGAAATTGTTAAAATGTATGGAAAATTTTTCCCGGAGAATGTGATTGAGGAAAGAAATGGTTTTAAATATCAGTTGTTTAAGAATTCAAAAGCTAAAGATAAATACGACGATGATAATTATATGGGATTGAGCCATGATTTCTTTTCTAATGATCTGAAGATGGTCAAAGAATCCATAGAAGCAGGAAAAGATGATTTTTCAACAGGTATGTTGTCTAACCTAATTGATTATATCTGTGCACCTCATGATGTCTTAGAAGAAAGACAACGTCATGATTTCGTCAGACCTAAAGATAAAGAGGTATTTTATAAGGAAATAGCCGAAATTCTCAACATGGAGAATGCTCCTCTTGGTAAATGGCCGTCCAGGTATATGCCTGCGTTAATGCAGCAGATTGCTATAAATATAGCAATATCAAACCGGCAGAGAGGAATATTTGAAGAAAGTGGGAATGTTTTTTCTGTGAATGGTCCGCCCGGAACTGGTAAGACGACACTATTAAAAGAGATTATTGCAAATAATATTGTTGAAAAGGCCAGAGCTCTCAGCCAATACGATACACCGGATGATGCCTTTGAAGGTGTGAAGTTTGTGTGTGGCGAATTGAATGGGGCGTATGCACAGTATTATCCGAAGTGGTTTAGGTTCAAAGATGAACATATTGCTGACTTTGGAGTGCTTGTTACATCCAGCAATAATACGGCTGTAGAAAATATAACAAAGGAACTCCCTCTTGAAAAAGGGATTCTTGATAATTTAAAAATTGTTTCTGACGGAAATATGCCAGATAGTCCGGAGAAGGCTCAACAATTAAGAACGATCTGTAAGATGTTTTCTACTTCTGAAACAGAGAAAAAATTAAACGTTTATCAAAAAGATACTAAGCGACAGGGTGAATACCCAGAGATATATTTCACTGGGTATGCAAAGAAATTTTTTGGAAATGCAGAAAAGGATGCAGATGCATGGGGAATGGTTGCTGCTCCACTTGGTAAAAAATCTAACATAAGTGGTTTTTACTATGATGTTCTGAATCCAATTTTGCAGGACTTCATGATAAAAAATGCTGACATTGAAGACAGAATTCCTGAATATAGAAAAGCCAGAGATGCGTTTTCTAAACAACTGGAAGTAGTTAGTTCTCTTCAAAGTCAACTAAAAAGTTACGGCGATATTTCTCTTAAAGCACATCAGTTATGTGCTTCTTTTGAGCAAATACGAGCTAAAAATATTTCTTTGATTATTTGTTGTGATGAGGAAATTAAGTCTTTTGAAAATCAGATAGTTTATACAAATACTGAAATAAAAAAAGAAGAAGACAATCTCAGTAACTTTACAACATTATATTCAGAAGCTGATTTCAAATTAAAAGAGTCTGAGAAAAGGATGAAAGATTTGTCAGAACAGGAAATTAGTTATAAGAAACAAGCTTTAGATGTGGAAAATTCTGTCGGTTTCTTTACAAAAATTTTTAGAAAAAGCAAATATCAATCTGCGCTTGATTTGGCTGAATGCTTTAGATTGAAGGCACAAGAATGCACGATTGCTGTTAATCAAGCCTCACATAAAATTGGCGTAGAAAGAGCGCAAGTCGAAAAATACCGTATTGATAAAGATAATGCTTTACAACGATTACATGAGTCAAAGGAAAGACTCAAAAAGCTAGAGGGAAATAAGTCTACTACTCAGATGAGAATTCTTCGGTTGAAGGGAGAAATTAATAATGCACAAGTCAGAGCTGAAGCAGCCAAGTCAGAATGCGAAAGAGACTTAAGGGAATATCTTAGTGCTGGAGATATGAAGACAGGCAAAGTTCTGGATGATACATTTATTGAGGATGTTCTTTCTAAGAATGATAAAGTATCTACTAAAGCGCAGATTTCTAATCCATGGTCTACGGAAGAATTTAATCGAGAAAGGGAAAAATTATTTTATCTAGCCCTTCAAATGACAAAGGAGTTTGTCCTAAGTTCTAAGTCGTGCAGAACAAATTTGTGTATTTTAGGTCAATATTGGGGGTTTAGAACAGAAAATGATACAGATAGAATCAAATTCCATAAGCAGGATAGAGAAGCGATGATAGCCTCATTATTCCAGACATTGTTCTTGATTACACCGGTTATATCTTCTACGTTTGCTTCCGTTGGAAGATTATTAAGAGATATGAAAACACCGGGGTGCATAGGCACACTTGTAATAGATGAGGCAGGGCAGGCTCAACCGCAGATGGCTGTTGGTGCATTATACAGAGCGAGGAAAGCTATAATAGTAGGCGATCCAAAGCAAGTGGAGCCAGTGGTAACAGATGATCTTAAGCTCTTGAAAGAGGCGTATTCAGAACCTGTATTTGCAAACTATAAAAACAAGTCATTATCGGTACAAAGCTGTGCGGATATAATGAATCCTTTTGGTACTTCCTATGATAACGGAACGGATTATCCTGATTGGGTTGGATGTCCGCTGCTTGTACATAGAAGGTGTATTTCTCCTATGTATGAAATATCGAATCGTATTTCATACAATGGAATTATGAAGCAACAAACCTTGCCACCATCAGATGGTAAGGTTGAGTCTTTTATTTACGAAAAATCGCAGTGGATAAATGTAACTGGGGTTGAAAACGGACATGGAGATCATTATGTAGCTGAACAAGGTAATGTTGTCTGCGAAATGGTAAATGTTTCTTTCCAGAAGGCAATTAAGATATCAAAAATGCAGGTTGACACCAAGCCAAGTCTCTATATTATCACTCCTTTTACTACTGTGGTGAGTGGATTACGGAAGGCAATTGGTACATATGCAACTAGAAACAAAAACTCTGCTTTAGGGGTTAGTACATCTCTTGATGAATGGTTATATGATAATATTGGTACAGTTCATAAATTTCAGGGAAAAGAGGCAAACGAGGTGATTTTTGTTCTCGGATGTGATGAGTCGCAGAAAAATAGATATGCTGTAAAAGGTTTCGTAAATAGCAATATCGTTAACGTGGCGGCTACCAGGGCAAAATATAGGTTTTACATGGTAGGGGATCAAAAGGTTTGGGGAAAAAATGAATATGTTAACGAAGCCAAGTCTATTATGGATAGGTTACTTATAGAGGATGCGGAAGAAAATAATTAAGCTCTCCTGAGTCACATTGATCAATTTCTAGAACATCATTATATCTGTTTCTCAAACAGGAAAGAGCCAAGATAGAGAATTAGAATGTGAGTTAGGAATAAGTTGATTCCATGTTTTAGATAGGGATGAATTTACTTTTACAAATGAGGCGGAGAGGTTGCTCTATCCAGAAAAATTCTTGTTGCTGAATCATTATTTTTAACGTAAGCGATGAATAACATACCGTTCCAAATTTAATTGAAGATTTGGGATAATACAGTCAATAAACAGTAAATGACTACTTTATCTATTTTCAGATCTGGATGCGGACGTATCACTCTTCTTTTCTTAAGCAAAGGTAGCCGTTTACGGTGTTTAACTACTTTAGCTAACAGGAGGAGCAGCTTATGCGTAATAAGAGAAGAACAGACGAAGAATGGCTGTCATTGATTCAGCAATGTCGCAGCAGTGGATTTTCTGACCGTGTCTGGTGTGAGCAGAATGATATCTCTATCAATACGTTTTATAATACTGTCACAAGGCTGAGAAAGAAATCATGTATGATTCCGGAGACAGACAGGCTAATCGTGGATACATCAGAAGCTGGAGCTGGGGCAAGTGCGGTAATGTACAGCATTGTGGAAACAGCAAAAGCAAACAATCTGAATATTTTCCAATATCTCTATATGGTACTGCTGTATATGACGGATTATATGAACTCGTCCGCAGGTATAGAACAGCTGATGCCATGGAGTGATTTTATCAAAGAGCAGTGTTCGGGGATCATTGATGTGGAGTCCACTGTCCCGGAAAACAGAATTCCCCTGCCATGTAGATAGCAGGGAAAATCTAAAGTAAATGGTAGTCGTTTACTGTTTTGGGTAGGCGGTGTGTTATTCATCGCTTACGATGAAACGGGAAATGCAGGAAGCAGTACAGGCAGGGGAGCGGGTACTTCAGACCCTTTACGCAGCAAGGGATAAGTTGGGAAGTGCGAGAAACTGGGGCATTTTTGATATGCTTGGAGGAGGCTTTATCAGTGACCTTGTGAAGCATTCTAAAATGAATGACGCATCTGCGTTGATGGAACAGGCGAAAAGCGATATTCAGCGTTTTCAGAGAGAATTAAGAGATGTGCAGGTTTCCTTGGATCTGCGCATGGAAATCGGCAGCTTCCTTTCCTTTGCGGATTTCTTTCTGGACGGGCTGGTGGCAGATTACATGGTGCAGAGCAAGATTACAGATGCAAGAGAACAGGTGGATGATGCCATCAACCGGATAGAAAAGATACTTGCTGATGTGAAAAATCGAATGAATGCGGAGGTGTATTAAGATGCGATTATTTGATAAAAGGACGCCGCTTCAGAAAGAGTGGGAAAAGCTGGAAGTACAGGAGCAGAGATTCCTTCAGAAGCGTTCTGAGAAAAGGGAGAACATTCTGAATCAAAAACTGGAGGAAAAGATACCGCCGAAACTTCAGGAAACATTGGATACTGCTTTTGCGAAGGCATTTGCTCTGATTTTCGAGAAAGGAACCAGGGTTATTGAAAAGACGTATCAGCGGGCAAAACTGGAGCAGGATTATCAGGTGCGGCAGTATACGGCGGATGTAAAGCAGAATTCCAAATCCCTGCGCTCCTTTTCTAAAAAGGCAAGAGATACGGGAACGAAGAATTTACTGCTATCCGGTGTGGCTGGAATCGGGATGGGCGTATTGGGAATCGGTCTGCCGGATATTCCGGTATTTACAGGGATGATTTTAAAGAATATTTACGAGACTGCCCTGCAGTATGGATACAGCTACGAAACCAGGGAAGAAAAATATTTTATCTTATTATTGATCCGGGGAGCAGTATCCTATGGGGATACACTTTGTGAGATTGACGGGAAAGTAAATGAATTTATCAGAAACGGAATGCTGCCGGAAGAATATCAGGATAAGGAGCAGATCGAACAAACAGCGGGATCTTTGTCAAAAGAGCTTCTCTATATGAAGTTCTTACAGGGGATTCCAGTGGTTGGTGCTGTAGGCGGAGCTTATGATGCAGTCTATATGAAACGGATCACAGAGTATGCAGAGCTGAAATACCGGCACAGATATCTGGCGGGGCGGAAAAAGGCAGAGAATAAATTGTTGTTTTGATGTGTGTGGAGTATAATGTGTTTATTAGTCAATGCTTAACACTGATGAAAGGAAAAATATGGTTTTAGAAAATAAGCTTAATATCACAGACTCCACAGAACTAGCAAGGATGGAAGAAAAGATAAGTAAGAAAAAAGCAGTGGAGTTGTTTGAAAATGGATATTTGAATAAATATAAAGCAGGATCTTTTGAGATACTTGCGGCAATTCACAAATATTTATTTGGTGAGATATATGATTTTGCGGGAAAAGTGAGAAATGTAAATATTGCTAAAGGCAACTTCCGATTTGCTCCGGTGATGTATTTACAGGCTGCAATCGAGAATATTGAGAAGATGCCACAATCAACATTTGATGAAATTGTTGAAAAATATGTTGAGATGAATATAGCGCATCCTTTTCGAGAGGGTAATGGGAGAAGCACCAGGATATGGCTTGATTTGATTCTGAAGAAAGAGTTGAACAAAGTTATTGATTGGAGTCTTGTAGATAAGGAAGATTATCTGTTAGCAATGGAAAGAAGTCCAATTAGAGATATTGAAATAAAATATATTTTAAAACAGGCTTTGACAGATAAAGTTAATGATAGAGAAGTTTATATGAAAGGTATAGATTATAGCTATTATTATGAAGGCTATGTGATATACAAAGCTGAGAATTTGTAGATATTTACTCCTACCAACGGCAGGAGCAATAAAAGAACTGCCGTTGCTAGTCGTTCTCCAAAATAATTTCAAAGAAGAATGACTATGAAACAAAATTTAATTACGGACATTATTCAAGGAATGTTACCATACTTAAATAATGCACAGAGTAAGCGATTACAGGAGGTGCTTCAATCAGCATTTGTAAACTATGAGATAACAGAAAATACAGGAAAAGTCAGATGCATTTGAATTTACAAACCCAGGAATTCTGAAACTTCCACTTGAAGATATTTACCGAGGCGGTAATTCAAAATCAAGAAATCCACATATGCAGACTATGCTTAGACTGGTTGGATTTGGTGATAATGCGGGTTCGGGATTTCCAACGATTCTTGATGTGTGGAAGTCGGAAGGATGGATAAAACCGGAATTGATTGAAGACACAAATCTTGATCAGGTTACACTTATGATGAAGATGGAAAAGGAATCTGATGATGAATCAGCAGAAAAATCAGCAGATTCAGCAGAAAAATCAGCGGATTCAAAAAAAATGAAAGTAATAGATTTATCAGAAAGGCAGAGGCAGATTTTAACCTATATGGATGCTGGGGTTGAATATAGTACAGAGCAGGTAGCAGAAAAAATAGGTTTAAAAGGTCCTAGGACAAGGCAGTTATTAAATGAATTGGTAAATATGGAGTTATTAGCTTGTATTGGAACTACAAAAAGAAGAAGGTATATTAAAGTGTAGAAGTGGATGTAATGTAGGAGATAATAAGCATGAACAAATTTTCAGAAAAGGATTGGAAAATATTCAGAAGTAAAATTGCTGGATGGCAAGAAGCTTATATGGATAGTAAGCGCATAGTTTTAGGGCGTATCCTATAAATGAAATCTGACACCCCGCGCTAGGATGCCAGACATGCGAGTATTTCACTACATTTTATTTACAAGTTTCCTGAGCCAATTTACTCCACGGGGCAAATTGTTCCAATTCCTCGTCTGACATTTCAGCATCAGGACGATGCTCCAGAAGGAAGCTCAGATATTTAAGTGGATCAAGTTCATTGGCTTTTGCCGTTTCTATCATAGAATAGAT
>NZ_CVRR01000036.1 GCF_001406815.1 Roseburia faecis | reverse complement strand
GTGGACTATTACGAATTCAATATTACAGAGTACCGGGCATTAAGTTTCGCGAAGGATACCTATAATAAGGATATTACGATCACTTTAGATCATATACCGGAAATAATGTATATAAAGTTGATGATTTAGGCAGATATTATATGTTTGCATAAGATATATATACAAGTATGAAACTATAAAAATATAGTATGTTTTATGTGGTAAAAATATTGTATTTATGAGACTTTTGGTATTTCATAAATACCTAAGAAAAAATAAAGTAGAGGAGAGTGTATATTATGAATATTGATTACAGTCAGTTTTACAGAGGAACAACGAATATTCCCTCATATGGGAATGGTACATATAAGAAAGACACCCTTGTAAAGTATGAATTTAACACTACAGATGAACATGGCAATAAGATTATGGACAAGATGTCAAGGGAAGAAACCCTGCAGGCGATGAAGGACATCGGTTCGCAGTATGGAGATGCGGTTATTGTTGAATTTTCGGGAGATGGAATGGCTGCACTTGTGGAAAACAAGAAAGGTATAGTGGATGCCAATGTAACACAGGAGCAGCGGGAATCAATGGAGGCGAGAAATGCAGCGTTCCAAAAAGAAATTACGCAGGATGATAACTCACTAGAACTTCCGGCATATTCCGGAATGTATGGTGCAGACAAGGCGGTTGCATCTGCGGTAGAGAACTGCAGCAAAGAGGAACAGGGATTTGTGTATGATATCATCCGTCAGAATTTCCTTGTCGGAAATACTGGCTCTATGACAGAGGAAGAACGGCAGGCAAATATTTCACTTGGTATGAAAAAAGCGGAATATGCGGCAGAGAATTTTATCCCGGAAGATAGCAGAAAATCATTTTTGGAAGCAATGGAGTCTATCGCAAAGCTTGCGAGCGCAGGAAAAGCTGACAATAACGGAAATATGGACTATGGAGTAGGGAAAGGTACATATCTTGGACATGGCAGCAATCTTGTAAAGACTACAAATGCGCTTGATATGATGAGGACGATGGACGGCAGTGCATACACGGAATATCAGAAGATTAGTAAAGAAAGCAGCAATGAGGACAGACAGCTTAATGCATTAAAATACCTTACAAATTGGTATGAAGGGGCAGTGAAAAAGAATCCTTCGATGGTTGATAATTACGAAAAGCAGTCGGAGGAATATGTGGAGAAAAATGTAAAAGATCAGAAGCTGGATGCAACTTTTTCAGATATAAAGACAGAGAATAAAGCGGCTTTTTTTGAAAGTCTGAAAGTGTTCCAGAATAATAATCCTAATTTTCTCTCATCTATCATAAATCGGGAGCTGGCATCTAAATTTTGGAGCATTTGATAAACGTAGATTGGAAAAGTTATAATTGCTCGGAAAATGGAAGATAACAACAATAAAGTGTAGAGTGTGCCTTTCACATAGGGACACTTGTTACAAGCAATATTGTAAATGATACAAGTGGAGATTAAGGCACAAATATGATAAAAAAAATATATTTCAGAAATGTTGACTTCTTTAATTGAGGAGTATCGTTTTAATAAAAATACTCTTTCAAAATATTTAGAAATAACTGAAGAAACAATAGATGGAGTAGTAATGGGCAATGTGGAATGTTTGCCAGATGATCCTGCATTGCGTCTTAAAATACTTAGTAAAGCAGGATTTCTGTATTTTGGAGCGATTGAAGATAAGGATAGGCAATTAAGCGGTTTTTTGGAAGTGCTTGTTTCCTATCATGGCATATCCAAGCTAACGATAGCAAAAATGGCTGGTGTTGAGGAAAATGATATTGACAGGCTTTTAGCCAATCCACCAGAAAAAGATGAAATCGAAGTAAAATATAAAATTGCTGTGACGGTTATGGAATTGCGATTTTGGCTAAAAGATTGTGAATCACCGATATAATCGGGATTTGTGAGTAGAGGGCACTTATGAAAAATAAAAGTATCAATCAAGTTTCCATAATAAATGGTGAAGATGGTCCCACAAGTGTTTTTATATTTGGAGAAGCTCAAAAGCAATCTCTAAAGATTAGAATCCGAAATGCTATCTATCAATCCAGACGAAAAAGGATAGAAAAGAGAATAGCGGTCAACCCGCATACCCTTGCGGAAGTGGTGCAATACGCAAAGGATCATTATGATTTAGTGGAAATCAATCCTGCCGCAACAAATTGGATAGAACGACAGAAAAATCTAAAAGCTAGTTTGATTATGCAGCATAAACCAGAACTTTTGGGTCAAAGGAAGGATATTCCAAAACCAGATTTTAATAATGAAGAATCTGTTAAAAATTTTTTGAATGAAATGGAAATTAGAAATAAATTGATTGACCAAATGCCTGATAATGTAATTCCCATGGATTTTCATTTATATGAAATAAAAATTGGTGAGGATTTAATGGAAATAGAGGTAGATTATACTTGGAATATATTTGGAATATCTTACTCTGGAAATAAGTCGGTCATAAAAAGGTTTAAGAAAATAGCCAGAGATTTATATTGTTATTATGGTGTCAGTGAGGAGGATATAAAGAACCGGACAAAAAGATATTCTTCACTGGTAACGGAATTGAGTTCATAATTCAGAATTTTAAATAGAAGTAGGATTTCTGTATTTTGGAGCGATTGAAGATAAGGATAAGCAATTAAGCGGTTTTTTGGAAGTGCTTGTTTCCTATCATGGCATATCCAAGCTAACGATAGCAAAAATGGCTGATGTTGAGGAACAGGATATTGACAGGCTTTTAGCCAATCCGCCAGAAAAAGTTGAAATCGAAGTAAAATATAAAATTGCTGTGACTGTTATGGAACTGCGATTTTGGCTAAAGGATTGTGAGTTACCTGTATAATTGTGAGGGCACTTAACGGTGAAATTTATTTCTTGGAGATTTATGACGATATATACCATATAACATTGAGTTAATTCTAAACGGATTTTGAATTTATTTACAAGGAGGTTTTTATATGGCAATGAATATCAGCGGATTAGGTAACACGTATAATGGCATCAATACAAATAGCAAACAATATAAGGCTTTGAAAGAAAAAGGCTGGTTATCTGGTATTATGCAAAATGAAGCCATGATGTCACCAGAAGAAAGAATGATATATGAAACATTCGGTGGAAGAGATACCATTATTAAGAATCTGATGAAGCAATTTGATTCAGAAGGTGATTTGCTGAATGCAAATGGAGTAGCAGGAATGGATGTTACCAGCAAAGGTACATCGTGGCAGCAACTCACAAGTGTATCTGAGGAATATCGTCAAAAGATGTTTGATAATGTGAAGAAGGAATTTATTCAGGAAAATGGTCTTTCAAATGGTGATACAACTAAGCGTTCAGATATTTTTAAGGATTATCAGTTAAGCGTAAGTAAAGACAAACGTTTAAGTGGTACATGGACTTTAGAGCAATACGAAGGACAGTATAGAGCTGCTATGTATGCAGCAGTGAAATCGGCTAATCCAAATTGGAAACCGGGACAAAAGTTTGATACAAGCATTCTTGATAACGTTACAAGAGAATCAGTGGAATCTACGCTTGTCAAAAATGGTAATAGGTTAGTTCGCAATTCTATTGATGTATCAGTATAGAATACAACATCTTTGGTGCTAGAGATACGGTCAAATAAGCTGCTCCATCATGGGAAAAGTATAAAATTAGGAGCTTTAGATAATATCACAAGGGAAAAGTTTTCAAAAACTTCTGGTAACTCTTTGAAATACATATCATATCAATAGATACGATAATATAAATTATGTTTGTATTTGTTGATAACAGGTTTATATCGGAAAAATTGTAAATTTATTTTCTATGTGAATTTTCATTTTTGTAGGGCTGGCATTAGACCAGCCCTTGATTTCATTATAATAGATAAAAAGATATTGAATATATATGCACGGTAAAAAGACGATTCTCAATAAATGAGATTGGGAAAAAGTAACCTTAGTGCTGTTGAAAAAATCACCATAGTTCTAATGAATCTTCTGCATCTACCCATATCTGCATTGTTCCATCAAGATATAATTTTGCATATTCAAGCGGTTTATCAATGGCAAGTGCGTTCAATGCACAGTCTGATCCGGGTGTGGTTTTTAAATCCTTTTCGGTTTCCCAACAGTCAATGCGGAGCATATAACCAGCAGAAGTATAAATATCAATGCTGTTTCTGTGTGGATTGTATTCTGCAAATATTGTTCTCATCGTATAGAATCTCCTTATCATTCAATCAGTCATTTGTTACAAAAATCAGAAGCATTTCAATCAGTTCACCATGTCACTTTTATTTTGTGTTATACTGTTTTATAGATTTTTCTTGCCCTTGTATTTGCCCTTATCAGAGTTCGTAAACACTGACGGGACGATATAACACAAGGGAAACAATAAGGGAAAGCTCACCTGCGATAAATCCAGTGTTTTCAAGGGTTTGCAGAGAATTTAATAACAAAATATAACAGTTATTAAATTCCCTAATAAAACAGGTGAAATCTCAATCGATATTTGTGGAGGTGATCTACATGGCAAAACACGAGTTTGGAATTATGATGGATGCTCCTCAGCAGGGCAAGCGATATGACGAGTATGAGCCGTGGAAATATGCCTGTATTTCTGTTGATGACGCCTATTTGGAAGGCGTTGTCGAAAGGCTTACATCCATTGACTTCTATTGGCATACACTTTCCGTCAAAGGCAAAGGGCTTGCATACTGTGGTGTTACACTTGTTCCACCTTGTTCGCTAAAGGCATTTATTGATGTCATTGCAGATAATTCTGAACTATCCGAACTGAAAAAGCTGTTAGAAAATGCATTAAGCAATAACAAGTGGGTAATTCATTACGGACTCTGATAGAGACAAATTCAAGTTTGTAAAACTGATGGAATAAAAAAATGTAAAGCTGGGAGCATTAGCTTACGGCTTTTTAAGTTAAAGCAAATAGAAGTAAATAATGGTCAAAAAACAATCGACATCCGACCTCGTACACGTTATAATGTAAGTAATCTAATAAGAAAACAGTGTTATCATTACTGCATTGCTAAATGAGAATGGTAGCCATAAATATGAATTCGTAGGAACGGAATGGTTGAACCCTCAGGGTGACAATGTCACTCATTTGTCAGCGAGAGGTGCTTAACTTAGATGATTTTCAGTTTTCTTATTTTGACATGGATTTACAGGAAGGGTAGAAAAATCAATGATTTCATTGACTTATCTTAACTCAAAATAATATAGGTTTCCAACGGGGGCTTGAACTCCTAAGCTGTAATTGTGGGTTCGATTCCCGCAGGGAACACTTCAGAATTTTAAAAGAGTCCGTTCAGATTAGATAAATCAATCTATTCTGGACGGGCTTTTTACGTGAATTGAAGAAATGTGATAAGGAGAACCTCTTTGCAGAGATTCTCCTTGATTTTAAATGGTAGGTTTTGTAGGACTTACTGTAAGCTGCAGACCGAGATGCTGAAAAATATTAAGCAGTGTTCCGAGATTCGGGGTTGTTTTGCAGGATTCGATCCGTGCTACGGATGATTGT
>NZ_CVRR01000035.1 GCF_001406815.1 Roseburia faecis | reverse complement strand
TTTTTAAAAAAAAATAAAGCCCTATAGCCTTGAAAAATCAAGGCTTTGGGGCTTAAGTTGACCACATTGGGGTCTGACCCCATTAAAAAAATATAAACTTTTTTAATGGGGTACTGTTTGCCGATATTACGGAATCCGGAGCAGATGCATTTTTGCTGTATATTACCACTACGCCAAGTGTGGCATATGTAGTCCGTGATTTCCCTGTCTACCGATCTTACGATGGGATGCGCGTGGGATGGATTATTCCAACGGAAGTACGTTTAATATTGCAAAGAGTGTGTTTGATGCATTTGGTACCAAAACATATGTGGTTGGCATGAGCCGGACGGTACCGACATCAATATGGGATGTGGACCGGTGTATTGCCGTGGATGAGAACGGTATGGAAGTGCACGGGGATTATATCCTGTATGTCTGTGGGAAGTATCTGAAGGAATGTGGCCGTCAGCAGAATAATACGGTGGTTGCCACGATCATGTCCAACATGGGACTGTTCAAAGCAATGAAGCGCGAGGGCATCGAGGTATGTGTGACCACGGTTGGCGATAAGTATGTCAATGAGGCGATGGTTGCTAACGGATATGTGCTCGGCGGAGAGCAGTCCGGACATATCACTTTTAGTAAGCATGCGACGACCGGAGATGGAATCCTTACGGCATTGATGCTGATGGAGGTGATCCTGGAGAAGAAGCAGAGCCTCGGCACGCTGTGCTGGGGGAGGCAGATGTACCCACAGCTTTTGAAGAATGTGAAGGTTGAGGACAAGGCTGCGGTTACCGGCAATGCGCGTGTGCAGGCGGAGAAGTGATGGATTAATGAGTGAAAAAAGGATTGCATTGGAGAGCGATAAAAAATATTTGGAAAGGAACTAAGGAAAATGTACGACTATTTAATTGTTGGAGCTGGTTTATTTGGATCTGTCTTTGCAAGACAGGCAACAGATGCAGGAAAGAAGGTTCTTGTCATTGACAAGCGACCGAATATTGCGGGAAATGTGTATACGGAGGACATAGAGAAAATTCATGTACATAAGTATGGGGCACATATTTTCCATACAAACAACAAAGAAGTATGGGAGTATGTGACAAAGTTTGCGGAGTTCAACCGTTTTACAAATTCGCCGGTGGCAAATTACAAGGGAGAACTGTACTCTCTGCCATTTAACATGTATACGTTTAACAAGATGTGGAATGTGATTACGCCACAGGAAGCAGCTGCAAAGATTGAGGAGCAACGGAAAGAAGCCGGTATCACAGAGCCACAGAATCTGGAGGAACAGGCAATTTCTCTGGTTGGCAAAGATATCTATGAAAAACTGATCAAGGGATATACCGAGAAACAGTGGGGACGCGATTGCAAAGATCTTCCTTCCTTTATCATCAAGCGGCTTCCGGTTCGGCTGACATTTGATAACAATTATTTTAATGCACTGTATCAGGGAATTCCGGTTGGCGGATATACAAAGATGGTTGCAAATATGCTTGATGGGATTGAAGTTCGCCTGAATACAGATTATCTTGAAAATAAGGATGAACTGGATAAGCTGGCAGAGAAAGTGGTATATACGGGTGCTATTGATGCATATTTTGATTATAAACTTGGGGCTCTGGAGTACCGTTCCGTCCGTTTTGATACCGAAGTGCTGGATACTCCGAATTTTCAGGGAAATGCTGCGGTCAACTATACGGATCGTGAAACCCCGTGGACCAGAATTATTGAGCACAAGTGGTTTGAGTTTGGTAAGGATGATGAAGGAAATGACATTCCTAAGACTGTCATCAGCCGGGAGTACAGTTCCGAATGGAAAGTAGGGGATGAGCCGTATTATCCGGTCAATGATGAGAAAAATGGCAAGCTTTATCAGGAATATAAGAAACTTGCAGAAGACGAGAAGAACGTGATTTTTGGCGGACGTCTGGGTGAGTACAAGTATTATGATATGGATGCTGTTATTGCATCGGCACTAGGATTGTGTGAGAAAGAATTGGGGTAAAAGTTTAGGATATGAAGCATTACAGAGAAATTGATATTCTAAGAGGCATTGCAATTATAATGGTTTTTCTGGGACATGCTGTGATCGTATATCCGATTAATTTAGAAAATGTGGCATGGTGCAGAGGACTGGTAGCATTTATCAGCACTGTGCACATGCCGCTTTTCTTTGTTGTTGCAGGATTTTGCTTTCATCAGAAAAATACATATGGAGATATGGTACAGAAGAAAATACAAAGATTGCTTATTCCTTATACAGCATTTAATTTGATGGATATGTGCTGTCGACTGGCTTTTTCAAAATTGGTGAACCGACCATGTGGGATCAGAGAGAGTCTGATCAAGATAGTATTACATGGTGGGGAATATTGGTTTTTATATGTATTATTTCTTATGTGCATTTTGTGGGGATTGTTCCAGGGATGGGTGCGAAAGCGTATATGGCTGCAGGTGATTGTTGGGATTGGAGCGATTGCTCTTAATATGTTGCCTGTGTCATCTGATATTTTCAAGGTGGATTCTCTGTGCAAATATTTTATCTTTTTCTATGCTGGTTTTTTGATTCAAATCTATTTTGAAATTTTTCCTGAATGGAAGAAGATTTTGGATAATACAGGCGTTCTTATAATAGGATGCTTGGCTTTGGGGATGGTATTTGTGGCATGGTATATATGCAAGGTTACTTTTATTCCGCAACTGTGTGTCAGTGTTATTGGAATTTTTGTTTGCGTAGTGTTTGCTATAAAAATTTGTAACATAAGGCCGGGATTGGTCTTGGCAGATATAGGAAAGTATTCGTTGCAATTATATCTGTTGGATGGTTATTTTCTGGGAGTGTCGCGGACAGTTTTGGTGCAGGTGTTGGCTTGCACAAATCCACTTGTGATTGTGGCAGGGAATACTTTATTTGACTTGGCGGGAGCTTTTGGGACGGCTAAGTATGTGTTGATGAAGGCGAAGGTGCTTCGGGTTTTATGTGGGGAAAAATAATATAATTTTTTGCAGGGAGGATTATGTATGGATTTTCAAATTGTAATGGAGTTATCAGCAGTTGCTACAATAATTGGTGTAATTGTTTCATATTTCACATTTCATAAGACATCTAAGTTGAGTTACATTACGCAAGAAAGAAAAGAATGGAGAGCTGATATACGAAAAATTGTGGATGAGTTGGAGGTATGCCCCTTTTCAAAAAAGAAGCGGGTTTTAACAAAACTCAAAACCCGGATTAATACATATGGAAAATTAACAGAAGATGTTGGAAAAGATTCGCATATTTGGAAACAGATCGAAATAATTGAAAATTGCCGAGTGAAAGAATATGAGAAACAGAAAGATAAATTAATTCTGTTTTTATCTCTTTTACTGAAAGATGACTGGGAGAGAGCAAAAAAAGAAGTGATTGGGGAGCCGGCAAAGGGAATAATTACGGTATGCTTGTCATTTGCAATTATTTTTTCCTGGATTGGTATATTTCAAGCAAATGGAATAAACATAAGAGATGTCAAGGAAGTACAAAAAGGTATTATTTATACGAGCCCTGGGATGATCTTAATTATTATGGGGTTGATAGGTTGTTTTTTGATGATAAATGTGTTGAAACAACATTGTGAAGGAGAGATAGTAGTGATTGATGTGATTTGGACAATGGCACTTATATTTGGTGTATTGATATTAACTTTTGGAAATAAGCTATCCATTTTTATACAAGCAGCTATAGGAATGATTATTTTTTCTGGAGTGTTAAGTTTGTTACTCGATATTGGAAAATATGTTCAAGGAAAAAGGTATAAATCATATGTAGATAAAATTAAAGGAGATGAAAAAAGCGGTTCAAAATAGCTACTGGTTCAAAGGAATGGCATTGAGTAAGTTAGTTAAAATAAATGAATAGAAATGGATGGAAAAGCAGAAAGAGAAATTTGACTTGTGTTAGGTCTAGAGGGGCATCAATTTGATATGTGGTCATGTATAAAAAATATTTTTTTGAAAATACTAGACATAAATAATGCGATAATTTTTTGAGGTAATATCATGACATCATTAAAATATGAATTAAGAGGATTTGATGGAATTATTTTAGATGAAGATATGTGGATGGTATTGGAAAGTCAATATATATCTAGAATTCGGTTGACAAATGACTTTAAAATATTAGAAATTATTTTGAAAGAGAATATATTATACCGTAATAATCAAGAGCCGATTGAAAAAGCGGTGACAGAAATTTTTGTAAATATTTTATTGAAGATCAAGGGACATTTTCAATGTCCGGAACTAGTTTTGACAGATATTATGGGGGAAGACAACGGGAGAAGTGAAAATAGAATATTCATAGCAAATCCTCCGTCCCCTGCTAGATTAATGCTAAAGACTAGAGATGTATACAAAAACATCGTTGAAGATAATTTTACAAAAAATGCAGAGGTGGAATGGCAAATTATCTATGCTATGTTGCACAATGAAAACAAAGTTGTATCATTTATGAGTTTATACGATTATCTAATGGAAATGTTATGGCAAATACATCATCCTTCAGACGAAAGAGCAAAGCAATACCATGTGATTTCTTATCTGGAGGAACATAAAGAACAGTATGGAGATGATTTAATATTTTTTAAAGTTAATAAAAATAATAAAGAAAAAACAGTGGATATACTGACGTATCGGAGAAATGAAATTGGTCATGCGAGAATGAAAAACGATTTGGAAGAATATAGAAATTTAGGAAAACGTATTGATGACGGAATAATTAGATTAACTTTACAGGTTATTAATAATGTTCTTATGGAACAAAAAAAGCTATGAAACAGGGGGCTATAGTGGCTCAGTTGTCAAGACAAAAATCTAAGATTTTTATAATGAACTGATATGGTGGGGTGGCAAGAGGCAATGCCATTAAGCCAGTTGTTCGAAGTTTTGTTCGATAGCTCAGTTGTTGTCAAATATCCGGTATTTTGAACTCAAAAAGCCAAAAACAGGTATGCCAAAAAGACAGATGCTGTCCATCTGCCGAAAAGAAGGATATTCAGTTGCAGAACTTACCGATATCCAAAATGAATTGCGCTGATTCCACGGAGAGGCCGTTGAAACTGCCGGAACCTGTCTTTCACTGTGTGGACATATTTCATCATCAGCTGGATAATATCGATGTGCCTGCCGGAATCCCTGCGCATGAAGAACTTTCTGGCTGTTTTTAATGCTGAAGAAAAGTCAAGTTCATAGAGATACTTGTTGTTGCCATCCCGTTTCTTTTTCTGGTTTTCTTCTGCCGCTTCGTTTGCGATAAAGATGCTGAAATTGTACAGAATCAGGCGGGAATAGATTTCCTGTGTATTCTCAGTGGTTTTGATCTTAACAACGCGAAACTGCAAGAAATAAAGATGACTGTGTTTTTTCCTGAGAAGCTCATAAAAATGAGGGGTATTTTTACTGGGATTGATGTAGCGGTAAACATCTGACTGGCTTTTCATAATATTTGTGGCTTTATCCGTAAAAAAGCGCTTTATCGTAACGTCGAATTCTTCAAGATCATCCGGAAGCTCAGATGCATAATAAGAAAGAATGCTTTTTGGGGAAGGCTTTGCTGATAACATCAACAAAACCATTTAAGTGCATGTGGTTGTAACCTTTATAGTCGATAATCCGAGGCTTATTATAGTCCTCGATAATATCAGAATTGGTAGCATAGACAACGTGGCACCCATCGCAGGCGAGAATACAATGGCCTTTGAATTTGTCCGTAGTAGTTTCCCAAGATGCTGGCGTGTAAAATCGTGGCCAGGATTTTTGGAAAAGAGCCAATGATGTTCAGCCATGGATAAGATGATAGAATTCAATTTTTCTTTTACATTTGACGGATAATGGTTCATAGCATGTCAATAGAAAAATGCAAAAAGAAACATAAAATATGTTACATAAATGTTAAATAAGTGCCAGCCCAAAAATAGAACAAAATACGAAAAGCTGTGTGTTGTCAGTGTTATAATAATTTTAAAAAAAGTGCTGTTAAGCTAGAGAAGCTAAATGGCATTGCAGTAAAAGGGGTCTGACTCCAATGTGGTCAACCTAATGTCAACTTAAGACAAGTGCCTGCTCAGGTTAATGACTAACGGTGCGAAATTGAGAAAAGAGGA
>NZ_CVRR01000034.1 GCF_001406815.1 Roseburia faecis | reverse complement strand
AACGGTAATGTTCCAAACAACCTTGTTCCTTCTTGCATGGTATTCGCTGACAACCACTCTTTTTCAGGCAGTACAGTCAGATATGTTCCTTGTCGATTGTAAATCATTCTTCAATGATTTAGCATCATTCATACAAACCTTTGTCGGATGGACGATTGATGCCGGGCATTCTGCGGCACAGATTAGTACAAAAATTCCAAATGCTTTTATAGCCGGAATGGTATATTGGTTATTGCTAATATTGATTGTAGGAATATGTATGGCAGGAACAGGGATGCTGGCGATACTGATAGAAATAAAGGTTATAGAATTATATAAGAAAAACTGTTGGGATGTTATTACTCTACTAATGATACTGACAAGTGTTGCTATTGTCATTTATTTTGGAGAATCAATCAAAAAAGTACTGTCAGTAAATCTTCTATTGCTTTTCGTACTTTCGCAGGGCGCATATGTTGGAATTAGATGTTATCTTAAAGTTTGGTTAGAAAAAAGACCATATTAGTATTTTCAACTTACTGTATAGACAGTAAAATTACTCCATACCAGCCTAGTGAAAATTTACTGTATGAAAAGAAGTATTACAGAGAAAAAAGGCTGTAAAAACAGGAACAGCCAGCCCGAAAGAATTTACGGACTGGCTGTATCAGCAGAGTAATGTAATTGTGGAGCTGACCGAGATATGAAAAGCTTTCTATCATCAATTTCGCATTATTGCAATAACAGATTGCTTCTTCCATGAATGAATAAGCAATATTGTCATCAAACTTTCAAGCATAAACATAGCAACAGCAAAAAGAGTAAAAGCAACAACCGGAAATACAAATCCCGTAGACATGCCTGCATTTTTCAAAAATATACCGATTGCATATCCGCCGGGGATTCCAACAACAGCAGTTATAAGCAATGCAATCAAAGTAGTAAAAAGACCTTCCATCATAAATGCTTGCTTCAACTGCTTATTTGTCATACCAATAGATTTTAGTGTGCCCATTTCCTGTTTCTGTGATAAAAGATTTGTCACAGTAAGATTGATTTGATTGATGACCGCAAATATCCACAAGATGGCTGCAATCGCATAAGCTAATGTAAAACCTGCACGATTGTCTGATTGGTGTTCTACAATAAAATCTTGAAGGGTTTGTAAGCGAACATCCCTATTGTCAGAAACGAGTAATTTGAGTTCTTGCTCGATTATCTCCTGATATTCAGCTTCTGCTTGTATTTCGATTGCGTATGTACAGTCATAACCTGCAAGTTCTTTGAGCATATTTTCCGGCATTCTGAAAATATAGCCACCCATTCCATCATTGCTGGAAGTGATTGCACCAATTTTGAATGCTTTTGTTATTGTTTTACCACTATGATTTTTGAAATTAAAGGTCACAGTATCCCCAATTTGAGGTTTCCAATGGTAAACATCATAAATACGTTCGGGATCACTTACAACTAATTCTGTATCATCAGTAATATTTCCAGACAAAACCGCTGCATTTAGCGACGCCAAATCCTTTTCATTATAGCCGAGCATCAAGGTGCTATCTGAAATATCATTGTCTGTTGAGAAATCAACTGGTACGGTAGCATAAGTAAATATATTGCTAACTCCCTCTATATCTCCAACACGCTTTACATAATCAGAAAAATATTCTTTCTGCAAGAGAGCATCCAAATTTTCACTTTCGTTTTCTAAATCAATGCTGATTTTGAAATCTCCGTACTTCATATCCCAATAACGAGCCATACTCTCGGCATTAAAAGAACTCTGATAACTTGCTGCAAGGAAAAATATAACTCCGCACAGTCCCAATGATAAAATGGTCAATAGAGATTTTTTTCTGTTTCTGGAAAAGCTGATTTTCGCTAAATATACAGGCGTAATACGATGTCTTTTGTGAGTGCGGTAATTTACAATTCCCACTGGATTTTTCAGGGCGGAAATTGGAGAAGTATTCGCTGCAATTTTTGCTGGTTTACGAACACTAATATAAACAAGCAGTATTCCAAAAAGGCATGCGCCACATAGAGAAACAATAAATGCAAATACTGACCAGCCTTTTGATTGCAGACAATAGCTGATGATCGTTCCCATGATACTACCAATTAAAATCCCCGGAACTGCAAGCATATAACCCTGTTTAAGAACTATTTTATAAATTTGCTTTTTACTTGCCCCTATTGTCCGAAGCTGTCCGAACTCAGCAACTTTTTGTCCAACCGAAATATAGAAAATGCTGTAAATTACAAGTGCGGCAGCTAAAAACAAAATGGCAGCAACTACACCATATACCGCATAATTACTGAAGGACAAAGTTGTATTTACATAATCATAGTAACTGCTGACTGTCCAATTATTCAGTCCAGTCTCCTCTGAAATTTGAGATAATATTTCTGTTGCTTCGTCTTTTGTAAGGGTATCTGCATTTTCAAGCCAAACATATCCATTAAGCAGGTTATTTCCACGTAATTCCCGGCATTTTTCAAGTGAAACAAAAACAGGATAAGCGGTAGAAGTTTTATCATGATAAATACCAACAATAGTATAATTCTTCAAAGTACCATCCAGATTCAACTGAACTATGGCGTTGATTTCCGGAGACTTATTTTCACTGGCAAAAAAGGCATCTGTAACAGCAATTTCACTTGCTTTCTCTGGATATTTTCCGTCAAAGGCAGGAATCAAACTAAGCATGTCATCATCATAATAAATCAGAGACAGTTCTTTAGAATTTTCTTTCACTGTTTTGATATTACAGGAAAGTCCTACACTTTTTACTTCTTCGTTTGCTAACAACTTTTCTTTACTGTCCTGCGTAATGTCAAAGAAAATCCCTTGATGTAATCCTTCGATTTCTTTCTGATTTTGATAAATGATATTTTGCACTGTGAGCAACGACATCATTATCATAGCAACGGCTACAATAATTGCCGAAAGGCAAAATAAGTTTTTCTTCTTATCAAAACGCACACTTTTTCGTGCTAATTTTTTAATTACTGCACTGGTATCATTTTCAAAAGGATAATTCATAATTCCCACCTCCTTTAGCCAACAATTTTACCATCTTCAATCCGTACAATGCGGTCTGCGAGTTGAGCGATCTCGTTGTTGTGAGTAATCATTACAATGGTCTGATTAAATTCTCCGCTGGTATGCTTCAAAAGCCCTAACACATCTGCACTGGTCTTGCTATCAAGATTTCCGGTCGGTTCATCAGCAAGGATAATCGCAGGCTTCGTAATTAAAGCTCGTGCAATCGCTACACGTTGCTGTTGACCGCCTGAAAGATTGTTCGGCATATTTTCCAGTTTATCTTCTAAAGCCAACATATACACAACTTCGTCCATAAATTTCTGGTCTACTGTATCGCCATCCAGTTCCACAGGCAGGACGATATTTTCATATACATTCAAAATCGGAACCAGATTATAATTTTGGAAGATAAATCCGATGTTACGCCGGCGGAAAATTGTCAATTCATCATCATTCTTTTTTGCGAGTTCTTCTCCCCGTACAATCACGCTGCCGGAAGTGGGGGTATCAAGTCCTCCCATCATGTGAAGCAATGTAGACTTACCGCTGCCGGAAGTTCCAACTACGGCAACAAATTCTCCCTGTTCCACAGTAAAATTTACACCATTAAGGGCACGAGTAATATTTGGTTCTGTGCCGTAATACTTCTTTAAGTCGATTGTTTGTAAAATGCTCATATTCAAATGCTCCTTTCAAGGCTTTCTATCTGTTGATAAAGCCATTGTAAACCACAAATGTTACACAAATGTCCGAGATAGAAAAAATTTTTATCGAAAATCAGAGTGAAATGTTACAACGCTCGGACATTTCAAAAAAAGTGGTTATATCTTACCTTACAGGAAGCATAATAGAAAATTCTGAGCCTTGCCTCAGCTCTGAAACAACCTTGATATAGCCCCCTTGCCTTGTTACAATCTCACGAGCCAAATACAAACCTATTCCCACACCCTGTTGATCGTGTACTTCTTCCTCACGATAGAAGCGCCGGAAGATGGCAGCCTGATTGCTTTCTGAAATGCCCTTGCCGGTGTCGGTCACTTTGACCTCTACGTACATTTCCCACTGAACCACTGATACAGAAATCTTTCCACCTGACGGAGTGTATTTTACTGCATTGTCCAGCAGATTGAAAAGGGCTTCGCTTGTCCACTTGCTGTCATGGGAGATTATCAAATTTTCCGGGCAATCCACGGATACAGCAATTTCTTTTTTCTCTGCGGCATATACAATACTGCTCATGGCTTGTGCAAGCGTATGGAATAAGCTGCTGTCTTTCTTTTCTAATCGTATTGCTCCGGTTTCCAACCGGGACGTTTTAACCAGTGCTTGGAACAGAAAATCCAGTTTATCAGTCTGACTACGTATGCCTTGTAAAAAGTCCATCCGTTCTTCTTCTGAAACAGGCTTTGTTAAAAGTGTGTCCGTTACCATTTGCAAATTGCTGACAGGCGTTTTAACTTGATGTGAAATATCAGAAATCAGCATTTGAAGCTCCTGTCGTTCCATGTCTACCTTGTGCCGGTTTTTCTGCATAATCTCATACAACCGAATTAAGCGGTGGTTGATACGGGCAAAAAGAGTTTCACTATCATTTGACTTTTGTAATTCCTCGTTTCCATCAATCATGTTGTCCAGCGTCCGGCACAAATTAGAAGTAAAATGAGAAAGGCGTTTTCCAAAAATCAGCACCAATAGCCAAATCCAGAAAAACGCACAGAGTGTCAATGTTCCACCCACTATAAAAATTCGTATATCCTGCATTATACCGCCGAAAATACCGGTAATTACCAGCATAGAGAAAACCATGCCAGCACTAACCAGTCTACAAATTTTCTTAGCAGAAAGGTTATTCAGATTCATTTCTTTTCGCCTCCTGTCCATTGATACCCCATACCATAAACCGTTTTGATATATGTGTCGCCATCTGCTTCAATCTTACTGCGAATACGGCTGATAGAAGTAGTAAGGGTATGTTCATCTACATATTTTTCATCAACATCCCACAGTTTTTCTAAAAATTGTTGGCGAGTAAGTACCTGCTTCGGATTTTTAAGAAATAGGTTCAACATTTTATATTCCATCGCAGAAAGTGCTAATGGTTTCCCGTTCAAACTTGCAAATTGTTCCGAAAAATCCAGAAACAAGCTACCATCCTCGTAAATATCCTTAGCTGGTTTGTGATGCTCCAACATAGCGAACATGGCTTTGATTTTTCGCTGCAAAGCACTAATCGAAAAAGGTTTCGTGATATAATCCACTGCACCAGCTTCATATCCCCGTATCTGATTGCTTTCCTGATCGTTGGCAGTTAGAAATATAACTACTGTATCAGGATGCTCTGGCTTGATAAGACGGCATAGGTCATAACCATTTCCGTCTGGTAAATTTATATCCAGCAATACCAAATCAAAAATGTTTGTTTTTAATGATTCAGCGGCTGTCCTTGCATTCAGAACAGAAGTTATTGTGTAACCGTCCAATTCCAAATTATAAGTAAGCGTTTTATTCAAAAGATTATCATCTTCGACAATTAAAATATGCTTCATATTATCACTTCCTTTTCTTTTTGCAGATAGTATAACAGGCAAATGTCCGAGAATTGTTACAAGGACAAATATATTTTTCATTTTACAGCTTTTTTCTGTGTACTGCAATTTTATAAAAGAAAGGACAGCAGTGTCAAATTGCTGTCCTTTCTTTTATCATAGCTGGTAGTGTATAAGCGTGGGTTCATCATATCGGGTGTGGTATCTTTAACTACAGGAAACTCCCTACAACACTATCTCACTTCTTGCTTAATAAAGTTCTAATGAATCTTCTGTATCCACCCACATCTGTAAATTGCCATCAAGATATAATCTTGCATATTCCAAAGGCTCATCCACAGCCAATGAAGTAAGCGCACATTCTGATCCATATGTGGTTTTTAAATTTTTTTCAGCTTCCCAGCAATCAATGCGAAGCATATATCCAGCACTTGTGTAAACATCAATACTATCGTGGTTTATATTATATTCTGCATAAATTGTTCTCATCGTATCTTATCTCCATTTTCTTTTGATAATCAGTTACAGAGTTAAATATCGAAAACATTTCAATCAGTTCACCATGTCGTTATTGTTATATGTTATATTGTGTTATGAAATTTTCTTTCCCTTAATTTTTCCCATATTAAGGTTCATGAAAAGCAATGGGAAAATGTAACACAAGGGAAAGAGTAAGGGAAAGTTCACTTGCTACAAACTTAGTATTTTCAAGGGTTTGCGAAGAATTTGATAATCAAATATAACAGTTATTAAATTTCCTAAAATATGTGAAATATCAACTGGAAGTTGTCAATTTCTTTATTATCTAATCTGTTAGTAATCTATCCAACAGCATCTGCCTGTTGTTTATAAACATTT